>CALJJQ010000067.1 GCA_937973965.1 uncultured Calothrix sp. | reverse complement strand
GCAACTGGCACATTTTCAGTCAAACTATCACATTGGCTGAATTCAGACGTAAGGTTTATAAATTAAGGATTACACACATTAAACTCATATTCAAAGGTATGTGCCAGTTGACCTTATTTTGTGACGCTTGCGTAAGTCCTAGTTATATTTGCTGTTATAAACAGACACGAAACGTCGCGTCTCTGCCGATCCCATTCTCACTGTACAGACGACCCGACGGGTCATCTTTACTCCCAAAAAAAAGAGCCTGTTAAGTATAAAATCGACCTTTAAAACATCCTCTAAGTAGGAAGGAAATTAGCTTATTTCTTTCCCTGCTCCCCTCTCTTGCGCTCCCTGACTCCCTCTGACAAAATAGACAAGCGTACCGTATCACCGTCATTTAATGGTCCACTACTGCGACTGACGTAGGATTCCCCTGGTTGTAAACCATTTACAATCTCCACTTTTCCATCCGCAGTTTTCCCTAGCTTAACTGGACGGGATGTTACTTGTGGTTTGGGACTGTCGGGATTAATTACAAATATATTACCTTCTTGGGGTTGGTTGGAAGAGTTAGTGGAAGATTGATCTCGGTTTTGTTGTTGGCGTTTTTGGGTAGTTGTCAAGGCTGTCAGGGGAATGACGATGCGGGAAGTATTATTATTCTCAAATTGAACTCTAGCAAGTAAACCGCTACTAATACGTTGATCGGGATTAGACATCACCACCTCCACGGGAATTAGTCGAGCAGTGGGGTCTGCGCTGGGAGCAATTCGACTCACTTTACCAGTGTACGACTGGTTGGGAAAGGCATCGAGGCGAATTTGTACTGGTTGATCGACGCGAATTTGACTCAGGTCTAGTTCGGAAACTTGGGTGATAATTCTGATTTGGCTAAAATCACTGAGCCTGACAACTTCGCCACCGGGTTGTAAAAAATTACCAGGCTCACTCACCCTGGCACTGACTACGCCTGTAATCGGGGATACTAGTTGAGCATAGGCGCGGCGTTTTTTGGCTTCAGCAACTGCGGCGGTTTGGGCTAATACGCGCCCCTGGGCTGTTGTCACAGCTTGAGTATCAGTTTGTACTTTTTCCTGGGCTGCACGGAGGGCTTTTGCGGCGGTTTGGGCTGTGGTTTGGGCTTGTTCGGCGGTTTGGAGGGGAATTGCGCCGTCAGCTGCCAATTTTTTGAATCTGTTAGCATCGGCAACAGCCTGATTATACTGCAAGCGTAAACGTTCCACTTCAACTCGGCTATTGGCAACTTGGGAATTTAATCTTGCTACCTCCGATTGGAGAGAAGCTAATTCTGCTTCCGCTTGGTTGAGGGCTGTACGTAGAAGAGCATCATCCACCTGACCCAGATTTTGCCCTTTTTGGACGCGATCGCCCACATCAATATTTAACCCTAAAAGTTGTCCCTGGATTTGCGATCGCAGTGACACTTCTCGTTGTGGTAAAGTTGTACCCGTGTATTCAACTTGACTACGTAAACTTTCTGGACGGGCAATTCTCACATCCACTGATGGGGTAGTGTTTCTTGCACCCCTTTCACCCCTTGTTTGCGGACGTGCTTGAACTGCATCTGGGGATTTTTCCCCACAGGCGACAATTGATAGTAAAAAAAATAAGCAAATAAGTGCGAGTTTTCTCGGATGCAATAACTGCGATTGATTGAATTTACTGATGATGAAAGGTTTTTCCAGAAATTTGATTAGTAAACTGAATACATTAATTTGCCGAGTCTTCCCATCTCCATGCATCTGGTAGTTTCCCCTCTTGACACGGGTTCTGAGCTATTTTGAACCAATTAACCCTTTTACAGATAACATGCATTAAATTCGACTACAAGTGAAAATCTTCATATTTGAGAGGACACCCGACAAAGACCACAATAGAATATCCGAATCCCTCTCAGCGCGACCCTTAGAAATCCATCACAAATATTGGCGTTGCTGAATTTGGTTATGAATTTAAAATTATTTACATTTTGTATTACAACCAAAACCATTGTAGAGACGTAGAATTGCTACGTCTCTACAACACAACGTCAAATTTTTAATTCATGTCTGTATTCCCGAACACCGAAATATTTCGGTTTATTTTGACCTTGCTGTTAGGTTCCCCGAACGAATCTCCTGGGCAATAATTACAGGTTGATTCTGGAATCTTTGATAGGTACTATCTTGCAGGTCTAAATTAAACTCTCGTTCAATCGCTGGAATCGATAGATTGCGAACTGTTCCTGTAATTCTCAAATTAGTACTACCTCGATTCGGTAGTTGAACAGGTTGTCCAGAAGCATTGATCACTAAAAACGATTTTTGGGGAAAATTTTCTTGATTACTAATCGTAAAAGCATTTGTCCCCACTGATTCAATCTGATTGGCTTCGACCGTTATCGTTTTACCAATAAAATCCTTTGCTTGAGTAACCACCGTCGTCGTCGAAGTAGACTTTTGGGAGTTTTCCGTCGGTGAATTAGCTTCTTGGTTTG
The DNA here is from genome assembly GCA_937973965.1 of uncultured Calothrix sp. Taxonomy (GTDB): domain Bacteria; phylum Cyanobacteriota; class Cyanobacteriia; order Cyanobacteriales; family Nostocaceae; genus NIES-3974. The sequence continues at coordinate 10,637 of CALJJQ010000067.1, read as the reverse complement.
ACAGGATCATAGTTGCAAGCAAGAACAAAAAGACGATTAATCCCATGTCCCAAATCGTCTTGATGATTCCGTTACCACGTGGATTACCTTCATTGTCAACTTGACTAACGTGAAATTTATCCATGATAGAAGTACCACTAGTTATGAGTGAAGATTTTCGCTTCAGCACCAAAATCAAGCTGTTGCTGATAATTTTTTGGGGAAATTCCCACAATCTGAAAGTCAGAGTGAATTCAGTTGATTAGTGAATAGAGACTAATTGGCAAACAATATGGCATAGATTGGTTGATTTAGTCCTTGGTATGCAAGGATTGGTAATCTACAAATCCTGGGGTATGAGAATACCCTCCTTGTTGAGAGAGGATGACAACTCAACAGGGGAAGCTTGACATTAAGTCACGTCAACCCAGAAAAATGGCTATGGAATAATTGCTAATGATTGAAGACTGTCCACCAGAAATCTCCTCAAAAAGGGGAATTCTCAACCCTATTGTTGCGTAACGGGCTAGTGAAATAAACTATGGGAACACTGACTACACAGAACCTATTCACCCTGAGAAACGAATACCTAACTGTTTTAATTTCGATCAGCTAGTTACACTACCCGCCAATTTAATTAGAATCTAACCGACTAATTAACTTGTACTATTCTGATTTCATAAATTCATTGTAAAAAAAATTTTTGATTTTTACCAGCGTATCCGCAAAAATATTTACAAATTTTGCTCGTAGAGACCGGGATCTAGTCCCAGCAATTGTCAGCTGTGTCTAATCAAAATCATGTGTCTATGAAAAATCACATTTACGAGCGAACCACCTACCCCATCAATATATCTTGTTGTCTAATGTATACTGCATTTCTGTCGCCCTATCGACTTTGCAATAGATATTAATCTTTCACGGAATTAAATTATTTCGCGTTGCAAATATTCACAATCTCTGCAATCAAATTTAAGACTAGATAGGTTATGAGGGGTTTGTAGTTGTGGCTTTAGCTCCGGAAAAGCTTTGTGATCAAGCGCTAAAGCGCTACTACGAACCTTATTCTCACCCATGAAAATTAATGTGGTGGACTCTAGATTGGGAATAGTCTTCCCTGTTTTGATGGGGACTCAAAATTAAATACCACCTTCTTGTTTATAACAAGAAACAAGATAAATGCATAAACTTCCACCTTCCGACATATATAGACGTGGAACCAGGTCTGAGGTTTCCCGTCTCAGATTTTGTATATACCTGTACAAGTCTAGGACTGAAGAATATTTTGAGAATTTTGACTGGTGGATGATTCTGTCAACAGGTAATCAAATTTACTTGATTGGACTTACCGCACGGACTACCGATTCACGTCCTTGTGTAAACGTGTAGTAGCTATAGTCCAAGACTACGCGACCTACATCTGTAGGCTTGTAAGCTGTCTCAAAACAAGATTCCTTTTTCACGAGTACGTAAGTCTGATTGAAGTTTTTTAAATAATCTGCAATATGCGTCCGAAAAACTATTGTCAGTATTTGTATGTAAAACTATCCAAATAGATGCCGCAAATCAAGTAATGCCTTACAGTAATTGCGTTTATAAAAGTGTGAAGTCAGGGAGATAAAAAGTGATTCGGATATTAATTGATGCCGACCTGATTATAGAAGCATTATTAAATCGAAATGGACTTGTCGGAGATATTAACCAACTATTTGATCGTGTTAATCCATTATTACAATTTTTTGTGACTGATATCGGTTGGCAAAAAATATATACTTGTATTAGTTGTCTACAAAATTCTTGTGCGACGCCTATAATCATGGATTGGTTAAGGGAGAAAATTCAAATTTGCAAAATTGATAAAATGATTGTCCAGCAAGCAAGAAATAATCCTATTCAAGATTTTGAGTCGGCGATTGAATTTATTTGTGCTACAGGTAAAAAGTTTGATGCAATTGTGACTCATCATGGTGAAAATTTTAACCCAATCACCCACCAATTAAGGATTTGGTCAGTTGAGGATTTATGGATTCGAGCGAATTTAGAAACCCAATTTCAAAAGCTAACATACAATCAAATTCCCACCTATTTATCTTCTTAATTTAAGGGTAATAGGGAGTGGGGGAAACCACTTTATATTAGTTTCAAATAGTATATTTGTTGTTATATCAATTACTCCCGATTACCGTAGAGATGACTCGACAGGTCGTCTCTATATCTATAGGGAATAATTTTAACCTAAAATTCCAATTCTGCTTTTGCTTGGCTGCAAAAATAAAATATGTGAGGTTTTTTGAGCTTCTATACGCCTATCTGTTTACACTTTTTGCGACTACAATATCCTTAAAAGATTACAGGATATAGAGATGCGATATAGTGTGTTTTTACTATTTTTCATTCAGCCTTAATTAGGTGTTTTTTTTAGTTGTTCTAATCGATAGTTTGCTTCTTGAATTTGAATTTCTAACAGCATTAAGTTCGCTTCCATTGCCTTTTTTTGAGTTTCTAATATTTCTGTTTCCTTGCGTAATCGCATCATCCGCATTTTATGGTCTTGAGTGCGTCCAGGTTGATAAATTAAACCTAAATATATGGTAATGTTCGCTGGGTCTAGGGTGTTAATTCCGGCCGATAAATTAAATCCAAAGTCGTTTTCCGTATTCACAAAAGCATTAGGTAAATAATTCAGGGGGTATATATTGGGATAATTCAGGTTGGTGGAATTATTGTTGTTATTGTTGACTGGTACTTGTTGACTGTTTTGATTTACCTGGTTAAAACTAGAGTTCTCTCCAATTGTGTTGCTCTGATTGGTGTCTGCTGTTTGAGCTACCACTGGAAAGTTTAATCCTGTAAGGATGAAACTCAGGAGGACAAAGCTAGTGGGGGATAGGTAGGAACCTGGAAAATACTGATTAGACATAATAGGATTAGTTAGGACTAGTTAGGATTAGTTTAGAGCGCGATCGCCAACATATAATTTCCTAATTGTATCTGTTTTTCTCAGTACAACCCTAATCTTTGATCTAAACCTACCTTTCAAATCAATTGTCACCGTTTGTTGACATGGTACTAGGGTAATTCCGGATTTGGGTTTTTACTTGCTGTAAATAGTTGAGTGTGTAATTACAGCATAAATATAGTTTGTGCAATTAGTTGTACAACACTGTGGAGAGGTGAGCAGGAACTATGCAACTATTCTCTGCAACCGATTCTTGTCACTACTTGTATGCATAGGTGATTTTTTCCATGAGAAAATCTGCTTTTCTGCTTCATAATTATTTATGAAGTTTTATTTTTTTTGTGATTTTTCTCTGAGTAAACAATTTAACGGAAAAGTCAGAGGAGGTGTAATTTATATAGCCAGGTGAGGCTGATAAAAATCTTGAAATGCCGTGACAATAGATTATCTACTGATTCAGTATTTTACAACCTGGTATTAGTGTTTTGTTCTAGTCCAGATTAAAATGTTGGTAAAAGTTTGATAAAATAAGATAAGTTTGTTGATGATATCAGTCACAATTTAATTACGAAAGTAATGTCATAAATTTCAACTCTGGAATCGATGCGCTATGCGCAACCCAAGAGAGAGACGCAAGTAGCAACTGGATGCAGCTAAATAAATGTTCTATTTACAACTTCAAAATGGCAAATTAGTACTGAGGAGATACGCGAAGTCGAGCAGATAGGAACTCGTGGAAATAAAAGCGCGTATTTGATTTTTGCGGAGATTTGAAGGGAATGGAAATATGAGCGAAAGTTAGCGATCGCAGTTGTATTTGTGTTATTGATTAGTTGTTAAAAAAGTTACCCAAAATTAGACAAGTAAACTTAAATAAATATGGACTCTTTTGCGTCATTACGTGTTCGGGGAGAAGAACAAAGTAAAAACGCGCAATCTACAACCAGTGATTTGCATAAGTTGCAAATTCCCTCCCCAATTGCGATCGCGACATTCCGAAAATTGTTAAAACGGGTCGCGGGGGAAACGAGTCACCTCTCAAATTTAGGTTCAAATTGGCAATTGGGGGACTATAGTTTAGGGGATGAGATATTCAAGTGTCAAGGGGATGTTCGCAGTAATGGGAATCAAAACAAATCGATCTATTTAATTTGTCAGGGAAAGGTACGTGTTGTGGCTAGGGATAGGGTGACTGGTCGGGAAGTTTCCGTGCAATTGTTGGCATCGGGGGAATTATTGGGGATTGATGGTGCATTTAGCAGTCTGTCTTTATCCTATCGAGTGATTGCAGCAACCCAGGTGACAGTAGCGCAGATTCCCCTTGCTCAATGGGAAGAATATGTACAGGAATTTCCCAGTTTAGGTGAATATTTAAAGAGTACGACCCGCTTCAGACAAAAGTTACTGTTTTTCAAAACCCAAACCCTATTATCAACTTTTTCGAGTCAGCAACTTGTAGATATAGTTGCAGATATCGCTCCAATTTCCATACCCCCAGGAACACCATTAAAACCATACCTTTCCCCCTACCCCGGTAGATATTGGCTAGTAGCAGGGGAAATGACAACTCCGACCCTCAAAGTTGGAGATAGCTGGGGATACCCCGAACAAATCGATCCTACATGGTCAACCCAGACAGATGTAATCATTTATCGCTTACCCTTGCTTGCATGGGAAGTATTAACAGCAACAGCGTCCTTCGTCATTGAAGTAATTTTAACCGGTAAACCGACTGAATTCCAAGTGAATTCCTCTTACCCCACTCTAGTCAACAGTGAATTAGAACATACATCAGTATCCCCGCCGAACCCGGATACAGAAGCAGAAATCCCCGTCATCCTTGATACCTATTCATCAGCAGTTACCAGCGAATCCATCAGGGAATTTTTACGCCATCAGACCAGAGCAAAATGGCAAAAACCCTGGTGGCAACATTACCCCCTAATTCGGCAACAAAGCTCCTCCGACTGTGGTGCTGCTTGTCTGGCAATGGTAAGCCAGTATTGGGGACAGCGACTGAGCTTGAACCGGTTACGTAATTTAACCCAGACAACTATCACCGGAGCATCCCTACCAGCCATGGCCGATGCAGCGGTGAAATTAGGCTACCAAGCTTTTCCCATTCGTGTCAGTTTAGACATTCTCGAATGGCATCACTATCCTTGGATTGCTCACTGGCAGGGAATTCATTATGTTGTGGTTTGGGATATACGGGGTGAAAATGTTACTCTGTCAGACCCAGCTGTTGGCATCAGAAAAATTAGTCGTGAAGAATTTTTAGGGAATTGGACAGGATATGCTTTAGTCCTCGACCCCACCCCAGGATTAGCAGCAGTTGCGGGTGAAAATAGCCAAAATGTATCCGTGGATTTTCTCTGGCAGAGGTTTTGGCGCTATCGTTGGCTGTTGTTGCAATTACTAATTGCCTCAATCTTGTTGCAAGTATTTGGGTTAGCCACACCCCTAATTACCCAAGTAGTGATTGACCGTCTATTGAAATCACCAGTCCTAAATACCTTGAATTTTTTGGCATTAGGATTTTTGGGTCTAGGAATGTGGCGAATAATGATGCGGGGGGTGCGTCAATATTTGTTGGATTATCTATCTAATCATATGGACTTGAGCGCCTTAAGCGGGTTCATGCGGCACACATTGCGTTTACCACTGCAATTTTTCACCTCCCGTCAAGCAGCCGATATTATTACCCGCATTGAAGAGAGCCGTAAACTGCAATTGTTCCTAACTCGTCAAGCATTGGTAGTGGGTTTGGATGTGGTGGTGACACCAATTTGTTTGCTACTGATGATTTATTACAATTTACGCTTAACTTTACTGGTATTGACCCTCATATTACCAATAGTCATTCTCACCCTGTTTACCAGTAATTCATTACAGCAAGTATCCCAAGATATTGCCCGTGAATCAGCCAAACAAAATACGGCTATGGTGGAAATCGTCAAGGGAATCGCCACTGTCAAAGGAGCAGCAGCCGAACGGTGGGTGAGATGGAGGTGGGAAGAACGGTTTGCCAATTTAGTCACAGCCAGATTTCGCGGTCAAAAATTAGCCAACATCATCCAAGTGATTCATAGTCTGATAAATCACATCGGTAACACAGCGATTCTTTGGAGTGGAGCAATTTTAGTCATGAATAATCAATTATCAGTGGGGCAATTCATTGCTTTTAATATGTTGATTCACAATGTCATCAATCCCATATTTGCATTATTAGAACTACGCGATCGCATTCCGGAGGTATTAGTGGCGATTGAAAGGCTAGATGATATTTTAGCCACCCCCTTAGAAGAACGGTCTCCCCCAGACCAAAATCAACCATCTCCCTTACGAGGGGAGATTTGTCTCCATCAGGTTTGTTTTCGCTATACCCACGACCAAACCCGCTATGTGCTGCAAAATATAAGTTTGCATATACTTCCTGGTCAAAAAATCGGGATTGTGGGAACACCTGGTTCTGGGAAAAGTACCTTAGTAAATTTATTAGCTGGATTATATCAACCGAGTGAAGGGCAAATTTTTATTGATGGTCACAAGATTAGTCAAATTAGTCCCCATCAGCTACGTAAACAAATGGGCATAGTTTCCCAAGATTGCTTTTTGTTTTCCGGAACCGTCTACGAAAATATCAGCGTTTTCAATCGCGAAGTGGATTTAGAACAGGTGGTTTTTGCCGCTAAACTCGCTGGTATCCATGAATTGATCACAAACCTCCCCTTGGGATATCAAACCCAAATCGGTCCACGGGGAAGGATGTTAGCAACATCAGTACGTCAACAAATTGCGATCGCTAGAGCATTGATTCGTAATCCCCATATTTTCATTTTAGACCAAGCAACCACAGCTCTGACACCGGAAACAGAACAACAAATACTCCAAAATATCTGGCATCATACCCATGTCCGCACCACACTAATTGTGACTAATCGTCCAACAACCCTACAACATACAGATCAAATTCTCATTCTCGACCGAGGGATGGTGGTGGAATCCGGAACCCACGCAGAACTCATCAACCACAATGGCTTGTATGCTAATTTATCCCGGCAATGTCTCAATTTCTAATTCGTTCCAGCTTACAGCAAGACACCACGCGTCTATACTTTTGGACACAACCGTTCGGAGGTTCGGTGAAGCCAAATAAATTATAGCGCCAAGCGTCTAAATAGCTCATTCCTACTCCCTAATCTCTATTACCTATTCCTTCCCGTACAAATATTGAGAGTAAATTAAAAACTCATAAACTGGCAATGTTAATTATGAACATTTTCCTCTTTCATGTAGCCATAGAATACGCATTTGTACGAGGGGTATTTACTAAATTCATTAAGACTATAAATTACTAAGATAAATATCAACCTCTAGGTTTTTCGGGACACAATGTATATGGGTATACGGTCTACTTTTCATTAAAAAAATACAATATTTTCACAGTATTCTTGACAAGAGTCGTCACAAATACGGTGGACTTTTGGCACAGAATCACTATCACTTAGTTGAGGCAAATGAAAGTTTATAAAATTTTGTCCAACTCCAATATCTGTAAATAAAATATCTTTATATAATATAGATAAAATCGTCTATAATCCTAGATATATCCCAAAAATGATGCTAAAATTTATTGGTAACTTTATAAAATTACAGAAACAAAAATAGTAATACTGAGGGGCAGAACCCCCTAGATTACACTTAAGGGACAAAACGTAAAGTTGCACATTACCTAAGTAAATATAAAAACGAATTCAGTAAATTGAACATAGGGAAATGCCAAAATGGCAAGACAATAAATAACTCAGGGGCAGTCCAGTTAGAAATCAGTAAATAATAAATCTTGAGTGATAAATACTGAGCAAAAATGAGTAAGATTTTAAATTATGATGATAGTGAGCAAAGAATATACTTAAATAAGTTGAGGGTGTGATAAAGAAGTTGAGTTGATAACAACAATAGATAAACATAAAAAATCCTAGTAATATCAGTAATTATCAAATTCAATTTCCCAAAATGGTCAGGCTTGAGTAGCCACCATATCCACAGTAAAAAATTTTCTGGAATTACGAGATTTAAGAACATCATCACAAGGCACTGGAGTTTTTGTAACTGATTTCACCATTGGGAGAGAACTATGGAACAAGCGATTATTTGCTTGCGTTGAGAATCAGACTTTGGGTACAGAAAAATCCACATAGTGTCATCCTTTAGGAATTAAAACAAAGGTTAACTCATGAAACGAATCATCAGGTCAACATCACAAAACATCGCATCTGCAATTCCGATAAATTCTGTGGGTGGAAATAGTATCGGGACAAATCCCCAGACCATATTTTGGGGAGATACACCGAAATTATCTGCTTCTGGAAACCCGTCAGCATCTTTGCAAAGAATGTTGGAAAAACCTCCATCGGTATTAGCGAGGATGTTCTTACTCGGTAGCGTCATCATCTTTGCAATTGTGTTGACTTGGTTATGGAGTTGGAGGATAGAACAGATTAGTCACGTCCAAGCGAGATTTGTGCAACTCCAGGGATTTAAGATTTCCAACCCCCAAACTAGTAGCCAATCAAAATTAGATACTCATCAATTTGCACCAACACCAGAAATAGACAAGCTTCTGGAGCAGATGCAAACATTAAGCCAAACTTTGGTTTACCTACAGGTAAATGCCAAAGTTGCAACAACCTTATTGCAAACAATTCCAGCAACAGCATGGGAAGTTTTTCGGGGTATTAATACACCAGTACTTTCCGAATCCGTTCTTAGCCATCACTATCGGGATCAGGAAAAAAAAATTAGTGCAGATGAGTCAATTACCAGCATCCGCAATCCATCAACTGAAAACAGGCGATACTGTTGAAATATCCCTAGAATCGACAAACAGCACCCAGTTGATTACAGGAAAAATAATTGGAACGAGCTACGCGATCGCAGCAGACGATTTCATGGTAGAAATTCCTTCCCATCCGCAGAATTATCAACATCAGCCAAGTAATCCCATTAAAATTGCCATTTCTAAAACTTCAACAACACCAGCACGCATAATTGAAAAAAAGCGCGTAATCGATATTTTTTGGGATAATATCCACACACCACCAACCATTCCTATCAACTAAGCATTCCAAAAAGTCACAACAGTCACAAATTTTCTCAACAGATTTGTTTATTTAATTATCACAACTTAACTATGAATCAAGACATTCCTGGTATGAGTAGCCGCTTGGAGAAAAACATGAACCACGAGCAATTTGACCAAGTTGTAGAAGCGATTCTAGCTGGTAAATATTCCTGGGCTTGTGTTTTAATGCTACGCTTTGCCGGGTATAACCCTTTACATTATATTCCCTACAGAACTTATAATCGCTTACTCAAAGAAAATTCGACCAAGGGTAAAAAAGCAAATTCGCCGATTGACGACAAAATAAATACAAATAAACATGCCGTCACAAAATCAGCAAATAGCTGTTTAGGCAAAATTACAGATTTAGCCTATTTAGAAGTAGTTGGCAAACAAAACACAGATATTCGTGGTGGCAGTTTAGAAGATTGGCTATCTGTACAAATCACGGAAACACAGCCATTAAAACCAGATTTATCGACAGATACCCCCAGAGATACTTGCTTAAAATTCTGTGAATTTAACTAGGCTTTGTAGAAATCGACCTGATAATGATTGATAGTTGATAGAGTTTCTTATGAGTAACCTTGTAGTCACATAAATGACTACAAGGTATTTTTTTATATTGTTTATTTCAGAATTTTAAATATCCTCTACAGCAGATTACAGGTAAATGCGGCACACCATTTCAATTGACATGACCGTATACGGTATGATTGAATTCTGCTGGGTTATATTTGTTATGACTAATACTGTTACAGCAGACACCGGTTTACAAAAATATTAAATAATTGGTAAGTTAAATTAATCACAAATCCACTATTTTTGTCGATTAAATTTATACTTATTTAGTCAAACAACTGCCAAATTGGCAAGGCGATTGTAGTTTTAGTTTATAAATTAGATATAACAAGGTCAGTGAAATCTACAGTTACTTGCATATTTAAGGAAGGAGTGAAATAAATTGAACACATAAATTAAATTAAACAATCTCATAAAATGTAATTATCAAGAGAATAATTGTAGCAACATGTGGTGGTTTAGCATTCATCTTATAGGACATTGATTGATATTGATAGAGTTGAAAATATCCATAAATTAGTCATCTAAGCTCAATTATTTAAAAACAAATCAAAACGCAATTAGTTGGCAAGCTAAGTCTGCATCTCCATCTTCTAAATTCAAGATGATTGAGCCAGATAAAATTTAGGGAAAAATCTACAACAAAATTAATTATCATCAATGGGTGAATATAACTAAAGTGTAGCAGCAATATTTTCTTGGGTTCTGAATATCAGGGTTCCTCTACACCTTGCAAACAATCAACAACTCAGTGGGAAGCTAATTAAGTTAGCTTCTTTTTTTTAGGATACTGATAGTGTAGCAGTTATAAATTTTTCTTGGTGCAAGTCTAGCAAAGCTCTATCCACCTATAATGGTCAGGCAGTAGTGAGTTGTGCTAAACATTCAAGTAGGATTTCCATAGTGCTTGCGTCACAAATAACCAATCCCAACAGGGTAGGTAATCATCAAAACCATTAGCCAATTTAAACCTTGACATGATGCCAAAAA
>CALJJQ010000066.1 GCA_937973965.1 uncultured Calothrix sp. | reverse complement strand
ATCTTGCCGATATTGATCGTTGTGCGCTGGCGCTGCGGCAAACGAATCGATAACAACTGATTGGCAAGATGAGTTAACTCATGGATCAAGGTCTCAGGAGTAAAATCATCGGGATGTATAGCTTGTAATAAACCCTGTTTTTCCATCCGAAAAGTGCGAATTAATTGTTCCTGGGAAGGTTTGAAACGGGGAATAATAATTGCTGGTGTTTTCGCAGATAAAATCTCACAGATTGTATTATAACCACCCATCGCTACTACCGCATCTGCCGCTTGGATATAACTCATTAAATCATCGGTAAATTCCCCCATAATGACCTGGAGATTGTTCACCGCAATCTGTTCCAGTGCTTGTTTATGGTGTAATGGCATTTCTGGACCACAGATAATTAAACTTTTGAGGTTATGATTTTTTGGTAATATTTCTAGAGCTTGTAAATAAGTATGGATTAACTGATAACCATCCTCTCCTCCACCGGGAGTAACCAGGATTAGCTTTTCTGTTGATTGTACTTGTAATTCTTGATGAATTATTTCTCGCCTTTTGCGACCTGACGGACGACGAATATAACCGCAAAATCTGACTTTTTCAGCTATTTTGGCAGGAAGTTGATATTCTTGATTAAAATCAAATATGTCCTGAGTTCCCACTACTAATAATAAATCATAATCATCATCAATGGCTTGGTAATAATTGTTTTTTTGCCATTCACGAATTGTTTTTTCGGGAGTATCTAGAATATCGCGAAATAATAATACTAACTTCGTATTAGGAAGACTTTTATGTAGATAGCGCACCGTAGGAAACAACTCATCCTTGATTCCGTAGGCTTTTTTATCTACCAAAAATAAATCCGGTTGAAAATTAATGGCAGATGAGAGAATGATGTGCGATCGCAATCTAATCACATCCTCTACATCCATCCCCAAATACTTTGCACTCACTTCCCCCATCTCCCCACGATTTACGCAGGGAAGTTTAATATAATCCAGTCCTGGAGGTAAGCGAAATCCCTGCAACATCGGTGAACCTGATAGTAATAAAATCGAAAGTTCAGGAATTTCCTGGAGTAGATGTTCACATATCGCTAACATTCTGCGAATATTACCAAGACCGAATGCGTCATGGGAATATACCATCAGTCTAATCATGAAAAAACTCCAATCTTGATAATTTGAGGTTTGAAATTCTAAACTAGTCTTACAGACAGGAATTAGCTACCAATTTCTGAAGGCTTTGGAATGATTCCCAGGGAATAGACCTGCTGAGATAATCCCTCCTTTTGATATATCTATGGTTAGAGATATACAGCAAATTACAGGTTTTAAGATTCAGTTTCCTAGACTCACTTAAAACTCCTTTTTCAACTGTTTACTGTATAACGCTAAGTCAACCATACTGGGAATATTGAGAAAATATCTATTCTTTCCCTTGAATCTTCTAGGAGGGGTGATTCAAACTTTTTCTAAAACAGGAAATTGATTTATATTTTTCGTCATGATTTGATTTGTCACCCCAACATAACCGCAACTAGGACGACCAATACCAATATAACAAAAACCTGCTTCTGCCAAAATTTGTGGATTCAAGAAATTTCTTCCATCCACAATAATCGGTGTCACCATTAAACTTGCAAGTCGATGATAATCAAATTCTCGGAAGATTTGCCAATCCGTAACTAACACCAAAGCGTCACAATTTTCAGCTAATTCCTCCGGATTATTTGCTAAAGTCAATTGAGCAAGATGAGGATGGAAAATTCTTGAGGAAATAATTGGGTCATAACCTTTGACCTTTGCACCTAAACGGGTCAAATTCGTAATTAAATCCAACGCAGGAGCATCCCGCAAATCATCAGTATCAGGTTTAAAAGTTAATCCCAATAAACCAATAGTTTTACCCTTAAGAATCTTTAATACCTGCTGCAATTTCTCTAACGCAACTAAACGCTGAGTTTGATTAGTTGCAACTGCTGCATTTAACAACCGTGTTTCATAACCATAATCCCTAGCAGTGTGAATCAATGCAGACACATCCTTAGGAAAACAGGAACCACCCCAACCAATCCCTGCTTGCAAAAATTTATTCCCTATCCGTGAATCTAAACCGATTCCTGTCGCTACCTGAGTTACATCTGCACCCACTCTGTCACAGATATTAGCAACTTCGTTAATAAAACTAATCTTCGTCGCTAAAAAAGCATTAGCTGCATACTTAATCATCTCTGCAGATGTAATATCTGTCACCACCACTGGAACCGCAGGTAAAAATTTATCCTCCGCAAACTCTCGATTCACAATCGGTGCATACAAATCCTTCATCATTGCGATCGCTCTATGGCTATTACTTCCCAAAACAATTCTGTCGGGATTGAAAGTATCATAGACAGCGGAACCTTCCCGTAAAAACTCTGGATTACTCACCACATCAAATCCAGTAATCCTCTCCTGACGTTCCGCGACTCCATCCAACACAATCCTGCGAACCCAATCACCAGAACCAATGGGAACGGTGGACTTGTTCACAATAACTTTATATCCCCCATTCAAATGGGAACCAATACCCCGTGCTACCGCTTCTACATACTGAGTATCACTTTCCCCAGTTGGTAGCGCCGGAGTACCTACCGCAATGAATAGGATATCACCATGCGCAACACCCGCAGCCAAATCAGTACTAAACTGCAATCTTCCTGCTTCCATCCCCGACTGCATAATTTCATCTAAACCAGGTTCAAAAATTGGAGACCTTCCAGATTGCATTAGTGCCACCTTTTCTGCATTATTATCAATACAGATGACATGGTGTCCAATTTTTGCGAGACAAGCACCTGTAACCAAGCCAACATATCCCGTACCGATAACGCAAACTCGCATGGTGATAACCTCTATCTCAGGAAATAATTTCCGCAAAACAGCCTATGTGTTTGCTGGTATATATCCTTACAGAGCAGCATGAAAATTTGATGAATTTTCCATGAGAAAATTCTCATCAATACTCAATATCGACTGGAAATCTAGATTTATACTTAATCATCAATATCTAGAAAATAGGGAGTAGTAAACATATAATGCTGACACCAAAATTAATGAAAGTTTTTTCTACTCCCAACTCTCCTACAGACGCGACATATCGCGTTTGTACTCTCCCACTCCCTCCTCACGAGTAAATTTTATTTTTTATTAAACTATTGTTACTTAATAACTTATTTCTTAAACAAAGCGAGGGGTATGAGTCTAAGTATTTTCACATTTATTATCTGTTTTTCCTATAACCTGTTGTTAGAATACGAGGCGTGAGTATAAATTAAATAGATATACTTTTAGACTGAGTTTGTTGACAGTTAGCAGATGACAGATGGTCTTTAAGGATTAGCTATCTAAAAAAGCTCACTGATTGACTGAGTAAACGATGAGATAGGAATTTTTTTCTACTTACAGGCAGACTTTCATTTGTAGTGAAGGCAGCACATTAAGGCTAATAAATATTATTTGAATTTACCTCAAATCCCCAATCATCCTGAATATTGCAGGAGTACAATCAATGACCAGTATTTTACAGCAGGAAAACCGGGAATGGATGCAACTCAAAGATGCACCAATCCATCTTTACGATGAAATTCAACCACACGGTGTACTTTTGGTATTGCAAGAACCGGAATTAACCATTTTACAAGTTAGTAGTAACGTCCAGACTCATTTTGGGATTGCACCGGAAGCGGTATTAGGAATGAAACTAGAGGACTTACTGGATACCTATCAAATCGGGCAAATTCAACAGGGTTTAACCGCAGAAAGTCTGGATTTTATTAATCCTAGTAAGGTCTGGATTCGTAAATCTGGTGATGATTATAGTGTGTTTGATGCGGTTTTCCATCGTAATCAAGAGGGATTTTTAGTTTTAGAACTGGAACCAGCATTATCACAGGAAAGTATTCCTTTTTTAAGTTTTTATCACCTAGCTAGAGCTTCGATTAACCAGCTTTCAGCTAATAGTAGTAACCACGATTTTTGTCAAATCATTGTGCAAGAGGTGCGCAAGATTACTGGATTTGATCGGGTAATGCTTTATAAATTTGATGAAGATGGACATGGTTCCGTAATTGGGGAAGAAAAACTGAGTCATTTAGAATCCTATTTAGGTTTACATTATCCCGAATCAGATATTCCTAAACCTGCTCGCAAACTATTTACCTCAAATTGGATTCGGATTATTCCCAATACCCATGTAGAGCCAGTCAAAATTATTCCAGCAATCAATCCAGTTAGCAAAACGGCGACAGATTTAACTAACTCTATTTTGCGGAGTGCATCTCCCTGTCATATTGAATATTTGCACAATATGGGTGTGGGTGCATCCTTAACAATCTCCCTGATTAAGGAAGGTAAATTGTGGGGATTAATCGCTTGTCATCATCAAACACCAAAATATGTATCCTATGAATTGCGAAAAGCCTGTGAATTTTTAGGGAGGGTGGTATTTGCAGAAATTTCCGCAAGGGAAGAAACAGAAGATTACGATTATCGAATGCAATTAGCTCATGTTCAATCTGCATTAGTTGAACAAATGTCCCAGGAGGAAAACTTTATTGATGGCTTAGTCCAAGTTGATCAACCAAATATATTAGATTTAGTTAATGCACAAGGTGCGGCAATTTGTTTTGCTGGTAATTATACTTTGATAGGAAAAACACCTAGCGAAGAGGATTTAAATTACTTGCTGCAATGGCTACGCTCAAACGTGAATGAGGAGGTGTTTTATACAGATTCCCTACCCAAGATTTATCCGGATGCGGAAAAATATAAACATGTAGCCAGTGGACTATTAGCGATACCGATATCCAAGCGAAATTACGTGCTGTGGTTCCGTCCAGAGGTCATCCAAACCGTTAATTGGGGTGGTGATCCCAATAATGCTTTTGCTTTAACACAAAGTGATGGTAATCTACGTTTACGTCCACGTAAATCCTTTGAACTGTGGAAAGAAACCGTCCAATTAACCTCTTTAAATTGGAAGTATGTAGAGATAAAAGCAGCATTAGAATTGCGCAAAGCGATTGTGAATATTGTGCTGAAACAAGCCGATGAATTAGCCCAGTTAGCTCATGATTTAGAACTTTCTAACGCCGAATTGAAAAAATTTGCCTATGTTGCTTCCCATGATTTACAAGAACCATTAAATCAGGTTGCTAACTATGTACAACTGTTGGAAATGCGTTATCAAAATCAACTGGATGAAGATGCAAACGAGTTCATCAGTTATGTTGTGGAAGGTGTCAGCTTAATGCAAACCTTAATTGATGATGTGTTAGCATATTCCAAAGTTGATATGCAAGCTGTGGAATTTCAACTAACAGATGTTAATCTAGCTTTAGAGCGAGCATTAGGGAATTTACGTCAACGCATTAACGAAACCAAAGCAACTATTACCCATGACGATTTACCAACAGTCATGGCAGATAGTACACAGATTATGCAACTATTTCAAAACCTAGTGGGTAATGCGATTAAATTCCGCAGCGACAAACCACCAGTGATTCATATCGATGCAACTCGACTAGAAGAAGAATGGTTGTTTTCTGTGAGCGATAACGGAATTGGATTAGATCCCAAATTTAGCGATCGCATTTTCGTCATCTTCCAACGTTTACATACCCGTGACGAATATCATGGCACGGGTATGGGTTTAGCGATTTGTAAAAAAATTATTGAATGTCATCGAGGAAGAATTTGGGTCGAATCCCAACCAGGGGAAGGTGCTACTTTCTACTTTACACTTCCATTGGGAGGAAGCGAACGTGAACGAGTCAAACGACGTAAAGTCAAGGCAAATATTTTTGGTCGAGGATAATAAAGCCGATATTCGTCTGATTCTCGAAGCGCTGAAACATAGTTCCCTTCCTCATGAAGTGGTGACAGTTCGCGACGGTATGGATGCGATGGCTTACCTGCGTCGGGAAGGGGAGTATGAAAACGCACCTCGACCAGACCTCATCTTACTTGACCTGAATTTACCGAAAAAAGATGGCAGAGAAGTCTTAGCAGAAATCAAAGCTGACCCCAACCTCCGGAGAATACCCGTAGTTGTACTGACTACTTCCCGGAATGAAGAAGATATTTTTCATAGCTATGACCTCCACGTCAATTGCTACATCACTAAATCTCGCAACCTCAGCGAACTCTTTCAAATCGTCAAAGGGATCGAGGATTTTTGGTTATCAACAGTAACTTTACCCCTGGAATAGGACAACTGGGAACCCAGGGGAGAAGAAACTTTCATCACACTTAAGATACTTAGAGATGTATTAGTATCCGGTCTCCCCCGCTTCCCTTCTCCCTCTCTCCTTTGATCCCCTCTCCATTCCCAACTCCCACTCCCTCTCGATTATGGTAACTTTAGTCAAAATCCTATTAATAGAGGATAACTTGGCAGAAGCAAGGTTATTCAGGGAATTGTTGACAGCATCACCCACCTACGAGATAAGTTTGCTACACTGCCAACGTTTAGGTGATGCACTGCAACATTTGATGCAATTACAAATTCAGGGTATGGTTTGTCCCTTTGATGTGATTTTGTTGGATTTAACCTTACCTGACAGCACAGGGTTAAATTCCCTACCTCCTTTAATGCACCTAGCTCCCAGTATTCCGATTGTGGTGCTAACTAATACCAATGATGATGATTTAGCGGTAGAAGCAGTACGTCAAGGAGCGCAAGATTACCTAGTTAAGCGAGAAATTCATCAAGAAAACGGTGTGTTGTTATTGCGATCGCTACGATATGCGATTGAGCGCAAACATGCTCTCGAACATCTACGCGCTCTGAACAAATCCCTAGAAACTTGTGTGGAAGAAAGGACAAGCGAATTGCTCAAAGCACGAGAGATTAATCAATTTAAATCGGAATTTGTCTCGATGCTGTCCCATGATATTCGTAATCCTTTAAACACAATTTTATTAGCTGCGGGGTTATTACAAAATAGCGATGGGAAAGTTTCTCCAGAGAAAAAACAATCTCATTATCAATTAATCCGATCGGCGATTAAATCAATGGCACAATTATTAGATGAGGCTTCTTTCATTGGCAAAGCAGATACGGGGAAAATACCCTGTGATTTGGAGGTAATTGACTTAAAGCAGTTTTGTCACCAGCTATTAGAAGAATATCGGCTATTAGCAGCAGAAAATAATATAAAAATTTTATTAAAAATCTGTGGCGAATTTCATCAAGGTGCATTATGGGATGAAACCTTACTCAGACATATTATTGGAAATTTACTGAATAATGCGATTAAATATTCCCTTCCTCCCAGTCAAATTAACTGGGAGTTATTGAATCAGAAAAATCGTGTAATCATCCAAATTCAAGACTCTGGAATTGGCATTCCTCAAGCCGATTTACCCCGTATTTTCCAACCCTTTCATCGTGCTGATAACGTAGGGAAAATTACTGGAACAGGTTTAGGATTAGCAATTGTGAAGAAATGTGTTGACGCTCATCGGGGTGAAATTTCCGTTTGGAGTCAAGTTGGAATTGGAACTACTTTTACTGTGATTTTACCTGTAATTTATCATGAGGATATTTCTGATTCAAGTTAATTATATTTATTCATGCCCAGTCAAATTAAATCCTTTGCAGATTATCAGCAAGATGCACATAATTGGATAACATTAGTTAGTGGGGAATATTATCCAGATATTGCTTAATATTAAAAGCTTCCGAATTAAAACGTAAATGGATTGGAATTAATTGATAATAGCTTGGAAGCGATCGCCACAACTTTAAGACGTTTCTCTGATGGTTGTCAGCCAATGGGTGATTTCGTGAATACAAATAAAACTAGTAAGCAGGAGTGTAGAACAAAATTAGCACAACTATCATTATTTGATGTTGATGAAATTGATCAAAGCAGTCAGTCAACTCGAAAATATCATCAAAATCAAGTCAGTAATTTCTCCTTGTATGCAGATGAATTATTGGTGGAAGATTTGAAAAGTCTGTTAAATCAACTTGAATTCGATGGGGAATCCTCGATGACTATTTGAGACTAGGTATTTTTTGGGGTTGGGAGTTGAGGAAAGAAACTTGTGGCAATATTCTAGAATAGGGATATTGGGTTAATAACAAAAATATGCCTGGTATACTTTCCCGTGCTGAAGCCAGTTTAATCGCAAGACAGCAATGGACTCAAGGTTTTAAACGAACACGCATCCGTCCGAGTTACGATGGATTGGGTTTGGCAAATGTTCCGGCTTTGATTTTACAATGGCTAGGGGCTGATAAAGATGGGTTTGCTGCTACCACCTTACCTCCCCTTCAACCACAACTACTGGGTGATGAGTTGGTGACTAAGGCTTGGGAACAGTGGTTAAATGCTGGAGCAATTAATCATGTGATTTTTCTGATTTTGGATGGTTTGGGGTACGACCAGCTCCAGGATTTAATCGCAAATGGGGATACACCTAATCTTGCTCAAGCCTGCTCTAGTCCCCAGGCATTTTTTATGCCTATTACTTCCGTATTTCCCAGTACAACTACGGTGGCTCTGACTTCGGCGGCAACAGCTACGAGTCCGGCTCAACATGGAATTTTAGCTACTAGCATGTATCTCCGGGAACTAGGTAGCATTGTGGATTTTATTGCTTGGCGACCAAAAATATCACCGACTAATGCACCTTTGTTAGATACCCAACTCAACCCCGATACATTTGTCCCTGTGCCAAATATTTATCTGCGTTTAGAACAGACAGGGGTAAATACGGAAATTGTGAATTACCATGCCTTCAAGCAATCTAGTATTAGCCGTTATACCAGTGTTGGTAGTAAAGCAGGGAAAGATGGTTTTCATGGTTACTTGACACCACAACAGGGGTTTGTCCAACTACGGGATACGCTTGGCGTAAAGCCTTCGGCTGAACGCATTTCTACCCAGGTTGGTCCGAAAAGTTTTACCTATATGTACGTACCTAATGTTGATGCTAGTGCCCATCGACACGCTCCCTTAAGTCCTCACTACCGAGCCGAAATCATTGGGATTGATTTTGCTTTGGAACGGGAAATTTTGCAACCACTCCAAGGTCGTGAGGATACCGTATTAATTTTAATTGCCGACCACGGACAACGGGTGACAAACAAGGAGCAAATTCTCTGGTTAAATGACCATCCAGGTATCACCGACCATTTGTTTGTTCCTCCGACTGGAAGCAGTCAAGCTCGATACCTACACGTGAAACACCATCGCGAAGCTCAGGTAATTAACTATATTGAAAATTACCTGGATGATGATTTTATGGTGATTTCCACGGACACCGCTTGTCAACTAGGTTTATTTGGACTAGCAGACATTCCCCCTTATTCCCGCGATCGCATTGGTGATTTAATTGTATTTCCCCGCGACGAATGGAGTTGTTTTCATTCGTTCCCACCTGTGTCCCTGGAGGATAGGAAAAATGTGAATGCTGGTTTACATGGAGGTTTAAGTCGTGCGGAAATGCTCATCCCATTTTTAGCCTATCGTTTTTAATTGTGGGGAATAGGGAGTAGGAAAAAAACTACTTTCATCTCAAAGAGAAGCTGCGCTACGCGTATCTACGGTTCTGGTGTACACAGTTCATTTAATCTATTCTCTAAATTTCCACATCACGAAAGAACTATAGGACTCCTATTTGAATATTGAACAAAACTCAGTACAATTTCTACTCACTACTCCCTACTCCCTCACCCCAATAGATGGATTCAAAAACCAAACCGGATTCCTATATTCTCTTTTGCGAAATCATACCCCAGCCGATTGTAGCTAGTTACATAGATTACTTAATTTCACACTTTACAATCGGAGCGTAATATGCCAGTTCTTTCCACCACTGTTCAATCTTTAGTCAAAAATGCTCGCTTCAACTGCGGGGAAATGGCTCAATTAGAAAGACTTAGCAATAACCGTCTAGATGCAGAGATGATTGCTACCCGCTATGTTGATACCCTAGAAGCAGGTGTCGGTAGTTGGTTAAATCAACTACTTCAAAGTCTCGGTAGCCGAGTCCGTGTCGGAACCGCGATCGCAAATCTCAGCAGTGAAGCTGATTTATTAGCAGGACGGGTGTTACTTCCGGATGCAGGACGGAAACATCCTTCTGTATTAGCAGTACAAAAGGCTTTAATCGCTTTAGCAAGTCGGACAAAAAATTTGAGTTACATGTTGTTAGAATTTGGTGCAGACGGTGACTATGGTAATGAAACCGTCAAAGCCGTGAGAGAATTTCAACGTCAGAACGGATTGGTTGTTGATGGTAAAGTTGGTCAAAAAACTGCTCAGGCTTTAGACCGGGAATTACGCAGAACCCGTGTACCAGGAATTACCCAAGCGACTTTACAAGATATTGTGAGTGCAGCGAATGAACTGTGTACACCAGAATTGGCCAAAAATTATGATTTCTCAGAACCTTGGGTAAATCTTGACCCTAGACATAACGCACCTGTCGGTGTACCCATCGGTGTGTTGCGTAATGTGTTTAAATGTAATTTATTTGGTGGTAATGTTTTACGTAAAGGTGGGTTTGAACCTCCTTACTATCGGAACAATAATAGTAATAGAGGTGAATATGCCAATGCTAATCAATGGTACAAATGGAGCGATCGCTATGCAGCAAGTCATGGTAATCCCGTCCGTTTTAAACTGGTTGATGAAGTCAAAGTCACATCCATTCCTAACCAAGACCAACAATTACAACGAATCCGTCAGTTACTAGCGCAGGTGAAACCAGGGGAATTTGTCATGGTTGGCTATCCCGGTGATACGGTGATTAATGGTGGACACACCCGTGTTTGCGTCTCTAATGAATTTGCTACCGATGGAACTGTTTCCTTCGCTCAAGCGAGTTCCCACCCTGCATTAGTGCGTCATGAAGGTGCAGATGTATTTTTGGGTGTTGAAACCGTGTGGTTATTACGTCCCAATACACCTATGTAGTGTATTAGTATCTTAACAGGCACGCTGATATACCTTTTGGTTTGTTGAAAGTTGATAGTTGACCTTCAAACATTAACCATGTAAACAAAAAGCTCACTTATTGACTGTGTAAAGTTACAATAATTGGGTGTTGCTGAAAAATAGTCTAACTCCTAACCCGGTGTTGCCGCCTCGTAAACCGCCAACCAACCAATATCCGACTATGGGGTTTTCCGTGTTGACGATATCTTCGGGGTGAAGCCACGTAAACAACTCCTTCAATCAATTAATTCAGCCTTTTTCAAGTTAGGCATAGCCATGTAGCGACGTTCAAACTCAAATCGAGTTAAGCGATCGCCGCTTTCTAAATAGGGAATGAAAATATCAGGCTTGTTAACGATGGTCATATTCCACCTCCTAAATTCAGCCACCCCCATCTTACCAACAATCATGTAGAGACGTAGCAATACTATGTCTCTACGTCATAAATTACACCCCGATTCTGCCACGTAATCGAAGCACCATTTTCATCCTGGGATGCAAGAATTAAAGTTGACCAAAACCCTTTTTCTTCTTATCTTTTTTCGGTTTGGATTTTTTGCCACCGGGATTCCCACCTCCAGGATATCCTCGCCAACCCGGAGATGTCTGACGGTTTCCACCACCAAACATTCCCCCACCACCACCGAACATTCCTCCACCTCCCGGCATACCCGGAAAGTTCCCTTGTCCCATTTGTTGCATTAAGCTACGCATTCGTTGAAAGTCGCTCACTAGTTTACTCACATCGGGTTCTTTGTAACCTGAACCTTTAGCGACACGACGACGACGACTGGGGGAACTTGCAAGTAAATCGGGGTCCCGTCGTTCCTGGGGGGTCATGGAATTAATCATGGCTTCGCAGCGTTTGAGTTGGGTTTCCCCCTGACGCAGTTGGTCGTCAGAAAGTTTACCCATTCCAGGGATGAGTTTCATAATCCCACCCAGGGAACCCATATTTTTTAGTAGGCGTAACTGTTTGAGGAAGTCGGTAAAATCAAACTTGGCAGACAGGATTTTTTCCTGCATTTTTTCCGCGTCTGCCAAATCGATCTCTTCCTGGGCTTTTTCTACTAGGGTGAGTACATCACCCATCCCCAAAATCCGCGAAGCCATCCGTTCTGGGTAGAATGGTTGCAGTGCTTCAACTTTTTCCCCTACCCCGATAAACTTGATTGGTTGTCCGGAAATTCGCCGTACAGACAAGGCTGCACCACCTCGGCTATCACCGTCCATTTTCGTCAGGATTGCTCCGGTAATCCCAATTTGTTCGTGGAAAGTGCGGGTTAAATTGGCTGCTTCTTGACCGGTCATGGCATCGACGACCAGCAGGGTTTCATCGGGTTGCACGGTTTCCTTGATACGAGCCAATTCCGCCATCATGCTGTCATCGATTTGCAAGCGTCCGGCGGTATCAATAATAACCGTATCTATTCCTTCCGTCCTAGCCCGTTCTACCCCTTGACGGGCGATTTCCACTGGGTTAGCATCACTACCTAACTCAAATACGGGTACGTCAATTTGTTTACCGAGGGTAATTAACTGGTCGATGGCAGCAGGACGATACACGTCAGTAGCAACCATCATACAGGAACGTTCCAGTTTGCGCAGATGTAGAGCCAATTTTGCAGTGGCGGTGGTTTTACCTGTACCTTGCAATCCCGCCATCAGGACGACTGTGGGTGCAGTTGCGGAGTGAGCGAGGGGAACATTTTCTTCCCCCATAACTTTGACAAGTTCATCATGAACTATTTTAATAAACTGTTGGGCGGGGCGAACACCACTAATTACCTCAGCCCCCATTGCCTTGGTTTCAACTTCGGTAATAAAATCCTTAACTACCTGAAGGTTTACATCTGCTTCTAGCAAGGCACGGCGCACTTCTCGCAGGGCATCTTGAATATTTGATTGGGAGATTTTATCCTGTCCCCGCAGTTTTTTCCAGGCAGATTCTAAACGGTCAGCTAATGCATCAAACATAATTGTGTTCTACAGGTAGTTCGTCCGCGCAACAAGGTTTATTTTATTTTGATTTTCCCATTAACTCTACATTTTCAGGGAGAGGACTGCTCCTAATTATATCCTAAATTCCCAACCCTGACCAAACAAGGTCGGGAAAATCACATCTTGCATCAAAAAAAATTGATGGACATAAAATACTCAGTATTAACCTAAAAGTAGTATCTTAGCGTTAAAAGTAAACAAGGGTACTGGAGCTATATCGCGTGTAGTTTGAAGTTCAACGTATGTATACGTGTGTATATGTAATCGTTTCATTGATTACGATTTTACTGTCACAATAAAATAGGGTTGGCGGGAAAACTATTTGAGACGTAGCATTGCTACGTCTCTACTATAATTTTGGTTTTAATACAAATAAATAACTATAATTCATACACAAATTCAGCAACGCTTTTTTCCACATTTCTGTCGGCTGACCCCTTCCCTATAGTGAACTTTACCTTTACGCTTATTGATGATGGGTGATTGTGTATGGGAATGACTGGTAATACGACTGATGAGTTGCTGCTGTTAGCGGCACAAAGTGGTAACTTGGGGAAGGTGAAGGCGCTATTGGCTGTTGGTGCAGCACCGGATGGGGCACAACAGAATGGGACAACAGGATTGATGTATGCTGCTAATTATGGGTATACGGAAATTGTGCGTACTTTGATTGCTGCGGGTGCGAATGTGAATTTCCGTCGTCAGCAATATGGTATCACACCCCTTATGGTGGCTGCGGCTGCGCAAAAACTGGATGTGGTTAAGTTATTAATTCAAAACCACGCTGATGTGAATGCTACTAATGAGGATGGGAGTACAGCTTTAATGGTGGCATCCCAGAAAGGGAATCGGGGAATTGTGGAGGTATTGCTGCAAGCTGAAGCGGATGTGAATATTTGCGATCGCGATCGCGATACCAGTTTAAGATTAGCGATCGCCGGTGGTCATCGTTCGATTGTTGAATTATTAGTTGGTGCAGGTGCGGATGTCAATACCACTGATGCAACAGGGGAAACCCCTTTGATGATGGCTGTGGATGCAGGGGATGGGGAAATGGTTCAATTATTGCTCAATGGTGGAGCAAATGTGAATCAACACAATTTGAGTCAAGAAACTGCACTGATGGCTGCTGCGGCTTTAGGACATAGTGCGATCGCAGCTCTCCTATTAAATTATGGGGCAGATGTCAATGCCCAAAATCTGGATGGGGATACGGCACTACATATTGCTACTGTGGAAGGACATTTAGATTTTGTGACGGTGTTGCTCAATCGCGATGCCAATGTGAATCTACGTAATAAGTTGGGTGATACCCCCTTACTCCTAGCAACTTTGCAAGGTCAGAAACAAATTGTGGAAGCTTTACTCAAAAGAAATGCAGATGTCAATGCGAGTAATTTGGGGGAGACGGCATTAAGTTTGGCAGTTTGCCAACAGCATGAGGAAATAGTCGAGCTATTATTGGATTATCACGCTGACCCAAATTTTTGCAACTCCCAGGGTAAGAGTTTATTGCTACTGGCTGCGGAACAAAACCATACTACCATTGCTAAATATTTAGCAGCATCCGGCGCTAACGTCAATTTCCAAGACCAGGTTGGTGCAACTGCTCTCATGTGGTCTGCTTCCCACGGTAATGCACCATTGGCGCAAATTTTATTAGATGCTGGAGCCGATATGGATCTACGTAATCAAGGTGGATATACGGCTTTAATGTTAGCTGAGTTTAACCAGTATACTGATGTTGTGGAAGTGTTGACTGGGGGTCGGAAGTAGGAGGTATTTAGGTGTAGAGTGCGAAAGCTCAAGCTGTACATCTATGCTTGACTTGTGTTTAATACTATACGGAAAAGCTTGAATCTTAATGGGAAGCTATTTGCTCAAACTCAAAAAAGTTAACAAGGTTAATTTCTAATTTGAGTGGGAATTTGGATGGAAATTTCGGTTCCTTCTCCTAGTTGAGAAAAACATTCTATCTTCTAATTTTTCTCTTAGCCCATTTTTCCCAAATTTTAACTAAACTGAACTTCACACAATAAAAAAGAGTTAACTGTTGACCTCTTGAGGGTTTCAACATTTTTTGAATCCCTCTTACTGGATAAGTGCTTATGCAAAATTAATATATACTGTCCCCAGGAGTTGGAACGTTGGTGAAGCCTTCTCAAAGAGTAGTAATCCCAGGGATTTCAGCGTTTCGGAATGTCAAATTAATTTTGCACTACTACTTACAAATGGTCTTGTGGAGAGAATGATTCCATTGTGGCTGGATGAGATTTTAAGAGGTTTTGAATTTGCACTTCTGTTTCAGTGATGAAGCTATTCTGGGAGTGTTTATTTTCTTCTTTTGAGTTAATTTCAAATTCTTGCCATTGAATATTTTCTATGTTTAATAGTTGCGCGATCGCATTTGTTCCTTCATACTTAAATATTAATTGCCGTGCATTTATCTCTACTTCTGTAAAGCTTGTTAATAATGTTTGGGATGGAGTTTGGGTTGCTGTTTTAACTTCTGGAATGTTCTCTTTTTCCCATACCGGAACCCAATTAGCAAATCCTTGTAATTGCTGGGGATAGGTATTTGCTGCTTCTTTAATCAGGTTTTGCAGGATTTCCCGATGGGGACGCAAGCGTAAAATTAAATTGGGTAACCACGGTAACAGAGTTTGGTCGGGGACGGAAGCGAATAATTGAGCAAGTAACTCGACTACAAAACGGTTGATTCGGGGTGCAAAACCCAGGGAAAGGAGAAAACCGTTCAGATAATCGGGAAGGGTGCGGATTAACATTTCATTGCTGAAAACATGGTGGAAAAATTCCCGCATTTGGGGAATTGTTCGCAATCCTAATAACCATTCCGTTGTCCAGATTAAACCTAGTTTGGCTGGGTCTGGTTGTTCACTTGCTGCTTGTTTAACACTTATTAATAATTGAGTGCGATCGCATCCCAGGGATAATGCTAAACTTTCTAGAGTAAAGATAAAATGGAGCATCCCGGCTATTTGCTCCGGTTTTGTTCCCCTGTCACCGAAGGCTTTGGGTAGGAGAGTAGTGTAGTGACGATAACCGATGGTGACAAAGTTTTCAATCCAGGTCGGTAATCCTGTGGGGGTGGTGCGGTAATAATGGACTAAGCGTCGGATGATGGTAAATATCTCTGGTGCATCTTTAGCTCCGGTTTCCCGCACTAATAGGGATATGGCATGTTCCCCTAATTTACTGGTGAGACGGGGACTGTGCAAGTATAAAATACTATCTTCTGCTGTTTGTAAGGCGGCTTTTGCTGTCCCTTGGGAATCGAAGGCAGTTTTTTGTAGGCGTTGTTCTATTACCTGTTCCAGGGTGACACCTTCATAACCCAACATGATTAATTGACGCTGGTATTTACCGATGCGAATTTCCCAGGATTCCTGAATCGGTTTAAATCCAAGACGACGTTCCCCCATAATCGGTTGCACAATATGGGAACCTAATAAATAATACAGTCGCCATAACACCTCGGAACAGGGCAATAATTGGGGTTCCCGTTTAAAATCCATTAAAGCACGTTGATTGGTCTGCCCTTGCAAATTCACATTCAAAGGTGCAAGCCGACAATACACATTTTGCGCTAGAGAGGGGAGAGATGCATAACCCACCAGACCAATGCGATCGCCACCGAGTAAAATTTGACAAAGCTGGAAAATATCGCGTTTTTTCGGAGTACGGTCTTTTTCTAAGCAGGTAATTGCTGCATCCTGAAAGTCGTAGGGAGTAGGATGTAAACGGTTACGCATCCCTGCAAGTAGGAGGGATGTTTGGTAAATCGCAATCGAATCGGCGGTACTGGCTAAGTAACCATTTTTACGCGCTAATCCGACAATATCGGCACACCATTGTAGTAATTGTTCGGTATCTGCTGCGACTTGTTCCGGGGGACGGGTGAGGAAGGATGTGAGAATGTTTGCGGTGACAGGTTTTAGGGGTGTATGGTTGTGATTTTTAGGCTTTTGAGTTTTCTTTTGTTCACCCAAACTAAAAGGCTTGAGATTAGATGCTTTTAAATTCTTTTTCCAACTTGCTTCTGCCATTGCTACCGTACCCGGTGGATGGGCGAACTGGTATTCAATAGCCGCAAAGCTAGAGGAAATTAATCCGTACATCCACGTAGTTTGACTCAAATCTGGAATATCCCAAACCGTATTATTACCAACACCAAACTCCGGGACATCACTAGCAGTATGGGCTGCACCACTATAAATAGCTTCCTCTGGTTGAATTCCCTTTCCTTGCATTTACCCTGAATAAACTTAGCTATATTCTGTCCTGTATAAATCACCTTTTTCTTTACAGTCATAGCCAAAGTTTGCAGACTCCAACAACAATTATCGAATCGCATCAATCCAAATATTTCACTGGATGCAAGCAAATTTTCAGCCGTAATATCCGAAAAACTCCCCATGCGATCGCAATCTATTTTCAAACTCCCACTATACCCCCAATCCAGTGTAAAATAATACATTTAAAATAAAATCAATAGCTTGATAAAAAGTTCATATCCAGAATTGGGAGAAGACGGGGATTTATTGGAGTCAGTTAGGATTTTGATCGAGTGATAATCATCATGCGATCGCCTACCATTCCTACCATTCGCATACTACATTTTAGTCTTGAAGAAGCGGAAGCAACGGATATATGCAAATTCTCTCAATGGAATTTTGACCATACGTCAAATATATGAAAATTAAATCATGTTTGTGTAAAAGCATACTTTTTAGTTTCGTGATTTGCTAATATACTACAAACGAAGATGAAATATGTACATCCATTGAGAAATCAGCAGCAGTCATCGATGGTTCAAGTGGAGATGAATTGCGATCGCCTTTTTTTGTGTATTTATACAGAATACATTTTGTAATATATTTGACAATATCGACAGTATTGTAGACATGCAATTATGGACATGTCGATATGAGAGATATTTGGTAACAGGTATATGTGTCACAAAGATTTTGGGAATTGCTATCACCCGGATTTCTCACGAGTCGGTTATAAGTCTTGGGTGAAGGATTGATTTTCTTTCTACTCCTTACTCCCTGTAAGTTTTGGGAATTTGTGAGAAATGCAGGTATAAGTATTTGGTTGGATAGTTTTGACGGTAGACAGAATAATTAATGATTTCCCAAGAGGTATAAAATTGGAAAAAAGCAGCAAAAAAAAGTATCAAAGAAAAGACTTGTCTTCTAAGAAGAGAATTAAAAAAATTAGAAATAAAGTTAAACAGTACATTGTGCCATTAATGACGTTTATCTTTATTTGTGTAATACTTATGAGTAAACCATTAAGTGATACATTGTTTCCTAAATGGTCAGAATGTAAATCCTCAAAAGATAGTGAGGAATCTTCACGATGTGATAAATTCCTTCCGTATATTAATAATCCTATATTTTATAAGCTCGAACAGTTCAGTATTTTAATTGGTTTAATAATTTTTCTTGTTAATTTTCCTGAACAGCAAAAACGTACCCATTACGAAGCTTGGCAATTAATTAATTCTGCAGAAGGTCAGGGAGGAAGTGGTGGAAGAGTAACAGCACTTCAAGATTTAAATAAAGACGGCGTTAGTTTAGCTGGTTTAACAGCAACAGGAGCTGATTTATCAGGGATTAAATTAGCATATGGGGATTTAGCAAGAGCAAATTTTACTGGTACTAATTTGTGTAAATCTATCTTCAAATATGCAGATTTAAATCACGCAAAACTAAATCAAGCACAACTTAAATACGCCGATTTAAGTCCAGCAAATCTCTGTTATGCAGACCTGAGTTATGCAGATCTAAGTGATGCTAAATTAGTAGGTGCAGACTTAACAAATACTAAGTTAATAGGTACAAACCTGACTAAAGCAGACCTGAGTTATGCTGACCTGAGGTATGCTGACCTCAGTCAAGCAATTCTCAACCAGACAAATCTAGAAAATGCAGAACTTAGTTATGTAAACTTTCAAGAAACCTATCCTAGTAATACAAATTTTATTGGTACTGATCTCACTGGTGTAAATCTGAGTCACCTAACCCTTAACGGTGTAGACTTTTCTGGAGCTATTTTTTTTGGTACAAATTTATATCAAACAAAGCTTTGTGGTGCGAACCTGAGTGGTGCAACTTTTAATAATATTAGTTTCCAAGATGTCGATTTAAGCGGTGCTAATTTATCTGCTGCTGACTTAAGGAATGCCATACTGAGCAATTTGATTTTAGATAGGATTAAATTTACTCAAGCCAAACTCAATGATGCACAATTAGAAAATAGTAGCTTAGTCGATGTAGAACTAGTTGAAGCTGATTTAAGTGGTGCTAATTTATCTAATGCTAACTTGAAAGGAGCTAATCTTAGTCATGCTAACTTAAAATCAGCAAATCTCAGGGATGCAAAGTTTTTTAATGCTAACCTCACAGAAGTTGATTTTAGCAGTGCAAATTTTAAAGGTGCAATCATCGATGCTCAGACACAAATTAGTGAAAAATGGCGTTTAGTTTGGCAAATTGTTAATTCAAAAACTCAAAATAAAGACCTTCGCAATCAAGATTTTTCCCATGCAAATTTGAGGGAAGTAAATTTAATTGATGCAAACCTCAGTAATAGTGATTTTACCCATACCGATTTATCTGGAGCTAATCTGGAAAATACAAAGTTAGCAGAAGTTAAATTTGCCGAGACTAATTTGCAGAAAGTTAATCTTAAAGGTGCAGATTTTAGTGGAGCTGATATTCAAGATGCAGATCTAGAGGGAGCTAACTTTATTGGAGCTATAAATTTGGTTCCTAGGCAAATTACTAGAAATAAAAATTGGGAAAAAGCTACGTATGATAAATCTTTTGCTCAGTTGCTAGGTTTATTTTGATTATTATTCAATTCCCATAAAAGTTGGCTATCTAATTTCCAGTCACGATATCTATTGACTTCAAATTATCTCAAGTTATCTACCGTTTTAATTAATTAAAATGACTCCAAATATCCCTTCTCAAGTATCATCTCGTCAAGCTTTAGTTGTAGGTATAAATAAATATGAAAAGGGCAAAATATTTCCAGCGTTGAAAGCACCTAACCGCAATGCAAAAGACATGAAGAATATTTTGAAGCAAAGATGTGGCTTTCAGGTATCAGATTTTAGTAAACCGGATCGGAAACAGCTCAAGGACGAAATTATTAAACTTTTTCTTCCAAGCGGTAATCCTCCGAAGATGGCTTTATTCTACTTCTCTGGATATATTTTAGTCAAAAATTCAGGTGTAACAGAAGTTTTTTTAACAACAAGTGATTCTAATCCAGCACAGGATGATTTAGGAATATCCTTACACTGGTTGATAGAGGTTTTAAAACGTAGCAGAATAGAGCAACAAATAGTGATTATTGACTGTTGTCATCATCAAGGCGTTAATAATAAATTAAATTTAGATAATTTTATTTTGGATAACTGTTTAAATAAAAGTCGCTTTTTTCTCTTTTCTTTTCAAAAATCAAAACAAGAATTTCAACAAAATAGGGATAGATGTAGTAGTTTAACCAAATCCGTCATCATTGCCTTAGAGAATCAAAATAAATATGGTAATGATAATACAGAATTAGTAAAATATATCAAAAGCTATGAAGCCTCTTTGCAAAAACTAGGTGACTTCAAACGCGTGTATCTTGGAACAATAAATAATTTAGCAATTTCAGAAAATAATCAACCAGAAGAATCTAAAAACACTTTAGATTCTCACCAATGTCCATACAAAGGACTAGCTTATTTTGATAGTAATCCAGAAGATGCTAGTAACTTTTATGGACGCGATCGCACAATAAATCAATTACTAGAAAAAATTAGTAAAAATAACTTTCTCGCAGTTATTGGTACAGTTGGAGTTGGAAAATCTAGTGTTATTCGTGCTGGTTTAGTTTATCGATTGAAAGAGGGTTTACACATATCTGGAAGTGATAACTGGTACATTCCTCCAGTGATTCAACCAGGAGAAAAACCCCTCAATAGTTTAGCCCAGGCATTTGTTGATACCAGCTTATCTACTGAGGAACAAAAATCACAGTTTAGAGAGTTTATTAAATTATTAGACGCGAAGAAAGAAAATAACGGAGAGAAAATTACCGATGCTTTAGAAGCAATGATTGACCAAGTAATCAAAAGATGTAGTAAAGAACGGGTTATTTTAGTTATCGATCAATTTGAAGAAGTTTTCTCTCTGCGTAAAAATCAAGCACCGGGTGAACGTTTAGGGGATAACTCGGAACAATATCTGTTTATCCGTTGTTTATTAGAAAAATTAGAAGCATGGAGTTCTAAATTTTCCTTGGTTTTAGCTATCCGTGCAGATTTTATTGGTAAATGCACTGAGAGACCATACTTTGGACTAGCAGCAAATATCCAGCAAAACCTTGTCGCGATTACACCGATGAACCCAGATATATTACGAGAAGTAATTGTTAAACCAGCAGAAAAAGTAGGTGTGAGGGTAGAAAAAAAACTGATAGACAGGTTAATCAATGACATGAAACCTGTCTCTGGGAACTTAGCTTTATTACAATATATGTTAACTAATCTTTGGGAGCAACAAGACCATCAAACACTAACGCTGATTAATTATAATAAGCTGGGAAGACTTAAAGGCATTTTAAATCAACATGGAAATAAAGTCTATGAGGAATTAAAAAATCAGGGTCAGGGTGCTATTGCCAAAACTATCTTAATTAATTTAGTCGCACTAGGAGACGGAACAACAGGTTATACCAGAAAAAAAGTCTTACTGGAAAACTTTATGGAAATATGCAGACGGAAAAATCAGTTAGATAATCAGCAAAATATTAGTTGGAAACAAATTAAAAGTACTATTGAATATTTGCAAAAGAGTGATTTAATTATCCTAGAAGAAGATACCCAAGAAAACGGAGAGAAAAAACAAGTCGTCACCTTATCCCATGAAATATTAACCCAGCACTGGAAAAAGTTACGGGAATGGACTCAAGAAAATCGCTATATAGATATCCGGAAAAATCAAATTATTAATTACGCTCAGGAATGGGATAAAGAAGATATTACTAAAAAAGCGAGCCGATTACCTAATTCTCAACAACTTGAAGAATACAAAGTATTTATGAAGCAGTATGGGGAACTTCTTACATCCTCAGAATCAGATTTAATTACCAGATATATTGAAGCTGGTCAGGAAAAAATTAATTACCGTAATTATCTTGGGAATATAATAGTAATTACCTTTTTCCCCTTTATGATTGTATTATTACTAATAATATCCCTATTAATCTATAAGTTTTATAAACATTGTAACTGTATCCTATAAATTGGTGCGTGGGTAGCTGAGAAATTGGAAGAAAAGTCACTTTTAATACTTAACAAGCTTGTTTTTCGAGAGTGGGAAGAGACGCGACATGTCGCGTCTGTAGGGGAATCGGGAGTAGTCGATAACTACAAATATACTTTTTGTAGTTATTTCCTGTCTCTCAGAAGTGATTAATAAAGTATTTCTTGACACTTTTCAAACATCCTCTAAGGGTACAGGATTCTCTAACCCAGGGTTGGTTTCCGATAGATAAAGTCGTCCTTCACCAGCATCATACTCGAATAGCTCCGCATAACGCCCCCAGTCTACGCTGGTGGCGAACTGGCGTTCGGCTTCCTCGTGGGGGAAATGTTCATCCCATAGATCGAGAAAGAAATCAGCTCGCATGGAACCACTGCGTTTTTCCTGTAGGGTTTGGACTATGCTGCTCAAAACAGGAACACGGGTTAGAACCTGCTGTCGAAAGATATCTTTACTACGTAGAATGGTGGTGGTGGCAAAATCTTGTCCGATTTCAGTCAGTCGCACATCTCCTTGAGAAACTTCAGCAAATCCTAGCAGAACGGCGGCATCTAAAATCGGTAACAGGTCGTCTACCGCCAGCTGCAACCGATCGGCAAGTCGGGGAATATCATCTGTCCCCGATGGTCGATCAACAATCAGCTCCAATAAACCACTGATACCACCCACTCGTACATGGGGTAAAGCGATCGCATAGGGAGATGTGATTTCTGATGGTGGCACAGTCTTATCGGACACTTCCCCTGTCACTTCGATTTCCGGGTTGGTCATGACGGTGTAGATATAATCGACTAGGGAAGCAAAGCGGGGATGGGTGCGATCGTGAGGACGGGGTAAGTCAATCATCACTTCACCACGAATACGCCCCGGATTCGATCCTAAAATCACCACCCGATCAGCTAAAAATACAGCCTCTTCAATATTGTGGGTGACAATTAAAATGCTTTTAGATGGGAAGGTTTTCGCATTCCACAGATCATCAATTTCACCCCGTAGGTTTTCCGAGGTGAGAACATCCAGGGCACTAAAGGGTTCATCCATAAACAGCACCTGGGGTTCTAAGACAAATGCCCGTGCGAAGCCGACTCGCTGCTTCATACCACCCGATAACTCTTTCGGATAGGCACTTTCAAAACCATCTAAACCCACCAGGTCAATGGCTTTCAGTGCCCGTTGGCGGCGTTCCTCTCGCTTGACTCCCCGTACTTCTAAACCTAATTCTACATTTTCCAGAACCGTCAACCAAGGCAATAGGGCGAAACTTTGAAACACCATCGCCACATCGTTGTTTGCACCGCGCAGGGGCTTACCGCTACTGAAAACCTGACCTTCGCTGGGTGGGATCAAACCCGCCATAATCCGCAATAGGGTACTCTTACCACTACCACTACGCCCAAGTAAGGCCACAACCTCACCGGATTTGACGATTAAACTCACACCACTGAGAACCGTAAACTCTCCTTTCCCATCAGGTAGGGGGAAACTTTTAGAAACCTGCTCGACGGTAATTAAATTTAAATTCGTCGAAGTTGCTTCTGTCATCATAATATTGCCTTCCCTAGAGATGATATTTCGCTTCGGCTAACTGATAGAGTTTTCGCCATAGCAGACGGTTCAAACCCACGACAAACAGACTCATCATACCAATACCAAGGGTGATGCGGGGCCAATCTCCGGCAACGGTGGCTTCTGCAATATAGGTACCTAATCCAGTGGCGGTCAGGGTCGTCGATCCCCAAGCCACAACTTCGGATACAATACTGGCGTTCCAGGCTCCCCCACTTGCGGTCACGCCTCCCGTTACCCAAGCCGAGAAAATACCTGGTATAATTAGTTTCCACCAACGCTGCCAACCTTGCAAACCGATATCGGTTGCCATTTCCCGCAGGTCAGTGGGAATGCTCTGAGCGCCAGCAATTGAGTTGAACAGAATATACCACTGCGCCCCTAGTGCCATCAGCAAAATGCTACCCCATTCGATGCTAATGTTGGCACGGATGAAAAACAGGGTGGCAAAGGGAAAAATAAAGTTGGCAGGAAAGGAGGCGAGGAACTGCACCACAGGTTGTAGAGTACGGGCCAACTCGGGGTTAAATCCGATTGCCACGCCGATAGGTGTCCAAATTACCGTGGCAAACACCAGGAGGACTGTCACCCGCAGCAGGGTCAGAATACCTAGCCCAAAGGTTTTGAACACTTCCCCCATGCCCACTGTAGTCAGGATAAAGTGCAACGCCCAGGCAACTAGGAAACCAATAATAACCAGTAAAACTAAGTTATACAAGCGATCGCTCTGTTGTTGCCTGGTATCAAGTTGAACAGTGGATTGAGAGCGGGTGAGTCGAGACAAAACACCGTTAATAGTTTCCCTGACTGGGGTAAGTGCCTTGCCTAGCATTCGCGGAATCCGTGCCGCTTGTAACAGGTCATACACCCAGGATTCCGGTACTGACCCGGAAGCGCTTTGCTCCATGCGAAATTTGTCTGACCAGGCAATTAGGGGTCGCCAAAATAACTGATCCACCAACACGATTACAATCGCAATAGTCAGCAGTGCCCAGCCCAACGCCGCCAAATTTTCAGCCGCGATCGCAGCTGCGACATAGGAGCCAATCCCCGGTAGAGTATACTCCTGATTTAGCACGCTAATGGCTTCACTAGCCGCCACAAAAAACCAGCCCCCACCAAAGCTCATCATGGCATTCCACAGTAGTCCAATTGTGGCCGATGGAACTTCCAGCTTTGTAAATCGTTGCCAACGCGAAAGTTGGTAGAGGGTTGCCGCTTCATCGAGTTCTTTGGGAATTGTCCGTAGGGACTGATAGAAGGAAAAGGTCATGTTCCAGACCTGACTGGTAAATATCGCAAAGATAGAAGCTGCTTCCAGTCCGAGTAAGCTACCTGGAAACAAGGCGATAAAGCCAGTCACCGTAATCGAAAGAAATCCCAGTACAGGAACAGATTGCAAAATATCCAGCAATGGGATCATCACCTGTTCAGCCCGGCGACTATTCGCTGCAATATATCCATAGACCAAGGTGAACAGGGTGGAAAAAAACAAGGCAATGAACATGCGTAGGGTCGATCGCCCTGCATAGTACGGCAAGTTCCGTGGATTGAGATCGATTGTGGGCACAATTTCCGGAGGTTTAAAACTAACCAGTGCCCCAGCCCCAATCTGAGCAATCAATGCGAGTAGAACCAAAGTACCAAGAATTACGGCAATATCTGCCAGCCCAAAGGGAAAACGCCGTAGCGCTTCGGGAGATGGGAAGGTTTTCATGAAGATACTAGCGATCGCCCAAACAAAAACATTTCTATTGTCTCATATTTGGGGTAAACCTCGTCTTAAATACTTAACTTAAATGAGGATGGAATTGTGGAAAATATGTTGAGGTTTTAATACTAGTTTAATATTTAAGTTGCATAATCAAAACACAGGCGATTTGCAGGAAGTTATCCATCTGATTTGGACACAGCCAAAATATTCTTGAAACTGGAAGAAATTACCCATGCACCAATCTGTGAATCTGAATTTGACTGTTTCCCAACAGAAAAATAAAATCATCCCCGAAATGTCAACTAGGAATCAGCAAAGATTTATTAAATTTAAATTTCCAGCTCAATTTATGTTTCTGATGCTGATGACATTTGCTTTGACTTTTATATTCACCACGGAACCAGCTTTAGGACAAGAATCGGCACAACAGGTTTCCGGATTTAATCCCCAAATCTGGTTAAAGGATGCTTTACTGTGGATTGACGGTCTGGGTACTGGGGGAGCATTAGCATTCATATTTATTTATATTATTGCCACAGTTGCTTTTTTACCAGGGTCAATCCTGACTCTAGGTGCAGGTGTTGTCTTTGGTGTGGTGATGGGTTCAGTGTACGTGTTTATTGGTGCAACTATTGGTGCGACGGCTGCTTTTTTAGTTGGACGTTATTTAGCGAGGGGATGGGTTGCAAAGAAAATTGCTGGAAATCAGAAATTCCGCGCGATTGATGAAGCCGTAGGTCGGGAAGGGTTAAAAATCGTCCTGCTCACTCGACTTTCTCCTGTGTTTCCTTTCAATTTATTGAACTATGCCTATGGGGTGACGGGAGTTTCCCTCAGAGACTACGTGGTTGCCTCCATCGGTATGATACCTGGCACAATTATGTATGTTTATATCGGTTCCTTAGCTGGTAATATTGCCACGATTGGCACCGCATCTCAACCTGGTAATCCGGGTGTGCAGTGGACAATTCGGATTCTTGGCTTCATCGCTACTGTTGCTGTCACCATTTATGTGACTCAAGTTGCTCGCAAAGCTTTAGAAAATAAAGTTTTAGAATTTAAAGATTGATGGAAATAAGCCATTGGATTGGTCTTTCCCACAAGATTCAAGATTTAAGAAGAATTAAGATTCAACACCAGAGTACTCCTCCTATCTCCTGTCTCCTCTGAACTATTTAAGTAGGTCGGTGCAATTAAACATAAAACCGTAACGCAACCGTTCATTCGTCTCAAAGCCTTACTCCCGTACAGACGCGATATATCGCGTCTGTACTCCCTGATTTCCACGACAATTTTTACCACCCACCTACTTACCAAACTGTTTTTGATAAACGATTTCTTCCTGGTCAGTAATAATTTTCAAATCGGAACGGGGATAGGCAACGCATAATAATACATAGCCTTCTGCTTGCAAATCCGGACTAACACCCATCCCTTCACTTTGGTCAACAGTACCACCATTGGTAATTTTTGCTGCACAGGTAGTACAAACTCCAGCATGACAAGATGCAGGTAATTCCAAGCCTTGTTTTTCCGCTACCGATAAAATGGTTTCATTTTCCGGAACTTGGATTGTTAAACTTTGACCTTGATGGTTAATTTCTACCGTGTAGGTTTGAGTCATATCAAAAAGTTGCGAGGAATGTAATTAACTAAGTTACTAAAACTAACTAGCCAGCTTGTACCTGGATAATGTGGTGCAATACTCCACAGGAGTCGCTATGCGAATCGCAAGAAAAGCTGCTATCGATTCCAATCCTAAGCATAGTAGCTATACAGTGGTAATTATAAGCCCTTGCCGGAAAAATTTTGATTTTTAGGTAGGTGCTGTATTCAGTTGGTGTTGACATGGGGAACCATAAATCGCACTGGCTAAGTAACCCTCAACACCAAATAATTTGGATCAGAATTGGAGAGTAGAATGCTGGAATCATACCGTCAA
This sequence comes from uncultured Calothrix sp., assembly GCA_937973965.1. Taxonomy (GTDB): domain Bacteria; phylum Cyanobacteriota; class Cyanobacteriia; order Cyanobacteriales; family Nostocaceae; genus NIES-3974. The sequence continues at coordinate 101,121 of CALJJQ010000066.1, read as the reverse complement.
CATGTTGCCGAACGCGCCGCCCTGGGGATACCACCCCTACCAATAGATGCACAGCAAACATCAGAACTGTGTGAATTACTGAAAAATCCTCCCGCCACAGAAGAGGAATATTTACTGGGATTAATACGCGATCGCGTTCCCCCTGGTGTTGATCCAGCAGCCTATGTTAAAGCCGGATTTCTCACAGGGATTGCTAAGGGGGAAATTACCAGTCCTGTGATTGCTCCGGAAAATGCGATCGCTTTGTTGGGGACTATGTTAGGGGGTTATAATGTGGGTGCTTTAATTGAGCTACTTCAGTCTAAGGATACCAATCTGGCTCAAGCTGCTGCCACAGCCCTATCTCACATCACCCTGGTTTACGATGCCTACCACGATGTTATCGATTTGGCTGCCACCAATCCCTGCGCGCAGCAAGTAGTAGATTCCTGGGCTGAAGCTAACTGGTTTACTTCCCGTCCCACCCTCCCTGTGGCAATTACCGTCACCGTCTTTAAAGTTCCTGGGGAAACAAATACCGACGACCTTTCCCCCGCAACCCATGCTACCACCCGTCCCGACATTCCCCTCCACGCCTTGGCAATGTTGGAAACTCGTCAACCTGGTAGTTTGGAAACCATTGCCCAGTTAAAACAAAAAGGCTATCCTGTAGCCTATGTTGGTGATGTGGTTGGCACTGGTTCCTCCCGTAAATCCGCCATCAACTCCGTCCTTTGGCATCTGGGTCAAGATATCCCCTTCATCCCCAATAAACGAGCTGGTGGTTACATCCTCGGTGGAACCATTGCTCCGATTTTCTTTAACACCGCCGAGGATGCAGGTGCATTACCCATTGAATGTGATGTCACCCAGATGGAAACGGGAATGGTAATCACCATCCACCCCTACAAAGGCGAAATTACCAACGAAAAAGGGGAAATCATCTCCACCTTCCAACTCAAACCTGATACCATCCTTGATGAAGTGCGTGCAGGAGGACGTATTCCCCTCCTCATCGGTCGCAGTCTCACCGACAAAACCCGCGCAGCCTTGGGATTACCTCCCAGCACCGTCTTTACCCGTCCCCAACCCCCCCAAGACACTGGTAAAGGTTATACCCTTGCACAAAAAATGGTCGGTAAAGCCTGCGGTTTACCCGGAGTCCGTCCCGGTACATCTTGTGAACCAATTATGACTACCGTCGGTTCCCAAGATACTACCGGACCTATGACCCGCGATGAACTCAAGGAACTGGCTTGTTTGGGTTTCTCTGCCGATTTGGTGATGCAAAGTTTCTGCCACACTGCTGCCTATCCCAAACCTGTGGATATTATTACCCATAGGGAACTACCAGACTTTTTCGCCCAACGGGGAGGTGTGGCGTTACGTCCTGGTGATGGTATTATCCATTCCTGGTTAAACCGGATGTTATTACCCGATACCGTCGGTACTGGTGGCGATTCCCACACCCGTTTCCCCCTAGGTATCTCCTTCCCTGCTGGTTCCGGTTTGGTTGCTTTTGCCGCAGCCTTGGGAGTAATGCCTTTAGATATGCCCGAATCCGTTTTAGTCCGGTTTAAAGGCGAATTACAACCCGGTGTCACCCTCCGCGATATCGTCAATGCCATTCCCTACGTCGCTATCCAAAGGGGTTTACTCACGGTTGAGAAACAGAACAAGAAAAATATCTTTGCTGGTAAAATCATGGAAATCGAAGGTTTACCCGACCTGAAGGTGGAGCAAGCCTTTGAACTTACCGATGCTACCGCCGAACGTTCCTGCGCGGGCTGTACCATTAAACTCAGTATCGAAACCGTTTCCGAATATCTGCGTTCCAATGTGGCACTATTGAAAAACATGGTTGCACGGGGTTACGGAGATGCCCGTACCATCCTCCGTCGCGTTGCCAAAATGGAGGAATGGCTAGCCAACCCGGTATTAATGGAGGCAGACCCCGATGCGGAATACGCGGAAATCATTGAAATTGACCTCAACGAAATCAAAGAACCCATCGTCGCTGCACCTAATGACCCCGATAATGTGAAACTTCTCTCGGAAGTAGCGGGAGACCCGGTACAGGAAGTATTCGTCGGCTCCTGCATGACCAATATCGGTCATTACCGCGCTACCGCCAAGGTATTAGAAGGAGCAGGTCAAGTCAACACCAGACTCTGGATTGCACCCCCAACGAGAATGGACGAAACCCAGCTCAGAAAAGAAGGGGTTTATGATACATTTGTTGCCGCCAATGCCCGTACCGAAATGCCAGGATGTAGTCTATGTATGGGGAACCAAGCCAGAGTTGCAGACGGAACAACGGTGTTTTCAACTTCCACCCGCAACTTTAATAACCGCATGGGTAAAGACGCACGAGTTTACCTTGGCTCCGCCGAATTAGCCGCAGTTTGTGCATTATTAGGGAGAATCCCCACAGTACAGGAATATTTGCAAATTGTCGGCGAGAAAATCCAGCCCTTCGCGGAGAATTTGTATAGATATTTGAACTTCGACCAAATATCAGGTTTTGTAGATGAAGGAAGGGTAATTAGTCAGGAGGAAGAAGCGAAGATTTTGCAAATGAGCGCTAAATAATACCCTAATTTGGATTTTGGAAAGCGTATTAAGAAGTCGGTTTTTGAGGAAAAACATCGATGAAACAAGATGACCCCTATAAAAATCCGACTTCTTACCCAGTTCAAATAAAGTTATTATCACTGTCATCATTTTTAGGAAACATCTTTTTGGCCGTATTTCCACACTTATTCACAAAAGCTCCGTCAACGCAAGCTCCAACCAATCCACCTGCTAGAGGTGCTAATTTCATTAAGTTGATAACTCCCTTTTCTCCAGCTTTAGTAATTAATCTGAAACCTACTTTTTTGTTGATTTCTATTAACACCTTACCGGGAACTTGGCTAATCAGAGATTTAGTGACTTTTGTTCCTAAATTAATAATTAATACCAACATTTTTCACTATTTCCGTCGCTGAATCCCCAATCAGTGTTAGTAGTATGAAAGTACGCACCTGATCAGACTGAATGTCATATCCTCTGAGAAAGGCTATAGCCGCTGATGTATTTGCCGCCAAAGCATAGGATGAGGCAAAAGAGGCAGGAAGGAATACTAACAGGTAGGGTGAATAAACCGCCTAGACCAGTTACTAGTTCTGCGGTGGCAGCGTAAGTTGTCCTCCAGGATATAATTGAATTTATCGCTTTTTCACAGTCATTTCCACAGTTACTCAAATGGTCTTCAGCTACTTTCTCAGCAGGAGGTAGCACCCCGAAGCCTTGAATCCCCACATTCACAATCCACTCTAAAAGTTTTTGAATATTCATATGAATGAATTAAAAATGCTTGACACTTTTAAATATTGCTGAAATATATCTTCCATAGTTTTCTTACTGTAAAAATAATGAATGTTTGATAAATAAAAATATTCTAATAAACACAACCACAACACAAAAGGTTTACTGAAAAAATATTTTTGCCAAATAGTTGTCCCAGAAGTCGGGTTTTGAGCATAGATGCTACCTGTCTGCACTACTCCCTACTCCCTATGAAGGCTTCACCTATAGTGCTAAAGCGCAAACAGAGATAGAAAATGGGTTGAATTATGTGATCAGCCTTTCAAGCTAGATTGTAACTCCCCCCAGTTACACATTCCCTACTCCCTACTCCCCACTCCCGATGGCAAATAATGACCTATGGTAGCCAAAAATCGGGTAAAACTAATTTAGCAATATCGCGTACACTTTTATTAATCTCCCGCAGTGTTTGAATATGGGGTTCGTCTGCTTCCACGGGAATAATATTGGCATAATTTCCAGTTTGAAAATGGGAAATAACTAAATTAGCAGCTTCCAATCCTGTGACATAGGCTTTTTCTTGAGACCAGGAACCGTGACGATTGACAATCCAATCCCCACTCATAAAAATATTATCAAAACTGGTTTGGGCTGGTAATAAATAACGATAGCTTCCAGGAGCGAAATGGGAAACAGCTTGATGTAAGCGAATTACACTGCTGTCGATAATATTTGCTTGAGCGAATTCGGGGATACAGGTTTTTAAATACCCTTTAACGATGGAAATAATCTCTTCATCTGATAGGGGTAAAAATTGATTTGCGTGATAAAAATCTGCCTCAATCACGGTTAACGGTTCATCTCGATATTCATCATGCAAAGCATTTAAGTCAAAAAATGTCCAACCCGTGGTTTTATCAAAACCGAAACAAGCATTGGAAGGATGGGGTATATTAATCTTGCGATTGCGAAGCGACTCCTGTGGAGTATCGCACCACAATCTAGTTGCTAAAACATCAATTCCACCCAAATTAGATACTTCGCGAAATTCCTTGCGATTCCGTAAACTCGGACTACCAGCAACTATCTTTTTCATCCCGGTAATCCCCACAGCAAAAATCACCGCATCCGCATCAAAAACCTCCTCACCACACACCACCCCCGTCGCTCGATTATTCTCGGTAATCACATCAGTCACCCGACGATTTGCATAAATTTTTCCCCCCAACTTCTCAATCCTTTCCACCCAAGGACGAAAGATTTTTTCCCCCACTGTCCCCCGACACCACACCACATCAAAGTCAGGTTGGTGAGCAAGAATAAAATAATACAACATCCCCAAGGTCGCGGCTGCTGAACATTGTTCCCCAGGTGCAAATAACCCCACCAACAACATCGGTTCAAAGGCTTCCTTATATAACCGAGCCGAAACCCCAAACTGCTTAAACAACTCCCTTGCAGTCACACAATCATATCTGCACCAAGCCTCATCCGAATTATCAAAATCCACCACCGCATACAACAACGGTAACGCACTCAACCTGTCAACCAAGGGTAAACGCTGAAACTTTGTGTAGATAAAAGTACCCAGAGGTGTAGGTAAACGGGGTAAATCCTGGAAAATTGGTGACTCCACCTCCAATCCCAAGGGAGAATACTGACTCGAACGCGTCCAATCGGTAAACGGATTAATCCCCAACTCATCCACCAAAGAAAAAATATTACGGTAGGGATACCAAAACCCATGAATCCCCGCTTCCACTGACCGACCCCCCGGAGTTTTCCAACCCGCAACCAAACCCCCAGGATAAGCACCCGCTTCCAGCAAGGTGACATCATAACCTTGTTTTACCAAGTGATAGGTCGCACCCAATCCAGACCAACCTGCACCAACTACGACTACTTTCCGACCCTGGGACGCTTCTGACATACGCTGATTTCTGGAGAACTTTATTAATTAATGTAAAGCATTTTTCCCAAAAAGCGGATCTAGTTTTTGGGAACAGGAGGGGGATAATACAGATTAACTTCCTATTTTGCGCATAAAATCCGTCAATGCAGCTTTATTTTGAAAGGTTGCTCTAATTGTGTTGTTAGGGTCGTTAAACATCTGATACTAACGGTAAGCGGTGAACACGGATACAACTAGGCTCAACTGTAATGGCTGATCCTTGTTCTAGGTCTTCTTTGCACTCAGCAATAATGCTCAAAACCTGATCCAAATCTGGATGAATAGAATAAACATGATTTTGAAGGATGCGATCGCTCAATTTTCAATGCATAATTGATTCTGGCGCTGGAAACTCGGTGCGAAGGTGAATTTAATACTTTTCCTTGACTTCACTTTTAAGGATAATTACGAGTTGACAAAACTATTTTCACCTTAACTTGTCACGAATAATTATCTTAACCTTCAATGAGGCATTTTTGACGGATTTAGTAAGGAATTGAAAACTACCATGATTTATACCCCCATCTTCAATCGGGGTGGAGTAGGCAATTCTCTACCTCTTCATTAATGGCATCAGACTCAATTCATCAATTACCCCTAAATTATAGGTTACGTAAGTGCTGTTACTGTTGATTTTCAATGATCTGAGTTGATTGATTTTGTCTGCTCAAAATTTGCAACACTAATAGACCTAACAAGGTACTCAGACCAATCCCCAGCCATGTATACTGGGCTACATTCCGAGGCTGATCCATTGCCCAACCACCAATAATTGGTCCAATTACATAGCCGATAGTCCAACATTGATAGGCGATCGCAGTATAAGCTCCCCTCAGATTTGCGGGTGCAAGTTCGGAAATCCAGGCTGATGAAGTGGGTTTATATATAATTGTAGCGATCGCAAATACGGCAAATACTCCCAATTGAGATACTTCCGTCATATCTGCATAATTACCTAAAATCGCCACAATCCCAAAACCCACACCCCATACACCCATCGATACCATTAAGGCATGTAGATAATTTAAAGCTGCGATCGCTCTAATCACAGGAACCTGTAATAATGCTCCTAACCCCACAGAACCCCATGTAAATAAGTTAGCCACCACGGCATCCGTAGTGCCACCAAAGTTAACAAAATAAAGGGGTAGGGTTCCTCCCACCAGAGCAATATACATAATAAATAGGGTATTCACCAATAGATAAATCATTAACCGAGAATCCGTTAGTGCCGTCAACCAACTCTTTTGCGTCTGGTGACTTTCCCTTGCTACACGGGTTTCCTTTGCCCCTAGGGCAAATAATAACAGTAAAACCCCAAAGGTAATCCCCCCAGCAGCAAATACGTATTCGGCTGGTTTTACCACCTTTAACAACAATCCCCCTCCTAGGGTTCCCATCCCGAAACCGAGATTATCTGCTACCCCTAACCAGGAAAATGCTGTCTGTCGCTGTTCAGGAGTAGTTACATCCATCACGGAAGCATCGGCGGATGTCCAGTATAAACCCGTACTCAAACCAAAGATAATATTTGCTAACAATAATAAGGGGAAATTGACAGTGATTGTCGCGATCGCGCAGGCAATAATTGCAAAAATACTCGCACCCAATAAGGTATATTTACGCCCAAATAATTGGGAATCGGTGAGAATACCACCCAGAATATTACCAGCAAATCCAGCAACCGAACCACCACCAACTGCTAAACCAACCTCCGTCGCTGACAAGTTACCATAATTCACAAACACAATCGGCATATAAAACAACAACACAGCCGAACCGAGTTGGTATAGTCCTCTACCAATGGTTTGTATCCATACTTGTATAGGCATTTTGATTTTGGATTTTAGATTTTGGATTGAAATAAACCGTGACTAAGCTGGTACGCCCTATGGGAGACTTACACCAACTAACAGACGCAACATGTCTCACCTCCATTGTAAACTATTGTAAATACAATCTTCAATTTTCAGTTATTGACATGGGTTGCTAAAAAGCCTATGATAACTTAGGTTAATTACGAAAAAGTAGCGATTAATTAGTAGAACTAATCATAAAAATCAATGACCCGTATTTTGAGCAAGGGAGTGATAAGCCTTGATAGGAATTTGCTCCAAATCCAGGTTGAAACCGGAATAATTGAGTAATTCGATAATTTTGATAACAAAAGTTTAAGCTGAGGTTAAAATAATGGAAATGCGGAGGATATGACCATCTTAGAACAGCTAATGACGATACCCATCCAGGTGACGCTACCCCGAAACTGCAAATGAAGAAACCTGGAAGTTAGTCTTCCGCATATTTTTATCGACCTATCGACACCCATAATTTGACTGCAAATGCGAGAACTAGACCAACAAAAAGCCATTGATCTGCTCAATTCCATCATGGAATTTGAACTTGCGGGAGTTGTCCGTTATACCCACTATTCCCTGATGGTGACAGGTCCAAATCGGATTCCCATTGTCGATTTTTTTAAAGCACAAGCGAGTGAATCTCTACTACATGCGCAGCAGGTTGGTGAAATTCTCACTGGTTTGGACGGACATCCGAGTCTGAAAATTGCACCGATGGAAGAAAGCTACAAGCATACTGTCAAAGATATTTTGGAAGAAAGCTTGTCCCATGAACGTACTGCACTAGATTTGTATAAAAAATTATTAAACGTTGTTAGTGATGCGAGTATCTACTTAGAGGAATTCGCCCGGACAATGATTGGTCAGGAAGAGTTACATAATTTGGAACTGAAAAAAATGTTACGGGATTTTAGCTAGTAGGATTTACTAAAGCTGTAATTCTGATGATTTGAGTGAGGAAATTAATTGAGGTGTGTCATCTTAAAAGTAAAGATATCGGTCATGTAACAGCGATAAACATGGCAATATCAAGAAATTAAGATGACTTTCATTTTTCCTAGCTACCTATGGATTTAAGTACAGCTTTACCAACATTTTTGATTACACTGCGAGAGGGTGTGGAAGCAGCTTTAGTTGTCGGGATTGTCTTAGCCTTTCTCAAAAAAGCCCATCGGTCCCACTTGAATATCTGGGTTTATACGGGGGTAGGAGTTGGTATTATTACCAGTGCCTTATTAGGATTTTTATTGAATAGGGTGGTTACTGTTTTGGAAGCGACCTATCCTCAGTATATAGGTATTATTGAACCAACCTACGAAGGTGTATTCTGCATATTAGCGATCGCCATGCTGAGTTGGATGTTGATTTGGATGACTCGACAAGCGCGATTGATGAAAGCTCAGGTTGAAGGTGTGTTGACGGAAGCTTTACAACAGGAAAAAGGGGTTGGTTGGGGGGTTTTTAGTTTAATTTTGGTTGCGGTTGTGCGAGAAGGTTTAGAAACAGTTTTATTTATTACCGGTAGTTTTAGAAATGGTCTAGCTGCGAGTTTGGGAGCATTAGCAGGGGTATTTGTTGCGGCTGGAATTGGAGTATTACTATTTAAATTGGGTGTTAAGATTAATGTTCGTCTATTTTTCCAGGTGATGGGTATAGTGTTAATTTTAATTGTATCCGGATTAGTGATGACAGCCTGGAAGCGAATCGATCAAACAATGACTGCTTTGTTATTAGCAAATCCAGATGCTACAGGTTTATGTTTCTACTCCGAACAATTTGCTCCAGTCCATTCTTGCATATTAGGACCATTGGTATGGAATGGAACTAAATTGCTACCGGAAAAAGAATTTCCTGGAATTCTTTTCAAATCCCTATTTGGTTATCGAGAATACATTTATCTGGTACAAGCAGTCAGTTATATTGTCTTTTTAATTACTGTTAGTGGTCTCTATTTGCGTAGTTTGAATTCTACCCCACCTCAAACTAGTAACAAAATACCTATCCCGCAAAAATAGAACTGGTTCAAGCTAGTTTAACAACTGCATATCTTCAGCATTTTGGAAACATTCCCCGACTTTGATGAATAAGTTGGGGATATTTTTAGTTCAATTTTTTCCAGACTGGATATTTTATACAAAAAAAATACCAAGAAATCAGTATAATCCAGGATGGATGACAATCGTTGATCAAAAATACAGTAATTGAGATTCTGAAGACCTATATCAAGTCAAGAAGCACCCCTATATTCCCTATTCTTGGCACAAATTTAATTATCACAATGATTGTCTAGAATTCACCTTTACATGCAGCTGCGATTATAAATTAAATCTAAATTTTGTAGCGCACACCAGAAAATCCTCAAAAGTAATTACTAAACTTACTAAACTAATGTCAAAACTAAGCCATCAAGAAATTCTCGAGCTGCTCCAAAATATCGTCGAATTTGAATTAGCAGGAGCAATTTGCTATACCCACTATTCCCTCTTAGTAATAGATTGTCAAAAAAGTCCGATTATCGATTTTTTACGCGAACAAGCGACTGAATCTCTAGAACATGCACAAAGAGCCGGGAAATTTTTTATTAGTTTAGGGGGAATACCTAAACCTAGAATTGCATCCCTAGAACAACCGACAGATTATTCAATCCAAGAAATTTTAGCTGCCAGTATTGCACATGAAAATCGTGCGATCGCGATGTATAAATCTCTTTTTGATGGGATTGATGAAACTGATGTAACCTATCAAGAAATTAGGCAATTTGCCCAAAATATGCTCACAGAAGAAAGTAGTCACCATCAAGAAATGCAAGCAGTACTAGCGGAATACAAAATTCTAGATACCGAATTTTTGCAATGATTTTTGAATTATGTAGAGATGAACCGATGGGTCGTCTCCTGTGATGATTTGAAAAGTAATTATCATCATCGTGAGATTTTACATTTAATCCTATCTAATTTATCTAACTAGACACACCTGCAAATTATTCAAAATCCAATTACAAATAAAACCCTAAAATCCAGGTTATATCCTACCTTTGATATCCAATTTACAGCCAGCAGGAGGAAATAGATAATAAAGAAAAAAGGTGATAATCAACCGTTGTATCTGGAAAATAAAGATGATTTTCTATTGCTCAGAAATATTTCCAAATTACATCAAGCAGATTTAGCACAAAAGATGCTGAATAACCAAAACCTAAAATCCAAAATCTAAAATCTAAAATCCCATGAATTCCCCCATTACTAAAGCCATCAGTGCGGCAGTTTTACGCTTACGAACTAAATCACCCTTCTTTGCCACACTGGCTTTATTTGCCAAATTCATCCCCAGCAATAAAGTCGAAACCGCCGCGACAAACGGCAGAGATATTTATATAAATCCCGAATATTTCCTCAATTTAAATCCGAAACAACAAGACGGATTACTACTACATGAAGTCTTACATGCGGCCCTACTTCATGTTACACGTAGAGGTGTACGGGATAGTCACGTATGGAATATCGCAGCCGATATTGTGACTAATGGCATTATCATGCAACAATCAGGTCAATTTGATTTACCTGATGGAGCAATTCGGGACGAAAATTTAGAAAATTTTAGCGTTGAAGAAATCTATGAATTACTCATCCAAAATCAAGAAAATTTACCCGAATTAGCAATGGTTGACCTGCTTGAAGTTCCTATTACCAATGAGGAAGGGGAAACCAACGAAACAAACTCCACCGATAACGACGATCATCACCAAGAATCGAATCAACAATCAACAATCGAGGTATCCCGTCAACAAGAAATTGAATCCCATTGGCGTAATGCTCTGCAACATGCAGCTATAATTTCCCAAAATCAAGACAAAGGCGAATTACCAGGGGGGATGACACGGGAATTTGCTGCTGCTAACTCTTCTCAACTAGATTGGCGTAGCTATCTCTGGCGATATCTAGTCCAAACCCCGAATGACTTTTCCGGTTTTGATCGCCGATTTATCGGGAATAAATTATATCTCGAAAGTCTCCAGGGCGAATCCCTCCATGTTTACGTAGCCATAGACACCAGTGGTTCCATTAATAACGATAGTTTAGGTAATTTTTTCACTGAAGTACGGGGAATCCTGCGTTCCTATCCCCACGTTCAGTGTCAACTATATTTCGTTGATGTGGAAGTGTACGGTCCTTACCAATTAGATGCTTCTACAGCGATTCCCACCCCGGAAGGAGGTGGAGGAACCAGTTTTACCATATTTTTTGAGCATATTGCTCAGGTCTGGGATGGTCAAACCACCAGTGTCATTGTCTATTTAACCGATGGATATGGTACTTTCCCAGAAGAAAAACCCCAGTTACCTGTATTGTGGGTTGTTACTCCTGGAGGTTTGGATTCAAATAATTTTCCCTTTGGAGAGGTGGTTCGCTTAGTTGGTTGACCGGGAAGGAATTTACCCCAAAATACTTATGTACAAATTCGCCGTTAAAGGGAAAATATCCCCATATTTGGGTATGAATGCATAATTTTTGCGGAATCTGTAAAGCAACTTTCACCGGAAATTGACTAAAAGAGTGGTTCTCTACCCTTGACGTTCCCAAATTACTGTGATATCCAGGTGACAAATGCATAAATCGGCAATAGTTCATCCCCCGCAAGGAAGAACTACTGCCGCAGACGAAATTAGAAAAGGATAACATATATCATGACACAAGCGACAGTTTCCTTCCACACAATTGACGAAAATTCTGCAAATAAATATCGAGCTAAACTCAAAGGGTGGGCGATCGCGCGTTTACTTCCGGATATGAGTCGAGAGGTTGTTGCTCGCTTCCGCAGTCGTTCCGATGCAGAAGGACGGATGCAATTATTGCAACGTACAGCTCCGAGTACAAATTTCATGATCGTTTTTGACTGTCCGAACGAAGAACCCACAGTTTAGTATTTGCAATCCCATATAATCCCATCGATCTCAACTTGGCCGACTTTACTGGTTTTGGGGAAAACTGTGTTTTGAATACTGAACTTTTCAGTTTTGCAAGTTGAGAATAATTTAAAACTATATCCAGTTAATTAAGCCGTTCCTTTCTTTGTTGAGAACGGCTTTGATTTTTGTTTTCAGCTTGTATATAGGGGGGAAGTAGGGAGCAGGAGATACAGGTGAAGAAGCATGAACCCGGCAAAGTTGACCTGGTGGATTGCTATATTAAGGTGTATAGTTGCACTTTAGCGCTCTATATTTAAGCTTTTTCGTGGCTAAAGCCACTACTAAAAACCCCTCATAACTTATGCAGTCGAATACTACTCACTATTCCCCATTCCCTACACTTTCAACTCAGTCCCCACATTCTTGGGACACAACCAAACCAGAAAATAGCTCATTCCCACGGACTATAACTATTCCGTTGCGACTATTGCATGTAATTTTGAGGTGAAGGTGAGGGAGGAATTATCCTCTGTGGGTGTGAATTGACCAATGGGGGGATGATTGGTTGTGGATGATGATTTCTCTATTTGTGCTGTTAATTTTTCGCTAAAATTATCCCTAAAATCATTTCTCTGGGTAATATTTCCCCTGGTGATCGGTTGACTTTGCTGGGGTTGAAAATGGGGGATGGGAGGATTGACTGTTTGGTAGGTTGATTTGGTTGCTAATTGACTGTTTTCAACCCTTTCTGGGGAGGGAATATCAACTGGCAAATTTTGATATGGCTGTTTCCGATCCTCCGGAGAGAGACGATGGGAATCATGGTTATAAATTTCTGGATTTGTAGTACTATCGTACCCACTACCATTGAGTAAATGCATTTGTTGCTGGGAATGCGATCGCTGATTTTTTGTCGTGTAGGAGGATGATGTCCCAGGTAACGTCAATGGTTGAGTTTCAGTCAAATTCACCGGAAACTTACTACAAATTAATCGCTCAAATTCCATGTTAAAATGGTAAGTCGCATGTTGGCGACGATGCCACATCGATAGTATCTGCTGTACCGAAAAAGCTTTGTAGCGACCTTGGTAAAGGGCTTCTATTACTGCCAAATGCAACCAATTCACAGGATAATGTCTTTGCCATTGGTTGACAATCTCCTGCGGATCGTATCCACCTAAATCAAAACTGTAATGGGTTAATAGAGCTACTGCCAAGTCAGTGTAGGTATCCAAAGTTGCCATCAACGTCTGGTTATCTGCTTGCGGCAATAGGCATACATTTTGCTCGCGTTGCATATCGCCTATCGTGCTTTTTTTTACAGTGTTTTCAATCCAAGAATAATCATTCTATTTGTGCGATAGAATGTCTAGCCCTTTTATTAATACTATTTTATTTTTCCTAATTCAGGTTGTAGGCGTTTCTTCAACCGGAAGTCGTGCTTGTAAATAGGGAGCAGGAAGTTGGGAGTAGTCTACATGTAAGGCTTACACTAGAACCGTAGATGCGCATTCTTTAAAGATAAAGGCTGTTTTTCCCCCTCTCACTTTCAAGTCAGTTCTTCACGGGAAAAACCCACAACCAAACAGGAAAATAGCTGATTCCAACTCCCTACTCCCCATTCCCTACCCCCTCTCCTATTTACATGATTTAGTTGTGTCCAAATGACATGGTAGACTAGCTCGAATATTCATGTGTATAAACCATTTACTTGATTTCGATTATTTGATTTTGGAACTGTCCCTGACAGGAATCTCGATCTTGCGAGCTTTCAAGGGAAAAATTAGGTTTTGAGATTGCCTAATATCTTCACCTGCGATCGCTCCCCTGGCTTAATGACCTAATGTAAATAGGTAGTTTATGCGCAAATCCCGCAATCGTAAAGAATATATATCACATTTTCCTCCAATAACAAAGTATAAATTCTGATTTATAAAGTTAAATATTAGACTAGGTTTTCCGTAACTAGGTTGGTGGATTGAGGTCATTACCGTTGAAATTTTCTGAAAAGGTAAAGTTTTGTTACTTTTTGTAAAGGAAACACTAAAAGACTTTAAAGTGCGCTACACTGGGAGCATGTTGAGAATTAATTCGGCAGACAGTGTTTGTTTTCAGTATTGATAGGTTTTAGTAGTTGTTAGGCTTTTCCTTTTGGTATTCACAGACTTTTCTCCGACGATTAAATCTCTACATGTTTTATGATTTCGGAGACAATCTATGTCAGTTTATGTAGGTAATCTTTCTTACGATGTGACGGAAGATAACTTGAATGCTGTTTTTGCAGAATACGGTTCTGTGAAAAGGGTTCAGCTTCCAGTTGATCGTGAAACAGGTCGCTTGCGCGGTTTTGGTTTTGTGGAAATGAGTTCAGATGCAGAGGAGGAAGCTGCAATTGAAGCCCTTGATGGTGCTGAGTGGATGGGTCGTGACCTAAAGGTTAATAAGGCCAAACCCAGAGAAAACAATCGGGGTTCCTTTGCTGGGAATCGAGGTGGTTACGGTGGTCGTAATCGTTACTAGGTAAATTGGAGACAATAAAGTCATAGTTATACCATATTCGATGAGCCTGCGGTCTTCTTGCTGTTCGTCTATGGATTTTAGATTGCGAAATATTTGCTGTATAAGCTTTTTATATTTCCATCTGTTGTAATTAAATTTTTCAAACGAGTATTACCTTGTTTGATTTTTTGAATTTGACTGGTAAAGGGTTCAGGCTTTTCTTGCTTGAGCCTTTTTTGGTATGACATCATAGCAGTAGATGTTGTAGATGTGCGTAGCACAGTTTCCCTGGGTTCCGGAAAGTAGTTTTTCTACCCTCCAGTTGATCGGAATCAAAGACTATTCACTACTCCCTTGGGAATTAAGTCAACCGATTTGGGAGAAGGAATGTATTTGTGTTTGTACAAATTTGAGTAGGTTGAGGGTCTTTTGGTAGGCGATTTGGTTGTTTTGAGTGGAAAATTGCTGAATAGCGGTTTTTAAGTCAGCGATCGCAGCACTTTCATAACCAAGATAGTGATAAGCCATACCTCGGTTAACATAGGCATTGGTATTGCTGGGGTTGATTCTGACGACTTGGCTAAAATCACGGATAGCATCGCGATAATTACCTTGTTTTCCACAGCTACAACCGCGATTAAAATGGGCAAATTCGTGGATGGGATAGGTGCGAATTGCCAAGTTAAACTGGTCTATAGCGCTGTTAAGGTTGTGGAGTTGGAAATAGGCTAAACCCAGGTCATTGTAAATATCTGCAAGTAGGGATGGATGGTGGGAAGGGTGACAGGTAAAGCTGATCAAGGCTATGTGATAATCATGAATGGTTTGGGGATAGTTACCGAGAGCAGCGTTTGCGAGAGCGCGATTGTAGTAGGCTCGAAAGTCACCCGGATGGCGGATAATTACTTGTTGAGTATTATTGAGGGCTTGTTGATAGTCGCCGATTTGGTAATAGCTGATACCTCGATTTAGATAGGCTTCCGTGTTATTGGGATTGAGTTTAATGGCTTGGTTGCAATCTGCGATCGCATTCTCGTATGCTTGGATTTGAAGGTAGGCTAAACAACGATTACTATAGGCACTAGCAATGTGGGTTTGTTGCGCAATTTGCTGAGAAAATGCTGTAATTGCCAGGGGATAGTTATGACTTTGCATCGCCATAATTCCCTGATTCATCCATATTTCTGTTGTAGTTGCTGGGGAAGGGGAAGAAGGGTTGGGAGTCTGGGAATTGTGAATATTTATTTGCCAGTATAGGATAATTGCAAGAATAAATGTGGTAATAATAAGCAAAAACCATCTACGCTTAGATGGTTGAGATTGGGTTTGGTTTTGAATATCCGGAGATAGCGTTTCACATGTCTGAGGACGAGAATAACTTCCGGTTTGTGACATGATTCACCATTTGTATTACTAGTTAGGTTCGTCAGTGGGTACACCCAATTATTTGTGTCATTGCGAGTGACAGTGAAGCAATCTCAAACAAAGGCGATTACTTCATAGAATTAATCATGTATGGGTACTTAACTACCCCAGCCTAGCACAATCATATTTGGATCTGTTGTCAATTTTAGAGTTTCTTTTTATTCCCCTAATTTATAATTTACACGGTAAATAAGTGAACTTTGATTTGAAATAGGTAATAATTCAAGTTCAACAGTCAACCTTCACCAATTAACTCTCAACAAACCAAAGGGGAAATATATCAGTATGCAAAGTTGTATAACCATGCTGAGAGGTTGTTTAAAAAGTCATTTTTAATACTTGAATTATCGTTTTTATGAGCAGGAAGAGACGCGACATTTCGCGTCTGTACTCTCGAAGGAAAAATCAGCTTTATAACCCCATGTCCAGAGTCATGACGATAGTCAAAATAGTGATAATTAATACTTGACAAACATCCTTTTAGTGGAACAAATATTCTGTTTCCGTGACATGATAAATTTGGCGCAGTTCTGTCCGCACATTCATCAAAATTCTTCCCAGTTGATTTTGTCCAGATTTATCTGCACCACACCCCCAAAAATAATCTCTGGGTGAATCTTCGATTAAAATTTCCTCACCAGTATTCAACAGGATACGACGAATATCTGCATGGGTAGAAAACTTCTGCATCACAGCACGTCTCATAACTTGGATTTTAACTAAATCCCAATCATCACGAATTTTGCGATAACAATCTCTCCCTAAAGCCGCAGCTATTTCTGGAGTTGGAGCAGCTTGAATTAGGGGAATAATTTTTTCATCAATACTACCAACAAATTTTTGTGATTGATAATAATGCTCAACGGTCATCCAGTATGTCCCTTGAATTTCGATTCCATGCAGGGAAAAGTTGGAAAAACAACCGTAGGCATCACTGGCTTTATAAAAGTATATAGTCATTGCCAAGATTTTTCTCAAAAGTTAATTATTTTACATTTTTGATTATAGATTCAACCCACTCCCCTTTGGTTCTCAATAATTATTCTCACCTGTAATATAGAGTGAGTAGTCCGTGATGGGAGTCGGGAGTAGGCGTTATGTAAACATTACACCAGAATGTATGAGAATATAGGATTTATCACAAGTAATATCGTTTAAGCTAATGCTTGCTACATATCAGGGGCTGTAACCGTTGATTATTTTAGTTTCATTTATTGCAAAGTACAAGAGAATCGATATAAGTTATGGTAATCCGGTTTAAGTAGTGAAAATATGGGTTTTAGTTATATCCTGCGGGAAACTGGTGACTGTCAACGGTTAACAGTCAACGACCCGATATCTCAGATTTTACAATTCATTTGGGGTTGCGATACTAAGTCTTAAGTGACGGATGAATTTTCCTTTTACACCCTATGGGAAGACGCTACGCGTCTACACTACTCCCTACTCCCTGCTCTCTGTAGAGGTCTGTCAACTTTATTTTGATGAATGGTTACAAGGGAGAAAGAAATCCAAGTTTAATCCAAAATCCAAAATCTAAAATCCCATATCGCATAACCTCTCAAAAAAAATCTATCGCCAGAAATACTTTTTTCGCGCAAAATAATGCTTACGTAGATTGAGTGTGCCAAACACACTACAAATTTCAATATCTAAGTAATCTGAGTCTAGTTAGGATATCGTGGTTATGAAGGCAGTATTTAACCAACAGACGACTGTAGAACAATGGGATGTGGATTATTATCACCCGATTGCCATTAAATATTATGATTGGGCTGTCGCGGATATGTTGCGAATTATGGATGTACCACCAGGTGCAACCGTATTAGATGCGGGTTGTGGTCCTGGTGTACACAGTATACGCGTAGCAAAAGCTGGGTATCGAGTCCAAGGGATTGATATCTCGGAAACGATGTTAAATCATGCTAAACATCGAATTGCCGATAGCAATTTGAGTGATAGGGTGGATTTGCGGCAAATGGATTTAACTCAGTTGAGTTATGCAGATCATTCCTTTCGTTATGTATTTTCTTGGGGGGTAATTATTCACATTCCCGCAGTCGAAAAAGCTTTAGATGAACTTGCACGGATTGTCGAACCTGGGGGAAAATTAGCTTTGTATCTGACCAATCAGGATGCACTTGACCATAAAATTGAAAATATAGCCCGATTTATGTTATCTAAACCATTATCTCCAGTTGTGCGATCGCAACTTGGTGATGGCTACTGTTATCAGATGAATCATGAGGATTTGTGGCTATGGCGATTTGATGGGGATAGTATCGTGAATTATTTAGCCGAGCGTGGTTTGCAATTGTATTATCGGGGAATTGGTGAATTATCAGAAATTCAATGTCGTCTAGATGGGATTCCTCGAAGGTTGCTTTTGCGGTTAAATAATTTAGCCTATCGTTGGCAGTTTCCGGCTAATATTGCGACAACTAACCTGTTTGTGTTTGAAAAAAAATAACTTGCTCCTACCCCTGTACTTCCTCAAAGAACAATTGCAAATCCCTATTTTCCATCTCAAATTCCATGAATCTCTCTCTGCTACCATCACCTGTGGTAATTGTGCTAACTCAAACTAGTGTTCCCTTAGCCAGAAAGATTATTCAAGATTTACCAGGCGGTCAAATTTATGGATTATCAACTAGGGTGACCGATGCAGATGTTTTTTATGAGGAATTTGGCCCAACTTTACGGGAATTATTTACAGTTGGAACACCAATAATTGGTATTTGTGCAGCAGGAATTTTAATTCGGACTTTGGCAAGTTTACTGAATAATAAATATTTAGAACCCCCTGTGATTGCGGTAGCTGAGGATGGTAGTGCGGTAGTTCCCTTACTCGGTGGTTTACATGGGGTGAATGATTTAGCCAGAATTATTGCTAGTCGCTTAGAAATTTCCCCAGGGATTACAACTACGGGGGATATTCGTTTTCGCACCACCTTGTTAAATCCTCCTTCTGGCTATGTTTTAGCCAACCCAGAGGATGCTAAAGGATTTATTGCCAATTTAATTGCGGGTCATACACTCAACTTAACAGGGGATGCACCGTGGTTATACGAAAGTAAATTGCCAATCGTGACCAATGGGAATTTAACTATTCAAGTCACGGAAAAAAATATCCAACCTAGTCCTGATTGTTTAGTATACCATCCCCAAAAAATTATTTTAGTCATCGCCACTCATCATGGTCAAAATTTTGCAACCAACCACCTCAAAATCGATCAAGAAATTATCCTCACAACCTTAGCTGAACACAACTTGGCAATTAGTGCGATCGCCGGAATTTTTTGTCCCCTGACTGATGGTGCAAATCCCAGTATCATTGAAATTGCCAACAAATTAAATCGTCCCCTACGGTTTCTCCACCATGAATTTCGGGAAAATGCCATGGTTAATGCTACCACAATCGTTGCCGAAGTCCTGAAAACATCCACCTCTGAGGTGATTCCAATTATCTCCACTCCGGAAATCACCTGTCTAGCAGCTATTAGCACGAAAATTATCCATCCCCAAGAATACGGACAACCACGGGGAAAATTGACCATAGTTGGTACCGGACCTGGTGATAAAATGAATATGTCTCCCCAAGTGCAAACCGCTTTGACCAATGCCACCGATTTAGTGGGATATACAACCTACTTAAATTTAGTAGAACCCTTATTACCTGGACAAACCCGCCATGATTCCGATAACCGCCAAGAATTAGATCGAGCTAGATTTGCCCTTAACCTTGCAGTCACAGGTAAAAATGTTGTCCTTGTTTCCTCTGGAGACCCCGGTATTTACGCAATGGCTACAGCCGTTTTTGAAGTCATCGACACAGACCAAAATCCAGCTTGGTCAACGGTGGAAATTGAAGTTGCACCGGGTATTTCCGCAGTGCAAACCGCAGCAGCAAAAGTTGGCGCACCCATTGGTCATGATTTTTGCGTGATTTCCCTGTCGGATATCCTAAAACCTTGGTCAATTATTGCTCAACGGATTGAAGCTGCTGCTGCTGCCGATTTTGTGATTGCCTTCTATAATCCGGTGTCGAAAACCCGTAAACAACAATTAGTCCAAGCTCAAGAAATTTTACTCCGGTATCGTCACTCCCATACCCCAGTAATTCTGGGAAAAAATCTGACTCGCAGCAAAGAAGAAGTGATTATTCAAACCCTCGCAGAGTTAAATCCGGAACAGGTGGATATGGGAACAGTAATTATTGTCGGTTCTAGTCGAACGAAAACTATTCCTCGCAATGATGGGGGAGTGTGGGTGTATACACCACGTTCGTATGATTAGGAGACAGGAGTAGGGTGTTGCGTAAAAATCCTTGAGTGTGGATAGGGCAGAAAACAGGAACTCTTAACAATTTTAACCCTTTATTTAACGTAAGTTCGATGAATCACAAAGTCTGAAACTCTTGTCCAGCAATATTCGTGTCCAATAAAAGTTTTTAAAAACCCCCTCATCTAAGTAAGTCGGCGTTAAAAAACATAACTATGTTTAGTTCTGTAAAGAGGCTCAAACTCAAGCTAAATAAGCATTTTTACTCAAACTCGTACTCTAATACATAGTTTGGTTTATTTGCACTCACCTACTTACTGAGAATAAAATCAGTCAACTGGGAATCGGCAGTTATTGACTTTGCTCTCAACGAAAACTGAGAAGCTGACTTTGAACCTGAACTGACAAAGTCTTTGATTCACAAAAATTATAGAGTTTAAAGTCCGTCGAATTCACGTTTATTTACACTTTTCACAAACCCAAAAAAAATTCAGCAAGGTTTCGAAGCTTTATATATCCATATATCCCCATTCACTTGCACTTTTTTTCGACAAAAATAACCTGAAAAATTCACAAAATAAAAGTTTGATTATTTTTCAGCAAGCTTGAAATAATACCAGTATGAAAAAATGCGACAGTTAAAACTTATATATCGGGATTTAGCAAAAAGCACACTTTCAGTAGAACTGTCACATTGATTTAATTTAGGCGTAACATTTATAATCCCATATATAACAAGACCTTCTCGCAGACTAATCTAAAATCCTATTTAGGGTGTAATCTATGAAAATCTGGGATACCGCTATCATTGGTGCAGGAATGTCTGGTCTCAGCTCTGCACGCATGTTGCGGGATTTGGGCTATAGTGTGGTTGTTGTCGAAAAATCACGGGGTGTGGGAGGTCGAGTCGCAACACGACGAATTAGCGATTCGATTCGGGTTGATCACGGTGCTTGTTACTTTAAACCCAAGGGAGAAGTTGGTCAAAGGTTTTTAAAAACCTTAATTACTCAAGATGTCCTACATGGTTGGGAAGGGGAATACTGGCAAACTAACCACGTTGGTGCAGAGATTTACAAATCCCCATTTAATCACCAGTATATTGCCAAAACTGGAATGAGTGCGATCGCCAAATTTCTAGCTACCTCTTTGGAAATTCTCTTCCAAAAACGGGCGATTTCCCTCTCGATTAATAATGGTAATTGGCAAATTTTTCTTGAGGATGACGATACTATCACCGCAAAATCTCTCGTTATTGCTATTCCTGCACCCCAAGCTACAATCCTGTTAAAAACAATTCCCCCATCCCTAATTGATCCATCTTTGCTAGAGCTGGTTAATAGTATTGAATATCATCCTTGTCTGAGCTTAATGGCTGGATATTCTGCTTCATCATCACCTTTACCTGTTTGGAATGCCTTCACTTTTCTTGCAGACGAAGTTCTTGGATGGATTGGCTTTGATAGCAGCAAACGTCACCAACCCGAACAACCTTGTTTCTGTATACAAACGAGTCCAAAATTTGCCCATACCTATCTCGATACAGACGATTTACAAACCGCAATCCCCCTAATTCTCAACCAATCTGTCCAAGCTACCCAATTATATTGGCTACAAACCCCTGAATGGACACAAATCCACCGATGGCGATATGCATTTCCCACCCAACACATCTGCGATACTTGTTTAGCAACCTCATCTCCAGCACCTTTAGTATTATGCGGGGATTGGTGTCATCCCTCCACGGAAAGCTTGATTGAAAATGCCATATATTCCGGAATTGCCACCACTCAAGCCATTAATCGACAACTTTTTGATTATCCCATTCCAGATGATTATTTTTTGCCTGAAGAAAATTAAGCACTGAGTGACTAGGGAAGAAAGAAAAATTAAAATAACATCACTCTTGTGATGAATGGGGGTTATTACCATTTCTCTTCATATTTTTTCATGTTGTTTTGTTACAAATGAAGTCCGATCAATTTAAAAAACTTAGAGATTAAACCGTTCCAAGTGGATTTATCAACACATCAATTTACCAAAAAGCATAAACTTTAATTAAATTATATTGAGAAAATATTACATTGAGCAAATTATCTACTTATGTTAACAATGATTTTTATTACAAATCTCCCCATTAAGTCAGAAAATATCAATAATTAGCAGTAGATAAACAGACAAAAAAATGGAAATATCAAACCTCCCTAATCAATAAAAATATTATTTCATAAAATCGTCAAAATTAATCAAAAATTAATCTTTGGTGAAAGGATTTGATTGGTGGAAAATAATATCCGTTGAATTTGCTATACCCACAGTTTAAATCGATGGAAAATTGAGTAGTGATAGACAGATAATTTGTATATCTAACTACTAAATTCAATGGATGGAAGTTGACGGGATGAGGAGTAAATTCGGCGGCAGATAATTTCCATTTGTCTGCTTACTTGACTTTTGAGAGAGAAACCTTAATAAAACCATCAAGGGAGAAAAGGATATGCAAACCGTAGCAAATTTTACCCCTAATTCCATCGTTGGCGAAATCGAGAAAGTTCTGGACACATATCCATATAATCCTTATCAGAAAGCCTTTTCCATCCCTGATATTCGTCAACAATTGATTGAGTATGTCTTGACGAGAATTCCCGGTGCAGATAGTGCTTTTCCGGTCGGAACCAGTCAGGAAAACACAAACCAAGTTCCAGTATCAAAAATTCCTCGTACTCCCCTCCAACATCAATTGTACTTACAAAATCTCATTCATCAAGGGATATGTGTAATCATGCAAATGGAATCGGAGTTAATTAGCCAAATTCTTTGTGAAACAGTTAAACCCGTGTGTGAACCTTCCCATTGGTTTGGATAAGTGAATCTGAAAGCGATACGTCAAGGGTATCGCTTTTTTCCTCTTGAAATTAATTATTAAGTTGCTCAAACATTTTATTTAGGGTGAATTCGACATACTTGAAGCCGAAAAAAAAGATTCAGGGGTTCAGGAATTAAAAATCAATCCCATATTGCAGCGTTAAAGCTCGACCAGGAGCAGCTGTATAGGTTTCATTACGACCATTTCGTAACAATTGGGAAGCTGGTGTAAAGTACTGACTGTTAAGTAAATTTAAAACTCCCAAACTCAAGGTTCCTCGACCCAACTTCAAACTACTAAACAAGTCCAGAGTAAAAGTTGGTTCAATGCTGACTAAATCAACCCTTCTTCCCTGGTCATTGATTTCATTAAAAGCGCGATCGCGTTTACCTGTGTATAAAAATTGTAGGCGATTTGTCCAATTTGGTAGGGTTTCATTTTCCAGATAAGCAGTCACCTTAATAGGTGAAATTCGTTGAGTATTCAACGCTTTGTAAATCCCATCTAAATTCGTATCATTTTCCCCTTCCACATAACTAAAAGTGCTTCCTAGTTTCCATTTACTGCTAGGTTGATAATCCACAGTTGCTTCCACACCGTATAATCTTTCAGGAGCGCGTACCCGACTTAAAGTGTTTTGGTCAATGGTTGTACCCCAATCTGATTTATTATAAAAGGCAGATAGGGAAGCTTGAAGTTGATTCCAATTACCACGAATTCCCACTTCATAATTATCTAGAGTTTGTCCTTCAGGATTAATGCTATTAACGGATTTTCCTGGCCGAGATATTTGTCGCAGGAAAACACCCACATCTGCGACAGAAAAACCTTGAGAAAAATCAGCAAAAATATCTATATTATTAGTAAGATTATAAACGGCACCAACATTAAATAGCATCGGACTGTATTTTAAACTCCCACCAGCAACATTAACACCGGTAATAGTCTGAAAATCATTAATATCCAACTTCACATTTTCATGACGCACTCCCGAACGAATAGTTAATGTATTCACTGGTTTCCAAGCAAGTTGAGCAAATAAACCTAAGTTTGTTTGAGTTAATGGAGGAGTCCAAGGACGTATATTGGCGATTTGTCGAAACCTTAGACCACCACTACTTACAAACTCATTCCTATCAAAAATCAGCAAATTTTGTACCACATCCTCTTGAGAATAGTCTACCCCTGTTAATAAACTCAAACTATCCTGAACTATAGGAGTATTTACAGATATACGACCACCATATTTTTCCGAATCAACTTGAGATTGAAAAATCCGATATCCTTCAGGGGTTCTAATACTGGTTCCCCCATCAAAGGGAGAAAACCGAGTAAAATAATCCCGATAATACAATTGAGCATTTACAGTACTATTCCAGAATAAATTGGGATGTTGATATTCTAGGGTATACTGGGTGGTACGAGTAGTTGGTTGGGTAGATAATTCTAAACCTCGACGGGTTCTTGCTTTTTGAGCTTGTAGGGGAAATGCATTTACCGATGGGTCACTTGCGTATTCTGTATTTTGCTGGGTATTGTAATGATTAACGGTAAATTGTAAGCGATGGTCTCCAAGATTCCAACCAATTTTTCCGAATAAACCCAAAGCGGTGGTATCTGCAAGACTACCTTGGGTACTGGGTAAATCAGGAGGTATCCTATCACCTTCAGCATCAAAAAAACCACCGTTTTTTTCAATACCTGCACTCACAAAATAATCAACATTACCTTCTTTTCCAGAAGTACCCAATTTAAAACTAGTTCCTAAACTATCTTCTAAATGAGAAAGGGAAGCTGTAACACCTGTTTCTAAGGAATAAACCACCTGGTCTTCCGTTGGTTTGCGAGTAATTATATTAATAATACCCCCTGTTGCACCATCTCCATATAATGCAGTTGGTCCCCGTAAAATTTCCACCCTCTCCACCATACTCGGATCAATAGTTCTCAAATTCCGGGAAACATTACGATTTGTGCTTTGGGGTATACCATCAATTAATATCAAGGGAGAACGTCCCCGTAGAGTTTGAAAAAACTCCCCATTACTATTATTTCCGACACCTAAACCGGGAACTTCTTTCCCTAGGATATCACTTAAATTGCGTCCAGCACCGGAATATTTTTGAATCTGCTCGTTAGTAATTACAGTCACACTTCGGGGAACATCACGGAGATTTTCTTCAGAACGTGTTGCTGTCACCACTAATTCAATTGTCTCGTTATCGGATGCAGATTCTTTCTCCGATGTATTTGCATTACTTTGCAAGAAAGGAGAATTTTCAACTTTATCTGTCGTTGAAGATGGTAAAGTTTGATTTACAGCTAGATTATTAGTTGTATTATTAGCTGTTGTGGAAATGGAAGGTGTTTCCACTTTTTGAGGTGCTAGAGAATTAGAAACTTGATTGTTAGTAACTGTAGATTTAATCTGAAAAATTAGTGCTTTGTTGTCATCAAATAATTCAACTTGTGGTCTACTTTTTTCTCCCACCATTATTACTAGAATGCTGTTTCTATCCTGCTGAAGCACTCGAATTTCTCTAATTCCCTCCATCGGTTTGGGAAAAACTAATTTTTCTTCCGATTTTAATTGCAATCGAGCATTAGGTATATCAATAATGAGAGAATTACCCTCTTCTTTTACACCTATCTGTAACTTATCAGATGCTACTGTTCCCAAAAACAATTCGACTGCATTATCAACCTTCTCTATTTTGACTCCAGTGATTGCAATAGAAGATTGAGCTAAATATAAATCCGGACTAGAAACTGTTAAATTTATTAAATTCATCGAATCATTTTGCTGATTCTCTCCAGTTGTAATCACTTGAGCAGACGCAGACTGAATAAACCATAAATTGAGCAGAGCAGCACTGAAAAATAAGAAACGCAAGCTCATAATTCATCCTCACCAAATAAACTCACAAAAATTAATTCACCTATTTTTCCCATCTTCGACGGGAAGTCACTTCACTAGCTCTCTTTGGTTCAAAATCTAAACATCCAAGAGCTTCTTCTGAACAAGCAATCAACGGATGTACAGTACATTTCAACCGATGATCTTTAGTGTAAAAATCACATCGGTAGCAAGGTATTTCATGTAACTTTTTTAAGTTGATCGCTGCTTCCTTAGATGCTTTAATCACACTTAAGGAAAATACAGCCATCATCAATACCCAAAAACATATAAAGCATATAGCTAGCATTACTCTTCCCTAGAAGATGGAGCTTTCTTGCAAATATAACTAAGTTATTTTCAGGTTAGTGTTGTATTTATCACATATTTATTAAGAATCTATTTCAATTATTTACAGGTTATTCATTTTTCCCGCTGTAGCTTCCATCAGTCGTTGAAATTACCTAATAGTAGGTTTGATAGGATTTTGAAGGTTGAAAGTCTAGCTTCGTTTCCTATCCATCCTCAGAATCCATGTTATCTGTATTGCATTTGTGGAAGAATTACCCGTATTCAGTATAAAAGTCCTTTCCTAGTATTTAAGTGTAATAGTATTGACAATTTTTTCTAAAAAATTTGATACCATAGATATGTCATATATTGAAATAAAATATCATTAAGCCGGTTGTCTAGGAATTGCCAATCACAACACAACCGTCAAAGTACGTGGAAACAAACAGACTCGCAATTCAATTTCTTGGAGAATGGATGATGACGAAAAAGATCGGTTTATTTTATGGGACAACTACAGGTCGAACAGAGAGTGTCGCTGAGATGATTAAGGATGTCTTTGGTGGTGATATTGTTGCGCTACATGAGATATCGCAAGCTGAACCTGCTGATTTTAGCGATTATGAATACATAATCATCGGTAGTTCGACCTGGAATATTGGTGAATTACAAAGTGATTGGGAAGACTTTTTTGAGGAATTGGATGAAATCGATTTCTCTGGAAAGAAAGTAGCTTTTTTTGGAGTGGGAGACCAAATTGGTTATTCCAATTCTTTCCAAGATGCAATGGGAATCTTAGAAGAGAAGATTTCCGAAAGAGGAGCAGAAGTAGTTGGTTATACTTCTACTGATGGATATGATTTTAATGAGTCTGGAGCTATCAGAGGTGGAAAGTTTTGTGGTTTAGCAATTGATGAGGATAATCAGTCAGATTTAACGGAAGAAAGGGTAATTAATTGGGTTAATCAATTGAAAAAAGAGTTAGCATTGTAATTTGTTTTATAATTAGCTCTCCGATGTTTGGGTGTATCTTAGTTATTTACTTATGTGAAATGCCAGTTTTTATTCATTGAAAATATTGTGTTAATTCTAATCATCGCTTTACCAGAGATGGGAAAATGATTCTCTGGTAATTCTTCTTATATGAAATCACATGAATTATGGTAGCTTTTGATGTGTTATGGTTGAGTACAAATCCGAGTCTGAAACGTTTTGATTTACCTCTGATTAACTACTTATCTAATTCCGTTCGCATCGGTATTTGGGAGTATAAACAAGGTTTAGATGAAGGTAGTTGTATCGAAAAAGCAGTTGTCTTATTGTATGATTTTATCAAATCAAGCAATCATAAATTTCATCTCATTGGTCATGGAATTAATGGCGCGATCGCACTATTATTTGCACGCTCTTATCCGCAACGAGTTCAGACATTAACTTTGTTATCAGTAGCTTACCAACCTGGTTATACTTGGCATGTTTATTACTACAATAAAAGACATCTTTTAAATATTAGTAGGGAGCGAGCTTTAATCCATACTGCTCAAACGTTATTTGGTAATCAAATTAAAGACTATTCCCTCAACTCCTTGATTATATCTTTAGATATGGATTTAGATCATGCACCCTCCCATCATTCTTTGTACAAAACCATGAATTTAGCACCGGGTAATGTGGATGTACCTTTAATGGTGTGTAGTAGTCAAAATGATGCTATTTTGACAGATGCAGAATTAGGTAATTGGTTAAAAATTCTCAAATCGGGGGATATTTTTTGGCAATGTGAATCTGGCAATCATTTTTTTCATTTTTTCTATCCAGAAAAAACTGGTAAAAATATTCTTAATTTCTGGAGAAATCATTACCCAGATATTTTGCAAAAACCATTCTGTTAATCCAATTAGTCAATTAGTCATGATAACAAGGATACTAACACAATATGCGAAAACAACACCTGCAAATACATCGCTATATTGGCATATTAGTGGGATTATTGCTGGCAATTATAGCTGCAACTGGTAGCATATTAGTTTTGAGTACAGAAATCAACTATTTTTTGAATCCACAGATACATCATCTTGCTCCTAGCTCCACGAGTATTTCTATACAGCAAATTGCCAATATTGCCAGCGAAAACTATCCTGGAGAAAATTTAGATTATATCAAAATCCCTCAACAGCAGGATGAAGCGTATCAGGTTGTGTTGACATCAGCAAAAAAGGTCTATGTTAATCCCTACAATGGAGAGATATTAGCGATTATACATAAGAATGATTTTTTAGAATTAACTCGTCGAATTCATACGACTTTATTAGCTGGTAATTTTGGAGAATTTTTGGTTGGCATCTGTGGTATTTTATTAGTGGTTAGGGTGATTAATGGATTATCCCTGTGGGTGGGATGGAAAAGATTATCTGCTGGTTTGAAAATTAGATTTCATGCACCGAAGCATTTGATTAATTATGATTTTCATCAGGTGGTCGGAGTCATATCCGTGATTTTTTTAATTTTTATGGGTATTACGGGTGCTTTAATGGTATTTAAACAACCAGTTAAATACTGGGGATACCAAATTATGGGGATTCCTCAACCAGAATTAATCGCATCAATACCAAAAGAAAATAAAAAATTAGATTTGGATGAATTTATCGAAAAAGCAAATCTAGCTTTAGGAGATGGGAAATTAACTATATTAGTAGCACCAAAAAACGAGACATCTCCTGTAATTGTTGGAAAAAGGCTAGCTGGAGATTTAAATGTCAATGGCAAAAGTTATGTTTATTTAGACCAGTATACAGGAGAAGTATTAAAGGTCGAAAATATCCATAAAATGCGTGGGATAGATAAATTATTAGTATCTCTTTATCCTTTACATATAGGTAGTTACGGTGGTGTATTCAGTAAATTAATTTATTTTATATTTGGCTTTGTGCCGATTTTTTTATTTATCACTGGTTTGGCTATATTTTGGCACAAATTCCGTGGTTCTGCTAAAAAAAAGCATAACAAAAAAAATGAATAATGATTCAAGCATGACATACTTATTTAGTAATTCATTCTAAACTGTTTGTTATCCCAGACAAATTGAGATAATTATATGTTCAATTTAATTATAGTTAGATTTCTCCTTGTGTTAATGATAGGATTTTTCCCCTTTGTCAATCCAGTCCATGCATTACAGTTAGATGATAATTTACAATTACAACTCGTCAATTTACCAATTCATCCCCACGTCATGACTATATATTGTCAGATATTATCCGGGGAGGATGGAATTGACGCTTGTAACCTCGCAATTAAATTCTATCCAGATAATGATACTTTATGGAACAATCGTGGTGAAAAGCTATTTTCATTAGGTCGCTATGATGAAGCTTTAACATCCTATAATCATGCATTATTAATTAGTCCCGAATATTCGTTAGTTTTAGCTAATCGCTGTGGTGTTTTAAGTCAACTAGAAAAATATTCTCAAGCATTAACTTCCTGTAAGTTCGCTCTCAACGGAGACCAAAGATGGGGTAAAATAGGAGAAGCTTTAGCTTGGAATAATCAGGGTGATGTATTATTTAATTTAGGTCGTTATCAAGAGTCTTTAAGATCTTTTGACCGAGCTTTAGCAATTTTTCCTAATAATCAATCGATTCGACACAACCGAGAACTTGTGATTCAACAACTAGGATTAATAGGTGGTAATCACCCTCTACCCCTCTCACCCCATGACCAAATTAAATGAATTGGACGTTTATTTTGCTTAATGATATTTAATAACAAGCTAACTGCAACCTCACTAGAACCCCCTTTATCTACTGTTTGATGGTACTCCCATCTGGCGATCGCGGTATAGACAAGCAATCTAACACTGGTTCATCCAAGCATCTCAACGCTGGACTAGCGCTAACCCAAAGCAGATTCAAACCAACAGACACTTTAGTGCTATATCACTCGATAGTTCACTCCAGAGAGTATTTATATTTACCCACCAATACCAATCTTGTGAGTAATTCAAACTACAATTTGTGAACTTACGTAAATCATTATAGAAATAAATTCTTAATAAAGTCAGGTGTTTATTTTTTTACTTCTTGGTATTTATTCATCTAGTTTGCTAATAGTACTTTTTGAAAGATTAGAAAAAATAATTTTAACTATTTCTATGATAGTACCATTTGCGATCGCTTTAACTGTATTTTGATTTGAGATGGGATTCAAAAAAAGTTACAGTTGATTTTTATTTAATCAATTCAATGGAGGTATCCAACTTGAAATGGATGGAAAAATTCCAATCTTTATTGGTGATTGCTGCTATTTTTATCGGGTTAGGGTTAGGACAAATTAGTTGGTTCTCCAAAAATGCTGTTTATTTGATTGTCCCTGCTCTGATGGTGATGCTTTATGGAGTATTTTTCAATACTCCGCTTCATCGTTTGGGTAATGCTTTGCAAAACTATAAAGTTACAGGATTGAGTCTAATAATCAACTTTATTTGGACTCCTGTATTTGCTTGGGGATTGGGAGCAATTTTCCTTAGAGATACTCCCGACCTCTGGGTAGGATTGATTATGTTGATGGTTACACCTTGTACGGATTGGTATCTAATTTTTACCAGTATCGCCAGAGGAGATGTGACTCTTGCTACTGCCTTACTTCCGTGGAACTTGCTTTTACAAGTTATTTTATTACCGATTTATTTACTAATATTTGCGGGAAAATTAGTCAATATTAATATACTTATTTTGCTTGAAAATGTGGTATTAGTTTTAGTCATTCCTTTACTTTTAGCATTAATTGTTAAAAGGTTGATTCCAAAAATTAATCAAGTTGGACAGCGAATTCTCCTCAAGGTAGCCGCAAATCAAACTATATTTTTGGTGATTGCGATCGCAGCCATGTTTGCGTCACAAGGAAAGATTTTGCTGCAACGACCAGATTTACTGTTGAAAATGCTGGTACCTGTATTGATTTTCTTCGGTGTGAATTTCTGGTTAGGACAGTTAATTGGGCATTTAGCTCAATTTAGCGACGAAGAAGTTGCTTGTTTTAACTGTACCACCCTAGCTCGTAATTCACCCATTGCATTGGCGATCGCCACTTCTACTTTTGCAGAGCGTCCTTTAATTTCCCTTGCTTTAGTAATTGGTCCGTTGATTGAACTGCCTGTAATGATTATAGTTTCTCAGTCGTTACTGCGGCTACGTCGTCGTCAGATATTGTGAAAGACTGGTAACTTGACTCGAAAACAACTTCCCACACCCAGTTTACTTGTCACAGAAATCTCACCACCATGTGCATAAGTAATAGCTTGAGCGATCGCTAAACCCAAACCCGAACCACCTTGACGACGAGAACGAGCTTTTTCAGCTCGCCAAAAACGGTTAAATACCAAAGGCAGATGTTCCGGTGCGATACCAATACCAGTATCTGTCACCTCAGTCACCATAAAACTATCAGTCTTAAACATTTTAACTCGAATGAAACCGCCATGAGGTGTATATTGCAAAGCATTTTCTAACAAATTTCCAAACAACCTTTGTAACTGATGTGCATCCCCCTTAACCCATACCTCATCCCTTAAATCAGCCTCTAAAGTAATTCCTTGAGATTCTGCTTGTGGCTGTAATCTATCAATTAAATCAAACAAAATTTCATCTACAGGTATGGGAATCGCTGTTTTGGACAAACTTACAGATGCAACGTCACTTCTGGCTAACAACAGCAAATCCTCCACCAAGTGCGTCATCTGCTGTATTGCACTCTCGATCAAGGCAATTTTTTTGATATCATCGGAATGGATACGTTCCGGGTGACTTTGCATCACCTCCACAGTGGTTTTCATCGCTGTTAGGGGACTGCGTAATTCATGGGATGCATCAGCAGTAAACTGTTGTAATTGCAGAAAACTCCGCTCAATTGGTTGCAAAGCTTTACTCGTCAACCACCAACCTGTACCAGCAATCAAAGCTATCTCCAGAACACCAGTAATCCCCAAACTCATCAAAAGTCGATTCAGTTCTTTTTGTATTCCTACCATTGATGTACTGACACGTACATAACCTAAAAGTTGTTGATTTGTTTCCGAAGCATATACCGGAATTGTTAATGTTCTAATCCCATTTTGCTGCCAAGAATGGAAACTACTAACAAACGGTACTTGCGGAAACTGCTCTCCCGCTTTTGCTAATAATTTCTTATCGGCATCAAACCATTCCACACTCTGATGATATAACCGTAAATCTTGCCAAGGAATATCCAAATCCCCATCATCATCGATAATTTGTATTTTGCGGTGTATAGCCGTTCTATCCGCCTGAATCGCTGATAAATTATGAGCAGCCGCATCTGCCAATGTCAACAGTTGGCTGTCTAGTTGCTGAGTGAGGCTATAAAAGAAGAAATTATATAATACCACCGATGATAGTGTCATCACTAACATCATTGCTATTAAATAAGACAATAATAGTCGCAAAATCGTGCTACGAAATTGAGGATTTGCTAAAGTGTTTCCCCACCGGCAAAATCCGATCAAGTTTTTGACAATAAACCTGCTTTTCCATCTTGACTTTCTATGCATTTTGATTTAGACGATACCCAAGTCCATAAACAGTTTCAATAAAATCACCTTTTGCTCCTGCGGCTTTGAGTTTTTGACGTATTCCTCGGATATGTACCTTGACTGTATCTTCCCCAGGTGGATCAATAGATGGCCACAGATGGTTGAGAATTTGATGACGATTCAAAACCTGTCCATGATTACGGAGAAAGAGTTCTAATAACTGGTATTCTTTTGGTGTAACTGATAACGATTGTCCTTTGTAAGTAACAGTACAAGTTCCTGGGTCAATCTGAAGTCCACCCCACTCCAAAATACTTGATAATGGGGCATTGCCACGTCGCAGTAAAGCCCGAATCCGAGCTAGCAGTTCTTTTAAATCGAAAGGTTTGATGACGTAATCATCAGCACCTGCATCTAAACCAAGGACTTTATCATTGCTGCTATCTCTAGCAGTCAACATCAGTACAGGTATGCTATATTGATATTTTCGTATTTTTTGACACAATTCTATCCCATTCAATTTCGGTAGCATTATATCTAGAAGGATTAGATCATAGTCAAATGCTGCGATCAAGTCCCATCCTTCCTCCCCATCACCAGCCACATCAACTGCATAATTATTGTCAGTTAAAGCTTCTGTGAGAGATTCCGCAATCCTTTCATCATCTTCAACCAATAAAAATTTCATGTTCCAAATATTCAAGTAGTTTTAGTTACTTTTTAAATAAGTTTTTTTACTTAGAATAAGCAGGGTTACAACCAGAGACACAGGGAATTATATCGGTTTTTATGGCTTGATTATCAATCTTTCCAAGTTCTTTACCTTTACTGTTTTATCCTCAAATTGGTTTGGGCTAGGTAGCATATTTATCGGAACTGCATAAATATTGTTACGCTGCCAATCGGAGAAACTTTGTATTCGATTTGAGAGGTTGTAATGGTTAAGGACAATCAGTCTCGTAAATTTCGTAAACTCCATCGTCAAATTGCACCAATTTTGTTTATTCCCTTACTACTGACTGGATTAACTGGTATTGGTTATCGTATCTGTAGAAGTTGGTTCGGAATGCCTAAAGAGACTGCGAAGATTTTTATGACAATTCATCAGGGTACTTTTCTGGGTAAACCCTTAGAACCAGTATATGTGTCCTTGGTAGGATTGGGACTGATTGGATTGTTAATTACTGGATTGGTGATGATCAAGAAATCTCGGCAATCTACCTCAAGTCAAGCACAATCGAAACTAAGTATCCGGAGGATTCATAGTATTCTTGCACCGATAGTTTTTTTACCCTTGTTAGTTAGTGCTGTTACGGGTATTGCATATCGAGTGAGTAGAAGTTGGTTAGGATTACCTAAAGAACAAGTTGAGTTTTTGATGAAAATTCATCAAGGTAGCTATTTCGGTGATTTTGGCAAACCCATTTATGTTTTACTTGTTGGTTTAGGATTGATTGGGATGTTATTTACAGGTATTAGTATGACGAGAATTTTTCGCAAGCGTCGTTCCCTAGTTGAAGACAACTAATTAAAAGATGTCCGGTAACGTAACCATAATAAAATCATTGTAGAGACGTGAATAAAATTGTAGAGACGCGAAATTTCGCGTCTCTACTTATTCCCAAAACCCGACTTTAACTCATGTTAAATTCCGATTTGCAAATCTTGGTAAAATGGTTTTAACTTCACCTTTGTTGAGGGTTGCAAAGTAAAGTTCTACCTGAATATCGGGATAGCGATCGCGGATTGATTGGTAAGCTCGATTGAGATACTCTGTATGTACTTGCAATTCCCGTACTGGGTCTTGACTAAGGTTGGGGTCAATCATGGTTGCATAGGCACCACAGTCTTGATGGTCGATGATCATCACTTTGTTGATATGATGTAAACGATAGGATAAATCTAGTTGATCCCAAAAGGCTTCGGAATCGGATGGGTGGGGAAATCCGCTAATAGCTAAAGAAGCACCAGCTAAGGCTGTCCAATCATATTCACCAGTTAAATGTTGTTTGCTTAAAAATAAGTTTTCCGTGTTTACAAAACGGAAGTCAATACAACTTAAAACTAAGGCTTTTACTGGATGGTTTGCGGCTTTTGCGGGTTTGGTTGATTGCAGAATACTCAACGAGAATACACCCGAAAGTAAGGATTTAAGAAAGTAACGACGACTTGCTAAGTTATGACAACAAGAACATTGGTGGGTATGAGGTGGCTGAGTTAATTGATGAATTTTTTGTGTCATTTTTGTACGTACATTGAACCCTGAATGATTGATAGGCAGCCTGAACATTGAATTTCAATCAGCTTTTACTTGTATATTATTTTATTCGGCGATATCATCGAGTATTGAATGTAGAAATTTTCGACATCTATTTTTTTCTAATTGAACTTGAATTTCCAGCAAAATCATCTTAAATCCTACCGTTTTTTGGAGTAAGATACTACTACCAACTTGTCTGACTTTTTTCCCAGAAAAACATGTATCTTGTTTGTCTGTTAAGAAGATTAAAGGTAATTGGCTATCTATCAAACTTTTGTACATATAATGAAAGTTTTGATAACCAATTTCCTCCACCATTTCTAACGAGTAAATAATTAAATCTGGGTACTGTTCTTGAGCTAAATGCATACCCACAAAGTTATTTTTTGCTTCAATTACATGGTAATAATTATTTCTCAAAAAATCACTGAAAATATGACGATAAATCCTGTCATTTTCCACAAATAAAATATTTTTCATAGCTTAAATCTTGCACCTGAAAAGTAAATGCATAAATATTCATTTTTGATTCTTTTTTTCGGAATAAATAACTCTCCAAATTGATGTTTTATTTGTAGTCCATTTTCAGAGACTTTACCTGTTAGACACGGATTTACAAGGGAGCATCCCAATTTTGCAAAAATACAATTTTTATTGTGAGCCGGAAAGCTCCCTAATTTATCGGAAGCACGTTCGAGAGGCAAAAAAGATAATTTACGTATTTGGGATGCTCCCGATTGACAATCCCTAGCGGAAGATAGCTGAGTCAAAAAGTTTGAGGATACCTAGTTAACGTGAATTCGACGGACTTTAAGCTCTATAATCCTTGTGAATCCAAGATTTTGGACATTCAGGTTCAAACTAACCTCGAAGTTTAGTTGAGAACAAAGTCAATCACTGCCAATTCCTTGTTTACTAATTTTATTTTCAGTATACCAGGAGATTTTTAAAAACTTTTATTTGACACGAATATTGCTAGACAAAAGTTTCAGACTTTATGATGCATCGAACTCACGTTTAGTTAGATTTATTTTGATATCTCTCAAGGTACAAGATATCAGATAATATTTAGCTGTTCAGATAATCTGATTAAGAGGTTATTTTCACCACTTATTTTTGAGGGATTTGATGGGTTTGTTGATTATTAAACTTTGACTGTCAACAAACCCCTTGAGATCAACTAGATATTTTTCAGATTATCAACCATTTAATTCCATCAATTCCTTCGTTTTCAAGTCATCTGCTCCAGTTTGGGAACATCCGGCAATCTGAGGGCTAATGGAACAAATTGCATCTGTAGTGGTTTCAAAACAATTCGACAAGCCTATTTTTTCTAATAATCCGGAACGTTCTAATATTTGCCTCACTGCTGGTTGTAAACCTGTCAAAATTAAGCGACAGTCATGGCGTTTTAAATCGTGGTAAATATCTTCTAAAGCGACCAATCCAGTTGTATCCATATTCGGCACAAATCGCATCCGTAAAATTAAATATTTCACTTCTGGTTCATCACGCAGAAAAGTGACAAACCTTTCCACAGCACCAAAAAATACCGGACCATCTACCCGATAAACCGCAATTTCCTTACTTAATTCTAAAGGAGTACCAGGGGGGAATACTTCCGTTTCCGGTATTTTTGCCAGACTTAAATCACTCATCCGTTTGATAAACAATACCCCTGCTGCAACTAATCCCACTTCCACAGCTAAGACTAAATCAAACAGAATCGTCACCAGCCAAGTCAAAATCATCACCGCAAAATCCGAGTAGGTCGCACGTACCAACAAACCAATCGCTTCCCACTCAATCATTCGTACACTCACCACCATCAAAATCCCAGCCAATGCAGCTAGAGGAATCTGTGCTGCTAAAGGTGCTAAAGCTAAAACAATCAGGGCTAAAGCAATACCATGAATTACCCCAGATAATCTAGTTTTACCACCAGAACGCACATTCACAGCAGTCCGCGCGATCGCACCCGTAGCCGGAATACCACCAAAAAATGG
The DNA here is from genome assembly GCA_937973965.1 of uncultured Calothrix sp. GTDB lineage: Bacteria > Cyanobacteriota > Cyanobacteriia > Cyanobacteriales > Nostocaceae > NIES-3974. Next base: position 64,046 of record CALJJQ010000066.1, on the reverse strand, counting down.
TACAATTATATTGGCAATGCCCTGACCAATTAATTCGCGATCGCTATTATGTTTCTCACTTACGGTCATCCCGTCAGCGACTACAGCAGAAAGTAAGGATTCAATGCTTCCCAATGCTGCTAAGGCTAAAGCGGGATTAATCAGTTCCCGAATTAAGCGAAAATCATTCCAGTGAGGGATACCTTGAGGTATGGGTAAAGATTGGGGAATACTACCAATTGTTGGTACATCTAGATGAAAATAGGTGGCGATACTGGTTGCTAATACCAAACCCACTAGGGAACCGGGTACTGTCCGATTAATTTTCGGCCAAAAGACCTTGGTCAAAATAACTACCGTTGCTAACCCTACAGCTCCCCAATTTAAGGCTTCTACATGAGTTAAAGTTTGCCACAATCCAGGTAAAAAATGCTCACTACGCGGTAGCTGTAAGCCAAAGAAATTATTTAACTGACCACAAAAGATAATTACCGCAATCCCATTGGTGAAACCAGCTGTCACCGGATAGGGAATAAATTTAACTAACCGTCCCAGTTTAGCAACACCCAAGGCTACCTGGATAATTCCAGCCATTACCCCAGCAATCCAAACCTTTTCAATCCCATATTTAGCAACAATTCCCACCAGCACTACCGCCATTGCACCTGTCGGTCCGGTAATCTGCACTGGGGAACCACCAAAAATTGCTGCAATAATTCCCGCCACAATTGCAGTATAAAGTCCTGCCTTTGGTTCCACACCACTAGCCACCGCAAAGGCTAGAGCCAAAGGTAATGCCACTACTGCTGCGGTTAATCCCCCCGTTAAATCGCCCCGCAATCCACTCAACCAGCGATTTAAGCGCAACAGCTGGGGTTCCTCAATACTATCAGAGATTGCCATACTCCTGTTTCAACTCCAAACATGATTTTGTTGATGCATCCACAAATGTTATTCCATCTTTTCCAATGTCTGACGCACATCGACAAGGTGGTTGTTAAACACTTCCAGAGCTGCATCCAGTACCTTGAAAATAGCTGGGTCACGAATCGAGTAAAACACATAGTTCCCTTGTTTACGACTCGTAACCAAATTGAGCCGACGTAATACAGCCAACTGCTGAGATATGGACGAAGCGTCTACCTCTAGCCACTGGGCAATATAATTCACGTTTTGTTCACCCTGACGCAGAGTATCCAAGATTTGAATCCGCACTGGGTTGGACAGAACCTTGAAAAAGTCTGCCTTAAAGTAACTAGGCTCAAAGGGCATTTTATTATCTCTCTATCTTCAAAGTCTTGCAGACAGTTTAACATTTGTGTTATTGTTCAGCAAGCGAAGAATATGAACTTACCAAAGATCAATAGGACTTAGGCGCGAGGAAAAAATCCAGCTTAAACTCGAAGGAAACTACGGTGGAATCCCAACCAGAACAAATCAACACTTCAGACATAGATAGTGTAAATGCAGTCCAAAAGGCGCAAGATTTACCTATTTTGTTAGAAAAACCGCAAAAATCGGCAATGAAAACCACAAAGTCAGTATTTGGAGTGCGTCCGGTTGCGGTTAGTCAAATCGAAGTCATCAAAACATTTTTGATGGCAGGTGTACGTCCAGTAGGCGCGAGTTTGATTTCAGTTGCACAGAAAGATACAAACAACAGCGTGGTGATTAAACGTCCAGTTGCACCTAATTCTGGGGCAGATTCTCCAGATTTTACGGATTTTATGGATTGAAGAATCACAGGAATACTTCTGTTTGAATGCGGGATTTATACAATTCGTAATTTGTAACTAGTCTACGCCTACATAATTACAAAAGCTAGATTTAGCAATGATTTACTAGATTCCATATATTATCTAATTTTAGATAATTGGTATTACTTAAAAACTCAGAATAGTAAGGAAGATGAATGAATTATTACTGAGTAAAAATCGATTTTACCCAAATATATTGTCAATCATCAAGTCGATAAATTTGTATAGAGAAAATAGAACAAGGGGCTAAATGGAAATCAAAATATTTGATGTAGACTATGGCTTTTGTGCATTAATTACTTCTGACAACAATCATGGAACCCTAATTGACTGTGGCTATAATGAACGGACAGGATTTCGCCCTAGTAACTATCTGATGAATAGTAGTCTATTTGGGTTAGAACACTTAGTTATTTCCCATTTAGGTGATGAAAACTTGGCAGACTTACCTTACTTGATGAGTGAGGATTTTCAGAGTCAGTTTCCGACTAAATTTTTAATTAAAAATCCTTCAATTAACGCTAATAATTTGCCAGAAATAGGTATTCGGAATCACGCCAGAACCGAAAGGATAAATCTGTTGAGTTTGATTACAGACTCCTATCGAACCAAGATTTTTAATCGCAGATTCGATAATATTAGCTTTACATTCTTTGCAAATAGTTATCCAGATTTTCTCGACTATGATAATCTTAGCCTAGTCACCTTTATCTACTATTTCGATATCGGTATCATCTTTCCGGGAAATTTGACTAGTAAAGGTTGGTATTCTCTGTTAGAAAATTCATTTTTTCGGGAACACTTAAAGCGGGTTAACTTTTTTGTTGCTTCAAATCATGGTCATGCGAAAGGTTATTGTCCAGATATATTTGATTACTTTCAACCTGAATTGGTGATGATTTCTAATAAATTAAATCAACCGATTCAGTCGGAAATTTCCAACAACTACGTAAATCATGCCAAAGGCTTCAAAATGGGGAATACTAATCTCAAACTCCTCACAACCCGTGAACATGGGAATATCACAATTTCTAAACCACCGGGAAAACACCTGCAAATAACAACATCGAAACGTATGCTCATCAAAGATAGTTTTCTTCATTCAAATAGTTTATTAAGGTAATTTTTAGCATGTTTGAAAATACTGTAATTATAGATACAATTTCTTCCTAAGAAGAGGTATATTTTTACTGCAAAAAATAAACTTATATCAACCTTTGTCAAAAAAAAACCAAAATCTACCACGTATCAAGATATGTATGTCACCGTGGAAATAGAAATTTTGACGACCGAAACTAGGAAAGGTGGGTAGGTTTATGTCAACAACACTAGAGTCAATTCACACACAAATCGATGCAGCTGAAGATACAATGACTGCCCTAGAAGCAGCGATTTTAGCCGCAGTAAGTGAAGCCCGTAATATCTGTAAAATTAATGGTGATGATTCGAGTTCCTGTGCGGTAGCTTGGGATATCGTGGAAGAACTACATGCAGAAAAAGCCCATCGTCAACAAAATCAGCAATTGAAAAATAACTTTGAAGTTTATTGCGACGAAAATCCTGAAGCGGATGAATGTCGAGTTTATGATGTTTAGGTTTTCAAGGTTGCGGTTGCCTGTTGGGTTAATTCAATGATCTGGTCATAGTTCAGGGAGGGTAATGAACTTTGATTATTTTCCATCCTTAACCATAGCAGATATTCAATATTACCCGCAGGACCAGTAATTGGCGACCAAGTTAAACCTCGATAGAACCATCCTAACCCAGTTGCCGCCTTGAAAACCTGGGAAATTGCATCCGCATGGTCATGGTAATCGCGGACAACGCCTTTTTTGCCAACGCGATTTTTACCAACTTCAAATTGGGGCTTCACAAGTAATACCATTTCCCGTGGTGGTTGAGAAAGTTGCCATAGTGCAGCCAAAATCTTCGTGACAGAAATAAAAGAAACGTCAACTACAATGAAGTCAGCAAAATCCTCTGTCGTCTCCATTGTCACAGGGGATTTTTGGTATAAATCTTCTGGTTTAAGGTGACGAATATTAGTCCGTTCTAATAAAATTACCCTTTCATCATTGCGCAACTTCCAATCAACCTGTCCGTAGCCGACATCAACACCGTAAACTAATTTTGCTCCCGCTTGCAGTAGACAATCAGTAAATCCACCAGTGGAAATACCTGCATCTAGACAAATCCTTCCCGTGACATGAATTTGAAACACATCTAAAGCTTTGGCTAGTTTTTCACCACCACGGGAAACAAAGCGGGATTTTTGCTTGATTTTAATATCTGCTGTTGGATGTACCTCCGTTCCAGCTTTATCTATAATCTCACCATCAACCGTCACCTCCCCCGCTTGAATTAGACGTTGGGCTAAACTGCGGGAAGTGCAAAGATTAAGTTCGACTAGAAGGGTATCAAGACGTTGTTTATTCACGTTTGTTCAGATTGTGGATTTTTGAAAATAAAGGGTGTTGGAGTTAGGGGTATGGATTGGACTCATGTAAGGACGCAAGGACGCAAAGAAGATAATGTCCAAAATGTGAATTAATGCTTCTGTTCCGCAACGCTAATTTTTTTGACGTTGCTGATTTGATGTATGAAATTGATTCGTGGGATGTGTAAAACCCTGATGGAGACGCGATATATCGCGTCTCTACATTTTATTCATACCTGGATTCAGCAACGCCATTTTTTTCTTGTCTCCTGTATTCTGTCTCCTGACGACCGTATTCGTAACTGACTAACTTCCCTATTTTGACCAATTTGACGAGAATAACAGCTTGAATTGGATTGATTGCCTAGATTTATGGATAATCCGTTTTATCAAGTATGTCATGCGCCGCTTCAACCGCCAATTCTCGCAAAAGCCACGTCTGCGGGACAATGACCGTGATGACCGCCACAGTAACTGGCTGGGATTATTATATGACTTAGTTGCGATCGCAGTCATTTTTGAGTTAACCCGACAGTTAGCAATTGAATATAATTGGGATGAGTTAGGACGTTATACACTATTATTTATACCTTTATGGTGGACTTGGTGTGACTATAATTTTTATGTGGCCAGGTTTGATTGTGGGGAAATAATTCAACGCCTGCACACCTTTTCGGCAATGGTGGGGATGGCGGTGATGGCGTTTTCTGTCCCTTTTACTTTTGATGCGGCGGATACAATTTTTGCGACTGCCTATGTATCAACACGGAGTTTAACTCTGATTCAATATATTCGTGCTGGACAAGGGATTCCGGAAGCGAGTGGGTTAACTGGAAGGTTGGTACAAGGCTATGGAATTGGTTTGGGTACTTGGTTAATTGGGATTGCGGTTCCCGCACCTTCGAGTTATATCATGTGGGGAATTGGCTTGACGATTGAGTTTTTCACACCGATTACTGCTGGGAAGGGTAATGTGAGATTTCCAGCCAATTTTGCCCACTTGCAGGAAAGATTTGGTATATTCACCATTGTCATGATTGGTGCAGCCGTAATTACGACGATTCAATCGGTTTCCTTGCGACGGTTTTTTTCCCTTCCGGAAACAAGTATTGCAGCAGGTTTAGGGCTAGTGTTTGTATTGGGGATTTGGTGGGACTATTACGAGAGTTCGCGGGTGATAGACCCCCAAAAAACCCAAGTTTCCACCCAGTCGCGGGAGTTTTGGCTGTGGACTTATAGCCATTTACCTCTCCATGCATCAATTCCTGTGATTGCGGTTGGGTTTCAAGAGGCAATTAGAACTTTTCCGGGAAATATTATCGGCTTGACAACTGGGTGGTTGTTAGCGGGTGCGGTGGGTGTGTGTATGATTAGTTTAGGGTTAATTTGGGCTGCTTCCCCAATTTTAGCCAAACGACGGGCTATTAGTGATGCTGGAGCTTATTTTGCCTCTGCGGGGGTAGCGATTGGTTGTGGGTTGCTGTCGGAGCGGGTGATTGTTCCCTTGTATTTGTTCTGTTTGACGGGGATGTTTCTGATTCGTGTCTTAACTAGCGATCGCGATGAGTATGATGGGGAAGAAAAGCGGGATAAAAAACGCAGCGATGGTAGTTATAGCGATCAGCGTGATGAAAAGAAAGATGATAAACGCAATCATGACAAGCGTGATGACCGTCGGGATGAAAGAAGGGACGACCGTAAGGGTGATCGACGGGAAACCCGTTATTTTTAAATCAAATTCAAATATCTAAACCGACCACGGTGAGACTACTGGGATACTCCACACTAAATTGATAGTAAATTTCCTGTTTGGCATTTGCTCCTAATTGCAACTGCCATTCTAAAATACCCATATCACTAACTTGGGTAGAGGGATTGACACTGGTCAGACGAACTTTAATTTTTTCGTGGCGACTTTTGGGGATTTGTTCATTCACTTTGATCTGAATCTCGCGATCGCTGAGATTTTCTAATGATACTCGATAGGCATAGGTGATTTTGCGATCGCTACCAATTAGTTTTTTATCTACCTGTCGTTCTAACAATTCACGATTAATTTTAATATTTTCATCTATCCCCAGATTGATTTTAAATTTTTCACCGGGAGCAATATGGTCCAGGTTGGTTGTTCCCACAAACACCTGATCACGAAAGATATTCCCTTTCCCCGGTAATAACACCACCCCTTGAGGATGATTTTGAATGTCGGCTTGCAAATAGGCAAAACTAACTAGGCGCGGCATGGCAATATGGACAAAGTTACAGGGAAAATCATCACTGAATACGGTGGTTTTATGGGGTGTACCATCACTTTGAACATTCACAGTTCCCGGTAAATCAAAGCTGACAACACTACCCGTCTTCGTCACCGCAGCAGTGACAGTTTCCGCCATAATTGCGGGTTGAGCAACTTCATCCGTAAAGTCATCCGTCAAACCCATGAACTGCGATCGCTTGTTCATTCCGACATCGCGGGCTACACTAGGCATTGCAGCTAAGGTGGGAGGGGAGGGAATATCCACATACCAGGGTTCCAGTTGGGGTGGTAAGGTTCCTAATCCTGGTTTCGCGGTGGAAAGCTGGAGTTTGACCCCTTGCCAATCTTCCCCGGTATTTTGGGTAATTTCCGCCAGATAGCTTAGATTTACCCTCACACTAGAAGTATCCACCCGCACATCGTACAAGGGTCGCCAATTCGCATAACTCACAACATAGGACAACTCCAACTCAAATTCCCCCTCCCCCGCAGCACTAATGGGAATAATCACATGCAAACTTTGTTTTGGCTGGGGAGTTTGTACCTGTTCTAAATTTGCCCGCAACACCTGCAACCCTTGATCCAGCACACGCTTTTGAGCCTTATAATCCTCCGACGCGATCGCATATTCACCGTACTGACTACCCAAGAAATTCAGCAAATCCAGGGTATCACTCAAATTCATATTCTTACGCGCCAAACTAATGGCCACCTGTTCTTCAGTTTTCTGCCGCAACCCCTGTAAAAAACTCGACTGCAAAGCCAAAGCTTCTAATTGTGCATCCAAGGAACGTTTTTCGGCTTCCACCTCTTCGATTTGTTGGGTTAATTGGGCTGCTCGCGTTCCCACTGGTTCGGTAGTATAAATCCGTTCACACCTAGCACCAAACAACTTGACGGGAACACTACCCACACCGCCAACCCGAACCGAATCCCCATTCACAGTCATGGGTAAATTTGTCACCATCAATTCCTGTTCCAGTGGCAAATCAACTCCATTATTTCCAGCACCAACACGCACAACACCCCGACGCTTTACCAAAGCACGGTCTTGATACACCGTCACCGCCACAATTTTAGTCTCAACCAGCAAACGACTCATAGGATTTTGGATTTTGGATTTTGGATTACCCTACGGTTGATCCGCACTACGTGCGTCTATGGATTTTGGATTTGAGATTTTGGATTATCTGACATCAAATTCGCTTAACTAGTGTTGCTAAATCTTCCCGTCTTTCCGCCTTTATTATGATTTATCACTCCTTTTCACGCTCCCAAACCACAGCTTGTTTTGCGGCTTCCAACAAATAATCATGGTAGGTACGAGCGACGATAGAAAGTTGTTTTCCATTAGGGTGTACCATATACCAAGTACGCTTAATTGGGAAATATTCCACATCTAGGATACTCAAATCCCCCGCTTCCGGAATCAAAGTATGACGCGATAAAACCGAAATTCCCAAACCACCTGCGATCGCTTGCTTAATCGCCTCGTTACTTCCCAACTCTAATTTTACCTTTACATTCACACCATGCTCATCAAATAGCTTTTGCACTGCACGTCGCGTCCCTGAACCCGGTTCGCGCATAATAAATGGCTCATTGCTTAATTGGGAAATAGGGATATTTTTTTCTTTGGCTAAAGGATGATTCAAAGGAGCCAATACCACCAGGGGATTTTCCAAAAAAGGCTCACAATTTACATCCAAATGCTCAGGCACTTGACTCATAATATACAAATCATCCTGATTACTAACCATGCGTTCGATAATTCCTTCATGGTTAGTCACCTGCAAAGAAATATCAATACCAGGATAAAGTTGACAAAATGGTCCTAAAAGTCTCGGAATAAAGTATTTCGCTGTTGTAATTACCGCTAAACGCAACTGACCCTGTTTTAACCCTTTGAGGTCAGCTACCTTCATTTCAAATTGAGCAATCGTCTCAAAAATTTGCCGACAAGTCGCAAATAACTCCCTTCCAGCTTCCGTTAAATAAAGACGTTTTCCTACTTGCTCAAACAATGGTAAACCCACCGATTTCGTTAGTTGCTTAATCTGCATCGAAACCGTTGGTTGTGTCAAAAATAGTTCTTCCGCCGCACGTGTAAAACTGCCATGACGTGCAGCTGCCTCAAACACCTTCAGTTGGTGTAAGGTCGCTTGATTCAAGGGTGTTCTCCTCTACTTGCTGTTGTTTTTCTTTCCACTTTTGCTGTACAGGTTAATCCGCAGCGATGATTCGTTTTGGACTCAGCGAACAAGCACATCAAGCCTAGGATATGGACACTTTACTTTAATAGATAATATCTGAGAAATTAGAGTTTGTAGAGTCACGCACCTGGCGACAATGTTGACAATATCGTCAGTCCAATCATTGTATAAACGAAAATATCAAATTCATCACGATGTTGCAAACAGGAACTGTTGGGAATTTCATCCTAACAGCAGGCTCCTGAGTGGCGATATACAGGCGAAATTAGCCAAATTAATTCCTACATCCCCCATCCATCTCCACTACTTTTTTCACACATTCCAACTTCCTCAATCAACCTCCATCAATCAAACTGTAATTTTAACCACAGCATTGCTTGAACATTGATAAAAATGATGACAAGCATAGGTATAAGCAGCACCAATTCAAATAAACTGGAGCAATTTATGTAATTGTATAGTTTTATTGTCACCACTCTTTTACTTTTTTCCCATAATGAATGATAGTTCAAAAAACCATTCGATTTTGGTGTTTGAGGTTTTTAATTGCCCTACTATATATGCCGATAAATTAAGCCCCAATACAGTTCAGTTAGACTTAAAAGCCTGATTATTGGGTCGGTTGGGTTGAAAAATGTAGAGGCAGTAGCCCTCGTGGAACGCCTCCCCACGCGGAGCGTCGGGACGAGATCATCACAAAAACTGTGTGAACTTATGGCTAAATTTCCACAAAATCAACGGTCTATACAAAGCCTCAACCCAACCTACAGTTATCTTTAACACCAAGCGTATTGAATTAAGCCCAGAGCGAAATTTGAATGCTTCTGCTCTGATCACACTATCAGTCAGTAAATTTCCATCAATTACTGACAAATAATTTACCTCTGCCCAAAACTTTACTTTTTGGTATTTATATTTGTTTTGTATATGTTGTTTGTTTTCAAGTTATAGTAATCCGATTTCAGTAGTAAAAAATGAGGAAGGGTTAATAGTAGGGCTTTACCCGCATTTCTCACGAAACCTAAAACTCACAGGGAATAGTCCGTGACGGGAGTAGTGATTGGAAGGAAAATCAATCCGTTACTCAAGGCTTACAACTTACTTGTGAGAAATTCAGGTTTAGCGTCTTATATTAAAAGTTTTTCCGGAGCTAAAGCCACCACAAAGAACCCCCCAAAACTGATGAAAGTGGATTTTTTCCACTCCCCGGAAAGGTCGCATATCGACATTTCCACAGTCACCTGTCAACCGTCAACAATCGATTCGCAGCAAAATTGATAGAGTCTCATCTATTCGCCCTATTAGAAAATCGATATTTCGTTGATGTGACAAAAAAGATATGATTACGATTAACAAGCAAAGCGTAAGATGCCTTCCAGCCAACGTTACACACCGGCAAAATTTTTGATTTGGGGATAGTCTATCTCGTTGTACTGCCTCGATCCAAATAGGTGTGTACAACGTTTTCCCATGGTGAAATTCTTGCTTCTAAACAAGCCTCTAAAAACTCATCCCTTTCCCTACTCCCAGCTCCCCACTCACCACAAAAAAATTCTTCCCTAAAGTTCCTCAATCACCTTAATCGACAACTTGGCTAAATCTGGCAACTGTTTCGTTTCCGTCTCCTTCACCGCGTCCTTAATATTTACAGGGAATCGTAGAGGTTCCCGCTCCTCTAACCAAACACTCGCAACAGGTAAGGTATGCTCCAATTCATCCAAAGGACGGGGAATAACCATAACGGCATTCAATTCGCCAATTCTTTCGGCTTCATTCATCCCCGCTTCTACAGCTACAGCCACATTTGCCACACTACCGCGAATAATTGCTGTACATAGACCCGCACCAATTTTTTCATAGGCAGCTAAATGAACATCGGCAGCTTTCAGCATGGCATCCGCAGCTCCTACCATTGCTGGAAAGCCACGGGTTTCGACCAATCCAATCGCCTGATTACTCAACACACTATAGCTAGTGCCATCGGTTAAAGCGCTCAAACGTGTTGTAATCGGCAAAATCACATTTAAATTGGGAAAGGGACGGGGAATCACCAAACTGGAAACAAACTGTTGAAAATCCTTCGCTGTTTGTTCTCCTGTCTCAACGGCTAAACGGACATCAGCAATTCCACCACGGATAATTGCCGTACAATGGCCACCACCGATTTTCTCGTAACCAATGAGATGCACTCCGGCCGACTTCAACATCATATCCGCCGTCCCTACGATTGCCGGAAAACTGACGGTTGATACCAGCCCAAGCGCCGCATCTTGCCAAGCTGTTTGACGATGGGTCACTGTCGCTTGGGTCTTACTGAGTGACCTTTGATTGTGCGTGTCCATATGCATTTTCCGAGGTGATGTGATAATTAAATAATTAACACTTATTCTGATTCATTGTCAGACACGGGCTTGTTTAGAGGTTGTCGGTGGGGGAACAATGTTGTTAGCAATCTTTGGACACTGGTTTGCCCGTAAATTTGCGTACCGAATGTTTCCGAAAATCCAGTGGCGGCGTATGTTGATAGGTTGGGAGCTAGGTCGGCATTTTCTGATTCTAAGTCAGGGGATGGCTGACTTGAGGGGGTTTCATCATCCACATCCTGTCTCACGGATGGGGATGTTCCTGGTGTCGATTTTTGCTCTGGTTGGGTGTGCTGGGATGACCCGGAAGTAACACTTTCAGTATCCCCATCTTCCCAAACATCAGGAAGTTGATATTTCCCGTTTGCCGTTTGGGGGTTAGCCTGGACAGAATCATCGGCTGATGAAGTTAGAGAATAGGGGCGACCTATATCTCCTAGCATAGAACCGGGAGGGATAATTTGTGCAGGCTCTACCGAAGCATTGTATAGAGTTGTTGCCGCTCCGATACAGGCATTCTCCCCAATTGTACCTGCTCCAATCATTAAAACCCCTGCACCAAGGTTTGCACCAGGGCTGATTTGGATGATTCCGTTCTCAACTTGAAGAATCGTTCCCATTCCAACGCAGACCCCAGCCCCAATTGTAATTTTACCGTTAGCACCAGCACGAATAATTACCCCTGGTGCTAACACTGCACTCTCGTCAACAATTACTTCGCCACTGATGTATGATTCAAAGCGCGAGCTTAGGCGCAGTGGCGGCACAGCCATAATTAATTTTCACCTTGTAGCCAGTAGGGGATAGTCAATTGATTTTGAATTTTGGATTTGAGATTTTGGATTACTCTTCGGCCGATCCGCACTAGGTGCGTCTATGGATTTTGGATTACTTTAACTAATATTCCATCATATTCATGAAAGTTCGTGAAAGCTGGGGGATGTACTTGTAGTGGTAGCGTCTCGCTCCCTTTGGAAAATCAGCGAACGGGACGTATATCCTTACGGACAGGCTACTCACTACCCACTACTCCCTGACCCCGCCCGTCAATTTTGGGTTAGTCAGACCACTATGGACGTTGGACAATTAATTCCAAAACCCGACGCTTGGCTTTAGGATCAATCCCAATCAACCGTACATACTCACCCGCGTACTCAGCCATAAACCCTTCTAAAGCTGCGATCGCATCCCGGTCGGAACGAACTTCTATTTGTCCGCAACTCTGCCAGGAACCTGTACGGAATCTACGGGCATCCACATGCTCGGCGCTAATTTTATACCCACCTGCAAACAACTGACGAATATGGTCAATGGCTTCTTGACTCAATCTCGTACTAGTTGCGGTTGCGGTTCCCCCACCGTAGCTGCTCGTATTGGTATAATTACTGGTGGTAGGTGCTGTATAGGTTTGGGTTTTACCATTGCTGGGAGCCGCAACTCCATCGGGACGTTGAATTATTGTTTCTAGCACCCGGCGTTTGGCTTTAGTATCAATCCCAATCAAGCGCACGTATTCGCCTTGGTGTTGCAGCATACACTCTTCTAAGGCGGCAATAACGTCGTTCACGGAATTACTTTCAAAGGGCTGACAACTTTGCCAAGTACCAGTCCGGAATCTGCGTGCATCCACGTGTTCTGTACCAATCCGATAACCGCTATTCAATAAATTACGGATTTGCTCGGCGGTTTCGCTACTAATTACACCACCTTTGTAACCATTACCGTTACTATTGGAACTAGCATAGCTAGAAGCAGAGCTATAACTGCTAGCTGCGGGGGCTTTAAATCCTGTTGCGGCTGCACCGTTAGACCCATCGGGACGTTGAATAATCGTTTCTAATACCCGTTTGCGACCCTTTGGCTCAATCCCAAACAAACGCACGTACTCACCACTGTGGTCTGCTAAACAACTTTCCAAAGCCGCGATCGCTTCATTCAATGACCGAGCATCGATTGGCTGACAACTTTGCCAGGAACCTGTCCGGAACCGACGTGCATCCACATGTTCCGTACCGATTTTTAACCCCTGCTCCAAGAGATATCTCAATTGCTCGACTGTATCGGCACTCAATCTGTTACTCATTCCCACCTCATCGCTTTTTTCAAACGCAAAACTAAAACCGTTACCGTTGCTTGTACCTGTAGAAGATTTAGCTATTTCATCCCGAATCGGGGCAATACATTTACTATCGGCAGCACATATATACCCAGCCCGAAGCGCCTGATTAATTCCCACCACATGATGGGCAAACTCCTGATCCGCAGCTTGCACATCCGGTAAACGGTCTGCTTGCTGTTGGGAAATAATCACCGCACCGGAAGGTACATATTTCCCAGGAGGAATCTCCACATCCTGAATCAAGGCGTGCATCATCACGATACATCCTTTGCCAACACGGGCATTGAATACCGTTGAACGGAATCCAATAAAACAGTCATCCCCCACATAACAAGGACCATGAATCAATGCCATGTGGGTAATACAAGTATTTTTACCTACCCAAATTGAGTATTTTTCACCGTCATCACCGATTACACGACCTTGCTCCAAACCGTGTATCACTACACCATCCTGGATATTCGTATTTTCACCGATAAAGAAAGGACTGCCTTCATCGGCACGAATCGAAGTACCGGGTGCTACAATCACATTTGCCCCAATCCGCACATCTCCTATGATATGGGAAAAAGAATGTATAAAAGCTGTCTCATGAATACTTGGCTCCGTGAGGTGTCTAGCCCACGGAGTTGGGGGGGCGGCTTCCGCCGTGCTGCGCCCTGGCATTGCTCAATTCCTCCTGACTTTTAGATATGAGTTGATGAGTTATGCTTCCGAGCTTTGAATTATTCATGATTCTGTGTGTTGAAAATCTTAACTTTTGTCAAGATGTGGTGAGTATCTATTTTCAAATTATTAAATAATTTGGATTAAATCACCCACCTAATCTGTTTTAGCTGTAAATCTAAATTTAAACCTCATCCGTAATTAAGACTAAAGTTTTCGTCATTGTGACAAAAGGAAACAATCTCAATAATCGCGAATGAAAATTGCAGTTCTCAATTCAGGGACGTGGTTTAATAACTGATTTCAACTACACATACCATCAATTAAGGAATACCAAGATATAAACTATCCCCTTTGAATTGTGTTGATAGCTAGTTTTTAATAGCTTTTAACTGTCAACAAAGGCTATGGCATATTATTGATTGGAATTCCCTCAAAGCTCTCTACTCCTCACATCTGTTCAATAAACTAACTTACTGGATTTAACGATACTGTTCTTTTTTGCTGTATATGAGCCGATCTTCTACATAAATCGTATCAATAATTGCTACAACTGCCGCATCCAAAGGACGCTGCTCATTGCCAAGTACTTGACGCGCTGCACCATTGCGACTGATGAGAACCCACTCATCCACACCAGCACCAACGGTATCGGCAGCTACCTCGTACTCTGGTAAAACACGCCCTTCTTCGTCAACCATTTGTAGCAACAGCAACTTGACTCCGCGTAGACTAGGGTCTTTTTGCGTGCTAACTACCGTACCCCGGACTTTAGCAATTTGCATTCTTGCTTAGGTTATTTTACGATCTTCTACCGAAAGGGCGGATGGCGTTGACGTTTTCCCGGAATTGCTCCACATCTTCGGTATAACGAATGGGGAGAACATATTCAAGGTTTTCGTGGGGACGGGCAATAATGTGAGTTGATAACACTTGTCCACCATTAACCCGTTTGACGGATTCAATTCCTGCACTCACGGAAGCTTGTACTTCCGAGACATCACCGCGCACAATGACGGTGACGCGACCACTGCCAATTTTTTCATATCCAACCAACGTTACACGCGCAGCCTTGACCATTGCGTCTGCTGCTTCTACTACTGCTGGAAATCCCAGAGTTTCCACCATTCCAACTGCGATTGACATTTTTTTACCTTTAACCAGCGATGTAACAATACAAGCAAAACTTAATTAACTCGAACACGGCAACCCCAAAGTAGGAATTATTCATCAGCTAATCGGCCACTTGAGACTGCTTTTGAATCGGTCTTTGTATTCCAGATCAACCATGCACTGCGTTCTAATGGCTGGAATGAACCAGTTGAGAACGCCGCAGATAAATAATCGCCTACCTAAATGGTTATGTTCGGAACTGCTCAACCGCTTCCGTATAACGAATTGGTAAGACGTACTCCAGGTTCTCGTGGGGACGAGCAATAATGTGGGTCGAAACCACCTCACCACCATTGACGCGACGTGCAGCTTCAATTCCAGCTGCTACCGATGCTTGAACCTCTGATACATCACCCCGCACAATCACGGTGACACGAGCGCTACCGATTTTTTCGTAGCCAACCAAGGTGACACGGGCAGCTTTTACCATCGCGTCCGCAGCTTCCACAACGGCAGGAAAGCCTTTGGTTTCAATCATTCCAACTGCAATAGGCATCGCAGGACTCCTAAAAAAAATTAATCTAAATGGTGAACCAATGAGAATTTTTGACGGGGATGCTCAGTCTAATCTGATAAATCCTTCTCAAATTAAGCATAGGAAAGCTTTGCACCCCTGGCAATATAAATTAGTATAATAGTTTATAATAAAAAACTTTTAAAAAACTTAACATCGTAGATATAATCAGGGTTCCAGCGTTTCTGAAGCTGTTTGAGGCACTATCGGAATTTCTACGAACCATGTCGGATATGGGATAATCCACGGTAGAGACGACCCGTAGGGTCGTCTCTACCATCGCAAATTCATTTAGTTCATCTGCACTACAATGAACCGAACAAAATCCGTTGACTGAAATATCGGTCGGCACACTCTGGGCTAGGCTCTTGCTGTTGTCAATGTTTTTTTGGTATTTCTGTTGTCAGAGGAGTTTATTGCCACAGTTTTTGTTGATGAAACTCATTCAAGTACCGATAGTCCATCGCATTCATTTTAGATGGGTTTTAGTCATCATAGCCCTAATTTCAGCGATAAATTGCAACTACAAACCCCTCATATTTCATGCGTCATGCTATGAGTTTAAACTACGAGTTTGATATCTCTAAACTTGGCTCAATACACTCAATAATTGATATTAGATTTCCGGGATATATTCGTAACTAAGTAAATCTTAATGTTTTCTGAATTTACCGGATTTTGAAAATATTATCTTTAGGAGTTTTTGTGTCGAACTAAAGCTATGGAGGTTGGTTAGGTGCGATCACCTATGATTTTGATAAATTCAATTCAGATTGAGCAAAAAATAAATAGCAAATAATCAGCCTATTATTGTTTGTATGTAGCAAAATATTATTATGTAGATAAAAAACTGATAAATCTTATTGATTATGCAGTGAAAAGTATCATCTGAAATTCAAATAAATTTGATAAAACTTCTAGTAGGAAAACATACATGAATCAATTGTTATTTTCAACATCTTGGTGGGTTCCCTTTTATGGGCTGATAGGGTCACTATTAACCTTACCCTGGGCATTGGGATTTATCCGGCGTACAGGTCCCCGTCCGGCTGCCTATTTTAATATTTTAACGACATTTCTGGGTCTAATTCATAGTGTATTGATTTTTCGATTCATTTGGAATGATGCACCGGAAGCCTTAACGATTACCTGGTTTACCGCAGCCGATTGGGAATTATCTTTTGCTTTAGATATTTCGCCTGTGAGTATTGGGGCTAGTGTGTTAATTACAGGTTTAAGTTTACTGGCTCAAATATATGCCCTTGGTTATATGGAAAAAGATTGGTCATTGGCCAGATTTTTCGCCCTCATGGGATTTTTTGAAGCGGCTTTGAGCGGTTTAGCAATTAGTGATTCCCTATTTTTAAGTTACGCTTTACTAGAAGTTTTAACTTTATCAACTTACCTATTAGTGGGATTTTGGTATGCCCAACCCTTGGTGGTGACAGCTGCTCGTGATGCTTTTTTAACGAAGCGGGTTGGTGATTTACTCCTGCTAATGGGTGTGGTTACATTGGCCAATTTGGCTGGTAGTTTAAATTATCAGGATTTGTATGAATGGGCACAAACTGCTGAATTAAGTCCTCTGACATCAGCTTTGTTAGGCTTGGGGTTGATTGCAGGACCTGCGGGTAAATGCGCCCAGTTTCCCCTGCATTTGTGGTTAGATGAAGCAATGGAAGGACCCAATCCGGCTTCAGTGCTGCGAAATTCAATGGTGGTGGCTGGAGGTGCATATGTTCTGTATAAGATAGAGCCTATTTTAGCCCTTTCTCCTGTAGCGTTGACAGCTTTAACGGTTATGGGAGCGGTGACGGCAATTGGAGCAACCTTAGTATCCCTAGCCCAGATAGATATCAAACGGGCTTTAGCCCACTCTACAAGCGCCTACATGGGGTTAGTATTTTTGGCGATGGGTGAACAGCAGGGGGGTGTGGCTTTGATGCTGTTGCTGACCCATGCAGTAGCGAAAGCGTTACTCTTCATGAGTTCGGGTTCGATTATTTATACTACTAGTTCCCAGGATTTAACGGAAATGGGGGGTTTGTGGTCTAGAATGCCAGCAACGACGACGGCGTTTGTGGTCGGTGCAGCGGGGATGGTGACATTATTGCCTTTAGGTAGTTTTTGGGCAATGCTATCCTGGGCGGATGGTTTAGTGGCTGTGAGTCCGTGGTTATTGGGGGTTTTGGTATTAGTGAATGGGTTAACAGCCTTGAATTTGACCAGGGTATTTCGGTTGATGTTTTGGGGTGAACCGCAACAGAAAACCCGTCGTGCTGCGGAAGTTCCTTGGCCAATGGCTTTACCGATGGTGTCATTAACGATTGTCACCTTACTCGTACCAGTGATGTTACAGCAGTGGTATTTATTACCTGCATGGGAAAGTGTGAATATTACCGTTTTGTCATGCTTATTAGTGTCAACTGCTTTTGGGGTTACGGTAGGAGCGAAAATTCACCTACATAAAGCTTGGTCGCGATCGCGTATTTTAGCGTGGCGGATGATTCAAGATTTATTTGGTTATGACTTTTATGTTGACAAATTTTACAAAGTTACCATTGTCGCCATTGTCAGTTTACTCTCAAAAGTTTCTGCCTGGAGCGATCGCTATTTAGTGGATGGTTTGGTGAATCTGGTGGGATTTGCAGCAATTTTTAGTGGACAAAGCCTCAAATACAGTGTCTCCGGTCAATCCCAAGGTTATATGTTGACCATTTTGGTGGGTGTCAGTCTTCTGGGGTTCTTCATTAGTTGGTCTTTGGGATTACTTGATAATTTGCCTTTTTGAAGAGGAGATAGGAGACAGAATACTTAAACACCCAATTATTGAAGTACAAACGACCCACCGGGTCGTCTCCTAATCCCTTCCCCAAAGGATATATCTCAATTATAGATAAGCTCCAAAATCCAAAATCCATTAATCTAAAATCCAAAATCAAATGATGCTCAGTGCTTTAATACTCATACCTTTTATCGGTGCTTTGATGATGGCAATTTTGCCGCGTCAGTGGTCAGCTTTACAAGTTCAACGTCTAGCTTTAGTGTTTGCAATTGTTTCCTTTGTGTGGACAATTGGTTTGGGATTCATGTTTAATCCCAGCAGTATTACCCAGCAATTTCGGGAAAATTTATCGTGGATTGATGCGATTGGGTTAAATTACCATTTGGGTGTAGATGGTTTGTCTTTACCTTTAATTATCTTGAATGGTTTATTAACGGTTATCGCTGTTTATAGTACCGATACTCACCTCAATCGTCCCCGCTTTTACTTTTCCCTGTTATTTTTGTTAAATGCAGGAGTAATGGGGGCTTTTATCGCTCAAGATTTATTACTGTTTTTCCTATTTTATGAATTAGAATTGATTCCCCTATATCTACTAATTGCTATTTGGGGAGGAGAAAGACGCGGTTATGCAGCAACAAAATTTCTAATTTATACTGCCCTTTCTGGTATTCTGATTTTAGCCAGCTTCCTGGGATTGGTTTGGTTAAGCGATTCCCCCAGTTTTGCCCTAGAAAGTTTAAGTACTAAATACCTACCCCTTTCCACCCAGGTTTTATTACTAGTGGGAATTCTGATTGGTTTTGGCATCAAAATTCCTTTAGTACCCTTTCATACTTGGTTACCCGATGCCCACGTAGAAGCATCCACACCCATTTCCGTATTACTGGCAGGGGTATTACTGAAACTGGGAACCTACGGTATCCTTCGCTTTGGGATGGATTTGTTACCAGAAGCCTGGGCATATGTAGCACCTTGGTTAGCAATTTGGGCAGTGGTGAGCGTGTTGTATGGTTCATCCTGTGCGATCGCCCAACGGGATATGAAAAAAATGGTAGCCTACAGTTCCATTGGACACATGGGATATGTATTATTAGCCGCAGCCGCAGCGACAAAGTTGAGTGTGTTAGGTGCGGTGATGCAAATGATTAGCCACGGTTTAATTTCCGCTTTGTTATTCTTACTTGTCGGTGTGGTTTATAAAAAAGCTGGGACAAGGGATTTAGACGTATTACATGGTCTATTTAATCCAGAGCGAGGAATGCCCGTCATTGGTAGTTTAATGGTACTAGGGGTGATGGCTAGTGCGGGGATACCGGGAATGGTGGGATTTATTTCCGAATTTATCATCTTTCGCGGCAGTTACGCCTCCTTTCCTGTCATGACCCTACTATCAATGGTAGGGACAGGATTAACCGCAGTCTACTTTTTAATTTTAATGAACCGCGCCTTTTTCGGTCGTCTATCCCCACAGGTGATCAATTTACCCCGTGTGAGTTGGCGTGATCGCGCTCCTGCAATTGTCCTTGCCTTACTTATCGTGATTTTTGGTATCCAACCCAGCTTGCTTATATATTTTACTGAACCTACTAGCACGGCAATGGTGGTTCATCAAAATGCAGTGGTGAGTAATTTGTAATTCGTAATGCATAATTCGTAATGCGTAATAGCCTGCGGCAACGCTTCGCGTACGTAATAGCCTACGGCAAGCCGCTTCGCGTCTACGTAATATCTGTTATGCGGGAAGCGAACTACGTAATTTGTGTAAAATCCAAAATCTAAAATCTAAAATCCAAAATCCTGAAAATGCCGACTACAAAAGGAAAACCTAAACAACATCCCCTGGCTGAATTTGTCAACCGTTTGCAATCTGGTGGTGCATTGTTACCTGATTCACCAGAAAACGTGACGGAAGTGGTTGGTATTCTCTACAGCTACGGGGTGGTTTTAGATGCTTATTCTCGCAACCTGATTTATATCGCCGAAAATCAGTTTTTAGTTTTTTTCCCATTTTTCAAGTATTTTAATGGGGAGTTTAGCTTTTCCAAATTATTACGCCATTGGCAACACGATCGTATTAACTTTGAGTATGCCGAATACTGCATGAAAGCCATGTTTTGGCATGGTGGAGGGGGACTAGATAGTTATTTGGATACCAAGGAATTTTGCGATCGCGCGAATCAAGTTATTGCTGCTAAGTTCCGTAATAACCCTCTGGTTCTGGGATTAAATCAGTTATTTCCCAATTTCCTCTTGGAACAATTACGCGTATCCTGCTACTACAGTGGTCTTGGCCAGTTTTGGCGAGTTATGGCTGATATTTTCCTCGAATTATCCCAACTTTACGACCAGGGTAAAATCAAATCCATCCCCGCAGTTGTTGACCACATCAAAGCAGGTTTAGTCAAGGATGCAAATCGCCCTATTACCTACACCGTCAAAATCCGTAACCAAAATTACGATATCATCCCCAAATCCCTCGGATTAACATTCCTCGCAGATACTGCCGTTCCCTACGTTGAAGCCGTCTTTTTCCGAGGTACACCCTTCCCCGGAACCGTATCCTACAACGCCCAAGCCTATCAAATCCCCCCTGACCAAACCCGCTTCCAATATGGCGCACTCTATGCAGACCCCCTACCCATCGGTGGTGCAGGTATTCCCCCCACCCTCCTGATGCAGGATATGCGTCATTTCTTACCAGAATACCTACACGCCATCTATCGTCAAACTCCCAGGGGAGAAGACGATTTGCGGGTGCAAATTTGTATGAGCTTCCAAAAATCCATGTTTTGCGTCACCACCGCCGCGATTCTCGGATTAATGCCCCACCCCATCGATACCAGAAATCCCCAGGAAAAAACAGCCAACGAAATATATTTACAAAAATGGTTGGATCGGTTGGAAAATTCCCGCCTATTGGCCGTAAATCCGTGACGGTTGGTGTAGAGACGCGATATATCGCGTCTCTACAATTAAATTTATACCTGGGTTCAGCAACGCCAAAAAATATCAATAATTTTCCCATTCCTCGTTCCCATGCTCCGCGTGGGAACCAAATTCCTCATTCCTCGTTCCCATGCTCCGCGTGGGAACCAAATATGGGAGGCAGAGCCTCCCATTCTGTATTTCCAGTCGAATTATATAACCCTCTCCAATTCTCTCCATGAATGGCTTTATCAATCTCAATAAACCCGTTAATTGGACTTCCCACGATTGTGTGGCGAAGGTGCGCAAAATTCTCCGGACTAAAAAAGTTGGTCATGGGGGAACCCTTGACCCAGCTGCGACGGGGGTGTTACCAATTGCGGTGGGGAAGGGGACCCGATTATTACAATATTTACCCAGTGATAAAGCCTATTTGGGAACGGTTCGTTTTGGTGTACAAACTACAACGGATGATTTAGAGGGGGATGTGATTGCTTCCCAGTCCTGTGGGGATTTAAGTTTGTCACAAATTGAATCATTGATAGGTAATTTTATTGGTGATATTAGGCAAATTCCTCCCAGTTATAGTGCCATTCAGGTGGATGGGAAAAGATTGTATGAACTAGCTCGTAAAGGTGAAATTGTCGAAGTACCTGGGAGAAATGTCCAAGTATTTGCCATTGATATTTTAGATTGGCGTAGTGGGGAATATCCGGAACTAGATATACATATATCCTGTGGTGCGGGAACCTATATTCGGGCGATCGCTCGTGATTTGGGTTATGCTTGTGGTAAAGTCGCAACTCTAGCCAAATTACAACGCACCGTTAGTAGTGGTTTTCATCTGGCTGATAGTATTACTCTGGAGGATTTACAAACCCAGGTGGATGCTGGAAATTTTCAACCTTTACCTGCGGATTTTCCCTTACAATACCTACCCTTGATTCATCTTCACCCCGATTTCGCCATCAAGTGGTGTCATGGTCAAAAAATTCCCTACGAAACGCAAACTGAAGGGCTGTTGCGAGTTTATGAAAATAATGTCTTTTTGGGAATCGCGCGGGTGGAAGCTGGTTTGTTAATCCCGAAGATGGTATTTGTTTGATGTTACAGGGCAAGAAATAGCTGAAAGTATCACTATACAATGATTACAAGCTTCTCAAATAGATTTGGTATCATGACCATCGGCACCAGTCGTCAAATCGCTGAAATGCCTATTATTTAGTTGAGTGGTGTCGATTACTTGCTGTGTAA
This sequence comes from uncultured Calothrix sp., assembly GCA_937973965.1. Classification (GTDB taxonomy): domain Bacteria; phylum Cyanobacteriota; class Cyanobacteriia; order Cyanobacteriales; family Nostocaceae; genus NIES-3974. Next base: position 41,601 of record CALJJQ010000066.1, on the reverse strand, counting down.
GGGTTTGAGGCTCGTCTATTGCGCTATTTTTCATAACATGTATAATGTTTTTCAGAGATGTGTAGATTTAGACGCCGAAACCCTTACCGGGCAAGGCTCCCTAGACGAAACCCCTACCGATTGGGTTAAATCGGATTAGTTGGAAACCCCTCTATAATTGGAGGGTTAAAAATCAGAAAGTTTAAACGTTGCGCATCAGATGACTACAGGATTAATGGCTCGATCTTTGCTTGAACTTCCTCTAAAATACTTTCTGCTACCGACTCAACAAACTTAACACCACGGGCTTTCCAATCCAAGCACTTGATTTGATCGACAAGAATTACCCCTTGAATCTGTAATTCAGAAGGTAAAATAACTTCAAACGGGTAGCCCTTCTGCTGTTTGGTAATAGGCACAAACAATGCTAGTGAACTTTTGGCGTTATAGCTACGAGGTGAAAGCACAAAAGCAGGTCGATATCCCCGTTGTTCATGACCTTTAATTGGATCAAAGTCCAGGTAGACAATATCTCCTCGATCGGGAATATAAATATTCGTGGATGTCACCAAACTTCGTTCCCCACTGCGATGCTGGTGTCAACTTCGTTGTGCAGATTTTCTGCTGTAATAGCGTTTACTAGTTCATCTAGAGAGTAGCTTTTCCTACTTTTGGGGTTGATGATAATTTTGCCATCAACCACGGTCAAATCAACCTGATCACCTTCGAGCAATTTAATCTCTTTCGCTAAGTTTTGGGGAATCCGAATGGCAAGGCTATTTCCCCATCGAGACACTATTGCTACCATTCGCTGGACTCCTTTTGTGTCAAAAAAGTCGTTGTCATCTGCGTTTTGAAGAGATAAGTATATACAAAGTATCTACATGCCTACATCATAACTTATTAGGGCTTGCTAGTAAAGACGCGACATATTGGGTCTCTATATCTTGTCAGCTTCCTTGGGTTAAAACAGACGCGACAGAGACGCGACATGTCGCGTCTCTACTTTGATATCCTTTTTAAACCTTCCATCCCTAAGTTTCAAATCCAATTGTGGAACCAACACAAGCGTGTACCAAGGGACTTAAAGGACCTAGCTGTTCCTGTCCATTGACGGCAAGTTCACTGTGGCATAAATATACACGCTCTTGAACACGGGCTAGTAAATCGGCGATAATTTTTTGTACCCGTAAACTTTCAGTACGGGCTTCGTCTTCTGTTGTCCAAGGGTTTCCCAGACGATGTTGTAGGAAAAAAGGTGCGCCAAATAGGGTGGCTGCTCCTCCTTTTGCCCAGAGGGGGGAACCGACATCTAACCAATAGTGCCAGCGATGGACGCGACGCTGGGAGCGGTATTGGAATATACTTGCTAAGGTAATGGCGTTGGCGTTGCGTCCGATGGGGTTGACTGGGTAAGGGTTAGCGGTAATTGTCCCTCGTCGCAGGAGTTGGATAAATTCGCTGAGGGTAGAGTCGTTGCGGATGTTCTCGCTGGGTGAATACTGACGCAGGCGAGTATCAATTTCCCAGTAGTGTTGGGCTGTTTCTAGGAGTTCTCGCAGTGCGGCTAATTGTTGATAGGGCAAATTGCTACCATTCCAGAGAAAATCTTGTATGGCTCGATCGAGTAGGAATATGGGATTGAGGAGGTTTTTATGGGCGTATTGTTGCCGTTGGTTGTCAATCCATGCCAGGATGGCGTTGTAGGTGGTGGTGGCGGAATATCCTAGTCTATCCCAACGCTCGAAACTGGTAATTGGTAATAACCGGGGGGTGTCGGGATGAGGTTGGAAGCAGTTGTCGGCGATGAGTCCGGCTCGAACTGGGTCTATTCCTGGTTGGGGGTTGGGTTCGGATGTATCGGTAATTTCGGAATTAAGAGTATCTTTCGGTACGTTGCTTAAAACTACTAGCATTTCCGCCACGGCATCACGGTCAATTAACCGACCTAAACCAGGGTACACGATAGCTAGGAGGGTGAGTAACCCCCGGATGCTGGGATTGGCTATCAGGGGACGTTGGTCGTTGATGGGTTGGACGGGGATGTTTTGTTTGGCGAGAATTTCCACCAGGGTATAACGGGCGATCGCATCTAAACCGGGGGCGATAATGGCGATTTCCACAGGTGCGATCGCTCCAGATTTGATGTGGTGGATGATGTGTTCGGCGGTTTCTCGTAATAATTGTGACCTGGAGGTGGTTTGAATCGATTGGATGTTGTCTGGTAGGGTGGATAGGGTCATACCATCACTGAGGAGTTCCAGGATGGAGGGGGTCAGTGGTTGGCTGAGGGAGGAAAATGGCAGTGGGGTGAGGATTTCAACTTGACATTCGGCTGCCAATTCTTCCAGGTAATCGGGGTCTGCTCCCAATCCCCAACGAATATTAGAATCGGGGTTATATGTAAATATACTGGGTTTGCCAGTTTTTAAAAACACTGTAAATAGGGAACGGGCGATCGCCGGATAATCTCCCACATCATCGGCTACCAATCCCTGGTATCTTTGCAGTAGCCGTTGTTGGTATTCGGGGTGGGGTAAAAGGTGATGTCGATACAAACCGCAAATAATCCCGTAGGTCAAAAAACCCCGTTGTAAACACCAATTTTGCCAATCCTGGAGCAATTTTGATAATAATTCCGGTGGGATAAATTTGACCGTTCCCTCACTGGGAAGAGCTTGCTCCATAATCTCACCAATTTGCTCGGATTCTACTCCAGCTAAAGCAGCCAGCTGTAAAATATCTAGAATACGTCGCACCAAGCGATATTCATTTACCCCAACTTCACGAATCATGGTTTCATTCAAGTGTGTCCGCCATAATTTCGTTGCGAGTTCCTGTTCTGTCTCCGGTCGCAACCTCACCGGAAACTGTCCCTTAAGGTGCAACTCCTGCAATAATAAAGGCCAAAACAAAATCACCTCATCCTGAAAAAAACCCAAAGGTGTTTTTACCCGGATTGGTAATCTACCTTGGGTAGCGATCGCGATTCTATCTGCTAACACCCGACGATTGTCATCATTCGCTGCTAGCACCAATATTCCCTGTTCATTGGCATATAAATTACCTTGATGACCATAATTACTTGGATATAATGGTTCACGGTGTCGAGAATATTTATTTGTCCAGTCGCAAATTATTTCTACCAATCGGGTAGTTTTTCCACTGCGACTTGGACCTGTAATCCACAGCGAATTAGCAATCACAAATCAACTCCTCAATAATTTGTTAGGATAACCAGTACGTATTTTTGATGGAGAAAAACACCTAATTATGTTGGATAGTTAACAAATAATTTCTCAATATAGGAATCATATTTTTGTTAAAACAAGCAAAAACTAAGTACACCCCTGTTTCTGATATCTTGTTCCCTACCGACGCAAGTCATTACAAGATTCAACTTGTATTTTCAGGGAGTCAGGACTTACGCAATCACTACGCAGTTACGTCATTGCGATCTAAGGTAGCAATCTCAAAGTCTTGTTTTATCCTCATCAGTGCGTGAGTCCTGGGAGTAAGTGATGAGACTTGAGTCACCCATGAATTTCCCTTATACTTCCTACCCACAAATCCTTACTACCCGAAAGTTCGAGGAATTTGCTCCAAATGCTGATGCAAATCAGATTTCGATAATATTCGCCTGCAAAAACCCCAATATCCAAATCCAAAATTTGTTGGCTGTAATGAGTAACCTAAGTCTGTGGCAACGTACTTATAATTATCTGGTTTTATTATACAAATGGTATTTACGTACACCAGAACGTTCCTTGGAAACAGCTTATCAAGCTGCTCTCTCCATTAAAAAGATAGAAGAAGAATACTTTCATGGTGATATTATCACAACTCATTCATCCCAATATAGTAGTTTAGATAATTATTTTACAACCGAATTAAATAAACAATTAAAAATAGTCAGAATGCGGTTGACTGAGTTTAATTCTAGTCGCACTTTTTTGCGGGAGTCAGACTATAATCACGCACCAAAATATGGAGTTACTCTGCTAAGTTCTACAGTGATTCTAGAAAAGTTACAGTTTATCGATTCCGTCATCGGTAAATATATAAACTACGATGATAATCTCGCATCCGTTTCCATTCCCACAAATCCACCCCAACCATCTAGTAACATTGTATCATCAAGTTCCCCCATCGATGAAAGTCCCATACCACATCAGTCTAAAAGCTTACAGTATCTAGCTAGACGCAATAAAGGTGGTAAAAATCGCAGTAAAGCCAATACAACCGGAATTCTTCCCCGTTCCATTTTAAGCACAGTGTCACGGATTCAAGTTGAACTCGATCCGGATGCGGAAAAAGATGTTTTACAAAACTTTCGCAAAGCTCAACGTAGAACTATTATTTCCGTTAGATTTATCCTGCTTTTAATTATTATTCCGGTGTTAACCCATCAATTATCGAAAGCATTTGTCGTCGGTCCAATCGTCAATTATTTCCATCCAGTTACAACCAGTAATGCATTTATCAATAGGGAAATGGAGGAAAAAGCATTTATGGAATTAGCCCAGTATGAAGAACATCTTCGTTTCCAAGCTATGATTGGTAATGCACCAGTCCTATCGGACAGCGAAAGGGAAGAAAAACTGCAAGCCAAAGCCAAGGAAATTGCCTATGCATTTAGTCGTGAAAGTTCTAATGCAATCAAAAACGTATTTGCAGATATTTGTTCAATGATTGCCTTAGTGATTTTCCTATTATCAAGTCAACCACAAATAGCTGTTCTCAAAGACTTTTTTGACCACGTAGTCTACGGACTCAGTGACAGCGCGAAAGCATTTATTATTATTCTGTTTACCGATATTTTCGTCGGTTTCCACTCTCCCCACGGTTGGGAAGTAATCCTCGAAGGAATTTCTCGACACTGGGGATTACCCGCTAACCATGAATTTATTTTCTTGTTTATTGCCACTTTCCCAGTGATTTTAGATACTATTTTTAAATACTGGATTTTCCGCTATCTCAACCGTGTTTCTCCCTCTGCGGTTGCAACCTATCGAAATATGAATGAATAGGGATAAAAAATTGCCGGTCAAATCACACAGGTGCTAATAGCTTATCTTCTTCCCAGGTTAATAAATCATTGAGTTTCCCTGCTTCTGTAAACGTTCTCGCTGCTAGTAAACAGTGCAATAAATCTACACACTGATTCTCTGGATAATTTCCCTTTTGTCTACCAACGACTAATGTATCGATTTGTTGTGATTTGGCTGAATCAATTAAGACGTAAAAATTAAAATTATCGAATGTAGCTGTGACGATATATTTATTTTCCCCACCTCCAATACTCATATATGTATCATCATTTATACCTAGTGTTACTAGGGTTTGATTTTTCCCATCTAATTCTCGGATTCCCTTTTCAATTTGATTCCAACTTGGTTTCTCTACCAAATCAACTTGATTTTGGTTTTGACTACATTTTTCCACTGTCATATCAACAACAAACATGACTATCTCTTTGTAGTTAATACTACTCAAGAGAGGAAATTATATCCAGTGGTAAATAGGGGACAAGCAATTCTCAAAAACAAAAAAATTTCCATCCTCTACAACCGACAAGGATGAAAAGCCAATGATAAGATGTACCAATAACATGACCACCAATCTGGAAGCTAAGTGGATCGTACCGACAGTTAAACTCACAACTCCAATTCAACAATCAGCACTATCCCCTTAGCAAATGTAATTATCTAGTCAAACTACATAACTACAAGATTTTATAACTACCGCAACAACTAACTAGGAAAGGGAGTTAATTGCGTAGTCGAGGAGAGCGCGGAACTCAAGCAGCGCTTGGGGAGACATATCACGAGGAGCGCAAGCGCGATCGCGGGTAAATTGTAAACCAGCTACGTAGGGAGCGGTAGGAAGATTTAAACTCCGGTACACTTCCCGCGCACCAGCAATTCCCCACTCATCTAATGGACCAGTACCACCAACAATTAAGCAGTATTGAATCAAACGTAGGTAGTGTTTGAAATCACGCAAGCATTTGTCTTTTTTCGCTTGGTTTTCGCCAGCTTCCCCTTCGTTATTTAAGTAGGAATATTTCTTAAAGCAAGCATCAAAAGCTTCTTTGGCAACAGCATCAATACCATTTGCAAGTTTTTCTGCCGCTTCTAAACGAGCGCTTGCACGTTGGATCGAACCTTGTACTGATTCTAAATCAGAGGTGCTAGGAAAACGACCAGCAGCATCTGCGGCTGCGACTACGGTGGTGATAACGGATTTCATTTTCTGATATCTCCAGAATCGATATTTGAAAGGGATTTCAATTTCAGTCAGCTACAAGGTGTAAACAGGAAGTAATTCTGTCAACACACTTCGTCTTGTGGATAGTTACAAATCAACTAGCTTAAAGCCGCAATTACACGGTCAAAGTAGCTGGCACATTCAGCCGCAAGAGCAGAGCAGTCACCTTGAGGTGTATCCATTTTCCGCTTGGTGGCTGTGTTGTTGATGTGAGCAACTGCACAAGCTTTCATGATTTGAACTGCACGCACAGCAGAGGTTCCTGGTACACCCAAAGCGGTGTAGGTTTCTTTTAACCCGTTCAAACAACGGTCATCCAATACTGATGCATCACCAGCTAACAGAGCGTAGCAAACGTAGCGGAGGATGATTTCACCATCACGCAAACAAGCAGCCATACGACGGGTGGGGTAGCAGTTTCCACCAGCTTGTACTAAACCTTGGTTTTCGCAAATCATTCCCGAAACGGAGTCGGAAACGATACAGCTAGCATTACTAGCTACGCAGTTCACAGCATCCAAGCGTTTGTTACCTTCAGCAACGAAGCTCTTGAGTGCAGCCAACTCAGAACCACCGATGCAAGAGGTTTTGGTGTCTGCTGTGATTACAGCTCTGGAAAATGCGTCAAGCATTTTTATCTCCTTGAGTATTCACAAAAACAAATGGCGGATATTTTTGACTGAGTTCTTGAAATTGTTTTCAAGTAACCCATGTTAGAAAACATAGGCGAAGGGGGGGACCGTCGTCTTCTCTATGAGAAAGAAAGTAATAATCTGTAATATTTCGGGGTCTGCTGGGGATAACTGAATATAAAATAATACACGTGTATTGCTGAAGGGATTATATTGGTTTACAATACGAATAGAGATGGGACATGTCGCGTCTCTACCCTATCTTTGTTGTGTAATGCCATTTAACGAAAATTTTAGGCGTTGCTGATTTGATGTATGAAATTGATTTATTGGATTTAGAAACGCGATATATCGCGTCTCTACATGTTGCCATGTTGCCATCATTTTTGTGACAAAACTTAATCTTTGGCAGAACAATTCTCATGTACTGTGCAAAAAATGACAATAGGGCAGTACCTAGTATTATGAGTAATTACGGCTGACTTCGTACTGCGATCGCGTCATTTCTAAATTGTCATCCAGGGCGTATTTAGCGGCTAAATCGGCCGGATTAGTCATTTCATAGGGTTCAAAGGGTTGATGAATCCACGGATTATCATGTAAATAATCCACATAGTAATCGGGTTCAATTACGGAACAAGATTTATACCAAATAACAGCAGAGCGAATATCTTCAATCGGGGATTCGCTATACTGATGTAACCAGGGGATGGTTTCTTGGAGAGTGATACCAGAATCGACTAAATCATCTACCAGGAGAATTTTTGAGCCGAGATGAGTCGATGTCATGGTCAGATGTTTGGCGAATTTTAAATTTCCTCTTTCTTGCTTGCCTGCACCACTGTAAGATGATGTAGCGAGAATTGCCAAGGGCTGATGGTAAATACGCGAGAGAATATCGCCAATCCGCAGTCCCCCCCGTGCAAGACAGACAATTTGATTGAATTGCCACCCAGATGTGTAAATCCGAGCGGCCAACTTTTCAATTTTTTGATGATAATCTGACCAAGAAACGTATAGGTCTGCCATAGCGGATTGTTTGATGGGTAGTAAGCGTGAGTACCAAAGTTATTATTGTATCTGAGCTTGAAGTAGTATGAATGATTTACCATCAGATATTCATCAACAGGGTGTCAACACAAGGGATAAACTCAGTTTTTGGTTAAAGTTAGCCTATGGTGCAGGGGATTTAGGACCTGCCATGACTGCGAATATTTCCAGTTTCTTTTTAATGGTTTTCTTTACCAATGTGGCGGGAATCCCTCCGGCTTTAGCTGGTAGTATTTTGATGGTGGGGAAAATTTGGGATGCGGTCAATGATCCAATGGTGGGTGTACTTACGGATAGAACCCAATCAAAACGATGGGGACGACGTTTACCGTGGTTGTTGTATGGAGCAGTTCCCTTTGGAATTACATTCGTATTGCAATGGATTGTACCGCAATTTAGTACCAATCCCCAGATAAATATTTGGGGTTTATTTATGTACTATATTGTGATTGGGTTGATTTCCCAGGTATTTTATACCGTTGTCAATTTGCCCTATACAGCGATGACACCGGAATTGACGCAGGATTATGACGAGCGTACTAGCTTAAATAGCTTTCGCTTTGCCTTTTCCATCGGTGGTAGCATTGTTTCCCTGATATTGGCACAGGTAATTTTCAGCCTAATTACCAATCGCCAATCCCAGTATGTCATTTTAGCGGTGGTGTGTGGAGTAATTGCCACCCTCTCCCTACTTTGGTGCGTGTATGGAACCCGCGATCGCATTTTGGCTTTTGAAGCTCAACGCACCCAAAATCAGGATACCACTGCGGAAATTCCCATCATCGATCAATTTAAAATCGCCTTTCGCAATCGTCCTTTTTTATTTGTGATTGGCATTTACCTATTTTCCTGGTTAGCATTACAAATTACCGCCAGCACCCTACCCTATTTTATCGTCAACTGCATGGAACTACGGGAAGCTGATGTCCCAACGGTACTAATTGGGGTACAGGGAACAGCCCTATGCATGTTATTTATCTGGGGAATTTTCAGCAAAAAAGTTGGCAAAAAAATCGTTTATTTTCTCGGTATGATGCTGTGGATGATTGCTGCAGTCGGGTTATATTTTTTACGACCGGGACAAATTGGTTTCATGTATGTATTGGCCGTATTAGCCGGTGCAGGTGTATCCACAGCCTATTTAGTACCCTGGTCAATGATGCCTGACATAATTGAATTAGATGAATTGCAAACCGGACAACGACGGGAAGGCATTTTTTACGGATTTATGGTACTGTTACAAAAATTTGGTTTAGCCTTCGGTTTATTTTTAGTCGGTTTAGTCCTAGAAGCATCTGGATTCCAGGAAAGAATCCCCGGAAGTCCCACCATACCTGTTCAGCCAGAATCAGCCCTGCAAGCAATTCGCACCGTTGTTGGCCCGATTCCGGTTATCCTCTTAATTGCTGGTTGTGTGTTAACCTACTTTTACCCAATTACTAGGGAAATGCACGCAGAAATCATGATGAAATTGGCACAAAGAAAAACACACTAATAAGGAAATATTACCTACAAGAAGCGTTGCCACAGTTTATTACGTAGCTCGCTTCCCGCGTATCAGGTATTACAAATTACATAGACGTGAAGCGGCTTGCCGTAGGCTATTACGTACGCGAAGCGTTGCCGCAGGCTATTACAAATTACGAATTATCTTAAGGCTTCCTTCTTTGGTAAACAGCGCCACTAAAATCGCCAGAGGACTTAAGATGTAGATATATAAAAATGCGAATTCCAAATGCACTGAAAACCGAATGGCAATTCCCAGCTTAGAAGAACTTTCCACCCAACTAGAAAGCCCCAATCTGCGCGATCGCATGGTGGCTTTGGCTTCATTGCGAGATGTCCCGGCTGAAGATGCTTTACCTTTGATCAAAAAGGTATTGTACGACGAATCCCTGCAAATCCGAGCAATGGCAGTATTTGCTCTGGGAATCAAACAAACCAATGAATCCTATCCGATTCTCGTCAATATCCTGGAATCAGACCCTGATTATAGTATTCGTGCGGATGCAGCAGGTGCTTTAGGATACCTAGAAGACAATCGGGCATTTGAAGTCTTAAACCGCGCATTTTATGAAGACACAAGCTGGTTAGTCCGGTTTAGTGCTGCCGTCGCTTTAGGTAATATTAAAGACCCTCGTGCCCGCGAAGCCCTGTTGAGTGCCTTAGATAGCAGCGAAGTCGTGATTCAACAAGCAGCGATCGCAGCTTTAGGGGAAATTCGCGATGTGAGTTCTGTGGATGCAATTTTGAGGTTTGCGCAGTCGGAGGATTGGTTAGTCAGACAAAGATTAGCAGAAGCATTAGGTAATTTACCCACACCGAAAAGCGTTTCTGCACTGAAATTTCTTGCCAAAGATAGCCATCACCACGTATCCGAATCCGCTCGCATCTCCCTACAGCGACTAGCTGATTCCGGGTATCAGGTGGAGGAATAGGGAAACTATCCCCCGATTCCCCGTAGAGACGACCCGACGGGTCGTCTCTACTGCCCAACAAATATGGTAATTTTTGAAAAACGACTGATTAAAAATATGAATATTGAAAAGTTCTTTGACTTGAGTACAGGTAAATGGTTTGCTCACCGTACCAAACATGAATTAACAACTCAAAAGTCCATCGAGTCGAAATCAGAAATTTTGATTGATCGCTTGGACGGTGGTCATGCTGAGGTGTTGAGTTTGTGTGAAACCCATAATATCCAACCAAGTCAGGGTTTGTTGGCTTTGAAATTAACATGGAACGATACAACCCGACTCAATCAAAAAAATGTTGGCTCCATGATTATGGTTGCTGTTCCAAATTTGGATCTAGTGAATGCGGGAAAAATCCTATTTAGCAATCAATCCCAAATCGGTGAGTATAAATTAGGTGAAGATCAAGCCTTAACATTAACCTTGACAGCAGAGCAAATCGTCTCTGAAGAAAGATTATGGTTTGCCAGTGATAACTTGCGGATGCGGGTAAGCACCCTCAAACACGCAAATAGGGTGATGAATACAGCATTTACCTCAGAAATTCGCATGGGAGTACCACCAAAAACGCGATCGCAGGTAGCAGAATCGACGTAGAGACGCAATATATTGCGTCTCAGATTCTAGGATGCATTGCCAAATATATTGCGTATATTGCGTCTCAGATTCTAGATGTATTGCCAAATATTTTTTTCTGCAAAGATTTCAGCTAAAAACCTGACTTCCTTTAAATATTTAACAATCTCCCTAAAGGAGTAGGTAGGGGTAGAACAATCGCAATTAATAAAGCCATAGCCATTAAACCCAAGGTATCACGTCGATTATCCAGTTCGGTGACATCATTGAGTGCAGGTTCATCCAAAAGGGGGAAAAACAACAGAATAATCGCCCAAATAAAATACTCCCGTTGTACTAAAGACAGTAAGAGTAATAAAAATCGTGTGATTTGGCCAATAATAATTGCATTACGTTGTCCAAACATAGCGTGGATAATGTGTCCCCCATCCAATTGACCTACAGGCATTAAATTTAATGCTGTAATAATTAATCCCAGTAATCCCGCGATCGCCACTGGATGGAGATTGAGTCCGTTACCCGCGACTAATTGGTTTCCCCACACTGATTTGGCAATCAGGGCAAACAGCAGAGAATTTCTGGGATTAAAGGCATTAAAATCAAAGATTGGTGATCTATCACCCAAGGTGACAATTTGCGAATTGGATAAACCCCAAATCAGAAATGGTAAAGTGGCTATCAAACCAACAATTGGTCCAGCAAAGCTGACATCAAACAACGCTTTACGATTGGGGAAAGGACTACGCATTTGGATGAAAGCGCCAAAAGTACCCAGGAAAAAGGGAATGGGAATAAAATAGGGCAGAGTGGAGCGAATCCGATAAAGTTTTGCCGTTAGATAGTGTCCCATTTCATGGCAACCAAGAATCACCATCAGGGAAATGGCGTAGGATAAACCCAATAACCAATTATCAGGATTCTGTTGTAGTTGTTCCGCACTCACATTGGCAAATCTTAACCCCACAAAAGCTGTGGTAATTAGAGTCACACCTAATAACCCTAAAGCCAAAGGTATATTTGTTAACTTTTGCGAGCTATCACCATAGGATTTAGCCAGTGTGGTGTTGGGAACTAAAGCGAAAAAAGGCTTGCCATTTAAATCTTCCTGCAACATCACCACAAAGCGATCGCCAAATTGTTCCCTCACATTCTCTTGTATACGTTGATATGCGGTATCGGGTTGACCACGTAACTGTCCGCGACAAATAATTGCTTGGGGACGGTATTCAATATCCTGCAAATAAAATACTGACCAGGGGAAACAATTGCGTAATTGAGTTTCCTCTCCTGCGCTAATAGGTCGTACCGGAGGGGAAGTTTCTGGGGTAGGATTAACATCAGTGTCCGATGCGATCACCTGTGATGCTACCTGCGTATCAGATAGCGATCGCCGTCCTAACTGAAACAAAAACCAGTACAAAATGGGGCAAATAATTAATGACCAGAGCATCACACCTAAAGCACGAGGAGGTAGCTGATTGGTTTGATACACACTGGTCATCACAGTCCAGAGAATCAACGGCAACATCAAAACCAACCATAACAACCAAACGGGAGTTTTGGTGACTCGCCCTACAGTTCGCTGCACCAACAGATAAGTAAATATACTTAATATCAGGAGAAACAAAAATTCCATTTTATCTTCACAAATTTTAAATCATGTCGTTCGGACTTAATTTTTTCGCCAAGCTCCACAAATACAAAAACACGAACAACATTTTATTGCTGACATTTAGCCTGGGAATTTAACATTCCACTCCACAACTTCCTCGCCCCTCAATACTCTAATTTTAACTAACCCGATTCAGTTTCTCCCATGTGCCCTTTAAATTCAGAACCGACCCATATACAAAAGCCACCACGGCTGGTGTTAGATACGATTTTTGCATTTCCTCCCAATCGGGAGACACTTGGAGGGACAGCTTACCTTATTGTAGGAAAAGAAGGCAATATGTTGATCGACTGTCCAGCTTTAGATGTAAATCTTTTCAATTTTTTGCAGTCCCAGGGAGGAATAAGGTACTTATTTATTACCCATCGTAGCGCGATCGCTCAAACTGCTAAATTACAGGCGGAACTTTCCTGTGAGGTGGTCATCCAAGAGCAGGAAGCATACCTACTTCCAGACATCCCAGTCACAACTTTTGGTTCCGAATTAACTTTAACCCCTCAAATGAGAGTGATTTGGACACCCGGACATACCCCCGGCTCATCCTGTTTATATTACGGCGAATTGGGCGGAGTATTGTTTACTGGTAGACATCTTCTCCCTGACCCAAATGGTCAACTATTACCAATACGAACAGCCAAAACCTTTCATTGGCGACGACAAATTAATAGCCTACATGCATTACGCCAGCAATTTAATCAAACAACATTAAAATATATTTGTCCAGGTGCAAACACCGGATTTCTACGCTCACAACGGGTTATCGACAACGCCTACCAAAAATTGCTCGAAATTGATATTACGTAGAGACGACCCGTCGGGTCATCTCTAGATGCGACGGGTCGTTCCTAGGGGGGTATTCTAAACCGCACCCAGCATCACACGGTTTTTCGTCAACATTTCCACTGCTGCTTGATATTGGGGGTCGTCTGCGGTTGCGATTTGCTCCCGTGTTAACATTTCTGACCCCACTTCCTTATCTGGTTGGATACCTAACTTATGGATGTCGTGGTGTAGGGGTGTTTCGTATTTTGCGATCGTCACAGCTAAACCGGAACCGTCGGAAAGTTCAAATAAGGACTGAATTAAACCCTTACCAAAGGTTTTCTCACCCACCAATTGAGCACGTCCATTTTCCTTCAAAGCACCAGCGAGAATTTCACTTGCACTCGCAGTACCTTGATTTACCAAGACAACTAATGGATCATCCGTTAAAGCTGGACCAAAAGCTTCAAAACTACCTTGAATTCCCTGACGGTTGACTGTGTAAACAATTGTACCCGAATCTAACCATAATCGGGCGATTTCCACCCCCGCTTGGAGAAGTCCACCAGGATTATTGCGTAAATCGAGAATATAGGCATCTGCACCTTGTTTCTCTAAATTAGAAATAGCATGGGCTAATTCCATTGGTGCATTGGCGTTAAATTGGGTCAGACGAATATAACCGATGGATTTACCACCCTGACCTGGTTGCAACTGAGCAATTACAGGATTGACAGCAATGCGATCGCGAACTAATTGTACATCCCACTCATCCTCACCTTCCCGCGCGATTCGCAAGGTGACAGTCGAGCCAATTGGACCGCGCATTTTTGCCGCAGCTTCATCCAAGGTTAACTCATCGGTGGCAAAACCTTCAATTTTGACAATGCGATCGCGGGATAAAATACCAGCTTTTTCAGCCGGTGAACCGTGAATGGGAGCAACAACTTCTAGTTTACCTGTTTGGGGATTTAAACCAATTTGTAATCCCACCCCAGTGAGTTCACCGGATGTATTGACCTGTAAGCTCCGATATTGTTCTGGATTCAAAAACCGCGTAAAGGGGTCATCCAGGGTCTTTAACATCTTCTGAATCGCCACATATGCACTTTCCTGATTCTTGAGGGGCTTTTCCAGAATTTTCTGGCGTATCGCTGCCCAGTTTTGATGGTTAAACGTATCATCGAGGTAGGTACGATTGACAATTCGCCATACCTCTGCTACCAGCTTTTGTTCCTCTGTCAAAGCATGTGCTGGTTCAATCCAAGCTCCCAAGGTGACACACAAGACTAAAAGCAGCGATAAACCCAATCGAAAAATCTGTTTGTGCATAAACCCTATTGTTTAATTTTATTTTCAACCAGATATAAGAGGAATATTGACGATGTTCTGATAATCACAGGACTTACGCAATCACGACACGGCTACGTCATGGCGACGTGAGGAAGCAATCCCAAGTCTTGTTTTATCGTCATCAGTGCGTAAGTCCTAGATTAATACTAATTCTTTAATTATGACCAAATCCAAGCAGAATGGATACTACTAGAGTCGAGATGCACAAATTGCAGCCCCAATTAACCCTACCTGTTGGTTTAAAATCATGTGGACGGGTATTTCCTCCAGCAGACTGCGCATTCGTCCTTTTTGGGTAAAAGCAATCATAAAGCTGCTTTTTTGCATCAGGGGTAAAATTTTTGGCGCAATTCCCCCAGCAATGTATAATCCCCCATAGGGAAGTAATTTGAGGGCTAAATTCCCTGCTTCGGCTCCATAGGCTTCTACAAAGATTTGCATTGCTTTTTCACACAAGCGATCGCTTCCTGCTAGGGCTGCTTGACCGATGATTGCACCTGGATCGATGCTTTTTTCCGATTGTCCGGCTTGTTGTTCCCAATTCCTGATGGCTTGACCAATTTCTGGTGATTCTGCGACGATTTTGCGATCGCGTAAAAATTGATAAATCGATACTATCCCCTGTCCAGATACTACCCGCTCGACTGAAACCCTCTGAATGTCATGTTTATCTAACAAGTACTTTAATAGTTGGAATTCCAGTTCGTTCCGGGGTGCAAAGTCAGCGTGACCCCCCTCGGAAGGATAAACGTAATAATATTCACCCTGTTTAATTAAAAATCCCTGTCCTAATCCCGTACCTGCGCCAATAATGGCAATGGGTGCATCTAATTTGGGTTCCCCTGCTTGCAAAGTATGAATATCACTGCTTTCTAAACCCAAAATCCCGTATCCAACAGCTGCAAAGTCATTAATTAAAGTTACTTGGGGAATGTTTAATTCGGTTTGTAAACGTTCTGTTTCCAGAAACCACACCAAATTAGTGAGTTTGGCAGTATTATTCACAACTGGACCTGCAATCCCAAAACAGGCTTTTTGGGGATGGTCACAACTAGTTTGACTTAAAAAGTCTTGAACCATCGGTACCAAATCAACAAAATCAGCACTACGATATACCTGTTCGTGTATATTTTTTAGCAGTGGCATTTGCGACGCGTCCACTAGACGCAAAATCGTTTTTGTACCACCAATATCTCCAGCTAATAAAACAGTCATGGGATTTTAGATTTTAGATTTTAGATTTTGGATTAGTTAATCTGAGTTCGGAATCAGTTCAAATGACCATGCTAAGCTTGACTGCAACCCCTAGTATCTTGTGGAAAGAACATCAAATTGCCTTAACCAGAACTGACGTTAGAGCTTGATCTGCAT
The DNA here is from genome assembly GCA_937973965.1 of uncultured Calothrix sp. Taxonomy (GTDB): domain Bacteria; phylum Cyanobacteriota; class Cyanobacteriia; order Cyanobacteriales; family Nostocaceae; genus NIES-3974. The sequence goes on along the minus strand of CALJJQ010000066.1, from coordinate 25,462 downwards.
TTCTCAAGATTTAATGTAACCGTACTACTTCTTCCACTCGATCCAGGTGGGAAGTATCCCCTTTGAGTTCAATTTCCCATTCCGTAGGTTTGGCTGGAGTTTTCAAGCAGCTATTACGTACTAACTTAAATAAGGCACATAAACGAATTTTTTCACCCGTGTCAGCTGCTTCCCCAGCTAAACCCATTGCTGCACCCTGAACCGATGCACCATGAGCAACAAATAAAATATTCTCTGGAGCAAATTCTGTGACTAAACAGCGAGCAGTCTGTCCCGAACGAGCTCGCACCTGTTCACGAGTTTCGGGATATTTGGCAGCAATCCGGGGTGTATAACTTGCATCAATTCGCGGATAAAGTTCGACCAACTCGTCAAGGGGATGACGTTCGGGTTCTTCGTCCATCCAATCAGGATTTAACCACTCGCTCAAACCGGTTTCTAAGTATATGGGTAAATTTAAAACTTCAGCGATCGCATTGGCAGTTTGTATTGTCCGCAAAAATGGTGATGCAAAAATATGATGGATTTTCTCAGATTTTAAATGATTTGCCAGTTGTTGTGCTTGTTCAAAGCCATCTTCTGATAAGGGTGGATCGTAACGACGTTTGGCTGTTAGAAACCAATCCGGATTGACAAAATCTAAACGGTTTGCGTGTCGAGCAATCCAGACTATTTGACTCATGTGCAGATTCCCAATGTGGATTCAGACTACAGACTGCAAATTTAATATAATCCCACAGTTTGGGTTTTTGCACGGCTCAATTGTGACAGTCGGGGGATTTTGGATTTTAGATTTTGGATTTTGGACTACTGCTTGTGCGTCTACACTATTGCCTACTCCCGTACAGACGCGATATCTCACGTCTCTCCCTACTCCCCGTGAGTTTTAGGGTTTTGTGAGAAATCCAGGTACACTATTCCCTACTCACCACTCCCTACTCCCTACTTCACAAACGAATCTCCAGAAAGCTGTAAATCAGCTTGTTTCCGTCCGTAATGGATGGCGGCAAAACCGGTAATATACATAAAAAGACTATAAATAGCTGCTGGAATTGCCATGTCAGGGTTATTTAACAATCCTGCCGTCACTGCGATCGCCAGCGTTCCGTTTTGAAAACCAACCTCAATCGCAATACAAATCTGCTGGGGAAGACTTAAATTCAATACCTTTCCGAAATAAAATCCCACCACCATTGCCAATATATTCAGTAATACAACCCCAATCCCTACTTGAGCAATAAAGTCTGGTAAACGGCTCCATTCTCGAATAATTAAGGTTGTGATAATTACAAACAAAAAAGCGATCGCGATTTTCCCACTGACTTTTTCCAGTCTGCGCGCTAGTTCTGGAAACAGTTGCTTAATCAACATTCCCAAGGCAATTGGTAGTAATGTCACCACAAATATTTGTAACATGGTTGTACCAATGGGTAATGCGATCGCGGCGGTTTGACCGATAAAATGTTGCAGCGCTAAGTTAGCAAAAATAGGGATTGTCACCACTGTAATCGCACTACTAAAGGCTGTTAGTGTCACCGACAAAGCCACATCCCCTTTGGCAAAATAGGTAATTAGATTCGAGGAAACACCACTCGGACACAAGGCCAAAATCACCAACCCAGTAGCGATAAAATTGGGCATAGGAACTATTTTGGCGATCACAAATCCAATTAACGGTAACAACACTAATTGACTCCCTAACCCCACCGCTACCGCTTTCGGATATTTGACCACCCGCACAAAATCCTCTGGAATCAACGATAAACCCATTCCCAGCATGATAATCGCTAAGGCAATCGGTAAAAAAACCGCCGTGAAAAAAGATGTTTCCATGTATCCCGCTTGACGTTATGTTTATTTTTATTAACTGTAAATATAGCGGCATCATCGGCGTTTATATCAATGGTTCACCAAATATCAAAATCTGGAGTGATGCCGTTTTGATTTGGAGTTGATACCTGAGGAGGAGCAGGGGAAAAATGTATCAAAATTTGAGTGAAATGGGATGAAGGAATACCCATTGCGATTTTCTTAATAGTCCCCATGTCTTTGGGACACAACCAAACACTCCCTAAAGAAGCGACATGTCCCGTCTCTACCTGTTCCCCATTTCCTCTGTATCAAGCGAAATAAATTCAATGGATGTGAGGTGATTCCTAGGGAAAACTGGTGCGCTCATACACTATCAAATACAACTGTGATGCTCATTCAACTCAAATCAAGATAAGCTGACACGCAACATCCTACGAGAAAAATATGAAACCATCAAATTTGCGTACCAAACTTCTAACTGAAATTAATCTCATTCCTGAAGAAAAACTGGAATAAGTATATAATTTTATCCATTATTTTCGAGTCGGTGTCGAAGCCTCTCAAAACACACGCGAACAGATTATGCAGTTTGCAGGCTGTTGGGACGATATGCCTAACGAAATATTTTCTGATTTCAGCGAGAAAATCATTACTCGTCGTCAACAGGCTTTTGCGGCAAGAAGAAATAATGAAACCAGCCTTAGTTGATACAAATATTTTATCATTATTTTCCCGCAACCAACCCCTAGTCGTTGAGAAATTTAATGCATATATTCAGGAATATAACAAAATTAATACTAGCATTATTACCTATTACGAAATAGTAAGTGGACTGATTTCGCGTTTTGTGAGAAATGCGGAATTAATACCTTTCCTCGAACATTCCAAAATCCAAAATCCCTAAGTCTCCCCATCATCCAAAGACTTAACCATCCACAAGGATTGAGTTTGAAACCCAAGCTTTCTGTACATATCCAATGCTGGCTGATTAGATAAAAATACCTGCAAACCTATCTGATGGTCTCCACGACCTTTTGACCACTTTTGTGCAAACTCCATCAAGGCTGTACCAATCCCTTGACGACGATGGTCTGGAGCTACGTACAACAAAAATATATGGGTGTGTCTCTTACCTGTTAGTTGATCAATTGCATTCCCCATCCATAAACAACCAACTGGGGATGGAACTGGTTCTGGATTGTCAACCCAATCTACCCACCAGATGGGAGTATCTTCCGATAGGTAGTAGTCAACTGTTTCCCTTAAGTGAGAAAATGTGAGACCTGGAAAAATATCTTGATACGTTTGCTGCATGAATTTTACCAACAGCGATCGCTCTGAAGTTGAACCGCAACGCAGATTATACCCAGGTATTAGTTGTTCACTCAATTTCTAATTCACTCTTTTCACTGAACTCTCAAAAACATAAACAAACAGAACAACTGTATCTGTTTGTTTACGCTTACTACTTTGTCATAAAAACTACACACCCCATTCTACCTCGTCGGATTCCCCCAAAATGTAAATTTTTCATGGGAATCTTTGCCTACCACCAACCCCTGTTGTCTCATTTTTCATCCCACAGAAAGTTAAGATTATGAGAGTTTCCTTGCACTCCTAATTTCTGAATACCACTTCTCTCCCCCTCTTACCCCTAAACTTGATTATGCAAGCAATTGATAAATACCTCTATCCAAAATCTTTTTAACCTGATTATAATATTTTGTATACTCGAATACACTTTTTTCAAGGTAATTGGTATCAAAACCGAAAAAGTAAGTTAAGATTTGTGAACAAAGTTAAAAATTATCGGATATTAAGAAGTATCCTTTTGGAAATATGCCAGATGCAAACTTACCAGAGTCAGAGTTACTGAAAAGCGTATTGTCACCGTTGTTAGAGGATTTTCAGTATTGGTTTGGGCGATCGCAAAACCTATTGGAAACCGAAAGGTTAAGTTTTATGAGCGATGAAGAGCAAGCCGACCTATTAACAAGGGTAAAGCAAGCGCAAGCGGAAGTAAGCACTGCGAAAATGCTATTTGCAGTTGCAGATGGAAAAGTGGGGATTGACCTAGAAACAGTAATGCCGTGGCATCGCCTTGTGCATGAGTGTTGGGGTGTAGCAATTCGCCATCGTTCCCAAACGCAAGCTTAGTTGATTGATGTTATTGATTGTGAAGGTTGGAGTAAATTCTCTTGAACAGAGGAAAATGAATCCGATAGAATGGAAATGTTAAAAGAATCTAATTTTTCCCCCTATTTGTGTTGATTGGCTCGACCCTTGATACAGGGGATCAAAAATTTTTAAATACAAATTGAGGTTGATTGTTGCTTTTCCACAGCAGCTTTCACCAGATTAGATTACAGTTTTAGCTTTGCTGATAACTCAAAAATACTGACCTAAAGACTTTAACCAACACTGCGGCTTTTGGAGGAACCCAATGCTACACCTACTTTATATATCGGCTTTTACCATATTAGCTGTCATTGCCGTGGCTAATTTGATTCGGAATTTAATCATGTTTGGTTTTGAACAGGAACCAGCGCGGACAAGGACGACACCAGGTAGCGGGTATCCAGCATCGCGACGGGTTAACGTACCCCACCCAGAATTACTAGATGAAATGGGAAACGTGATTCGTGAGCCGTTATTAGTGATGCGTTCGGTGAATGTAGAAGATGCACGTCAACAGTTAGATGCGTTGTATGAGTCTTCTCCCAGTTATCATAGTGAAAAACGGGAAGAAGGTTAATTAACGTAATTCGTAAATTGATTTATATGGGTTTCAGGTTTTTGATTTCAATGCCAAAAATGGGTAGATCCATGATTTCAAGCTCCTAAATTTATCTATGGGGTGTTAGCTGAAATTAAAAATCCAAAATCCAAAATCCAAAATCCAAAATCGGATCACGCTTCAATCACGACCCGCAAATTGCCGCGTTTTTTGGCAACACGGCAAGCAGTGGTATTACCGGAACGTTCAAATTCGAGGTCAAGAATTGTTGGTCCGACGCGTAAATTGTGGATAGACAGTTGATTAATTGATTCTGGTAAGGCTGGATCGATAATCCGTAAACAGTTATTCGGCGCATCGGGAACTAAATTCACCACCATTTGTAAAAGCTGGAAAATACTTCCAGTAGCCCAAGCTTGAGGAGAACAAGCAACTGGGTATTGGACTGGTGCGTCCTCTCCATTGCGTTCGTAACCGCAAAATAATTCTGGGGGGCGTTGATAGGGTTGGAGACTGGTCATATCAAATAAACCTTGGAACAATTCTAAAGCTTGGTCAATTAAACCGAGCGATCGCAATCCCATCGCAATAATTGCGTTATCATGGGGCCAGACGGAGCCGATATGGTATCCCATTGGATTATAGGCAGGTGAAAGGCTACTGAGGGTGCGAATACCCCATCCGTTGAATAAATCCGGTGCCCGTAATCTTTCGGCTACGCTGTAGGCCCGTTCCGGCGTAAAAATACCTAATTGCAGACAGTGACCAGGGTTAGAAGTAATACTATCTACCTGATTGCCATCACCATCAAGAGCTAAAGCGCAAAAATCCTGGTCTTCCATCCAAAAATCGCGGTTAAACCTGGTTTTTAACTGACGAGCTTCATCTTGCCAACGGTCAGCCAAATCGATACGCTTCTTCATCCTAGCAATTTCTGCTAAACGCAACTTCGCAGTGTAAACATATGCCTGCACTTCACATAGACTAATCGGACCAGTCGCTAACTCACCCTTGCGATTAACGATACAGTCTCCCGAATCCTTCCAGCCTTGGTTGGCTAACCCTAACTTTGATTTCCGATGATAGGAGAGATAACCTGTATCCTTCATGTTGCGGTCAATCCAATCCATCGCCGAACAGGCATTATCCCACAGTTGTTCTAGGGTTTCACTATCATGGGTCCAGGCATAATAATTAGCATATAGCATTAACCACAAAGGAGTGGCATCCACTGTCCCGTAGTAGGGAGTGTGGGGTATCTCTTTACACCGAGCCAATTCCCCTAAGCGAATTTCGTGGAGGATTTTTCCCGGTTCTTCCTCTCGCCACTCGTCGTAATTTTTACCTTGATAGGCAGCGAGTAAAAATAGGGTTTCCTTACCGATTTGCGGGTTTAACATTAGGGTTTGGGAGGCGGTAATTAATGCATCCCGACCAAACAGAGTTGAAAACCAGGGTACACCAGCAGATACGGTTTTGCGCTTACCAAAGGATTGCCGCAGCAAATACATATCCTGTTCTGCGCGTTCAATAATCCGGTTAAAAATACTTTTATCCGCGCGAATCCGGGTAATTTGTTGCACCCAGTGTTGCTCCTCCATCGATTCTGCGGCTTTTGCTTGGGAGAGGGTAGTTGCTGCACTGACGGTAGAACTGGGTTTATTATTGGTTAACAGATTGATGCGATAACCCAGTTTTTGGGTTTCATGGGAAGCTAATTCCAACCGCCAAATCGCCGTGTATCCTTTAAAACAATCCGGTTGACGGTGTTGGAATTGAATCCGTGATTCCATCACCATCCCATCTAATCCTTGGTAGGCAAGAATTAGTTGCTTATCAGCTTCATTGTCCGGTGGATGGGTATGTAGGTATAACCCGTCGTAACTGTGACCGTCCCCATTACCGTTTTGTTCCAATAGGGGTTCTAAATTTAAGGATGGTTCAATCGCTCGCAGTAAGCGTCCCCGTTGACTCCGTTCGTGTCCCCGTACCTCAAATAAATCGGCAAAATCCCCATCAAAGCTAATTGTAATTTCAAAACTAACAGTGGTTGTACTATAGTTAGATATTTCTAATTCTTCAAATAGAGCGCCATTGAGGACTAATTCGCGACGAATTCCCACCGTATCTGCTCGTAAACGGTCTTCAACCCGAGGATTAGTACACAAAACAGATAGGGCAAAACCTCGGTCTGCGGTACTGCTAAGTAATACTGGTGAGTGTCCGTCAATTTGCAATTCGAGACGATTGAGAAAGCGGGTATCCGAGCAAAATAAACCCAAGCTGGGATTGCCGTTATCGAGGGAACATCCAGCAATATTACCTAATGTATCCGTGACTAAAAATAAATCATCATCTTTGATCGTCAGGGTAGGTTGGGGTTTTTCGCTGATGACACAAGGCCATTCAGGAATAGGTAGTTGCTCTGCGGGAACGAAGGTTTTGCCATCTAAGATAATTTTTTCCGGTGTCATTTTTATTTCCGGTGTCATCAGTTAATTTTCGGTTTACAGGTCTAGTTTTCGTGGACGTGAACGTGTCAGCAGGAAATAATGACACGATTAATCATCAATTTTCCCATTGTCTAATATCTCTTAGATTGGGGCAGAATCGATATTTACACCAGCAAATTTCCATGTAGACAGCTACAAAGAGATCGTGATTGGTGGGATTGTAGAGGAATTACGCGCAATGCGATCGCATGTGATATTAATTTTTCCAAGCTTGTGTATTAAACATCACAATTAATTGCCTAAAAGTGAAATTAACAAGTATAAATCCCCCTTCTCTGGAACAAGTCGCTCATCGTGCGTCTGTGTTATTTTCACACAGAACTAAAATAAACTGACATTGATTTTGAAGATAGTCAACTATTAAGCAAAAACCCGATATTTATGAATATCGGGTGCAATCAGCTGACAAATTATTTTTATTTTCATTCAGAAAAAACCCAATATGTTGCTTCTGTATGGGGAGCTTTCGGATGCAGGGTCAGAAAATGTATCAAAATAGGAGTGAAATGGTATTAGTTCCCCATGTCCTTTGGACACAACCAAACAAGAAAATAACTCATTCCTGCTCCCCTGGAAAGGAACCGGTGGGTCGTCTCTACTCCCTACTCCCTTAGACAGCGATGACGCGATCGCGACTATGATGTAAGTGACCATTTTGGGCAAATTTCCGTTCTAGCAATTGACGGTAAACCGCTTCGTAACCATCCACCATACTAGTGACACTAAAATTTTCCAACACATGACGACGACAAGCATGACGGTCAATTTCTGACAAACGCGCGATCGCCCTGACAAAATCCTCCACGCGATCGCATATAAACCCAGTGTGACCATCTCTTATCACTTCCGGAACTGAACCCAAGGGTCTTGCTAATACGGGAGTACCAGCAGCCATTGATTCTACCATCACTAACCCAAAGGGTTCCCGCCAAGTAATCGGAAATAACATCGCCACCGCTCCACCCAGTAGTTGGTTTTTCTGGGTATGGGTTGCTTCCCCTAAAAACTCTATGTGTTGACCATCAATATGGGGTTTGATTTGACTCTCGAAATACTCCACATCCACCGGATCGACTTTCCCAGCCATTTTTAGCGGTATACCTACCCGTTTGGCAATTTCAATGGCAATGTGGGGACCCTTTTCCGGGGACATCCGTCCTAAAAAAGCTAAATATTCTGGCTTTTGCGGTTGGGGATAAAAACGATGTTGATCGACATCAATTCCATTATAAACCGTGGCAACGTAATTTAATCCTAATCTCGGTTCCCGTTGGGCATGGGATATACTGACAAAAGGTTGCTGACGATGGGTTGCAAAAACTTGTTCGTTATCTTTAGTAAATATCCCATGTAAAGTATGTACTATTGGGGTGGCAGAAAAATTCCCGTACATCAAAGCTGGATAACCTACATGGGAATGGATGATATCAAATTCCTGGGAACTCCCAAATACACGACTTAACTGCAACGCTTCATAAGCAGCGTATTCCTTGATGGTGGGGTCTAAACGTATCGCTTGCGGACAAACTGATTCTAACTTGGCCTTAGAAATGGAATCTCCGGATGCAAACAGCGTCACCTCATGACCCCGTTTGACTAACTCCTCTGTTAATAAACCCACAACTAACTCCGTACCACCATAAGCTGGAGGAGGTACTCTTTCCCATAAAGGAGCAATTTGAGCTATTCGCATATAATTCTCTCAGTTGGAAAATTAGGTCGAAGAATTATTTATACTTAGAATTCGCATTCTTTAAGGTTTTGTTTAAAATTTACGCAATTATAAGTGAATTTGTAAACACCAATTACCACTACCCCTAGATTCAGATAAACCGAACTTGACACGAATAGGAGGTAATTATTCAATAGCTGTAGAACAGTATCGTCAAATTATTCAACAGTTAATTCTAGAACGGTCAAAGAGAGGTTGATCACAGGAAGGAGTAAAAACACAAGCCATTTTAGATACAGAACGTGACCATTACCTCTTGCTACATACAGGTTGGCGTGGAAATCGCCGAACTCATGGATGCAGTCTGCACCTTAATATTAAAGATGGTAAAATCTGGATTCAGCATGATGGCACAGAGATGGGGATAGCAACACAACTTTTAGAATTGGGTGTACCAAAAGAAGATATTGTTTTGGCGTTCCACTCTCCTTATTGCGTCAATTTACGGAGTTTGAGACTAATTGAGCAGACCAGAATCAAAATAAATAAAATTAAAATCAAATAAGTTAGGTAGGTGCAATTAAACATAAAACCGCAACGTAACCGATTATTTGGCTCAAAGCCTTACTCCCGTACAGACGCGATATATCGCGTCTCTCCCTATTCCTAACTCCCCACTCCCTCCGCATCCAGCAAAGAGATAAAAAAAGACACTCAGATAAATAGTGTCTTCCTCAGTGTCAAATGTTATCTATACTTAGTTCAAAAAAACGGCAGATTACCAGCAATCAACATCCTAAAACCCTCGCATACGCCTTTTCATACTCGTCAGTCATACTTTCCACACTAAAACGACTAACCACATACTCACGACAGGTTTGACGGTCTAATTTCGTTGCATTCGGAACCACCTCAATCATTTCTGCAAGGGAATTACACACAAAACCCGTTTCCCCATCCGCAATCACTTCCGGGACGGAACCCATATTCATTCCCAAGACTGGGGTTCCTGTAGCCATTGATTCAATCATCACTAAACCAAAAGGTTCTCGCCAAGTAATCGGAAATAAAGTTAGGGTTGCACCTGCTAAAATTTTTACCTTTTCCTCATGGGACACTTCACCCAAATACTGAATCTGTTCGCCATCGATTAATGGTTCTACCTGTTCTTGGTAGTATTTACGGTCTACCGCATCCACCTTACCTGCCATTTTTAAGGGTAAACCAGTGGCTTTTGCGACCTCAATCGCTCCGATGGGTCCTTTCTCTGGAGATATGCGACCGACGAAAGCTAAATAGGGGGAACCTTCGGGATTGGGATTATATTCATACACCGATGTATCAATCCCGTTATATACGGTGTGAATGTAATTTAAATGGGGACAAGGTTCCCGTTGAGCATTGCTAATACTAATTAAGGGCTGGTTCGGGAAATAATTCCAAATTTTTTGGTTCTCTGGGGTAAAAGCACCATGTAATGTATGTACAGTAGGAGTTTTGACTAATTCCGCAAAGGAAAGCGCCCCAAAACCAAAATGGGAATGAACTATATCAAATCTATCCGTATTATGAAACAATTCCGACAAAATTAGATGTTCGTATACACCTGGTTCCACAATACTGCGATCAAGTCGTAGTGCTTTGTCATGAACTGATACTAGTTTTGCGGAGGTGATAGAATCACCCGACGCAAATAATGTCACCTCATGTCCACGTCGTACTAGTTCATCTGTTAACAACTTGACAACTAATTCAATGCCACCATATCGAAAGGGAGGAACACGCTCCCACAACGGAGAAATTAGAGCAATTCTCATGTTTCACCTAAACGGGTAAACGCTAGTTGTATTTCCCTTGTCTCTGTGTGATTTGGCAATTTGTTCAATTTAATTACCTTGACAAAACATGGTTAATACACTGCGCAGGAATCATCACTATTAACTCACTTGATAACTTCGGTTTTTACGTAAGCTCATAAGCTGGTAATTACCTAATTTTAGGTTTAATCGGAAATTAATTAGATAATCATTAGTAGTGTTTTTTACTAATTAATTAGGAAATGTGATTTCCGTTTAATTTGTTTCTCAAGTTAGTTAATAATTAGCAAGTTGAACTAAATCAATCAACTTGAGGCAAGTTAAGTCAAAGCCTGTCACCACAATGGATTGGCTTATTTAATCCCAGTGTTAATCGAGGATTTTTTGATTTAATTTGACCCAATATTAAATTTTATCACATGATAATCACACGAATGTATTATAAAGTCATAATTCGCCAATTAACTGATACAAAATGTCATATTTTTCCGAAAACGCTACAGTTTCAGAACCAAAATCTTTAAATTTATCTTGTTTTTAATAATGTTCGTGTAAATACATCTATCCCAGGAAATAAATAGTAATTGCAGAAAAATGATTTTTTGCAAAAAAAGTTGGGTTTCTCAGAGGATGTATTAAAAGTTGCAGTTAATATTTAGTGGGACTTACACAAGAGTAACACCACCGGGTCATTACGTAGCTTGTTTGTTGCGACTACGTGCCTTTTCTCACCTATCAAAATTAATATTTTGCATTCGTCGAACTCACAAGGGAGGGTTTGGCGATCGCAAAATATCTAAAAATGTCTAATGTCCTAAGTTGTCGATGTGGATGAAGCTAAACCAATTATGCTGGTAATGCGTTCGTCACGATTGAGTTCGGTAATGGGTTGACCTTTAGCATCTTTATTTGTAACAGGGATAGATGCAGTTTCCATCCGTATCAGACGTTGCTGATTGCTGATTAGGGCAATTTCCTTCAGATTACTAGGAATAATTCCTGTTAAATAGTCCGTTTTGTTGAATCTGATAATTTGCGCACCCAGACTACCCCGTTGGGAAATGGGGATTTGCAGAACCGGGATATTTTTCGCTTGTCCTTCTTCGGTAACTAGGAGGATAGATTGTTGGGGATTAATCGCAATACAACCAACTAAATGTTGTTGTTTCCCAAGTCGCAGACCCTGGACTCCAAGAGCGTTCCGTCCCATAATGGGTAATTCATCATCGTGGATGGTCATGCGTAACATACGACCACTGGAACTGGCTAGAATTAGTTGCATGTTACTGGATACAAATTGGGTACTGATTAATTCGTCTTCGTCTTTCAGCTTGATGAGGGTGATTCCCCGTTTGCTTAAACTAGTAAGTTCTGCAAGACTAATACGTTTGATGCGACCCTGTTTGGTAGCTAAAATCATAGTTTGGGTTTCGGCATTTTTTGGTAGTAAAAATCGGGTAAGGATGGTTTCCTGGGATTCCTGGACTGTGCTACTTAACAAGGTGACTAGGGGAGTTCCGCGAGAATTACGACCTGTGGAGGGGGGGATTTCGGCAACTTTTAACGGGTAAGCTTTTCCACCATTGGTGATGATAATTAATTCTTTGTCAGTTGCTGTCGCGATGGTTTGGATGATGGCATCATTTTCGCTGAGGGGTTCGGTTTTAGATTTGCGGTTGGGTGATAGGCGACGAACATATCCGCGATGGGTAAATTCTAATACTACATCTTCAGGGGCGGATTCAAAATAGCTGGGGGTGCTAGCGGGTGCTGGTTGGGAATCATCTGATTTGCTGGACTTTGGCTGGATACGACTGGGGGTGACATCCAAATTAATTCGGGTACGACGTTCGTCGCCAAATTTACGTTTGAGGTTACGTAAATCCTTTTTCAGGGATTTGAGTAACTCCTTGCGATCGCTCAATAATCTTCTGAGTAGATCAATTTGTGTTGCGAGTTCTGCAGCTTCCCGTTGTAGGTTTTGTTGTTCCATCCCGGTTAAGCGTCGCATGGGCATTGCTAAAATGGCATCAGCTTGGGTTTCGCTTAATTGTAATTCGTTTTGCAGGGTGACTTTGGCGGAACTACCATCAGCTGATTGGCGCAAAATCTCGATTAATCGATCCACATTTTTTAACGCCGTTAGTAACCCTTCCAGCAAATGTAAACGGTTTTCCGCTTTCCCCAACTCGTAGCGATAACGACGATTTAAGGTGGCTTCCCGGAAATTTAAAAATTCCTGTAATAACTCCCGCAAACTTAACTGACGGGGTTGTCCATCCACCAACGCCAATAAAATTGCCCCAAAATTCACCTGGAGAGCGGTTTGTTGATAAAGATGGTGTAAAACCTCATCCGGGTTAGTATCGCGTTTGAGTTCCACCACAACCCGCATTCCTTCGCGATCGCTTTCATCCCGAATATCGGAAATTCCCACTAATCGTCCCTGATTGACCAAATCAGCAACTTTTTCAATCCAACCAGCCTTATTCACCTGGTAGGGCAATTCTGTCACCACAATCGCGGTTCGCCGTTTACTACCCCGACTCCCAGCAATTTCCTCAATCTGGGCAATTCCGCGTAAAGTAATACTACCACGTCCAGTCCGATAAGCGTCACGAATACCGCCATCACCGACAATTTCTCCCCCAGTGGGAAAATCAGGTCCGGGAATTAACTCAAATAACTTGTCGTCACTTAACTCCGGATTATCAATTAAAGCCACCAAACCATCAACAATTTCCCCTAAATTATGGGGAGGGACATTTGTCGCCATCCCCACCGCAATCCCCGTACAACCATTTAACAACAAAAATGGCAATTGGGCAGGTAATACGGTCGGTTCCTGCTGGGAATTATCAAAATTCGGGATAAATTCGACGGTCTCTTCACCAATCTCCGCCAACATCCCCTCATGGCTGACGGGTGCTAACCGGGTTTCCGTATAGCGCATCGCTGCTGGTGGGTCATTATCCACACTACCAAAATTTCCGTGTCCCCCCAACAAAGGATAACGACTAGAAAAATCCTGGACTAACCGCACCAAGGCATCATATACTGCTTGGTCGCCGTGGGGATGGTATTTACCGAGAACATCCCCCACCACCCGCGCACACTTACGATAGGGACGGTCAGGTGTTAACCCCAACTCATGCATCGCATATAAAATGCGTCGGTGTACAGGTTTCAAGCCATCGCGCACGTCCGGTAATGCCCGACCAACGATAACACTCATGGCATACTCTAAATATGAACGTTGCATCTCCGTATGCAGCGCAGTGGTGATGACCTGACCCGAAGGGATAAGGTTTAACTGTTTTGCCATGAGTGATTACCTAAAATGTGAAATAGATAGAAACGCCGTAATCGTTGACAAGTTAATTAGGGGTTGAAAACTTGCAACTAAACAGAAAATAACATGTTTGTACCAACGTCAGCAGTTAAAGCCCCCAAATCTCTGGAATTATCCAGTTTTGTTAAGGTGCGTCAAGGCAACCCATAATCGACGGGTGGGACAGGAAGTAGGGAACAGGGAGTAGTAAATATAATTACTCAGTAAAGTTGACTTGGTAGACTACTAGTGTATACAGATTTTATATGGATTTACCAAATAAATTGTCTGCAAGTGAGTGGATGTAACGCTTTGATTTTAGATTTTAGACTTTAAACTAATAATTTGAAATTATCAAGACTTGGTATTTGATCAGGGAACAGGGAGTGGGGAATAGGGAATAGCCATTATCTCGGCATACCCTTAACCTTGTCGCAAACTAGCCCTGTATACTTCACACTGTGATATATTCACCTTTTGGTTTGTTAACAGTCAACGATTAACGGTTAGCCTGTGTAAACGCGACATGTCGCATCTCTAACTTCCTACCCACCCCATGAATGGAAAAAATAGGTATTTCTGAGATCAAAATTAAGAAAAGGCAGTAGTATTATCCTTGATGACGAAGATAGGTATGAGTTTATGTATCCATAAAGGTTAAACCTTGTTTGTATATAAACCCCTATCTCCCTCACCCCTATAACTGAAATTCCCATGAAAACAGTTTTAATCGTTGAAGATGACCTGATTAATGCCCGCGTTTTCTCAAAAATACTAACCAAGCGCGGAGGCTTAAACGTCAAACATACGGAAAATGTGGATGAAGTCATGGAAATTGCCCACTCAGGAGGTGCTGACATCATTTTGATGGATGTCTCCCTCTCCCGTAGTGTCTATCAAGGTAAGCAAGTAGACGGTATCAAAATTACCCAAATCCTGAAAGCTGATCCGCAAACAGCATCCCTACCAATTATTTTAGTTACAGCCCACGCAATGGAAGGCGATCGCGAAAATTTTCTCCAACAAAGTGGTGCTGATGGATATATTTCTAAACCCGTTGTCGATCACCAACAATTTGTTGACCAAATTAAGGCGTTGTTGGATGAGTGATTAAAGTATACGGTTATCAGGAGACAGCAAAAATCGGTTAACGGTTTAAGTAATCTCCAATCCATAGACCCGTAGCAGATCGACCGCAAGGTAATCCACAATCCATAGACGCGAAGCGGATCGACCGCAGGGTAATCCAAAAAAATCTAAAATCCTATTGTCGGTTTCCAGCTTCCAAAGCAGCTTGGATACGAGGTAGGGAAAGAAACTGTTTGGCATGGCCAAGTAATTTTTCTCCCCACAGGTTTTGTTTGAGGAAATCTAAATCACCATAGCGAGCATCAATTTTTAATGCTTGCTCTCCCATGACAATACTTTGTTGGCGATCGCCTTTGATATAATTAGCAACTGCAAGGGCTAACATCGGTTCGGCAGCCCGTTTGTCAATGGCGATGGATTCCTGCCATTTTTTGATTGCTCCTTGAATATCACCCTGTTCGTATAAAACTAGACCAATGTTATTGATAGCTGGCCAAAATTTGGCATCTTGAGCGATGGATTTTTGATATTGGGCGATCGCATCTTGGTAACGGTTTAGCATGTAATAGGTGTTACCTAAGTCAAATAAGCCGTTTGCATCGTTAGGTTGTAGGCGTAAACCTGCTTGGTAATAGGTCAGTGCTGTTTGGTATTTTTCTTGCTGAAAGTGTAGGGAACCCAGGGCAAACTGAACTTGGTGGTTTTTGGGGTTGAGGTTTTGTGCCCGTTGTAATGCACTTAAAGCATTGGTAAAATCTTTTGTCTGCATATGTATACTACCGAGCAAAAACCAAACTCGATCGTTATTTGGTGCAAGTTGAACCGCTAAACGAGCGCGGGGTAGGGCTAATTCGTACTGTTGAAATTGTGCCAAGGAAGCAGCTTCTTGAGCCAAACTCAAACCTTGTTTTTCTAGCTTGGCGGTATCCAGTTGTAATGTATGGGGTAGCAGTGCTTGTGCCAACACAGGATTGGGAATTGTCCACCACACACTACAGATTACTAATAATCTCACAAAACTTAGTTTTTTCAGCACGCTACTATCTCTACTCACAAAAATAAAATAATCATCCTTCAGCTAGCTTAAACTATCTAATCCGGTTACGACAGCAATTTGTCGTTGAACTTACCATAATAGACGGCAAGATTGCTATTAGTTAACAGTTATTCAACAATCTTTGACCGACAAGGAATTGGAAGCGTAGAGATGTAGCAATGCTACGTCTCTGAATTTGGACATGAATTATCATTTATCCAATACTCCCTACCCGACAATTTTGGTATTTATCGAATATTAGTAATTTAGGAAGTAGGTAGGTACAATTAAGCATAAAACCCTAACGCAACCGTTTATTCTCCTCACAGCCTTACTCCCGTACAGACGCGGTATATTGCTCCCTAGTACAGACGCGATATATCGCGTCTGTACTCCCTGATCTCAACGACAATTTGTACCACCCACCTACTTATACAAAATTTATCGACGCAATCATCCTGAATATCTTTGATATTTTTTGAGATTTTCTTTCAGAAAAAAATAAATCTGCACAGGTGAAGATATTTAGGACATGTAATTGCAATTAAGTGAAAATATAAAACAGTTGGCAAAAACTACAGCAGTCCGAGCGGAATTTGTGAAATCTTACGTGTAGGGTTGTTATATCGTTTACGCTAATGCTTGCTACATATCAGGGGCTGTAACCGTTGATTATTCTAGTTTCATTTATTGCAAAGTACAAGAGAATCGATATTAACGGTTGACAGTTGACGGTTAATAGTCACCAGTCATCAGTCAACGGCACGCTATTTTTCACGACTTAAAAAATAGGATTGCTGTATGATATCTGATTTTTGTTCCCTTGATAATTTTCTGACTATAGGAGGAAAGTTAATAGTGAACAGCAAATTTTCTCGAAAATAGGCACAGTTAACAATTGAATAGCTATTTCTTCCCAAGCTGGTGTTATACGTCATAACCTGGATTTCTCACGAGTAAGTTGTAAGCCTTGAGTAACGGATTGATTTTCTGACTACTCCCTATTCCCTCTGGGTTTTAGGGTTTTGTGAGAAACGCGGGATAGGTGGTACTGCCAAATTCATCATCACATTCCGGAAATTTCAAATCCTCCTTGGGATAATCGAAAATTGTTTGACTGTCAGCGATTCACTCTCAACAGCCATCATACATATTTTTGGGAATGGAAATCGGATTGCTATATTTACCCCTTCACCAAGAAAGCAAAACTCATTTTTACTCACCATCGCTTGTCGGTGGAAATGCATGTTAATTGCTAGCTGATAACTGTTAACTGACTGATGACTAAAAATTTTATGAATTTATATAGATTTCTTCTACATTCGTCTTGGGTTGCGATCGCAATTACTATTTTCTTTCCGGCTTCTGCTCGCAGTCAGGAAAATTCTCGTCCTAGTTGGTTACAGCAGCAGAGGGCTATCCTAAATAACAACAAGAGTAAGCTTCTGACACAGGCTTCTGGTTCTGCGGCTGATTTAATTGTATCACCCCGTGGTTTAAGTACTCAGACTAATGGTGTATTCTCTGCCCAACCTGTAATTAAAACTCCATCTCCACCAACCCCATTAGCTCAAGTCCATAGTTCTGAAGCTTCGGGACGGAGTGTGGAGTTTGTGCGTCCTGATTCTGGTGATACCACTAATTCTGAACAAAATATCTACAAGTATATTCGCAACGATACCACGCCGAGCAAAAATTTACCGAAACACTCTGATTCCCAACTCCCCAATTATCCATCAGAAGCGATTCCTCCCCAGTCACCTGCTTCTGAATTCCCCCAACCTTCGATAAATTCCGACCCAGGAAAAACTTCACCAGCGGTAACTCCTGTGAAGAATCAATCACCAGAACATCCTCCAACCCCCCACCCTCCCAAAACAGATTTGCTTTCAGTACCGAAAAATCCAGAGGAGGTGAAATTACAAGAATTACAAAGCTTAACCCTGGAACAAGCTCTGGAAATTGCCAAACAAAATAATCCAGAGTTTCAATCTGCGTTACTCAGAGTCAAACGTAGTCAAGCTGTTCTTCGGGAAGCACAGGCTGAATGGTATCCCAAGGTGAATATTAATGGTGTAATTGAAAATACTCGCTCTGCAAGCGACCAACTAGCTGTGGAAAAGGGTGTTGCTCCTCCCAACACCGATGAAGCTGTCACCCAATTTACTGGACAAGCAGAGTTTCGCTACAGTATTTTTACGAGCGGTAGACGGAGTGCAACAGTACGGGAAGCCGAGGAAAGATTACGGGTTGATAAATTAGATGTGGAAGCTAAATATCAAACTCTACGTTTAAATACAACGCTACGGTATTACGATTTACAAGCAGCTGATGAACAGGTGCGCATTAGTAAGTCCGCAGTGGAAAACGCTCAAGCGAGTTTACGGGATGCTCAAGCTTTAGAACAAGCTGGTGTCGGTACTCGCTTTGATGTTTTGCGATCGCAGGTTAATTTAGCTAATGCGCAACAGGATGTCACTAATGCTCTTTCCCAACAGAGTATCGCTCGTCGTCGGTTAGCAACCCTATTAAGTTTACCGAGTAATGTCAATATTGTGACCGCAGAACCTGTTAAAATCGCTGGATTGTGGGATGCCCCATTAGAACCAACTATCATCCAAGCCTTTGAGCGGCGCTCCGAATTACAACAACGTCTGGCAGAACGAAATATCGCCCAACAACGCCGTCGTCAAGCTTTATCGGCTAAAGGTCCCCAAGTTGATTTTGTCGCTACCTATGACCTGTTAGACCAGTATAACGATGATATTAGCGTCACCGATGGTTACTCTATTGGAGTGAGAGCTAGTTTAAATTTATACGACGGCGGTGCGGCCAAAGCCAGAGCCAATCAAGCCAAAACCGATATGGCGATCGCAGAAACCAATTTTGCCTCCCAGCGAGACCAAATCCGCTTTGAAGTGGAGCAATTTTACTCCCAGTTGCAATCTAGCCAGGAAAATGTGCAAACTGCTACTCTTGCTCTAGAACAAGCGAAGGAAGCTCTGCGATTAGCACGGTTACGGTTTCAAGCTGGTGTCGGTACACAAACGGATGTGATCTCGGCTGAAAATGACCTCACCCGTGCTGAAGGTAATCGGATTACAGCGATTCTTGACTATAATCGTGCTTTTGCTAATCTGGAAAGAGCTGTAGGAACGGTCAGCAAATAATAGAAAATAACATTTATTTGCACTTAAAATGTTTCGAGGCTAAAGCCACTACTATAAACTCCTGAGAACTTGGTATGGTAGAGTACAACCGCATTCCTAAGTAATTTGTGAAATTTTACATGTAGGGTTGTTGGCAGTTGACGGTTAAAAGTTACCAGTCAACGGCACGCTATTTTTCACTACTTAAATCGGATTGCTATAGATCAAATTAAATTATTAAATAATTTATACTGGAGGAATGTGAGAGCAATCACCGAAAAATGACAGAATCTAATAACATCCGTACCCTATCAGTAGATATCGGTGGGAGCGGAGTAAAAGTAATGATATTAAATCAACAGGGAAATCCGATTAGCGATCGCTTACGGGTAAATACTCCCTCTGTCGCTACACCCACATCAATTATCACAGAGATTGTGAATTTGGCAGCCCAAGCAGGTGAGTTTGAGCGGGTATCCGTCGGTTTTCCTGGTGTTGTCCGTTATGGTGTCACCGAAACCGCAGCCAATTTACACCCAGAATGGATCGGTTTTGATTTAGCTACAAGTTTAACTCAACACCTAAATAAACCCGTGCGTGTAATTAACGATGCAGATATGCAGGGGTTAGGAGCCATTGCTGGACGGGGTGTGGAGTTGGTGATTACACTCGGTACAGGATTTGGTTCGGCTTTATTTATTGACGGTAAATTAGTACCGAACTTGGAAATGGGTCATCATCGCTTTCGCAAAGGAGAAACCTACGAAGAACAACTCGGACGTTCTACCCTAGAAGACATCGGCGAGAAAAAATGGAATAATCGAGTCAAAAAAGCGATCGCATCTTTGCAGCATTTATTTAACTACGATTACCTTTACATCGGTGGTGGTGAAGCAAAACGCATCAATTTAAATTTACCCCCTAATATCAAGTTAATTCCCAATGTCACCGGATTATTGGGGGGTATCGCCCTATGGCATGATTGGCAACATATTCCCCAAATCAAGATTTAATTTGACGTTGCTGAATAGAAATATGAATTGAAAATTTACGTTGTGTGGAGACGTAGCGATGCTACGTCTCTAGGACGATTATGGTTTCAATACAAAATGTAAATAATCATAATTTATACCCAAATTCAGCAACACCTTTAATTTGGGTCGTCCGCAAAATCTTACATGTAGGATTGTTGACTGTTAAGTAGGTGGGTGGTGAAAATTGTCGTTAATATCAGGGAGTAGGGACAGACGCGATATATCGCGTCTGTACGGGGGTAAGGCTTTGAGCCGAATGATTGGTTACGTTGTGGTTTTATGTTTAATTGCACTACCTACTTAATTTTGATGGTGTTGAAAATAGATATCAACCTAGTGGATACACGGTAGAACATTTTATATTTAATTGCGCCTAGCTAATTATCGTTATAGGCTATGACTTTGAGGACTAACGTCTTCACTAAGAACTTAAAATAATATACCAGTCATCTCCACTCCCACCACGGACTTATTCCCTATCACCCTGATAAGCTGGGGTTATCCGCTCGTCAAAAATGTACTGAATCAAGTATGAAACAAAACCACTTGATAGACATCAGGAGATATATCTCGACCCTATTAACAAAGCAGTGGCAGCATATCCGAACAAAATTGCGATTAATCATCCTATTTGGGCTCAGTTTAGTAATTATTGCAGGCTGTCAATCTTCTAGCCAAATATCCAACAGCAAAGTTATTAAATTAACCTTTTGGCATGGTGTCAACCCACCACCGAATCGGGATGTGGTCAATAAATTAATCGACAAATTTAATCAAACCCATCCCGATATCTTCGTAGAATCATTATATGTTGGTCAACAAGACCAGCAGATGCCAAAAATTTTAGCGGCAGTTGTGGGTAATGCCCCCCCAGATTTACTTTGGTATAATCCTACCATTGGTGGCCAGTTAGTAGAATTAAATGCCCTCATCCCCCTGGACGAAATGCTGGCAAAATCACCCATGAAATCCGAAATTGACCCAGCTCTATTTGAGTCCATGACCTATCAGGGGAAAATTTGGTCAGTACCTTTTGCGACTAATAATGTGGGAATATTTTATCGTCCCAGTTTATTTCAAGCCGCAGGCATTCAGGAATTACCCAAAACCTGGAGTGAATTTCGTGAAGTCGCCAAAAAATTGACCCGGGATTTAGATGGGGATGGCAGAATCGATCAACACGGAATGTTTCTCCCCTTGGGAAAAGGAGAATTTACCGTATTCACCTGGTTACCATTTCTCTGGTCAGGGGGAGGAGAATTAGTTACGGAAAACCTTAACACAGCCGCAGGTGTGCAACTGGAAAATAATCAGGGAGCGATCGCAGCATTAGAATTTTGGCGTGATTTAATCAACGATGGTTCCGTTCAACTATCAGGACCCGAACGGGGTTACGAAACCGATGCATTTGTCGCGGGAAAGGTCGCTATGCAAATCACCGGACCCTGGACACTAGGAGAAATGCAATCCCAGGGAATTGATTTTGGTGTGTTTCCCATCCCGATGGACAAACGTCCCGCAACTAGTATTGGTGGTGAAAATTTATACTTATTTAAAACTAATCCCCAACGTCAACAAGCAGCCTTTACCTTTGCCGAATATACCCTCACTCAGGAATTTCAAACCGAACTAGCTTTAGGAACAGGCTATTTACCAATCAACCTCAAAGCCAGAGAAAACCCTAAATACATCGAATTTACCCAAAAACAGCCAGCAGTCAAAGTATTTCTCCAACAAGCTCAATATGGACGTAGCCGTCCCATTTTCCCAGGTTATAATCGGGTTTCGGAAAATATCGGTCGTGCCATTGAAAGCGTCATTTTAGGCAAAACCACACCCTCCCAAGCTCTGAAAGCTTCCCAGCAGCGACTGGATTTGATTTTTCAGTCATGAGTAGAGACGACCCGTCGGGTCTTCTCTACCTACCAGATTTGGGTAATCCAATTTAATAATTATCCAATTTTCGGGCAAGATACCCAAACCACAGGATATTTTATTTTTCGGAAGTCTCTTAAATCAATATTTATCCTGAAACAGATGATTCGGCTGAGAATGAATTGAGGAAGATAGTTGAACCACCTGGTATTTACTAAATATTTTCTTAGATACATGTATTGAATAAATCTTATCAGTTACCGGATGAATTGCGTATATTGACATAAATTACATCAGATGAATCATCCTAATCACTGGGATTCGGAGGATTCAAATGGAAACCATTAATTATAAATTATCGTCCACAGGAAATGTAACTTTTGAGGAACATGTACTTTCATTCACACACAGTTCATTTACCACGTTTTCTGAAATTTGAATCGTAGATAATTTGGAAATTCCCTTTCCCAGAGTGAAATTTAGAGTGGCGATCGCTAAAAGTATCGAGTTATCATCGCCATTGATTTTACCTAATTTAGGGGTGTATCGCATTTGCACTAACACTTTGGGAAAATCGCAGTGCATCGTCTTCCCGTTCAACTATCCCCATACATCTCAAAACATCTTAAGTGTTACCAAGGGGGATTGACAGTTATTGTTGATTCTGCAATCTCTTGGTTGCAGGGATTAAAATGCTCAACCTCCTACTTTTCATGTCACAAAATCATGAAAAAATGGTCATAGCCGTGTTAGCATGTGACGCTACAAGCAGTGTCATAACAGTTCCATGTCAAGAGGTATGGGTATTGGTATCGATGCGAAGTCCGAAAAATCCTTATTTACGGTGTTTTCCGCCCGAAATTTGTCAGTACCAGCTTTGTCGGTGACTGCATGAGGATTTGTCATTGTTTATATATATTTAAAGCTCCCACAACAATCAATCAGGAGAAAACATTGTGAAAATACACTGGTTACTACCTGGCAGTCTAACTATAGTTCCGGTCTTCATGCTCGCGTCACCAGCACAGGCTGCAAGGTTACAGTCTTGGCGGTTTGACCCCAATACCAATCAATTAGAAATTCGCACTGAGGGAGCCGTACAACCACAGGCTCAGTTAGTATTTAATCCCACCAGATTAGTCATTGATTTGCCAGGAACAAACTTTGGTAGATCACAAACCCAACAAACCCTGAGTGGTTCCTTCCGTGCGGTGCGTGTCGGTCAGTTTGATCCTTCGACTGCAAGAATTGTCGTCGAAGTTGCTCCCGGCTATACCCTTGATCCCCAACAAGTTCAATTTGAAGGTAAATCCACAAGCTACTGGATAGTTAAATTACCATCACCCCAAAGACAAACCGGCAATAGCAGCAATAATCCAGAAACTATTTACGGTGTGGTCAACCGGGATACGCAGCCAAAAGCCGGTAATTCCAGTAATAACCCCACTAGTTCAACCAGGCCAATTGCCAGTGGAGTCAGGGGAGCGACCCAAGTTGATGATTTACGGATTACGGGAGATGGCTTTTTTGTCCGTACTAGTGGAACTGGTAATCCATTGCTAAGGGTAAATCGTAGTAGCGATCGCAGAACAATTAATATCGATGTCACCAATGCTTCCATTTCTCCCAATCTCAGTAATCCGGAAATAAATGTGAATCGTTTTGGTGTTAGTCAAGTCCGGTTGACCGAGTTGGAAAGTAATCCCCCCATCGTCCGTATATCCATGAGTGTGGATCGAGATAGTCCTAATTGGCGAGCTTCTCGTAGTGGTAATAATGGGATTATCGTGATTCCCGACCGTTTCGGTAGTATCTCCAACGAACCTCCCAATAACCCATCTGACCCTACTCCTAATCCATCTCCCCGCGGGGAAGTTGCCACCATCGAGTCGATTGATTTTAATGCCACCGCCAATCAGTTGCTAATTCGTGCGAATAAAGGTATACGAGCAACTAGCGGTTGGGATCGGTCTTCGGCCATGTTTCAGGTAACTATCCCCAACGCGAAACTTGCACCTTCCGTTAGAGGACCCCAACTGGATGGTAATAGTCCTGTCCTGCGAGTCCGTCTCCAAGAACTTAAAGATTCCCAAAGTGTAGTTGTCCTGGTGCAACCAGCTGCAAGGGTGCAAATCGGTCAGTTAAATCAACTTAGCGGACAGTTATTAGCCCTGGAATTAAGACGGGATTCCTCACCGATTACACCTCCCGTAGTTTTACCTCCCCTCCCCCGTCCCAACCCCACACCCACTCCCGAAATACCAGACCGACCCATACTCCCCAATCCCGCACCCACACCTCGACCCACACCTAATTCCCGTTCAGTAGTATTTATCGACCCTGGTCACGGTGGTCAAGACCCAGGTGCTATCGGTATTGGTGGATTACGAGAAAAGGATGTGATTCTACCGATTGCCCAACGAATTGCCCAAGTGTTAGAACAAAACGGTGTCCAAGCTGTAATGTCTCGCAATTCAGATTACTTTATCAGTTTACAAGGACGGGTGGACATGGCAGAACAAGCTAGAGCAAGTGTATTTGTGAGTATTCACGCCAATTCGGCTGGTGCTAACCGTCCAGATGTCAACGGGCTAGAAACCTACTATCACGAAAGTGGATTACGATTAGCGCAAATTGTCCATGCCAGTATTCTCCGCAGTGTGAATGTTCCTGACCGGAAAGTGCGTAAAGCCCGCTTTTATGTTTTGCGTCGCAGTTCCATGCCATCAATTTTGGTGGAAACTGGCTTTGTCACAGGTGCAGCAGATGCTGCCAGATTACGTGACCCCGTATTCCAAAGGCAAATGGGTGATGCGATCGCTCGTGGTATTCTCCAGTATCTCGGTCGCTAATAATTCTAGGTTATCACCATTTGATTTTGGATTTTGGATTTTGGATTTTGGTAATCCAATTTAATAATTAGGGTCTGCGGATAAAGTCTGAAGCGTGGGGGTAGGGGATAGGGAGTGGGTACAAACGACCCGTCGGGTCGTCTGTACAGGGAATAGTTTTACGCAGGCTGCAAAAATTACAAATGCCAGGTTTTTAAGCCTTACATACCTATTTGGAAAGCACTTTTTGTGACTAGAAATACCCTTTAATTCCGATACGGTTCAGTTAAAGATAACTGTAGCGACTGTGTTAAAAGTCAAGCGATCGCAAAAAATAAAATGACGCGACAGGAGGAAAGGCTTCGCTAATTCGGTGGCACCAAGTGGGGGGATTAAAACTATTTGTGAGCATCACAAATCAACCTAGCCCGCACTTGGAACTCCGCTTCGCCACCGAATCTTCCCCAGTCGCGGTCTCAAGCGTCAGGGGAAAATATGTCAATTATAATTTTCTCAAGTCATCAATAACTGACTTGAAAGCATCGAAGAAATATCGAATTACTAAC
>CALJJQ010000065.1 GCA_937973965.1 uncultured Calothrix sp. | reverse complement strand
TTCAAAATTATTATCATCATTGAAAGATACATAAATGCTGGTTTTTCGCCCCATTTTGTTTACTAATATACAAAATTCCCTTAATTTCATTTATTTAAATACAGTCTATTGCAATTTGAATATACGGACAGAATCAGTTATAAAAGTCGATATACGGATTACTCTATGCTGGACTTTTTCACAAATTTCTATCTGGAAAACTTCATAAATCAAACTATAATTGCTACTTGAATTTAAGCGAATTAACCGATGACCCCTAATTATATCCTTGCATATGATTTAAGTCAGAGTAGCTTTCCCATCCCCCACCATTCAAAGTATAAAAAAACAGCTAACTTCCCAATACTTCAGTAATTACCATGTTAAAATGGCATTTTTCATCTCGCAAAAAGTTAAAAATAATTCACAAAATACTGATTTTAGCGATTGCGATCGCCCTATTGACTACTGGATTTTCCGACTGGACACCCAATATTGTGCAAGCAGCCAATTCCCAGACTATTCCCGTAAGTCTCCCCCTGTCTACCCGTGGAGCCAAAATTATCGACGCTAAGGGCAAAGAAATTCTGTTACGTGGTGTCAACTGGTTTGGCATGGAAACGGAAACTCATGTCCCCCACGGTCTCTGGCAAAGGGATTACAAAGAAATGCTAGCCCAAATCAAATCACTCGGCTACAATACCATTCGCCTTCCCTATGCCGTCGAAGCTCTCCGTGCGAATACCATCAGTGGCGTTGATTTTAGTATCGGAGCAAACAAGGAGCTAGAAGGGAAAACACCTCTAGAAGTCATGGACGCAGTGATTCAAGAGGCTGATAAACTAAATTTATTGATTATTTTGGATAGCCATCGTCTCAATGTCAAACGCATTCCCGAACTTTGGTATGGAGATGGATACAGCGAAGCGGACTGGATCGATACTTGGAAACTTTTGGCACAACGGTACAAAAATCAAAAAAATGTCATCGGCGCAGACTTGAAAAATGAACCCCACGGACGCGCAAGTTGGGGTACCAATAACCTCCTCACCGATTGGAGATTAGCTGCAGAACGAGCTGGCAATGCGATTTTAAGTATAAATCCTGACTGGTTAATTATCGTTGAAGGGGTGGAAAAAAACGTTCCCGGACAAAAACAAACCCATTATTGGTGGGGAGGAAATTTAGAAGGTGCAGGTCGTTTCCCTGTGAGACTTTCCCGTCGTCACAAGTTAGTCTATTCACCCCATGAATACGGAGAAGGGGTCGCTAAAATGCCCTACTTCCAAGATAAATCCTTTCCCCGCAATTTACCTCAGCGTTGGGAAATAGGATTTTACTACCTTGCTCGTCGTCAGATTGCTCCCATTTGGGTTGGTGAGTTCGGTGGACGACAGGTTGACAACAAATCCACCGAAGGAATTTGGCAAAATAAATTCGTCCGCTTTATCCGCGACCAGAGATTAGGTTTTGCCTACTGGAGTTGGAATCCCAATAGTTCCGATACCGGGGGAATATTGCTGGATGATTGGCAAACCGTTGACGCACCCAAACAAGTCCTGTTGTCACAACTTTTACCAGTTAAGTTTACTCCTCCACCAGTTCCTGTTGCTCGTGTTTCTCCTCCCCCAGCAAGTAATCCCAGTAATTCCCCACCATCTCCCGCGATCGCCAATCGACTGGAAGTCGTCACGGATATGTACTCCAACTGGAATAATGGATTTTGCATCAGTTTCAAAGTTCGCAATCCCACTAATACTCCAGTAAAAGCTTGGCAACTTGGCTTTAGAATGAATCAAGCTAGTATATACAATTCTTGGAATGCTAATTTTCAACCACAAAGTAAAAACAAGTATTTAGTCCAACCAGCAGATTGGGGACTAATCATCGACCCTCAACAAGTCCGGGATATCGGTTTTTGTGCCCACAAATTAGGTGATGATTATCAACCTCAAGATGTTCAAGTCAAACCTCTTAATTGACACTCCCCTGGCTACAGCCAAGAGAATTCTACATTCATCACTTCTTCATTTGATACTTGAGCTTCACCATCAAAGGGTAAATTAGTAACTAAGCGATACTCTATTTGAGTTTTCAAATCACAGAAGCTGACAACTCTATATCTATAAAGGTAGAAAATAGAAGTTTCTCAAAACCTCCTAGTATGTTGAGAATAAAATTAGTAAACCTGGAATCAGTCAGTTATTGACTTTTTTCTCAACTCATGGATAAGGTGACTTTAAACCTTAACTTGCAAAATCTATTGATTCACAGGGACTTTAGCGTTTAAAATCCGTTGTAGCGAGCTACGACCTAGGAGTATTCACGTTAAAACCCTTGTCACACAGACGAAAGTGTGATAAAATATACAGGCTTTTTGATTTAGTTGTTGATTTCTTGATTAATTTTAATTAATAAAATCTAAATTTTGGGAGAGGGAATCAGCCCTATGGCCAATTCCCAAATTAAAACTAGACTCAATCAGCATTGGAGTAAGTATCAGAATCTTCAGATTTCGGATGATTGGGTTCATCCTTCGTTTTGACAAGCAAAGGTTAGTAAGCCAAATTTGCTAACCTACTCGTTTAATTATGACCTAGCTGTAGCCAGTTTGGTACGGACTAATTTACCCTGTCATAATTTTGATGGGTAACATTCTGGATCGATTTAATAGGTTTGTCTGCAAGGATATTTGAGTAGTTAACAAACGGTAGTTCAGTTGTCTTTTTCCTCGCACTCCTGTTTCTAATCCAGATATTTTGCTGACAGTTGTGAGATTTCAATTCAGAAACTAGATACACCGAAGACATCTTCAGAGACTAGCCACTATCTAGAGATTCAATAAACCCCCTCAGTTTTGACCAATCAGGAGTTGTCGATTATGGCAACAAGTTGAGACAAGTTACGATAAAAAGAACACCCTAGTTAATGATTCCACAAATAAAACAAAAAACTTGCTACATCAACTTTGTATGTATAAGCCACAGAAAAAAATATATTTTCTATACAGTGTATAATCCACTATTTCCATAGTGCATAACTTCACGTCGTCCACTACCACGGTGAGGGGTAGGATTTGTAGGACGCTTGGAACCTTTGTTGACACTGGCTTTGGCTACTGCGTTGCCATGAATACGGGAACCGAACTGACTGGCAGAATCTGCATTGCTAACGAAAGCACCAAAGATGATAGTTGATACTAAGAGTGAAATGGCTACTCGCATGATAGATGTTTATTTTGAAACTCTCCATTTCACTGATACTTAGTTTGATTTGCTGCATCCGGATGGTTTGGGAAAAAAGTATTGTTTTTTACCGAAAAAATAACTAGACTACAAAAATTTTTCTCGCCAACAACCAATTTCCCGCCGAGTTATATTCTCCGTCAATCCTGATTAATTGGCAGTTCTGAATTTGTTGCAGTGACTGATTTACATCTGGTTCAATTGTGACAATTTGCCATGTGGCACCAGCTTGGGCTTCTGGTTCTTGAAGAGTGAATCTGTAATCCTGCGGTGCAAGTTTTTGGAAAACACCTAAATAGGTTTTTTCTCTAAGTGTTTTTACTGAATTTAGACCTGAGTGTAAGTACTTATCTTGATAATTACTTTGTATATGACCATCTTCAGGATAATTGCTAGGGTTTTGAAGGTAATAGATTTGGAGGTTTTCCCAGTCAGGATGGTGGGGTAATAAATCAAATATTGGGGTGATTAAAGCGGGGAATTGTGAATCTTTGATTAAGGATAATTGCAACATTTCTACTGGTAAATCCCGAACTTGACATTGGTTTTGGATACACAGTGCGGCTGCGGTTCCAGCAGCTTGTCCAATGCCGAGAACGACGGGTTGTAATCTGGTTGCACCGTTGGCGATGTGGGATACGGAGATATTTTTTTCGCAGACAAGAAAACCGTCGATTTGGGCTGGAACTAGAGCGCGGTAGGGAATTGTAAAGGGTGTACCAGTCCATCTTCCTCCCCAACGGAGGGATTTGGGATGTAAATCAAATTTGTAGTCGGGATAATGGTGGTCGTTGGCGTAGTTACCGACGGCAATACGATCTGGATGGAGAACAGCCACGTTTCCACCGGGTCGGGGAAGGATATCTTGTTCGCAAATGGTGGTTAAACCGATTAAACGCCGACTTTCCCGGAAGTAGGGGTGAAATGCAAAAGCGGTGGGTGTGGTTGATGTGGTTTGTCGCAGTTGACAATTACTGGTGTGGGATAGGGGGAATACACCATCGGCGAAACCGTAGCGACGACCGAGGTGGGTTTGGATAAAATGGGCGAAATTTTGACTATGGCAAATTGCTGCGCGGTAAAATTCTTCCGCCTTAGTTGCGGATGCGATCGCATTTTCAATCCCCAGACCATAATCGTTACCGTGGATGGGCCAATTTAACATTAATTTTCCCCCTGGTAAGCGACCATAGTTGAGGAATTTTTCGCCACCGTAATTATCCCAAGCACCGAAAAACTTTTCTGGTTGATAGGTGGGTGCGGGGGGGATGATGGGTGCTTCCTCCTCACCAAAGTCCTGCATGTAGACCACCCAAGTGGGTGACTGGACGGGATAGGTTTGGGTGATTTCGTTGGCTGTAGGTGGTGCGCTGGGTTCTCCCCAGGTTGATTGGAATTCCCAACCCCAACGGTGGGGTATTTCTCCCAGGGCGAGTAAATCCCCTAGTTCGGTGCCATCGATGGTAATTTGGGCATGGACTGTGATTTCGTTGAAACATACCCCCATTATGCGATCGCTTTCCCGTAGCACTTGTCGGGGTGTTTCTCCGCGAATCCAGTGTAAATTATCTAAACCCCTGACCCAATCTGCGAATATCTCTGCTCCGATACGTGGGTCGTAGCTAAAAAAACTCACCCAGCTATGGTTGAGTCCCTCCGGATGGCGCTGTTGCAGTTCCCGCAGATAGGCACCCCAAATTCCCGTGTGAAATGCTGCTAATTCATTGCCGTCGGGTACGGATACCCCCGCACTGGTTAACATTCCCCCTAACCAAGGGTATTCACTGACTAAAATTGTTTTAGCTCCATGACGTGCTGATGATATGGCAGCTGCGGTTCCCCCTGTTCCACCACCAACAACAAGAACGTCGGCTGTTAATGTTTGATTGGGCATGTTCGATTTTGAATTGGAAATTGACCAAAAATGTTACCAATTCCGGGCGGAGGATACAAGGTAATACGATTTTGGATTCTGGATTACTCTGTTTCCATTCGTGACAAGTTAAGTAGCTAGTCAAAATTAATTACATAGTTTTGACCAAATTCTCTCAGGATTTTTTCTAGAGATGTAACAAAAGTTTGCCAGCTAGAATAAGCATCTATTTCAATCCATTGATACTTAATAAATCGCCAGAGAAT
This sequence comes from uncultured Calothrix sp., assembly GCA_937973965.1. Lineage (GTDB taxonomy): Bacteria > Cyanobacteriota > Cyanobacteriia > Cyanobacteriales > Nostocaceae > NIES-3974. The sequence continues at coordinate 4 of CALJJQ010000065.1, read as the reverse complement.
TTCA
>CALJJQ010000064.1 GCA_937973965.1 uncultured Calothrix sp. | reverse complement strand
TGAGAAAAATATAAATTTTTATTAAAAAGTAGCATATGGTAACAACTGTTACAGAAATTTTGTGATACATTAATAATTGAAAGTCAAAGCAGACTAGATAGAATAAATCCCCAACACATGGAGGCATGGATTATGTCTACTCAAGAACAAGCAAGAGCATTGATGATGCGTCACCACCACCTAGTTAGAAATCGTCAGTTATCGATGCTAGAACGTGCCGGAGAAGAAGTTGGGCTAAAAGGAGAAGTATCTCAATATTGGCAACCGATCCAAGGGAAAATCGATCCCAGCAAGAGAGAAATATGCGATCGCAGTAATGCTGCAATGAGTTAAATCAGTAATATAGAAGACTAGTACGGGTTGGTGGAAATATCCATACCATTTATCTGGTGACTATGCTCTGCGTAGTCACCCAGTGAATGAAGGCTCTGCCTTCATTCACGAGGCTGGAGCCTCACACCCTTGGACTCCCACGCGGAGCATGGGAGCTAGGGAAATGGTAGACGTATTTCCGCCGACTTGTACTAGCAACAAAAAGCCACCCCTAGAGGGTGGCTTCATCTATATCAAATCAAACAAGAGAAAAATACAGCCTTGGGGAAATACCGGGACTAATATTTCAACTGAGTCCTCCTTTAAAGGAATTAGCTATCCCAGCAATAGATTGCAACCGTTGTTAGGGTGCTTGAATAGGATGTCAATTTCCACCTGGCTATAGGAATTACTTCTCTAGCAATCGTAGTAAAGGGCAAACTCGTGGGGATGGGGACGCAGACGCATCGGGTTAACTTCGTTATCCAACTTATAGGCAATCCAATTTTGGATAAAGTCTTCGCTAAACACACCACCAGCAGTTAAAAACTCATGGTCTTGTTCCAACGCTTCCAATGCAGCATCCAGAGAACCAGGGGTAGAAGGAACTTTTGCCAATTCCTCTGGAGTTAACTCATAGATATTTTTATCCAAAGGTTCACCCGGATCGATTTTATTCTTAATCCCATCCAAACCAGCGCACAGCATCACAGAAAATGCCAAATAGGGGTTAGAGGTAGCATCGGGACAACGGAACTCTAAACGCTTGGCTTTAGGGTTAGTACCCGACAACGGAATCCGAATCGAAGCCGAACGGTTTCCTTGGGAATAGGCCAAGTTTACAGGTGCTTCGTAACCAGGAACCAAACGTTTGTAGGAATTGGTTGTGGGGTTGGTAAATGCTAACACCGCAGGTGCATGTTTGAGCAGACCACCAATGTAGTAGAGAGCTAACTCACTCAAACCAGCATACTTGTCACCTGCAAACAACGGTTGTCCATCCTTCCAAATGGATTGGTGACAGTGCATACCCGAACCATTATCACCAAATACAGGTTTGGGCATAAAGGTGACAGTACGGCCGTACTTTTTAGCAACGTTCTTAATGACATATTTATAGGTCATCAACCAGTCCGCAGCTTGGATTAACTTACCAAACTTGAAACCCAATTCACACTGACCACCCGTTGCAACCTCGTGGTGATGTTTCTCGATAGGGACACCACATTTTGCCATTGTTAGCAGCATCTCCGTCCGCATATCTTGGAAGGTATCAGTAGGGGGAACAGGGAAGTAACCCTCCTTGTAGCGGGGTTTATAACCCAAGTTACCACCAGTTTCGCTTCTGCCAGAGTTCCATTTCCCTTCCACAGAATCGACATAATAGTAACCGGAACTAGCATTCTGGTCGAAACGCACATCATCAAAGATGAAAAATTCTGCCTCTGGACCAAAGAAAACAGTGTCACCAATTCCACTGGAAATCACATAATCGACCGCACGTTGAGCAATAGAACGAGGACAACGGTCATAATACTCACCAGTCCGAGGTTCTTTGATACTACAAATAATGCTCAGTGTGGGTTCCGCCATAAATGGATCAATCCAAGCAGTGTTTGGATCAAGAACCATCGCCATATCGGACGCTTCAATTCCTTTCCAACCCCTGATGCTAGAACCATCAAATGGAACACCATCAGTAAAACTACTTTCATCGATTTGGTTCTGGAACACCGTTAAATGCTGCCAAGTTCCCAACATGTCAATGAATTTCAGATCGATCATCTGAATATTTTTGTCCTGAATCATTTTCAGAACTTCTTGCGGGGTTGTCATGGTTACTCCTTATCTACCGACTTACTACCATCAATCCGTACTATTCAAAGCATTGCTGACCCTGCGTGGTGAAAACGAAACTTTGACACACCTGGAATATCCTAAAGAAAAGGGATCAAAGTTTTTTGTAACAAAAGTTACAGAATATCATTTTTCTCAGCTATATTAACTTTTTCTAGTTTCCACGCTACAAAACTACACACTAGATTTCGTTGGGAGCAACTTTGACATAGAATCCATTAATAGTAGATGTTTTTGTATCCCATATATTTTATGTGGTGCAAAAATATTTTGAATGCACTTATTGCATAAACCTGCCAATAAAATATCAAACCATAAATAGGAATGATTGGGAGATACAAGGAATGCGGGACGCAGTTACGAGTTTAATTAAGAATTATGACGTTGCTGGCAAGTACTTCGATCGGAACGCCATTGACGACCTGAAAAAGTATTTTGAGACAGGTAGCGCACGGGTACAAGCAGCAGCTGTAGTGAATGGGAATGCAGCTGCAATCGTCAAGCAAGCGGGTTTAAGCTTGTTTGAGGAATTGCCAGAATTAATCCGTCCCGGTGGTAATGCCTACACTACCCGTCGGTATGCAGCTTGTTTGCGGGATATGGATTATTACCTGCGTTATGCCACCTACGCAATCGTCGCAGGTAGTATGGACGTGCTGGACGAGCGGGTTTTGCAAGGCTTACGGGAAACCTATAACTCCTTGGGTGTACCTATTGCCCCCACTGTACGCGGTATCCAAATTATGAAGGATATTGTGAAATCCCAAGTTGAAGCTGCGGGTATTAGTAATTCCGGTTTCATTGATGAACCCTTTGATTACATGACCCGCGAACTCAGCGAGACTGACGTTTAATATTATTTTGGATTTTAGATTTTGGATTTTGGTCGTTGCTAAATACAGAATATGAATTGAAAATTTGACGTTGTGTAGAGACGTAGCATTGCTACGTCTCTTGATTTTGAATCCGACAGACCACGAGACTGGGAAGTCAGTTAAAGTTTTGTTACTATCAGGTGGTAAGGTTGTAAATCGCTAAATATACTTGTAATTATGCATACTTGGCACTGGCGTACTTGGCAGAATAAGCCCTATTTAGCTTGTAGTATTTTAGAAAAATTTCCCCACGGTTTTTTTACACAGCATTTTTGGCAATCTCCTCCCCAGGAGTTGACCAAGGCGTTTGCATCCTCCATGAAGGCATATCGGTTAAAGCAGGTGCATGGGAATCGAGTGTTAACACCGCAACAAATTCATGAGAACTTAGAAAATGGTGGTGAACATGTGGATGATGAACTTGATCCGCCATTGGTGATGGGTGATGGAGTGATGAGTGATCCATCGGTAGAAGGACAATCGGTATGGGTAGCGAGTGCAGATTGTACACCAGCATTAATTGGGGATATTCAAACCGGACAGGTGACAGCGATTCATGCAGGTTGGCGAGGAACTGCGCAGAAAATTATTCCCGTTGCGATCGCCATGATGCAAAATCATGGTAGTCGTTTGCAAGATTTGAGGATAGCATTAGGTCCAGCGATCGCGGGTGAGGTATATCAGGTTTCCCTGGAGACAGCGATGGAGGTGGGTGCGACTGTTTGTGCAGCAACAGAACTAGAGGAGATGATAGAGATATTGATGGATGGGGAAAATCCCCCTTTATTACCCGATCCAGAAGTGGGGAAAGTGCGTTTAGATGTACGTCGGATTAATGCCATGCAAATGGAAAATATGGGAATTAGTCCAGAACAAATTGCGATCGCTCCCTATTGTACTTATCAAAATCCGGAACATTTCTTTTCCTACCGTCGCCAAAGGGAAAAGAAGGTGCAATGGTCAGGAATTGCCAGTGTTTAATTCGTAATGCGTAATGCGTAATTCGTAATTTGTAATTATGACCCTAAGAATGTAGTTTACTTCCTCCAGGAGAGATATCTGGGTTTGAATAATAAATCAAATTTAATTTTTCCATCAATATCATTTAAGGAATAACATCCTGAAGTCATTACTAACTAATTAATTTTAATAATTAAGCATTAATTCATGAATTTTTAATTACGAATTACAAATTACTAATCTGATACTTTGAATCCCGATTTCCTATGTTTTCCCCACCAATAGTGTTACAAATGCCCGATAATTTACGCATGAGCGATGAGGAATTTTACCAATTCTGTCAAATCAATCGCCATTATCGGATTGAGCGCGATCGCAAAGGGGAAATATCCATTATGCCACCAACAGGGGGAGAAACTGGTAACCGCAATTTTAATGTTGCTTTGCAATTAGGTATCTGGTCAGAAGGGGACGGTACAGGAATTTGTTTCGATTCCAGCACCGGATTTATTTTATCAACGGGTGCAGAAAGGTCTCCCGATGCAGCTTGGATGAGTTTAGAGCGTTGGAACAGTCTCACACCTGAACAACAGGAAAAGTTTCCACCCCTGTGTCCCGATTTCGTAGTTGAATTGCGTTCTGCTTCCGATAAATTAAAACCCCTACAAGAGAAAATGCAGGAATATATCCAGGAACCAGGAGTGAAATTGGGTTGGTTGATTGACCGGAAACATCGTCGTGTTTATATTTACCGTCCAGGGATGGATGTGGAATGTTTGGAAAATCCAGCTACCGTCAGTGGAGAACCTGTTTTACCAGGATTTGTGTTAAATATGGCGAAAATTTGGTAGTTTCCCCATCGAAGTCATCTGGAGATTCAGAAGCATCAAAAAACCAACTTCCATTGG
>CALJJQ010000063.1 GCA_937973965.1 uncultured Calothrix sp. | reverse complement strand
GAAAACTTGTTTACAGACAGGAGATTTACGGTGCATTCATCATATTGCTCTCAACGTCAAAGACATGGAAGCATCGCGGTATTTTTATGGTGTGATTTTGGGTTTACACGAACTTGAGGGAGAAGAAATACCAGAAACCCTTGTGGATTTAGTGAAAGCAGGAAAAGTGGCTAATTTTATTACCCCTGACGGCACAATTTTAGACCTTTTCGCCACACCCGAACTAAATCCACCAGCACCGGACCCAGAAACAAGCTTTACTAGAGCTTACCATCTTGCCTTCGACATTGATCCAGCATCCTTTGAACATGTTGTCATCGTTTTGCGCGAAAATAGAATTGCGATCGCTCACGGTCCTGTAACTCGTCCCACCGGACGTGGTGTTTATTTCTATGACCCGGACGGTTTCATGATTGAAATTCGTTGCGACCCCACATAAAATATACAGCAAATCGACCAATGAATGATAAATTTTTCTCAGCCATTGACAACGCTCTCCAAAATCCCCTAATTCCCCACGAACCCATGAAACAATCTCTCAAACAGTGGGCAATGTTTGTGTTACGAGATAAGGGATTTAAGGTTGTTTATGCTCAAAATGCCGATTTTGCAGTTGAATATGGTGGTGAGAAAATTTATTTTAAAGTGGCAAATACGGATCAAGAATTGGAACCAGAATTTAATTGGATTGTTTGGTATGGTGAGACCAAAAAGGTTCGCTTGATTACCTGTGATTCATTCACTTCCTAAAGATTGTTGGAAAAGTCGTTTTTTAATGCTTGACTTCCAGAGACGTGACATCATGTCATTGGAAGTACGACCTTCAGGAATCAATAGACTCGCTCTGAGGGATGGATTTTGCGATCGCTTAGTTGCACTCCCAATCACAAAATATGTTTTCACGTATTCAGGATACTCCTCAACTTCTCGAAGAGAAGATTTTTCCTTTCTAAGTACCCGATTAGAATAGTTATAAGTTTTCTCAAATCGTTATCTTCATCACACCGATACACGAAATATCTCAATAATATATATAGATGCATCTTCGGAAAAAGATATATCACTGCATCTGTGTCGATTCGTCTAGGTTTAGATTTGTTGGCAGTAATACCATTTAATTTTGCTTTTAGAGACGCAATATATTGGGTCTCATATGGCAATGTATCACGTCTGTGATTCTGAATGTGTTGCAAACATTTTTAGAATCGATATAAACATTTTCGATAAATTTGTCGAGATGAAATCTTTTGTGTTTTGTTACACGTGTATATGCCGCAAAATTTTTCTAACACCAAGATAGATTGAGTGAGTTTTGTGTATCTAAAAATTTTCTAATTTTCCCGAATAAAGCGTTACTTAAATTATCTAAATATGCGATATATTGCTTCTAATAATTTGTGTTTAAATCGCCAATATTTGGGAAATTAGTATGGATGTAAACTGGTTGACTGCAAATAGGTAAATCCGATTAAAAAGGAGTTGAAAATGCCAGGAAGGATGTGTTGGTTGCCACTTTCAGGTACGGACGGGAATAAGATTTTGCACTTACAAATTGAACCGAATCAGCCTTGGAGACCCTATACAACCTTTCCTCAATTTGCTGTACCCGATTATCAAATAGTTGGTAGTTCCAAGGGTATGGCAACCTATCATAAGTTATTTAAAGCTGGATGGACGGTAGTTTCTAGTAGTGAAGCGCGAGGATATTAGGATTTCTAGTTGTACTTGATTTTAATGCGAATACCGAGGGAAGTAGAGGACAACGGCATTCTCTAAATTAGGTTTTAATTACAACTTTTCATCGGGGTGCATCTCAGCTTTTATTGCTCTGTAACAGAATAATATTATCTTTATACTGGAAGTATGACCTTCAGCAATCGATGGACTCATTCGGAGTGATGGATTGATTGCTTCCCTGCACTCGCAATGACAAAATATGTTTTGACATATTTGGGATGCTCCCTGTTCACCTTTTGATTGCTACTTCCGACTTACCCTATTTATCAAGATTTACCTAACATCTTGTCATATTGCTTGAGCAGTAAATTTGGTTGGATCACCGTTACTAGATAGCCAATCAAGACACAAATAAAAGATAGCAACATAATCGGTATGGCTAGGGGTAAATGGAGTAATCTATAGGGATGCCGAGAAAAAATATTACTGAGGCGATCGCAATATTTTTTTATTCTTACTTTCAGGGAATTATTATCTGCATATTGTCTTTTCCATTTATCCGTGAGCAGTTTATTTTGCCAATAATAATCATGTCCAAGCACGATAAATTGCCAAAGAAAATGGGAAAGGTGGTTAGGTGGTCGATAAATAGCTCGTGCTTGGGGTTGTTGCCAAATTGTACACCCGATATCATGCAATTTCTGGGCATGAATTATACAGTTACCCCGGTGTAATGGTAAGTCTACTGGGATAGGGTATTTTAATAAAAATTCCCGGCGAAATGCCACATTATTAGAATAATATTTTTGTGTAGGGATTAATCTTTCCTGCTCCGAAAAAGGTGGAAAAATATAACTCATCGCCATTGCTGTTCCGTAGATTCCCTTACCCCGTGTTGCCGTTTCCCCTGTCACCACCTGGATATCATCACCCTGGATAAATCCTGCTAATATTCTTTGTAACCATGTCGGTTCGTATTCGCAATCTACATCAGTGTATATAACTACTTCTCCTGTAGCTATTTCTGCTCCTAGCATTTTTGCTCCGTAGTAGCCAATACCTGAAGGAGCAGTTACAACCGTTATCCAAGGATATAATTCGTGAATTTGTGCTAGTAACTGCTGAGGGATATTACCAGTATCGATTAATAATACCTCCTGAGCTTGAGTCAGAGGTAAATCTTGGTGAACCAGAGAAACTAATGATTTAAATAATCCTTTGACACTACTATTTGCTAAATTTTCTGTTTCTAAAATAATCGAAAAACTTGGCAATCTCACCAGGGAATTTAGAGGAAAAGTGGTCATATTGACATTGGTTCAGAAATTACAGCTTGGACTTGCAGTTAAAATTTACATTAGCATTGTCGGGAATGACAAGGTAAGTAATTAGACAAAACTGTCGAAATAGAGAACAGGGAACAGATAAAGCAAAGTATGCAACTTGATTTCCGTCTAAATACTTACTTCCTGCTTTTACCAGTATTGCCTTTTTTACAATCACCTGTTATCACTGTTGAAAAATCATCAGGGAGTAAAAAATGACACAAACTGCTGTGGAAATAGTTCATGCCTATTATGATGCTTTAGAACACGGAGACATGACCACCTTACTCGCGATCGCATCGGAACAAATTTTAGTGGAAGGTGCTACATCCTTACCCTACGCTGGTAAATGTCAAGGACGTATTGCTTGGGTACAGTTTGCCGAAAAGTTTCAACAAGTCTGGGATAATCCGGTATTTGCCATTGAAAATATCCATGAAACAGGAGATTGCGTGGTTGGGTTAGCTAGACTGAAAGCCACATCCAAAAAAACTAAAAAGATGATTGATATGCCAATGGCAGAGTTTTTCTGGATTGAAGATGGGAAAATTTCCCGATTATTACCGTTTTATTGGGATACTGCGGCTGTGATTCAGGCGATCAATTAATCTGGAAATAGGGAGTGGGGACTCAGTATTTAGACTTACAGTGTTGTTAGCTAGTTTTCGACCACATAAGTTCTGATACCATTTCACTGAAATTGTCATACATTTTCTTCCCCTGCTCCCCGTCAGGTATCAACTCCAAAGTAAAACGGTATAGGTATTCGTAGTAGTAGCTCTATACCCCCAGGGTTGTCGTAGACTAGCGCTACTACGTGCCTTTTCTCATCCATCAAAATCAATGCGATAGACCACTAGCTGAATCTAGGTACGTAATTACCGTAATATGGTGTAACCGATATTTAGTATAAATCCCAAAAATACTCTAATTATACTGATGGGGAATGAAATCGCCGTAATTGTATCTAGAAGCATCTGGCTCGGCGATTAGTTCGCAAATTGTTGTTAAATAAAATACCCAAAATATACTAATGTCTATTCAGATTTATCATCTGATTGCCTTTCTTGCTGCGGCAGTGGTTGTTCTCTGGACTACACCAGATGTCAGAAATATCGGTATAAAAAGCGGAAAAGTAGATAAACCCGATGCTCGCAAAGTCCATCACCGACCGATGGTGAGGTTAGGAGGAGTTGCGATTTTTGCTGGAGTTGCGATCGCATTAATAATTGTTTGGTGGTTGGGTGGTTTTGGCTATCTCTCGACTGAGAAGGAATGGCAAGTTTGGGGAGTAATGTTTGGGGGAGTCGGGTTTTTCCTGATTGGTTTGGCGGATGATTTATTTAGTTTGTCTCCCCTCACCCGTTTATTAGTACAAACCATAATTGCCACTGCGGTTTGGAAAGTGGGAGTAAGTATCGATTTTATCAGTATTCCCACCCTGGGGATTTTCCAATTGGGTTGGTTGAGTTGGCCAATTACAATTATTTGGCTGGTGGGGATGGTCAATGCCATTAATTGGATTGATGGTTTGGATGGTTTGGCTGCGGGAGTTTCGGGTATTGCGGCATTAGTGATTTTATTTGTCGCTTCATTTATGAATCAACCTGCTGCGGCTTTGATTGCAGCAGCGTTAGCAGGGGCAACCCTGGGATTTTTACGGTATAATTTCAATCCAGCGCAAATTTTTATGGGGGATGGGGGTTCCTATTTTATTGGATTTACCCTGGCTGCGGTGAGTATTATTGGTTTAGTAAAAATACCTGCATTCACAGCAATTATTTTACCCTACGTCATTTTAGCAGTACCCATTGTGGACATGTCGGCGGTAATTTTAGCCCGGTTGCGGAGTGGGAAATCACCCTTTGCAGCCGATAAACGTCACCTTCACCATCGTCTGTTGAACCTGGGTTTATCCCACCGTTGGACAGTCCTGTTTATCTATTCCCTGACCCTATGGGTTGGTAGTATTGCAATGGCGATCGCTGGTATTCAAAGTGGTGTTGCCTTCGCTTGTGCTGCCACTTCCCTACTTATTTATACTAGTTGGAAAGTTTGGCGACGCGCTCGACAGTAATTTCCATTTTGGATTTTGAATTACCCTACGGTTGATCCGCACTACGTGCGTCTATGGATTTTGGATTACTCTGTGAGTTCTCGTTAAAAAAAATGATTCTGCGGTCAATCTGATAGGTGTTTATGGATTTTTGATTTTGAATTTTGGTGATTTCTACCTAGGCGTAGTGTTGTCGCAGAAAAGGCTACACAAAGTGCGTCTGTGGAGTTGCAAAACCATATACAGTAATACCTACCAACATTGGATTTCTCACGAGTAAGTTGCAAGTCCTAAGTAACAGATTGATTTTCCTTCTACTCCCTGTACTTTAGGGTTTTGTGAAAAATGCGGCATCTATCTGTCCCATTCATTTTTTTAATTGGTATCATAATCGCTATGGGCGAATCCAAAATAGTTTAGGATAGGGATAGTGAATTTACTGAAATATTGGTGATGAGAAACCTCCCTAAGCAATGGAAATGGTTGATTGTAACCCTTTGTGTCGTTGTTGGTCTTGTTGCCAGTAGTGCGATCGCCCAATTATCCCAGAGCGAAAGTAATAATCCAGTACAACCCGCACCGGATTGTCAACTCACAGGTGCTTTAGCCAAACTCTGTCCCCCCACAGATACACCTACCCCCACACCACCAGTAATTATTGACGACAAAAGCAAATTTTTCAATGCGATCGCCACAAAACTCAATCCATTGCCCACCCCCAAAACCTATGAGTATTTAATCTTACAGGAATATGGGGGAATTTTTGCCACCACTAATCCGCAAATTCAACTACCACCGAAGGTAGCTTTTGATACCCCAAAGCAAACCAAAGCTTTTCAAGATACCCTGAAACGGACTCGTGTTAATGCTGGTCTTAATTGCTTTCTTCAAGCACCAGCCGCCGCATCATTTAATACCATCCTTCGTACCACCCCTATTCGCCTCAAATCGGGAAGAGGTGAAAGTGATTGTTTACGCACTTTTGAAACCACTCGCAAATTTTGGAATAAACATAATAAACATTCTAACGAAAAAACCCTCCAAAAAATTCGTCAAGGACAACTACAACCAATCATGCGGAAGGTTGCACCCCCCGGTTCATCCCAGCATTTATGGGGTTTAGCAATTGATTTAGGACAATTGAATCCGCGACAAACCCAAATCCTCAATCAAAACGGTTGGTTTCAAACAGTGAAGGGAGACCAACCCCATTGGACATATTTAGGAATGTCGATGGAGGAATTAATTCAACTTGGGTTTAAAAAGCAGGTAATTGGTCGAAATACATATTGGCTAACACCACTTTTGACTGAGAAATAATTCCAACGACCCGTAGAGACGTAGCGATGCAATGTCTCTACGTAGACGCGCGTAGCGCGGCTTCTCGAAGAGATGATTGTGACTTTAATACAAAATGTAAATAATTGTAATTCGTACCTAAATTTAGCAACGCCCCCCAATAATTTTCCCCTTGAATACAAAAATGTAAATACAATTAGATCAAAGGTAGATACAAATAAACAAAAAGCCTGAATTATGCTAGCAACAAACCTTGCAGAAACCAGAACAATACTTCCAAATATTAGTTGGCAGACCTTTAGGTTAATGTTAGCAGAAATGGGTGGGGAGCGAAACTTTCGACTTGCTTACGAGCATGGAATTGTAGAAATTATGACACCACTAATGCCCCATGAAAATTCAAACCGGATTATTGAAGGTTTTGTGTTGGTGTTATGTGAAGAGTTTGCCTTTGAAGTCAAAAGTTCTGGTTCAATAACTTTAACGCGAGATGATTTAGAAATAGGGTGCGAACCAGATAGTAGTTACTACATTCAAAATGAGGCATTGATTCGGGGAAAAGATAATATTGACCTTGCTTTTGACCCACCACCCGATATTGTCCTGGAGGTAGAATACTCCAAGCCAAAAATCAATAAATTTATTCTTTATGCAGCAATGGGAATAGGAGAATTCTGGCGATATAACGGTACAACTTTCAGGATTTATATCCTCCAAAAAGGACAATACACAGAAACTGAAAACAGCCCCACTTTCCCAGGAATTGCCATCAAAGAAATCCCTCGATTTATCCAAGAAAGCCGAAATATTGGTCAACTAGCTGCAAAGCGTGTTTTCCGTGACTGGGTGAGACAACAGTTGTTTAAAAGTCAGGATTAGCCTACTTGTAATACTGATATCAAAAACCCAAACGACTGTGTTCCAAGTCAAGGGCGATCGCCATATATTAAATTCGTGTAATTAAGTAGGGCTTGCTGAAAAATAGTAAAGACGCGATATATCGCGTCTCTTCTCTATATCTCGTAAATATCACGTCTCCATATCTTGTCAGCTTTAGAGGGTATTTTATTCTCAAAAAGTGCTTTCCAAATAGGCCTATAGATAGAGTTTAAAAAGCCTCGCACCTGTAATTTTTTGTAGCCATATGAAAAGTGGAATTGTTGGGTAAAACTATTCCCTGTACTCAGCATAAAAATTACAACAATGACTTGAATATTACTTAAAATAAACCCTAATTTAGTTAATTCATACGGAAATCAGCAACACCAATTACTTGATGATTAAGCTGAATGATTGAGATGGATCGACTGTAGCATTTTTTCGCGTTTTTTCCGGGCTATTTCTTGTAAATCAACAGTTCTATCGGTTTCATCGACAATTTCGCCAGTAATCACTTCCAACACATCTTCTAAGGTGACTACACCGACCACACAACCATATTCATCAACGACAACTGCAAGATGTTCGCGAGCTTCAATAAAGTTTTTCAACAACTTATCAGCGCGGATAATTTCGGGAACAAAATGAACTTTCCGAGCTAAATTGGCAATTTTTTCATGATGATTACCCTCCACCATCGCTGTTAATAAATTTTGCTTTAAAGCAAAACCAATCACTTGATCGATGGATTCATCCACCACAATGATGCGGGTATGCTGGGAAGCAATAATATCCTGTTTTGCTTCTGCAAGGGTTAAATTTCCCCGGATATGGGTCAACATGATTCTCGGTGTCATGAGGTCGGATGCGGTGACATCATTGAGACGAAATACCCTTTGAATCATCTCGGCTTCATCAGTTTCAATAATTCCCTCTTGTTGACCAATATTTGCTAACAGTTTAATCTCCGCTTCATTGGTAGTGGGTCGTTTTTTCCCTTTGACAAAAGGTGCTGTCACGTTTTCGATGAGCCAAACTAAAGGGGTAAATAGAATTGCTAATCCAGTCACAGGTAAAGCTGCAAGTAATGCGATAGATTCTGAATACCGTTCCCCAATCGTCTTGGGAATTATTTCCCCAAAAATAATAATTAGGAACGTAAAAACGCCAGAAAATATCCCCAACCAAGTATCTCCCAACATTTGGGTGGCGATACTACCTGTGAGGATGCTACCAACAATATTAAAAATATTATTAAGAATGACAATCGCTGCAATCGGTCGATTCATGTTTTCCCGAATTGCCAAAAGAGCGATCGCTGCGGGATTACTTGATTGTGCCAATTGTCGGACTTTCAAAACCGAAACGGAAAATAGCGCTGTTTCGACACTAGAACAAAGGGCTGACCCAAAAATCACAATTAACACAACGGTGATTAGCTGGAACATACATAGTTACCAATAGTTACCAAGAATAAAAGTGATTTGTGTGGGTTTTCTTTCCGTTTGGTTTTGAGTTTCCAATTGGCGATCGCGCACTGTATCCACTGCCCTTTGTTTCACATCAGGTTTTTTTCAGGATACAACGAGTTGGCTATAGGCGCTACTGTTAGCTACCAACTGCCACTTTCATTGGTGATGGATTGAGAATACCATTCAGCAGGGACGCAGGTTGTTGTCCATAGGGCCAAGCAAAGGCATGTCTAAAAGCAGCGTCTTGACAGGCTTTTAATTGGGGGAAACTAATAATATCGTAGGTCAGGAGATTTTCGTACTCAAAGGGCAAACGTACATTATGTAACCCAGCATTATCAGTACAAATCGCGATATCCACCCCCGCATCAAAACACCTTTCAAATACTTGCTTCAACATACGAATATCTGCTAAAGTGCCTGTTTTAATGTAAGTTGTTGGACAAACTTCCAAACATTGCCCCCTCCGAGCCATATCAGGTAGTAGCTCCGGATACAACAAGGGTATCTGGATACCATGACCAATCCGCATTAGATAGGGTAATAACTCGGGGTAGCAGCCTGCGGTTGTTTCGTATAGATGTCCTGTCGTATTTATATCCAGGGACAGGGCATACTCGTATAATTTTATCCACTCATCTAAACGTTCCGCATAGTGGCTATCCCCCCCAGCCACATCCACCGCACAAACGTATTTTCTGCTTTGAGCAGCCAAATCAATAATCGCCCGATTTACCTCATAGGGTAAGCGGGAATGCATGCACAAAATTTGGCTGGTGACAATTGGATATTCCGTAATTTGACTTGCTTTCCCCACCACCTCAACTATTTCCGCCATCTGATCAATGCGATCGCTTGGGGATAAATCCTCTGAAGTCCGGAGGTAAGGTGTATAGCGTAATTCTAGGTAAGCTAAATTTTCAAAAACATATGCTCCCCGCAATAGGCGGTATATGAAATAGGGCAATGTGTCAACCGTTTGCACACTTTCCACCATTGTGTGTAATTCCAGATATTCATCCAGAGTATTACGGGGACGAGTATAAAAATCCTCAAATTCGGCATAATCCTGAAAACGGGAAACCAAGTCCCCATCATGACGCTGGAAATAGCGCCAGAGAACGCGGGGAACAACCGACCCTCCCAAGTGCCGATGAAGTTCTGCGTATAATGCCATAATGTTTTTTTACATAAAAATTTTAATAATCTTAACAAGAACTACGGGAAAAAGAATCACTCGGATAGCAAATTTTTTGTGAAGGTTAGTCAAATTCCCAATTACCTACACACATTTAGCAAAAAAATGCTATGCTGTTAATTGACTCGGAATTATGCGACTTCAACGCCTAAATCTTGTCAGGACCGGAAGGTAGCAGCAATACGGGATGCTTGTAGTAGGCGTAGTCTCCGGGTCGCCCCCTTACAGTCGATCAGCAGTAATCACTAATGCCTGGATTTGGAGATGTAGTTCAAAAAGCATTTTATCTCGGTATCGGGCTAGCTTCGTATGCGGGAGAAAAAGCAGGGAGCAAATTAGCTGAACTGCGATCGCAAGCACAAAAGCTAGCTGATGAGATGGTCGCGCGCGGCGAAATGTCAACAGAAGAAGCCCGCAGATTCGTCGAAGAAATGATGAAACAGGCTCAGGTTCCAGGTTCTACAGAGGAAACCAAAGAAGAAAAAACCTCAACGGAACCCCGACGTATTGAAATTTTAGAAGAAGATGAATCACCCACAACACCGGTAGATAATACCAGTAGTGATGATGTGGATAAGCTGAGGGAACAAGTTCGGCAGATGCAAGAAGAATTGCGTCGCCTGCAGCGTGAAGGCTAAACATACATTTTTCAAGTATTTGTTTGAGAGGGAGATTAACTGCTTCCACCTGTTGGTTTCACAAAGCCTAAATCAGGCGAGAATCCTGTCCTCAGTAAGGCTATTAAGCAGGCAAAAAGTTCTCGTTAATCCTCAAACCATCGAATTCCAAGACCAGCAAGGATTTAAAGTTTATGCACAAGTGGCAAAAAGACTTCTTAGAATTGCTACACGCACTGGTGGATGAGGTGGAGAGTTTTTTTGTGGACATGAACGAAATAGTAGATGCATTTTTAGAATTCACACAAGACTTTGGGGAACCCATCGAAACTACAGAACCATCAGAAATAAGCGACTTGGAAATAGGGTCATTTTTAGGAGATGTCAGCGAAAACTATTGGCACACCGATGAATCATTTTTAGACTTCGACCCCGCATTTCCCTATGCAGTCGAACCCACACCAGAAAAGAACCCCGCTTGTATTGGTTGTCGTTACTATCATGGTTATGCCTACGGTGGAAACCTATTAGTTTGTGCAATGCATCCTCAAGGATGGCATGATAGTAATTGTCCTGACTGGGAAGCAGAAGATGTATTTGAGTAAATCAAGAGTCAAAGAATATCTACTCGAATGAATCCCAAATTTTGCAACTTGCCAACAATTATTGACAAAAACATCAACTACATGAGCAATCAATCTACAGCAGAAATGAAATACGGTGAAAGGGAAATAATCGAAGGCAAATTAATTACCTTTCCCAATCCTCGTATTGGTCGTCGCTATACCATTGACATAACCCTACCCGAATTTACCTGTAAATGTCCCTTCTCCGGATATCCCGACTTTGCCACTATATATATTAACTATATTCCCGACCAAACAGTAGTCGAATTAAAAGCCTTAAAACTATACATCAACAGTTATCGCGATCGCTACATTTCCCACGAAGAATCAGCAAACCAAATCCTCGATGATTTTGTCGCAGCTTGTAATCCCTTAGAAGCAACAGTCAAAGCCGACTTTACCCCACGGGGTAACGTTCACACCGTCATCGAAGTTAAACACACAAAATAAATCCATTGCTTGGTCAGACACCCGAATTCTATATAATGCGATGCGCAAACAGCCAACCCAAATTAATCCATCTTTTTTTGATTAACAATATTGAATCTTTTTTGACTATTTGGTTTACCCCACTCAAACATATACTCAGTACTGTTAATTGATGGTAAATCCCCAGTTAAAACTTGTTTGAAAATTTGCCGACGTTGTGAAATAAATTACTTAAAACCCAAATTGACCACTGAATTAGATTCACCGCTCAATCCATCTAAAATATCCAACATCTCCCGTTCAAAAGCAACCTGAGCACGGTTAGTTTTCCCACCCACATATAACTTACCATTTTCCTCCAAAGCCCATATTTGGGAATGGGAAAAATAACTCATCACCACACCAGCCATTAAAATTGCAAAACCAGTGTAAACAATGGGAATACCAGGGTCAGCCTTGATTTGTAAACCCGTACTACCCACAACATCAATTAATTTCAAAGTAATCCCATTTACCTCCACACCCATCCCAGTCCGCAGGGTATTTACCAATTGTCCCGCACCATCATAAATCAACACCATTCCTTGTAAATCCTTAGCAAGTAGGGATACACCTTCACTCAAATCTGGTTTTGTCGGTATCCAAGTTCCCCATAACTTACCTTTCCCGTTAGTATCCAATTGAGCCATTGGTAGTTGAAAAACAGGACTATTATTCAATTTCACCTTAACCGCAGCAATACCCCAATCGGTTTGATAAAAAGTCACACCTCCATATCTCAGAGGTTTATTAACATAGATTGTCTCCTGTTTGACCTCCTCCCCCTTGTCATTTACCACTGATAAATCCGAGTAAAATTGGTCAATTCCTCCAGAGGGAGTATAATCAATCCAAAATCGATTCACTCGTACTGCCCAATCTTGAGGAATTTGTCCCTCAGCCAAAGGTCCCGCATCAATAATATTTTTAACTTGGAATGTATTCCCACTAGCTATCATTTCTTGAGCGACAAATCCTGTCATTGTTCCCCAAATTGAACCGAGTAAAGTGAGAACAATACCAATATGAACAACTATGGGACCAATTCTACCAATAATACCCTTACGGGCATAAATAACATTATCATTTTCTTGAAAAACTTTGTATCTTCGCTGTTGTAACAAGTTCGGTAAACTTGCTAAGGATACACGTTCAAATTCTGCACTCAAAGCTAATTTATTAAACTGACTCGGCTTTTCATAATACTTCCATTTCCGTGCCGCTTTCAGGGCTGGTAATTGCCTCGTAAAAGTACAAGAAGTTAAACTTGTACCAAATAATATTAATAAAGCTAAAAACCACCATGTTCGATAAACATGGTCTAAACCAATAGTTAAGATTACCTTCCAGGTGAGAAATCCAAATAATGCCGGATGTTCAGGATAATTTGTACGATAAAAATCTGGGGATTGTCCCTGTTCAATGACTGTTCCCGTAATACTAAATAGGGCAATGACTAACAGCATGACAATTGCTAAACGCAAATCCGTCAAAATCGGTAAAAAATCTTGACGTAGGGTTTTCTTGATTCCTAGCCACCAAGAGACTAAAAGTTGGGAATTTGAATCGGAGTTGTTGACGGTCATGGGGATTTTATATTTTGGATTGTATTAAGAGAAAATGGACAATAGAAAAATCATCCCAAGGACTATTCATCTCAAGGACTATTAAAAATTAAGAATTACGTAGCTTGCTTCCCACGTAGCAGGTATTACGAACTACGAATTACGTACGCGAAGCGTTGCCGCAGGCTATTACGAATTACAAAACACGATTAAGTAAGGAAAAAAGCCCGAATCCAATTAGTAAAACTCCACTGACAGGATTAATCCAACCAGACCATTTTCGCAATTCCAATATCTTTTTAATCGAAGCCGTAAAAGTACCCGCCAAAATTAAAGGGACAACATAGCCAAGGGTATAGCAAAGCAGTAAAATACCCCCTAAGCCTAAATCATGGGTACTAGCAACCCAAGCTAATATACTTGCTAATACGGGGGTGCTACAGGGAGAAGCTACTAAACCAAAGCTCAAACCAATTAAATAAGCCCGTACTCCTGAAGGCAACTCCTGGGAAATCCACTCAGTCCCTCCCCAATTCGGAAATTGTAACGGTAGAGCTTCTAATAAATTCAAACCCATCAAAATCGCCACCACACTGACAATAATCGGTAATCCAGTACCAATTTGACCGTAGACCTTACCTAATACCGCAGCCGCAATACCCAGTCCCGCCAAGGTTGTTGCTAAACCCAAGGAAAACCAGATCGATTGTTTGACAGCGTGCCAACGAGTTTGGGTTTCATAGCCACCAATATAACCAATCGTAATTGGTAGCATGGAAAGCATACAAGGACTGATACTTGTCAATAAACCAGCAATAAAAATTAACAAAATACTCAATAAACTGAGATGGGAAAGCTGGTTACTGACTAAGTTATTGGCAAAATACTCGATTTTATAAAGATTAGTTTGCAGCGCTGACAACATATTTTCAATATTAGCCTATTTTTAAAGGCTTTATTTATTAAGCCCTTTACCTATTCTGACATATTTCCAGTGGCTATCAGGTCTGATAACTATACGCGACGACGACGGGAAATTTGACTGCGAATGGGTACTATGTCAGCTTCGTTACTTTCCCGTGCAGCACGAATCAAGATTCCAGCTGCTAACATACTGGAAATCATCGAGTTACCACCGTAGCTAAATAGGGGTAGGGGTAATCCTGTAGTGGGTAATGCACCGGTTGTCACAGCAATATGGATTAAGGATTGGCCAACTAGAAGGATGGTAATACCCATCGCAATTAACTTATAAACTAGATTGGTGGTTTTGATGGCAACTAGTAATCCCAAGGTGGCATAGATAAACAATACGGAAATCAAAACTGTGCAACCAACAAAGCCAAATTCTTCTGCAAAGACGGAAAAAATGAAGTCTGTATCTTGTATCGGTAGATAAAACTGTTTTTGTTGGGACATGGTAAAACCGACTCCCCAAGTTTGTCCAGAACCCACTGCTAATAAGCTTTGGACAAGTTGATAACCTGTGTTCATTGGGTCTTTCCAGGGGTCGATGAATGAGAGAATTCGTTTTAGCTGGTATGGTCTGACACTGACACTTAACCCAGCTAAAAATATTCCTACTAGCGCAGTTCCACCTAAATACTTATAGGGTAAACCCGCAGTCAAGGCAACTAGCCATACTGTCATCCCACAAAGTGATGCAGTACTCAAGTTAGGTTGGGCAAGAATACCCAAAATTACTAAACTAAAGATACCTAACCAGGTTAAACGTACTCGCCATGCCAATTTATCCCAATTTCCAAATAAACGGGCGCTTTGGATGACTAGGAATGGTTTAATAAGCTCAGATGGCTGAATGGGGACTGGTCCAAGTAGACGACGAGCTGAACCCAGGTCGGTTTTCCCTAAACCTGGTATCAGAGTCACAAAAATTAGTCCCAGGAATAAAAAGATGAACCAGTGGGAAGAGGAAATAAACCGATGTAATGGTAAGTTAACAGTAATTTTAAATATGGCTAACCCCACTACGACCCACAGTAGCTGACGTTGGATGTAATATAGTCCGTCTTGATGGGTTGAACTAGCTACGGGGTAGGAAGCGGAAAATAAAACCACCAAACCGATTAATAACCAAACCAGGGTTAACCAATGCAGTAATCGAGCTTCTAAAGCCCAACTATTGACTGAATCATCAAAAAATGGAATTAGGCGGAGAATTTTCTTCACTGTTAATCTGGGCAATGGTAAGGTTCAGTGTTGATATTAACCTATTCGCTGCTGTTTAGTTATGAATCACAAAAAGAGGTCGCTCCTCGACCTCTTGATAACTCCCAGAAATGATAAATCAAACTCGAATCTCGAATATTGGTGTTGATGCTTAAAGTAACCCAGTATTTGCACCTTGCTTACCAGTTGCAAGTTCAACTTTAACGATTTTGCCACCCATTTTTTGAATCCGTTGCTGTTCTTTGAACCAGTTATCGTAGGCAACTAACTTGGTAAAGTAGGTGTTTTGTAATTCACGTTGGGTACGAATTCTGGTTTGGCTGGGAACGCAAGCCGTAATTTTAAACATGCGCATAGGTTTAATTTCTCCGATTTTGATGGGGATAACTTTTGTATGTGATGTCTGAATGAAATTCCGCAAGCTAGTGGCTGTGATTAACTAATCTCTGAAATCTCTGATTTACCCAGTCCACTCACTCAAAGACTGGAAACCATGCGCCAATACAAGACCAATCCCACTCATCATGGCGATGATTCACCTGGATGATAAGCAAAGAACGGTTCTCGCACTCACGATTGATTTCCAGCCCTGATTTCGCACTGCCAACAATTTAATCTCGATAATTTCTGAAACTGAAATTGCTTTGTAGTACGAATTATTCTTTTCCTAGCTTAAGCCGGAGGAGATGTAATCGAAGTAAACACCCATTTCTTTACCTGCATCTGGGCCAACCAAGCTAGCTGTTACTTCTTTCATGGCTTGGATTGCTTGTACAGTTGCACCAATGGGTACTCCCAAGGAGTTGTAGGTTTCTTTTAATCCGTTGAGTACGCGCTCATCTAGGATAGAGGGGTCACCTGCGAGCATTGCGTAGGTTGCGTAACGGAGGTAGTAGTCGAGGTCGCGGATACATGCAGCGTAACGACGGGTGGTGTACATGTTACCACCGGGACGGGTGATATCAGAGTACAACAAGGATTTAGCAACTGCTTCTTTGACAATTGCAGCAGCGTTAGCACTGATGGTGGTAGCTGCACGAACACGAAGTTCACCTGTTGCGAAGTAGCCTTTGAGCTTTTCCATCGCGGCCGAGTCTAGGTATTTACCTTGAACGTCGGAGGAGTTAATTACTGCGGTAATAGCGTCTTGCATTGTTGTGATTCCCTTTTTTACAACCTAATGGCAGTTTTTTGTCTGTGTGCAAAATTCTCGTTTTCGCAAAACTAGTGATTGCACTATGACATCGCACCGATAACGTAGTCGAAGTAAGAACCAGCTTCAGCTGCGTCTTCTCCAGACATCATGCCAATAGCAATTCCTTTCATCGCGGCAACACCACCTGCTACTGCATCGATGGGGGTTCCCAAGGATTTGTACATTTCCCGAACGCCAACGATACCGATTTCTTCGATGGGGGTAACGTCACCAGATACGATTCCGTAGGTAATCAAACGCAGGTAGTAATCCAGGTCACGCAAGCAGGTTGCTGTCATTTCTTGACCGTAGGCGTTTCCACCGGGAGAAACAACGTCAGGGCGTTTTTGGAATAGTTGGTCGCCTGCTTGTTTCACAATCCGTTCGCGGTTGTCGGTCAATACTTGAGCGATGCGTAGGCGCTTTTCTCCGCTTGTTACGAAGGTTTTGATTCTATCTAATTCGCCAGGGCTGAGGTAACGGGCTTCAGCGTCTGCATTCACGATGGACTTCGTGACGATACTCATTGAATGGATTCCTCCAATTACGAATGTAACCAGTAGTTTGATTAAAACTGGTGCAACTTTTTTTTTAATGGCTTGCTGAGTTCTTCGCTCTTTTGTGGTGGTGAACAACAAGCTGTTTGACCTACTTATCGCCCAATTTCCACTTTTATTTGAGCCTGCTTGAGTAAATCCGAGTACACAAGCTGGGAAAACTCAGATACCTCCCGCAAATATTTTCCAGCATTCTGTTGAGTATTTATGACTGTTTTTAACAGTTTGTAACATTATTTTCAGGATTACCTCACACCCACAAGCCAGAAAGATTGTCAAGCTTTTGGTTGGAGAAATTTACAGGGGAAGAAAGCAATACCATAAATTGGATTTTTGGATTTTAGATTTTGGATTTTGGATTGGGAACTGACCTGTAATTAGGGAGTAAAGACGACCCGTCGGGTCGTCTCTACAGGGAATGGGGAGTGGGAATGAACTATTTTCTTGTTTGCTTGTGTCTAAAAGAATATGAGGGGCTGACTTGCAATTGTAGACTTACTAGTGGCTTGCTACAGGCTGTAGGGAATAGGGAGTGGAGAAAAACGACTTTCATTCGTTTACCTTCTGGTGTAGTTTTCTACTATAAGGCTAATCTAGGACAATGCTACCCATAGGCTTACATGTAGACGCGTAGCAGTTTCTAATATGGCTACTCCCGAATCCCGATTTTCTCGCGAGAAAATCCATGAAAAAAACAACTGGGTAAGGAGTCAAAACCCTACTATCCCAGTTGAGTTGATTTATTTAAATTCAGGATGAAAAGTCTACCCTGATGTTATTTCCCGGTTTTATTCGGTTTTGATGCTACCAAGGTAGTTGGTCGCGAGGATGGGAGTACGCTGGTAAGGAACTACTTCGTTCCCAAAAAATTGTTCGTATTCGCTGCTGTCGATAATAGTGTTCACAGCCTGAACAAACCCTTGTTGACGCAAAATCTCACCATAATGATGAATTTCAGCTTGGGTAATGGGTTTGCGTCCCAATAAATGCCGAAACATCAATTCAATCACCTTGGGTTGGGGATAGGCATTGACAAAGCGTTCTTGATATGTATTTGATGTCGCGATCGCTCTGACAAATTCCCGCACTGAGATTTTACCTGTTTCTAGTTTTGCCTCACCATCTAAGCAACGCCATTCTTCAGGGATTTGCCTAATTCCTGCTCCCCAAATTTGGGTATAAACAGCATCCAGAATGGTCGCAAATACTGATTCATCCCTACGCCCCAAACTCCAGCGATGAATCCTAATTACAGCTTTTTTGGGCTGATTTCTCCTGTTTGGGGAGTAACACTACGACCCAAGGTCTGGTATAACTCCGCCGTTTGCCGGGATTGGGCTGCCATATCTGCGATCGCTTTTCCAGTCATCGGCATTGTTGCCATATCCATTTTCGGCTTGATGGTGTCGAAACTGGGAACGACAATCTCATCGTTCTGTTTGGTCAACTGGTTGTATAGGCGTTGGGTGTTGGGGAAGTTTGCCGCAGGTAGGGTGGGGAAGCGACGGTAGGGAACGGTGTCTTCTCCAAATACTTCCTGGTACTCAACACTGTTGACCATTGCGAAGATGAAGGCTTTAATCCCTTGGGTAGCCAAAATTTGATTGTATTTACGAATTTCGGCTTGATCTAAGGGTGCGCGTCCCAGGAAGTGTTTGGTTCCTAGCTCAATCACTTTCGTGTTGGGATAGGGTGTATAGAATTCCTTCAGGTATAAACTGGAACAACCCAATCCTTCGATAAATTCCTTAACAGTTATTTCCCCGTTACTCAGACGACTTTCCAGGACTTTAAATTCCCGCGAAGAAGCCACGTAGGGTGCAACATCACGCTCAAAGATTTGGCGGTAAGCAGCACTAATGACATTCTTAATTGCCACTTTATCGCTGTTATTCGCAACCAATTTGAAGACTTTGCTTTGCTCCCGTTGTTTGGGTACCCCTTGCTGAATCCGGAATTGGACATCTGGTTCCATCCGCATATCGGTGGGTGTACCCAACTGCACAAACAATGGTGTTTCGTCTTTGGGTATGGAGGGGGCAATATCTTGGCGAATTGAACCTACTCGCAGATTGCGCTGGGCTTGACCTGCGGGGGTAATATACCGTTCGTAGGGAACCGTATCTTCCCCAAAGGCTTCTGCGTACTCCTGGCTATCCAAAATCGCATCTATGAGGGCGTAAAAACCTTTTTTCGCACAAATATCGAAGTATTTGTTGGTTTCTTGACGACCATAGGTGGGACGACCCAATAAACGTCGATGGATGTATTCAACCGCCTTCATCACATACAAGCTAGTCCAA
Source organism: uncultured Calothrix sp. (assembly GCA_937973965.1). GTDB lineage: Bacteria > Cyanobacteriota > Cyanobacteriia > Cyanobacteriales > Nostocaceae > NIES-3974. The sequence goes on along the minus strand of CALJJQ010000063.1, from coordinate 14,922 downwards.
TACATCTTCCGGAATGTATCGGATTTCGCCAAGCCGCGAATAAACTCCTTCATGGTGATATCACCATTTTCGAGTTTAATTTCGAGTACGGTCAAACGCTGACCAGCGTATACTTCGCGACCAAACACCTGCAAGTATGCGGCTTTAATTGCTGCTTGGGTAGAAGTTTCGGAGAATTTGATGTTTGTACCAGCTTTAGATTTTTTCCCACGGGTTCCCGGTAGCTGATCCAGTTTAAATACCTTCGGTCCAAGTGTGCCAGGTGCAACACCACGAGCACCAGGATTACTGTTTTGATTATTAATTCCCGGTCCACGGGTAATCAATAGGCGTTTGGTATCCTTACCAAAGAAAGCCGGACTACTGCTGGGGTTGCGGGTTTCTTTCGGGAAAATCGCCCCAAATTGAATTTCTAGGGGGTCATTTCCAGAACCGTACACATGTTGGTCTGGTAAGGGTTGGTTATAAGCCGCAAAGGTGGTAATAAATTGGGGAACCTTGCGGAAGGGGGCGCTATAGTTAAATAGGTCAATTTGCGGTCCCCAGTTGCGACATTCCTGGGCTTCTTGACCTAAACCACGTAAATAGGGTACGGTCTCTTCCCCAAAGTAATCTGAGTATTCTTGGGAATCCACTAGTGCATCCACTAAGGCAGATAAGCCACCACTAGAGACGATAGAGAAGTATTTTTGTACTTCCTCGCGGGAGCTAGGTCCCCGTCCGAGAATGTGACGAAAAGCCAATTCTAAAGCACGGCTATTGATAAACGGTTCAAAGAACTGTTTCCGATATAAAGGTGATTTGGCTAAACGGCGCACAAACTCTTTCATCGAGATGTCGCCGTTTTTCACCTGGGATTCCAAATAGGATAGGGATAATCCATAAGCACGGGTGATATCCCGTTCAAAGATTTGCCGATAAGCAGCCTTAACAACCTCGTTTTTCTCCGAAGTTGACAAACCCGGCTTCATGACAAATTTTTGCCGTCGTTCAGCCGCATTAAAGTAAATTTGTGGCAATTGCAAACCTTGCTGGTCAACGGATGAACGTTGACGTAGCTTGTTTGAGGGAGTGGGTGCTTTGAACTCTTCAATCAAAACATCCATGTACTGGGTGACAATTTCTACTGCTTCTGGGTCTTGGCGCACGTAGGAAATTGAAGCCGCTTTAATTTCTTGCAATGCGACTAAGGTCGCATCGGTTGAACAGGCATTTTCAATAATTTCCCGTAAACCCCGTGTATTCACCACCAGAATGTTCGGGTCTCCAGCCACGATCGCATAGGTAGCATAGCGCAAAAACCATGACAAATCCCGTAGGCTTTTGGCCATGTTTCCCGGACCATACCGAGCAATATTGATTGGTCGGAAACCAGCTGGAACTGGACCACCAGATGTGGAATTAAATATCGAACGCAGGTTTTCCAGGAATCCACCCCGTGTTTCCACATAGGTGACGGTTCCTAATTCCATTTGCCGACGCACATCGGCTGATTCTGTCATTGGTGCAGCTCCAGCCATTGCCATTGCTGGTTCCTCTTCCCGTGGCTTTTCTAAAAATGCCATTGGTGAACCACCGACAAAAATCCGGTTAGCTGCCCGTGAGACAATAATCTCCGAGTTATCGGTGAGCGTTTTGGCGATTTCTAGACGCTTGGCCCCCGAAGCGAAATAGCTTGATAATTCTTTTAATTCCCCAACTCCCAAATAGCGGTCTTGTTGCTCCGCTTGGGAAATGGTCGATAATGCTAGAGTCTGATAAAGTTGCGGACGCGCAACTGAACTTCCACCACTCGCCTTAACACTCATTGGATTTATAAAACTCCCATCATATGCGTTTATGTGTTAAGTTTGGGTCGATTCACGGCTTGACAAGTTAGTGATTTCATGCATCTATTTTTACCACCAATCATGTTTCCGGAAAAAATTAACCCATTCAGTTTTTAGATTAAAACGTTTTGGGTTGTATCAGGGTAAATATTAAGAAGTATGTAGATTATGGGAGAAAAAGCTGGGGATTTTGGATTTTAGATTTTAGATTTTGGATTAACGCTTGCTGACAGCAGAACCACGGTACAAAGCCGTGAAACTCGACAAAACCTCCTTTTCGTCTGGATTAACCTCCTCCTGTATCCTTAATTCAACTTCAACTGTTCCCCAATCTCCCCCTCCTCCTGTATTCTGTAATTCTGTATCCTGTATTCTTCTGCAATTATGTCCGAAGCTCAGTCCCAGACTCAACAAGTCACCGCAGCAGTTGCCAAACTTTATGACACCTACCCATTTCCTCCGGAACCGCTTCTAGATGAACCGCCACCGGGTTATAATTGGCGCTGGAATTGGTTGGCTGCCTATAATTTTTGTGCGGGAAGGAAACCGGAGCGGGAGAATATCCGCATTCTCGATGCGGGATGTGGTTCGGGGGTGGGTACGGAATATTTAGTGCATTTGAATCCCCATGCACAGGTGGTGGGGATTGATATTAGTGCAGGAACTTTGGAGGTAGCGCGGGAAAGATGTCGGCGCAGTGGAGCAGACCGGGTAGAATTTCAGCAGTTGAGTTTATTTGATGTGGAGCAGTTACCGGGGGAGTTTGATTTGATTAATTGTGTGGGGGTATTACACCACACTGACGACCCGGTACGAGGGATTCAAGCTCTAGCGAGGAAGTTAGCACCTGGTGGTATTTTTCATATTTTTGTGTATGGGGAGTTAGGAAGATGGGAAGTTAGGTTAATGCAAAAAGCGATCGCATTGCTCCAGGGTGATCAACGGGGTGATTATCGTGATGGGGTGGAAATCGGTCGGAAAATTTTTGCTAGTCTCCCCGAAAATAACCGCATTCGCAAGCGTGAGCAGGAACGATGGAGTCTAGAAAATCATCGGGATGAGAATTTTGCGGATATGTATGTCCATCCCCAAGAAATTGATTACAATATTGATTCTTTGTTTGAGCTAATAGATGCATCGGGGTTAGAGTTTATTGGCTTTTCAAATCCGGGATTTTGGAATTTAGAGCGACTTATCGGTAAATATCCGGAATTGATGGAGCGGAGTCAAAATTTATCACCCCGGCAAATCTATCGTTTAATTGAACTACTTGACCCAGAAACCAGCCATTACGAATTTTTCCTTGCCCGTCCACCTTTGCGGAAATCGGACTGGAGTGATGATAATTTATTACAATCGGCGGTTCCGGAAATTCATCCCTGTATCGATGGTTTTCCCGGTGAAACTGTTTTTAATTACGATTACCAAATCGTGAATTTAACCAGTGCAGAACTCGCATTCATGGAAGCATGTGATGGTAGTAGCAGTGTCACTCAGATTTTAGAACAGGTAGAATTAGATTTAACGGGAGTGCGATCGCTACAACAACGACAGCTGATTATGCTTAAGGAATAGGCGGGAATCCTGATTTATTGCCCAGGTATAATCAAATTAGTTTCTCAAATATCAGCGTGTGATTTATAGCTTTAATGTTCGGGATTTTTACAAAATTCACACCAATCTGATTGAGCAAGGACAAAAACACACAGGTATCATTTTCGGCTTACAACACTACTCAATTGGCGAGTAAATGCATCGGTTTTTTGCGAATGATTGTCAGTAAATTAGCAACCGACATGCAAAACTAAATAGATTTTTTGAATGCCTGGGACGAACAGTAGTATCACTGTATCTGCTTTCCTTCTTCAACATCGACTGGTCTTTCAAACCTGATCTTCGGGAACAAAAACTGCCAAAATCAACAGTTAGAATGTGAAATAGGAAAGTTTTGGCTGACCTTGGTGGCTTACCATCCCGATTTATCGACTAAACTAACAATCGCAGATGGGGGGATAGTAAATTTTCGGCAACCCGGCCAAGTTTTATAGACAGACCACTGGTCGTCCCAGTTCATTGCGGAATCTCCCCATCCAGAATCCATCGCCAAGTGAGGAATCGGGTCTGTATAAATATCAACAAAGCTGTTCATCCCTAGTGACGATTCCCCAAAATCGTACTATCGTGAATTTACTGACTTGATCATGGTCTGGAATCTCCCGTCTACTCACCTGATGATTACCCTTGGTGACAATATAGTTTTTTCTTAAAGTATTGTTACCCAATCATGATATGATTCAACTGGCTGAAAATTAAAAGTCAACTAGCTAGCTTTACTGGTATCGAGTCCTGTGAGCTATCGAGACGAATCTCACGTCCCCATCTCAATAAATCAGCAGGATGATGCCGATGGTCAAAAAAATACTACCACGGCAAATTCCATGCAGGAGTTTTACCAACTTTATCGACAGTTGTTGGTAATAACTTTGGCACTAATTGGAATTATTTTCATCTCTGTGTGGATTTTTTACTCCATGAACATTGCCCTAAATTATTTGCTTGGGGCATGTGCTGGTGTGCTTTACTTAAGAATGTTAGCGAAAGACGTTGAGGGGTTAAGTGAGGAAAATCAGAGCTTGAGCAAGAACCGCCTGGCTTTAGTCGCGGTACTAATAATTGTGGCCAGTCAATGGCAGCAGTTAAAAATCTTGCCCATATTTCTGGGTTTTCTCACCTATAAAGCCACACTCTTGGTCTACATGCTACAAATTGCTTTCATATCTGACTCAAAATAATATTTGATTCTGTGTTATTGGTGAAGTTAGATTGATAGCGAGTAATCCTCCAATCCTAACTGTTTGGGGAAAGTTCTTGAAGAATGCCAATGCTTAGTGTCTTAAACGCTGTTAATTCTTTTCCCCTAGCCTCGTTGGAAGTAGGGCATCATTTTTATTGGGAAATAGGCAATCTCAGATTACATGGACAGGTTCTTTTGACTTCCTGGTTTGTGATTGCGGTGCTGGTAATAGCTTCATTGGCTGCAACTAGCAATATCCAGAGAATTCCAAAGGGTATCCAAAACTTGATGGAATATGCCTTAGAATTTATTCGGGATTTAACAAAAAACCAGTTGGGTGAAAAAGAGTATCGCCCTTGGGTACCGTTTATTGGTACTTTATTTTTGTTTATCTTCGTATCGAATTGGTCTGGAGCGTTAATACCCTGGAAACTAATCAAGTTACCAGAGGGTGAATTAGCAGCGCCGACTAATGATATAAATACGACGGTGGCATTGGCGTTACTAACTTCTTTAGCCTATTTCTACGCTGGTTTTAGCAAGAAAGGTTTGGGTTACTTTAAAAAGTACATTGAACCCACACCAGTTCTATTACCAATTGCGATTTTAGAAGATTTCACCAAGCCCCTTTCCCTCAGTTTCCGTTTATTTGGTAACATCTTGGCGGATGAATTGGTGGTGGGAGTGCTGGTGCTACTAGTTCCTTTGTTTGTACCTTTACCGGTGATGGCATTAGGTTTATTTACTAGTGCAATTCAGGCTTTGGTATTTGCCACCTTGGCTGGTGCTTACATCCATGAAGCCTTAGAAGGTCACGGAGAAGAGGGACACGAGGAACATTAAAATCCATGTCATGGGTTTCATGTCTGGATTTTGCCACAAATAAGAAAAATGAGACTTTGGATGTATTGAGATGGACTAGAAACCAATCAATCATACAATTCTCTCTGAACTTGGGAATTCCGCATCAGGAAATCCAAATAACTGCCCATAACGTTTTTGTACTAAGTATTTAAGGAAGATAAAAATGGATCCATTAATCGCTGCTGCTTCGGTTCTCGCTGCTGCTTTAGCTGTTGGTTTAGCTTCAATTGGTCCGGGACTAGGACAAGGTAATGCTGCTGGTGAAGCGGTTTCCGGTATTGCTCGTCAACCAGAAGCAGAAGGAAAAATTCGCGGTACATTGTTGTTAACCTTAGCGTTCATGGAATCTTTAACCATCTACGGTTTGGTGATTGCCCTAGTATTGTTATTCGCTAACCCATTTTCCTAAAATAGCTAATTGATTGTAGAGACGCAGTGTGGAAAGTGTGTGAGCATTTTGTACATAGTGCGTCTCTACGGTTGATGTCGGTTATTGGGAAATTTGAGTGTGTGGACACGACTCCCTTGTTGGCAATCGGGTTTCCGAAAACAAAGATTTGTTGATATTGCTGACAATAAGAAAAATCTTGTAGGCCGAACGACGGGAAGAAATGTTTGATTTTGATGCAACTTTACCCTTTATGGCGTTGCAGTTCTTGCTGTTAGCGGTTTTATTGAATGCAATTTTCTATAAGCCCCTAACCAAAGCATTGGACGATCGCGATAACTACATCCGGACCAATAAGTTAGATGCTCGTACTCGTTTGGATCAAGCAGAACGTTTGATTAAGGATTATGAGATGCAATTGGCGGATGCTCGGAAAAAATCCCAAGCTTTAATTGCCGAAGCTGAGGCTGAAGCACAGAAAATTTATGCCCAAAGGGTTGCGGAAGCACAAAGAGAAGCGCAAATGCAACGGGAACAGGCAGCTAGTGAAATCGAACGCCAAAAGCAAGCAGCTTTAAGTTCGTTAGAGCAACAGGTAGATTCCCTGAGTCAGCAGATTTTAGGGAAACTATTGGGAGCCAATTATGCTAGATAGAGCGGTCTAGATAAAGCGATAAATTAATATCACCCCATAGGTCCGGTCAAGCCTACGCGCAAAGCGGGTGAATGCGATCGCATCATCCCCGTATAAAGTGTAAAAAATAACACTTTTGTTCTCGATAAATTGAGAATTTAACCTAGGTTAGCAGTGAAATAGCGCAGTTATAGATAGGTATGATGGGCACTTTGTTATTTTTGGCAACAGAGGCGATCGCATCCCAGGAAGAGGGGGGTTTTGGTCTCAACTTAGATATTCTGGAAACTAACGTCATCAACCTGGCGATTCTAGTTGGGGTATTGGTGGTTTTTGGAAGAAAGTTCTTGGCTAACACCTTAAACGAACGCCGAGCAAATATTGAAGCAACAATAAAAGAAGCTGAACAACGTTTAGCAGAAGCGACTGCAAAGTTAGCAGAAGCGCAAAAAAGTGTGAAGGAATCAGAGCAGGAAGCACAAAGGATTCTGCGTGCAGCCGAGGACATTGCCAAAGATGCGAGGGAAGCGATTTTGGCAAAAGCGGCGGTGGATGTACAACGGATGAAGGATGTGGCTGCGGCTGATTTGAATACGGAACAAGAAAAGGCGATCGCCTACGTGCGATCGCAAGTTGTGGCGAAAGCCTTAGCAAAGGTAGAAGCAGAATTGCAATCAGGAGTGTCGGATGAGACTCAACAAAAACTGATTGACAGCAGCATTGCGTTATTAGGAGGACGGTAGTGATGAAAAGTGCGATCGCCACCGAAGAAATTGCTGCACCCTATGCTGAAGCATTAATGTCCGTAGCCCAATCACATAATCTGACGGAGGCATTTGGTAATGATGCACGGGGTTTAGTTGGGTTATTAGAGGAAAGCGAACAACTACGGACTTTTTTAGAAAATCCTTTCATCCCTGGGGAGGGGAAAAAGGCGGTGATTAATCGCATTTTAGGCGATGATACCAACCCCTTGTTCCGTAATTTCCTCATGTTGTTGGTGGATCGGAAGCGGATTTATGTATTGTCGGCAGTGTGTCAGCAATATTTGGCCTTACTGCGGGAATTAAATCAAACGGTTTTGGCAGAAGTGACTTCAGCAGTACCCCTTTCGGATGCGCAACAGCAAGCCGTGAAGGAAAAAGTAATTGCCATGACCAATGCTCGTGAAGTTGAACTGAGTCAGAAAATAGACAGAGACTTAATTGGTGGGGTCATCATCAAAGTTGGTTCCCAGGTGGTGGATGCGAGTTTACGCGGTCAATTGCGACGCTTGTCTTTGCGTTTAAGCGGTTCCTAATGTCAACAGTGAACTCCATCGCAACTGGATAATTTATTTTTGGGTATTCCCTCAAATTTTCCGTTTAATTCCCTCAATTTTGAAAAGCAAACATGAGTATTTCCATCAGACCAGACGAAATTAGTAGCATTATTCAGCAGCAAATCGAGCAATATGACCAAGGAGTCAAAGTTGCTAATGTGGGAACCGTGCTGCAAGTTGGTGACGGTGTAGCCCGTGTATATGGTTTAGAAAAGGCCATGGCTGGGGAACTGTTAGAGTTTGAAGATGGTACAGTTGGTATCGCTTTAAACTTGGAAGAAGATAACGTCGGTGCGGTATTAATGGGTGAAGGACGGGAAATCCAAGAAGGAAGTACCGTCACGGCTACCGGACGGATTGCTCAAGTTCCCGTGGGTGAAGCGATGATTGGTCGGGTGGTAGATGCACTCGGTCGTCCCATCGACGGTAAGGGCGAAATTAAAACCACCGAAAGCCGATTGATTGAATCAATGGCTCCAGGGATTATCGCTCGTCGTTCTGTCCACGAACCCCTGCAAACTGGGATTACAGCAATTGACTCGATGATTCCCATCGGTCGGGGACAACGAGAGTTGATTATTGGTGACAGACAAACAGGTAAAACCGCGATCGCCATTGACACAATTATTAACCAAAAAGAAGAAGACGTAATCTGTGTGTACGTGGCCGTCGGTCAAAAAGCTTCCACCGTTGCCAATGTGATCCAAACCCTGCAAGATAAGGGAGCGATGGACTACACCATTGTGGTAGCTGCCAACGCATCTGACCCTGCACCCCTGCAATTCTTGGCTCCCTACGCTGGTGCAGCCTTAGCTGAGTACTTTATGTACAAGGGTAAAGCTACCCTGGTGATTTATGACGACCTCTCCAAACAAGCGGCAGCCTATCGCCAAATGTCCCTATTGTTACGTCGTCCCCCTGGTCGGGAAGCATACCCTGGTGATGTATTTTACATCCATTCCCGTCTCTTGGAACGGGCAGCTAAACTTAGTGATGAATTAGGTGGTGGCAGTATGACTGCCCTACCAATTATCGAAACCCAAGCAGGTGACGTATCTGCCTATATTCCCACGAATGTTATTTCCATTACCGACGGTCAGATATTCCTGTCCTCCGACCTGTTTAACGCCGGTGTACGTCCAGCAGTGAACCCTGGTATTTCCGTATCCCGTGTGGGTTCAGCCGCTCAAACCAAGGCCATGAAAAAAGTGGCAGGGAAAATCAAACTGGAACTAGCTCAGTTTGACGACCTGCAAGCCTTTGCCCAGTTTGCCTCTGACCTGGATAAAGCCACCCAAGACCAGTTAGCACGGGGAACTCGACTGCGGGAACTACTCAAACAGCCCCAAAATTCACCCCTATCCGTAGCAGAACAGGTCGCAATTCTGTATGCAGGGATTAACGGTTACTTAGATGATATCCCTGTAGATAAAGTATTACCCTTTACCCAAGGTTTACGGGAGTATCTGAAAAATAGCAAACCTGCTTACGCTCAAGCTGTGCAAACCTCAAAAGTGATGGGGGATGCGGAGGAAGCAGCCTTGAAAGAAGGTATTGAAGAATACAAAAAAACCTTCATGGCCTAATCATGAGCAAAGATTCAGTTAACAGTCACCAGTCAACGGTTAACTGTTAACTGATAGCAGATAACTGAATCACAGGTAATGAGGATATGGCGAATTTAAAGGCAATTCGTGACCGGATTCAATCGGTCAAAAATACGAAAAAAATCACCGAAGCGATGCGACTTGTGGCCGCAGCACGGGTGCGTCGCGCTCAAGAGCAAGTTCTTTCCACCCGTCCCTTCGCAGACCGTTTAGCCCAGGTTTTATACGGTCTGCAAAATCGTCTACGGTTTGAAGAAGCTGATTTACCACTGTTGCGTCAACGTGCCATCAAAACCGTGGGAATTTTAGTTGTATCTGGCGATCGCGGTTTGTGTGGTGGTTATAATTCTAACGTGATTAAACGGGCTGAAAACCGGGCTAAGGAGTTGAAAGCCGAGGGTATAAACTATAAATTTGTCATCGTTGGTCGCAAAGCCACTCAGTATTTCCAACGACGTGACTATCCCATTGATGCTACTTTCTCTGGCCTAGAGCAAATTCCCACAGCCAAGGAAGCGTCCGATATTGCCGACGAGTTACTATCCCTATTTTTATCCGAAAGTGTAGACAAAATCGAATTAATCTATACAAAATTTGTCTCCCTAGTTAGTTCCCGTCCCGTTGTCCAAACCCTGTTACCTTTAGACCCTCAAGGTTTAGAAGCTGCCGACGATGAGATATTCCGGTTAACAACTCGAGGCGGACAATTCGAGGTCACACGGGAAAAAGTGACAACGGAAGTGCGAGCATTACCTCGCGATATGATTTTTGAACAAGACCCAGTACAAATCTTGAATTCATTGTTGCCTTTGTATCTGAGTAATCAGCTACTACGGGCATTGCAAGAAGCCGCAGCTAGTGAGTTAGCTGCCCGGATGACTGCCATGAGCAACGCCAGCGATAACGCTGCCCAGTTAATTTCCACCTTGACCATTGGGTATAACAAAGCACGACAAGCAGCTATTACCCAGGAAATTCTGGAGGTGGTCGGTGGTGCGGAAGCACTGAATTAGGGAATAGGGAATAGGGAATAGTGAGTGGTAATAGTTTGTTGCTTACAACTCCCAACCCCCGACTCCCAATTAATTTGTCAGTTTCCCAATTTTGTACTACAATAAAAATACAAGCACGGGGCTTTACTGGTTTCGACTTGATGGCGAAAGCTGCCCGTTGATGCAGGTCGAGAGGGAGTCAACTCTCGGAAATAAAGGCTCGCTTAAATATAGATGCAAACAACATCGTTGCTTTTTCTCGTAAGCAAGCTCTAGTAGCTGCCTAATTACCTCTTACAGGTTCGAGAGCTTCTAGTGTGACTCCGTTAAGCATTAGAGGCAACCCCCAACGGATGCGTTAGTTAGTTCCCTCTGGTGGACTTTCTAACTAAGACCTTACCAGAGCATCCTAGCGCTCGGGACAATGAACGCTTCCCGCCTTGAGGATGAGAAAGGCTAAACCTGTGAATGATGCGGGGGTAATTACCCATTAAGGACATGGGTTCGACTCCCATAAGCTCCATTGAAAAGAATTTACAGCAGTCTAACAAGAAGTGTTTGTTAGGCTGCTTTTTTCATCGTGTTTTCGTCCGTTTGACCCAGGGTATGATTAGGGTTTGCTGAAAAACGCTAAAAGTCTTATCATGTACGCTTTGGAGGGTATCTTAGTCGCAACCAGTGCAAACAATAGGCATACAGAGCAAAAACCTTGGATCCGTAATTTTGGCGTTGCATAATCAAGGGATGATTTTAATCTACGTGCAGAAATTTTTCTTGATTCAACAAAAGTTTCAGCCTATGCAAATTGGATTATCATCCCGCAACAATGCAACGCTGTAATTTTTAGTAACCAATAACAAAGAGGAATTTTTGGCTTAAAACTATTCCCTATTCCCTACCCCTACCCTCACGAAAAGACTTTTACAGCAGACCCTAGTTAATGCGATCGCACCCAGTCTTTTATTTCTTGAGCAACCCAGAGACATTCCATTGCACTTAATCCCACACCAAAGGAATAGCGATTCGTGTCGGTTTGGATGGTTACCATTTCTTGACCTTCCAGGTTATTGACTTGAAATGAATTTTTTGCATTCGTTTGGATGACACTTTGGAAAACGTCTTGGATACTAGCATTTTCACCTTGTTTACGACTAATACACCACTTAAATAACCAAAGTTGAATTTCAAATAATTCTGCTGTTAAAACAATTCGTTGATAGCCAAAGTATGATAACAGCATTGTGTATCCCAACATAATTGTAAGGACTAGTAAAACCGTTCCAATTAATAAACCGAATACAGATAGAAAGAAGAGGATGAATAGAAATACAAAGAAACAAAGTATCGAAAAGGAAACGGTAGAGCCTATATTTCCTAATCCAGATGAATTGGGATTAGGGATTTTAATGGCTAAAATATCAGAAGTTTTTTGGACGATAATACGACTGTAAATTGGTAAAGCAACTCTTCCAGATATACGACTAGCTCGATTTTCCTGTAGACTTTGGAGAGCTTGACGAGCAGTTTTAAACCGCTTTTCCACCGAAGGTTCGGTCATTTTTACGAGCCAATATTCAAAATTTGAGCTAATACTAACTTTATCCTGAAATTGAATCCGCATATCCCGGATAGGTAAATCTGCTGGAGAAATACCCGTCAAAAGGTGGATTAAAGTAGTTCCTAAAGCATATAAATCAGAAGCAGGAACAGCCTTCCCACCAAATTGTTCAATGGGTGCATAGCCGTAGGTTCCCACAACTGTAAAAGTTACCCCTTCCTTAGCAGCTTTATCTTGGACTGCACCAAAATCCACAAGATAAACATGTTCATCCTCACCCCAAATTAAATTACTAGGTTTAATATCGCGGTGGAGAATGGGTGGATTTAACTCATGGAGATAAATCAAAATATTTAAAGTTTCTATGGCAATTTGTTTGACTTGGGCTTCAGTGAAGCGATGACTATTTTCTAATAATTCTTTGAAAGAATGACCAGGAATATATTCTTCCACTAGCGCAAACCATAATACCCGATCATCCAGAGAAAAATAATCAATATATTGAGGAATTTGCTCCAATTGGATTTGTTTTAGTATATGAGCTTCCCGTTCAAATAACTTTAAATCTTCCCACTCTACATCTCCACCAAAAGCCAATAACTTGACAACAACCTGTGCATTTTGGTTATTTTCAAGATTATTTGCATCAGTATTGTCAACATCATTTTCAATATTTTCAACTCGCTTGAAATCAGTTGCTAACCAAGTTTGGCGAGCCGCATTTTTACTGAGTAAAGATTTTAATTGATAGCGATTTTGTAAAACTTTTTGGGGTTGTAGCATGGTAGAATTGCCAGGTAAGCAAAAATAAATATTACAAGCAATATCGAATAGAAAATATACTCAAGAACTATGCTAGCTAAACAAATATTCCCACAATAGCCGCAAAAGTGACTAACCACAAGAGAAAACTCAACGGCGCACCCAGCAAAATTCCTGCGATCGCCCAACCTCTTTGATGTTGTTTAAAGTGTTCAATGCTACGCCAGCGTCGGGACTTCCAAGCCCATTCATTCCCTTTCACCCCCAAAATAATCGTCATCACAAAACCAACATTGGGAATAAAACACAATAATCCCAACCAAACATTATTTGTCCATAACCAAAGCCACGGCATTAAAAATGCTCCCCAATTCCAACCTAAAATTTCTTCGGGAACCATTTCTTGACTACTAATTCCACAGCCAGAATTATTAATAAATCTCTCTTTAGTTACGGCAGCTAAAGATGAATTATCACTCCGTTTTTTTGATCCATGTCGCAATGCATAATAAGCCTGTTGAGCCGTTTGAAATCGATTTTCTGGTGCAGGTTCAACCATCCTTTGTAACCAACTCATAAAAGCAGGACTTAAATTCACATGGTCACTAAATTGCACACGTAAATCCTTCTGGGGTAAATCCGCAGGAGATATTCCTGTTAATAAATGAATCAGAGTTGTTCCCAAAGCATATAAATCGGAAGCTGGAACCGCTTTTCCACCAAATTGTTCCATTGGTGCATAACCATAGGTTCCCACCACTGTAAATGTCACCCCTTCCCTTGCAGCCTTATCCTGAACAGCGCCAAAATCGACTAAATATACATGTTCATCTTCCCCATAAATTAAATTACTTGGCTTAATATCGCGGTGAAGAACGACTGGATTTAACTCATGTAAATGAATCAGAATTTGTAAAACTTCCTTGGCAATTTTTCGTACTTGTTTTTCGCTAAAACGTTGTCCACGATTTAACAAATCCTTAAAAGATTCCCCAGCAATATATTCCTCCACCAAACCAAACCATAAAGTGCGGTCATCCACACAAAAATAGTCAATATAATTAGGAATGCGAGGATGATCAATCGCCTTCAGGATTTGCGCTTCCCGTTCAAACAACTTTAAATCATCCCACTGAACTGCACCACCAAAAGCCAACATTTTCACAACCACTAATTCATGTTCAGCTTCCGTTGCTTGCAAATCCCTGGCTAACCAAGTTTGTCGCACTCCATTATCGCCAAGTTGACGTTCCAGTTGGTAACGATGTTGTAATACTTCCTGTGTTTGCAGCATCTTGACTACCTGTCTGGAGGGTAATACCTATAATCTATCTATTTCTGATGGGTGTTGTCAGTCATTTAGACCAAAATCTGATCTGCGCTGATAAAGTTAGGACTAAGAGGTTGTTTGAAAAGTCGCTTTTAATACTTAACAAGCTCGTTTTTTGGGAGTGGGGAATAGGGAATTGGGAGTAGTAAGCAATTTAGTATTTTCGATTATCTGGTGACCATGCTCTGCGTGGTTACTCAGTCAGCGAGGATTACTGCCTTCATTCATGAGGTAGGAACCTCGTAGATTCTGCTCCCACGCGGAGCATGGGTGCGAGGGAAAAACCTCGTAGATTCTGCTCCCACGCGGAGCATGGGTGCGAGGGAAAAGGTAGGCGTATTTACACCGCGTGGCACTAGTAAGCTACACTTCCCCCCACTTTAATTCCAGTCAAGCAATTTCGGATTTGCGATTGAGATTTATGGGTAATCCAAAATCCAAAATCCAAAATCCAAAATCTAAAATCCTTTCACCCCTCCACCACTAAAGGTAAACTAACAATAAAAGTTGATCCACCACCGGGTTGACTTTTAACGACAATATCACCACCCATCATTTCGCAGAAGTGACGGCTAATTGCTAATCCTAAACCCGTTCCACCGTATTTCTTGGTGGTTGAAGCGTCTCCTTGAGTAAAAGGTTGGAATAGTAATTGTTGTTGGTGATAGGTCATTCCAATCCCCGTATCGGTGACAGTAAAAGTAATGATTTCCTTGGCTGATTCTTGGGTTTTGTCGGGTTGAATTTTGACACTGAGACTAACTCGACCGTTGGTGGTAAATTTGGCTGCATTACTCAACAAATTCAATAATACCTGTCGCACCCGTGTTTGATCCGCATACA
>CALJJQ010000062.1 GCA_937973965.1 uncultured Calothrix sp. | reverse complement strand
GGGACGGGGTTAACTTGTTGATGTTGGGAATATTGCGATCGCCGTTGGTAAGCTAGTAGTTGGAGACGGGAAATGGTATGGGTTTCGGTTTTGTGGAGGAGTTGACGGATTTCTTCCAATTCTAAAAAGAAGATATCTCCTGGTTGTTGCAACCATCCTGATTGGAGAAAATGTTTTTCTAATTCTAAAAAACACCAACGTAATTCGGCAATTAATTGGGCATAGATTTCTGCTACTTGTCCTTTTAAATTAGCGCGACTTTGGACAAATTTACTGCGCCACGGACGACGAAGTTGACGACCAAAATCGGCTTCATTACCTAACATTAATTGCATAAATAATTGACGGACTGGTTGGGAATCTTCTGACCAAGTTGGGGAAGTAATATCTGCACCTGTTGCCGTTAAATATCCATATTTTTTGATTAAATCTTCCAATTGAGCGAGAATTTTTTGCCCTTCCTGGGATACCTGTAAATCTTCGTAGACATTATCGGGGTCAAATTCCGTTAACAGGTTTTTCGCCGAGGTTGCAAGGTCGTAAAGGGAGCGTACAGCCGCCACATCAGGGGTACGATAATAGTCAATATCCCCATCCTTTACCCGAAAAATCCGTTGGCGAAACGTCACACTCAAGGGTACACACACATAATAATAGGTAGCCCGTTGTAAAACTTCTAATACATAATCAATCCGTGCTAACAACCGGGTCGGAGTTAGGGTATCACGTTGCTCCTGGGAAAGTTGGGAAATCGCGATCGCAAATCTTCGGTGGCTATCGCGATGGAAATCTTGCCTTAAAAATAATTCCCTGCCGTACAATCGGAATAAACCAGGTAAGTTGCGAAATAGAGTGTCCCAAGGAATCCTCTCTAACTCTGTATTTTGGATCAACCATTCTAGACTTTGAGCTGGTAAACCTAAACGGCGAAATATTTGCTCTAATAAAGTGGCATTGACATAGGCACGGGAAAAATATAATCTACCAGCTTCATTAAAATCTAATCCTAAAGACCGTTCCCCTAAAATCAGGGCGAAAATCCCTCCCCAAACGCTACAAATTAAGGGAGAATGGATTGACCAAGCCAAGGGAGAAATCATACCAGGAATGGCTTCGGCGGCAATTTTACGAGTCCAAATCGGTAGTAACGTAGAAACCGGACGGACTTGTAAAATCCATAGGGTTTGTCCATCGTGACACCATTCAATATTCTGGGGAACACCGTAACAATGGGACTCTATTTTCCGAGTTAAATAGGCAACCTGTTTAATAATTACGGGGGGAATCTGTCCCTCCCCTTGTAAACTAATGGTGGAAGTATTCGCTGACTCCAACACAAAAGCCCGATAAAACTCCGGTGTCATCCGTCCACTAGTCACCAAATTTCCCTGTCCAGTACAAGCTTCAATGGCGATCGCATCTGCTTCCTGGGTCATCGGGTCACGACTAAAGGCAACCCCAGCATACACACTTCGCACCTGCTGCTGAATCAAAATCGCCATCGCTCCATCCTGAATTTGGCGATCACGTCGATATTGTATTGCTGTGGGACTATTGTAGGATGCTTGTACCTGAGCAATTGCTGCTTGTAATGCCGATTGACTGGTAACGTTAATTACCCCTGCATATAAACCCGCAGCAGCACCGTCAAACTCCTCAAATACCGGCGAAGCACGCACCACCAACGGCGAAAGTTCTGATGGCTGTAAATAATCAAACAATAATTGCGGGTCATCGTAGGGAAACAAAACCCAACCCTGGGGAACGGGATAACCCCACCGCTTCATTTGTGACAACATTGCCGCCTTTTGACCCACAACTTCTGGACTCAATTCCTCATCCAGTGACAAAATCCTGTGGTCACGACGAAATAAATTATTGCCCCCCGATGGCGACTCCTGATAATTTAAGCTAATCCCATCATCCTGAATATTGGGTGATTGATTATACATCCAAGCCAAAACCAGGGAGAGAGCGATCGCCCCACCAATACGTAACCCGTTCTCTGGGTTGAGAATGGCCACAATTAGGGGGAAGATAATCAAAACCCCAAATTTCGCTGCTTGACGGGAGCGGATAATCGAAAAACTCACAGCAGTCAAGATAAACACACAAGCGGCAACCAGAGGGTCATGGACAAACAAACCCCAAACAGCATTGATTGTCCCCACGCTGCGAGTTGCTCCGTAGCGACCGACAACCACCCCAGCTAAAGCCACCAATTCCCAACCGGAAACCGTCCCCAGCAGTCCACGCACGCTTAAAACCGCCCCAATCCCCTTAAAAGCCTCCAGCAACACCGCTGCAATTCCCACCGGTGTTCCCCCATAGTAAAATGCTGCTGCTACCCCTATCTTCGCTGCCGGTATTCGTCTGAATTTACCTTGTGTTAATAGCTGCGTCACCCACCCAACTAACGGTAACGCACCCAATATCGGACAGATCACAAAAATTAAAACGAAATCCCAAAGTCCAAGCATGTTCAAATATTAGAAGTTAGATTTATCTTCCTATCTAAAATCTAATAATTCAAACATGAAACAAAAAATTTTTATAGTTAGAGGCGCGATTTTGATCACCGCGCCCATTTCTGTTCAGTAATAAAACGTCTTTTTAGTAACTTTACAAATGGTCAAAATTACGGTTAAACAACAAAATTCACCACAAAGCCGAACTCAAAAGCAAGTCAGGGAAGATTCTCAAAACATTAACCAACCGCATAGGCTGTTTGCAAAGCCCACAAAATTAACGCCGCAATCGAACCCAACAGAATAATACTAGAAATCATCACCAGTTTCGGCGAGTCAGCACCATCAAATTTCATGATGCCTCGGTTTAAATCGGACATAACTCAGTTATCCTCCTAATTACGACTGAGCAGCAAGTTAGCCCGCTACGATTGTAATACCTTCATTTTTCAACCGGGCTATCCCTAGATAACATTTTCTTTAAGGTTTGTAACAAGAAGTAATTGTCAGTGATACTCCACAGGAATCCCTAGGCGAATGCGTATTACTTCTTGGCGGAATAATCATCCCACAGGTTCAATTGTTCGGCTGCACGAGGTACACTTGTTTCCGATTGCTGACTATAAACAACCTGGAGATTACCCCGTGGGGATGCAGTTTTTGTTTCCGGTTTATCCGCTTGCTGACGACGACGGGCTGATATTCCCTCTTCACTCGTATTTTCCGCAATTACTTCGTATAAAATTGCCTGTTTATTTCCATCACTATTTTTGCGGAGAATCCGTCCCAGACGCTGGGTATACTCACGAGCCGAACTGGTTCCCGAAAGAATCACGGCAATACTAGCTGCAGGTACATCCACCCCTTCATTCAAAACATGGGAAGCCACCACCGTTAAATATTCCCCATTGCGGAATTTAGTTAAAATTTCGTGACGTTCCTTCACTGGGGTTTGGTGAGTAATCGCTGGGATGAGGAACTCTAGAGAAATCCGGTAAACAGTCGCGTTATCAGCCGTAAAAATTAATACCCGTTCTGGATAATGTTGAGTGAGAATATTCGCCAGAGTACGAATTTTTCCATCCGTACCGATAGCAATTTCCTTCGCTTGACGGTGAGCCAACATTGCCCGTCTACCAGTTTGCGATCGCGCACTCATTTGGACAAATCGTTGCCAACCATCCAAACTACCCAAAGATATTCCCGTATCCCGAAGAAAATTATTGCGGGTTTGCATCAACTCATGGTAAAGTTGCCGTTCCTGCTGAGATAACTGCACCTTAATTTGTACCACCTTATGTTCCGCTAAAGCCTTACCCGCCAAATCCTCCGCTCGCTTGCGGTATACTTCTCTACCAATTAAGATATTTAAATCCGCATGTTTACCGTCACTACGTTCCGGAGTTGCCGACAAACCCAAACGATAGGGAGCGATCGTATATTCCGCAATCACCCGATAGAAATCCGTTGGCAGATGGTGACATTCATCAAAAATCACCAAAGCATACATATTTCCCAAGGTTTCCGCATGGATAGCTGCACTATCGTAGGTAGCAATCAAAATCGGCGTTTTATCTCGCGCACCTCCCCCCAATAAACCCACCTCCGTATCCGGAAAAGCAGCTTTGAGATGGGCATACCACTGGTGCATTAAATCCAAAGTCGGAACCACAATCAAACTAGTGCGGGGAGTCGATTCAATCGCCAACTGAGCCAAATAGGTTTTTCCCGCTCCCGTGGGTAAAACCACCACTCCCTGTCTCCCTGCCAATTTCCAAGCCGTCAAAGCCTCCGTTTGATGGGGGTAAGGTTCCATTACCATCCCTGGAGTCAACTCTAATGGAAAAAAGCCCTTCGCCTGATCAACAAAATCTATATTTTCTGCCTGCATTTTTTCCACCAAGGGGCGATATTGGATCGCCGGAATCCGGAATTTTTCCACTCGGTCATCCCAAGTTGCAAAATCCATCCATCCTCTCCCACGGGGTGGTGGATGTAACAGTAAAGTCCCACGGTCAAAAGTTAACGTTGGTGTGCGAGGCATGATTTTGGAAAATCGGGTCGTCAACAGACAGGATAAATATAAATCAACAAATTATCCCCCCTAGAAAATTATTAACGCAAAAGGTACACCAATAAATCATATTCAGCAAAATCTATTTGGGGTCTGTGGAAAAAGTCTTTTAGTCAGGGTGGGGAACAGGTGGTAGCCGACATCTACTGCTAACACCAGAACCGTAGATGTACGTAACGAAGTTTCTCTTACTCCCTACTCCCTACTCTTGTTTTCGCAACAGAAAAAAGACGCAGTTCTTCACTACGTCTGTTTGTTTGCACGTCTAAAGAAGGAACCTCCGTCTACCTGGAGTCATCCCAATCCCAAATCCCATGTGGGTGACTACGCTTGTTGCCAAACTTTAATCACACCATCGTTATCCGCACTGACGAGGGTTTCCCCATCCCAACTGAAGGTGACATTTTTCACTGTATTCTCATGTCCAGTCAATCGGACTATTTCCTGACCAGTGTGAATACTCCAGAATTTGACTGTGCGATCGCTTCCTGCTGTTACCACCAGATTCCCTTGAGGATGAAAAGCAACGGTATAAATTTCATCGCTATCTGCACTGATGGTTTTGATTTCACCTGTGAGTAAAAACCATAGACCCAAGGTTCCATCTGCACCAGCACAAGCAATTACTGAGTTATCCCCACTCCAAGCGATTTGATTGAGTCGGGATGAAAATTCCGGTGATGTGGCAATTTCTGTTCCTTCCTCCACATCCCAAACCTTAATGGTTTTATCGTAGCTACCACTAGCCAATAAATGACCATCACTGCTGAATTTAACGCTGCAAACCCAATCCTGATGGGTTAACCATGAAGCGATCGCACTCTCACAATCTTGTTGCCATAGCTGTATCCCCTTACCGCGATCGCTACTCGCAAATACTTTTCCTTGGGGATGGATAGCTACTGAATTCACCGCATAAGCATGGGGGGTAAATGCACGCACCTGTTTCCCACTCTGAAGATTCCAGACACGAATCCTTTGACTCAAACCCGCACTAATCAACTGTTTCCCGTCAGGGGTAAATGCTAAAGCCTTGAGAATTCCCGTATTTCCAGATATGGTGTCCACCCAATTCCCTGTCTGCAAATCCCACAGTTTAATCTGGATACTCCCACTGGCTAACAATTCCCCATTCGGACTAATTGCTACTGCTGGTGAATTTCCTGGTAAAGTCTGCACACACTGCCAAATGTTCGATTTGAGTCGTGCTGGTTTACGTATCGGTGGCTGTTGCGCATCTGCATAACGGGGAAGTTCTCGTTCATTGCTTGTCGGAAATGCTACCGTCGCACCGCTATGAACGGAAACTAAATTTTCTTTATTATCTTTTAAGATTTGCTTTGCTACTGCTTCTAACTGGGAATTTGTAGCTTTGGAAACAATCGAAATGTTATTTGTTTTACGGGTTTCTAAAAACATAGCTCGCTGGAAAATATTAGTGGGATAAAAGAGTTTTTTGGGGATAATTTTCTCAACCAGTATTAACCAGAAATTATCATCAGAATTCAGCATTTCCTGCCAGAAAATGCCAATAACTGGAAAATAACACTATTCTTAATCGTGGTTAAGATTTGTCGGAATTGTATAATATTCCGTGCTTAGTAAAGAAAGCCTAGCACAAATCTCGCGAGGACGGGACGCGTTTTGGAAAAAATACTATTTGTTGCTTAATCCTCGCCAAAATCGGCACCTATACCGCTTAAAGTCGGTCAGGACATTTTCGGAAATAGAAACTTGGTGGTACTAAAGACTATGAGTATATCTACTCGTTTACTTGACTCTGTATGGAAATTTACTTACGCAAGATTTCCCCTAAGTTCTAACTTGCTATTTCTAAAAATGTCACTCGTACTTATACGGATGAAACTTTTGATTTTACATTTATTTAAGAAAGTCGCCTCGCTACTACTTATAGACCTTAATGTATCTACACATAAGACCAATAATCGAAGTTTAAACAACTTTCGATGCAATCAACTACGAGGTTTCCATCTTAATTATTAGATTAGCGAATTTCAGCAGAGAAAAACAAGGCCAAAAGGTAGAGATCAACAATATATTTTCATATTTTCCGGTTAAATCCGGAGGCGACTTGAGGGGTCGTCTCTACGCGAAAAATTCTATAATGAACTTTGCCCCATAGAGTTCCTAACCATGTCGGAAGAAGATATTCGTGCTACGCGCTTAGAGAAAGTTGAACAAATTAAGCAACTTGGCGCGAACCCCTATGCCTACCGTTGGGAGATAACCCATACAGCAGCTCAACTCCAAGAAATGTTTGTAGACTTAGAAAGTGGAGCTGAAGCGGATTTACAAGTTGCGATCGCCGGACGAATTATGGCACGGCGATTTATGGGAAAACTGGCTTTTTGTACGCTGCAAGATGAATCTGGCAAAATCCAGTTGTATCTGGAGAAGCAGACAATTGAGGAAGCAATGCCAGAAATTCCTAATTTTTTCAAATCCCTAGATAAGTTGACGGATGCTGGTGATATCGTCGGCGTGAAAGGGACAATAAAGCGAACTCAAAAGGGCGAATTATCGATTCATGTCCATGAATTTGCCATTCTCACTAAATCTCTGTTACCGTTGCCGGATAAATGGCATGGTTTAACAGATGTTGCTAAACGCTATCGCCAAAGATACGTAGATTTAATTGTTAATCCTGAAGTTCGTCAAACTTTTCGCCGTCGTGCCCAAATTACCGCAGGTATTCGTCGTTACCTAGATGAAAGGGGTTTTTTAGAGATTGAAACTCCTGTTCTCCAAGCAGAAGCCGGAGGTGCGGATGCACGACCTTTCATCACCTATCATAATACCTTGGAAATGGAACTGTACCTACGCATTGCCACCGAGTTGCACCTAAAAAGATTAATTGTGGGTGGGTTTGAAAAGGTATTTGAGTTAGGGCGGATTTTTCGTAATGAGGGAATTTCTACCCGTCATAACCCGGAGTTTACTTCCATTGAGGTGTACCAAGCCTACGCCGACTATAATGATATGATGGATTTAACGGAGGGGATTATTACCACTGTCGCTCAAGAAACCTTGGGAACTTTGAAAATTACCTACCAGGAGCAACCAGTAGATTTAACACCTCCTTGGCGACGGGTAACGATGCATGATGTAGTTCAGGAAGCCACGGGTTTAGACTTTACGGAATTTACCGATTTAGAAGTGGCAAAAACTGC
This sequence comes from uncultured Calothrix sp., assembly GCA_937973965.1. GTDB lineage: Bacteria > Cyanobacteriota > Cyanobacteriia > Cyanobacteriales > Nostocaceae > NIES-3974. Next base: position 14,639 of record CALJJQ010000062.1, on the reverse strand, counting down.
CTGTAAAAATGCGGGTATACCTGGTGTCGATGAATGTACATCCATCGGTAAACTGTTAAATTTAGCTTTTGAAGAGAAGGTGGAAACGACCTTGGTTCAACCCACCTTTGTTCTCGATTACCCATTGGAAATATCACCCCTAGCTAAACCCCACCGGAGTAAACCTGGTTTGGTAGAAAGATTTGAATTATTTATTGTCGGGAGGGAAACCGCTAACAGTTTCTCCGAGTTAACTGACCCCATCGATCAACGTCAACGCTTAGAAGCACAAGCTCTACGTAAAGCCGCAGGTGATTTAGAAGCTCAGGGTGTGGATGAGGATTTTCTAACTGCCTTGGAACATGGTATGCCTCCAACAGGTGGTTTAGGTATCGGTATTGACCGTTTGGTGATGCTATTAACAGATAGTCCCAGTATCCGGGATGTGATTGCCTTTCCCTTGTTGAAACCGGAAACTTAGAAAGGAGGAGCGAAATACAGGAGGGGGATGGTTATTCTTCGTCCCCCATTTTTGCATGAATGTAGTACCAATTCTCTCAAATCTCCAACTAGATAGCAGATGGAATCGAGGAAATCATTGTCATATCGGATATTGAAACTTATGGGTGGTGGGGAAAATTGGTGATGAGTAACTTTGTTGGGGAAATAGCAGCCTTGAGTGCAGCTGGGTTGTGGGCTGTTGCTTCTGTATTATACGGACGAGTTGGTGAAGTTATTCCACCATTGTTATTAAACTTGTTCAAAGGCATAATTGCGATCGCATTTTTAATTTTGACAATTTTCCTTGTCGGTGATTCTCTACCCTCCTTACCCTTGTTGTCCCTCACTTTGATATTATTGAGTGGTGTCATCGGTATTGGTGTGGGTGACACGATTTTTTTTGCGGCGATTAATTCCTTGGGAGCGCGTCGAACCTTACTTCTGGGAACCCTAGCTCCCCCTTTAACTGCTATTTTTGGATTATTATTTCTCGATGAACAACTTCAAATTCAAGCTTGGTGGGGGATTTTTCTGACAATTATCGGTGTTGCTTGGGTGATAACGGAACGAACCACTGATCAGGTGTTTAGAGGTTATTCCCAATTGCTACAGGGAACCACTTGGGGTCTGTTAACAGCCATTACCAACTCCATTGGTGTGATTTTATCCCGCGCTGCCTTCAAAATGACAACGGTTAGTCCCCTATGGGTTGCTCTACTACGTTTAAGTGCTGGAGAAGTGACTTTAATACTATTAATCACAGTATTTCCACGTGGCAATTTTTTAGCTGATTTACGTAAATTCACAAACCTGAAGATTGTGATTGCCACCATTGTCGCCGCCTTTTGCGGAACCTATTTAGGCATCTGGTTACAACAAACAGCGATTAAACTAACTCCGACAGGCATAGCCCAAACCTTGCTCCAAACCAGTCCTATCTTTATTTTGCCCCTAGCAGTGTTCACAGGAGAAAAAATATCTGGAAGAGCGATCGCAGGGGTTGTAGTTGCGATCGCTGGGATTGCATTACTGTTTTATCTCAACCAACCACCAAATGTCATCCCCTATACATGAAAAAAATAGTTTTTTTGCAAGTCGAATTTTATACTTTCACCGCAGATAAATAAAGTCGGGGTGATTTTCATTTTCAGTGAATACCAATGAGTTGATTAATGGGAAAATAGGGAAAACTCTCTACTCAGGTTGATCAAGTATTTTGATTTCCATGCATTTACCCCAGGAAATTCCCATCCCTCCAGTTATCCAGACTCTACAACTAATTACCCATCCCACCCAATTTCTCGACCAGTGTGCATCGATGGCAGGTGATATATTTACTACCCGTGTTATGGGTTGGAATTCCCCTCCTATTGTTTTTCTGAGTAGTCCGGATGCGATCGCGCAAGTATTTGCAATTCCGGCCGGCAAACTTGATTTTCAAACCCCTACCTATGTTTTTCAGCCGTTATTTGGGGATAATTCCCTTGTCCTCCAACCAACCTCCGAACATAGTCGCCAACGCAACTTATTATTACCAAGTTTTCACGGAGAAAAAATTCGAGCCTATGGGGAAATAATTTGTCGAATCACCCAAGAAGCTATCAGCACATGGTCGCTGGGAAAGGAAGTCAAAATGCAATCTCTAATGCCAGACATTACTTTACAAATTATCTTGCAAGTTGTATTTGGGATAAGTCCTGGCGAAAATTATCAGAAACTACGACGCTTATTAACTAGTTTGCTGCATGATATTACTACTCCTTGGTATTCCAGTTTATTCTTCTTTCCTAGTTTGCAAAAAGATTGGGGAAAATTTAGTCCCTGGGGTAATTATTTGTATCGCAAAAAACAAATTGATGATTTGATTTATCAGGAAATTCATCAACGTCGTCAGCAGCTAAATTCAACTGCAAATTTCCAGCGAAAATCGGAAACACAAGATATTTTAAGCCTGTTATTATCAGCGCGAGATAGTACAGGAAAATCCCTGAACGATACTGAACTCAAAGACCAATTAATTTCCCTATTACTCCTGGGATATGAAACCACCTCCGGAGTATTATGTTGGCTGTTTTATCTGGTTCATTCCCACCCCCAGGTCAAAACTAAATTGCTTCAGGAATTAAATAGTTTAAATCCCATTCCCACCCCAGAGGAAATTACTCAATTACCCTATTTAGATGCAGTTTGTAAAGAAACAATGCGTCTCCATCCCATCGCTTTAATTTGTACCCCTCGCATTGTCAAAGAACCTGTGCAAATAGACAAATATCAATTTTTACCCAATACGGTTTTAATCCCCTGTATCTATCTTGCTCACCGTCGTTCCCATACCTATAATTCACCTACCACATACATTCCCGAAAGATTTCTCGAACGTAAATTTTCGTCATTTGAATACCTACCCTTTGGTGGAGGTTATCGAGGTTGTATTGGTTCAGCCTTTTCCATGTATGAATTGAAATTAGTTTTCGCAACTATTATGTTAAATTATCAACTCGAATTACTCCACCGAAAAACCGTATATCCCCAGCGTCGAGGTATTACAATTGTCCCCAGTGGTGGAGTCCCGATGCGAATTAAATCTAAATCAAGTTCTGTTTCTCTACCCACTATTTCCCAAAAAGTATAACAATAGGAGTATCTTGTTCTGAATTTCTCGTCAGTGAGTGGTAAGTATGAAATCAGAAAACACTTTTACCCTACTCCCGTCACGGACTATTCCCTATAATTTTATAATTTCTAGGGATGTATGAGAAATATGAACTGGATAGATTTTTCACCTTCGCTTCCCTATGCAAACCTACGACGTAATTATTATCGGTGCTGGACATAATGGGTTAGTCTGTGCAGCTTATCTGCTGAAGGCTGGTTATAATGTGCTTCTGTTGGAAAAACGTTCTGTACCCGGAGGTGCAGCAACTACAGAGGAATGTTTACCAGAAACCGCACCTGGTTTTAAATTTAATTTGTGTGCCATTGACCATGAATTTATTCACCTCGGACCAGTTGTCCAGGAATTAGAATTGGAAAAATATGGTTTAGAATATCTCCCATGTGACCCGGTAGTCTTTTGTCCCCATCCCGATGGTAAGTACTTTTTAGGTCATAAATCCCTGGAAAAAACCTGTGGGGAAATTGCTCGATATAGTCCTAGAGATGCGGCAAAATATGCTGAATATACGGAATATTGGTTAAAGATAATTAATGCTCTAACACCAATGTTTAATGCACCTCCGAAATCAATTATTGATATTGCTGGTAATTATAATTTCAGTAAAATCAAGGATTTGGTCAGCACACTCGGCTCGGTAAATAAAACAATGGATTTTGTCCGTAACATGCTATCGAGTGCGGAGGATATTTTAAATGAGTGGTTTGACTCGGAGTTTTTAAAAGCACCTTTGGCTAGATTAGCAGCAGAAATGGGTGTCCCACCTTCCCAGAAAAATTTGGGAATCGGAGCAATGATGATGGCGATGCGCCATAATCCCGGAATGGCTCGTCCACGAGGAGGTACGGGTGCTTTAGTTCAAGCTTTGGTAAATTTAGTCAAGAGTAAAGGTGGAGATATTTTCACTGATAAACATGTAGAAAAAGTCTTAATTGATAATGGTAAAGCCGTGGGTGTGCGCGTTCAAGGTGGTCAAGAATATCGAGCGAGGTGTGGCGTAATCTCTAATATTGATGCCCAAAGATTATTTTTACAAATGTTAGATAAAACTGATGTGGATACAGTTGATCCAGGATTATGGGAACGGTTAGAACGGCGAATTATTAATAATAATGAAACTATATTAAAGATAGATTTGGCACTAGATGAACCCTTAAGGTTTGTACACCATCAACATCAAGATGCATATCTCATTGGTTCGATTTTAATTGCTGATTCGGTTGCCCATGTAGAAGAAGCCCATGTTAAATGTATGATGGGGGAAATTCCTGATAGTAATCCTTCTGTTTATATGGCGTTACCCAGCGCCCTTGATCCAAGTTTAGCACCGCCTGGAAAACACACTTTATGGATTGAATTTTTTGCTCCCTACCAAATTAAAGGGGTGGAAGGAACTGGTTTAAAAGGAACTGGATGGACAGAGAATTTAAAACATCAAGTGGCGGATAAGGTGATTGATAAAATTGCCGAATATGCACCTAATCTCAAAAATGCAATTATTGCTCGTCGGGTGGAAAGTCCAGCAGAATTAGGAGAAAGATTAGGAGCCTATAAGGGTAATTATTACCACATTGACATGACTTTAGAACAGATGGTATTCTTCCGACCCTTACCAGAGTTAGCTAATTATAAAACCCCCTTTGAAGGCTTATTTCTAACTGGTGCGGGAACCCATCCTGGTGGTTCTATTTCCGGAATGCCAGGACGTAATTGCGCACGGGTCTTTTTACAAACTCAACAACCAATGGCACAAAGTTTAAAAGATGCAAGGGAAGCTTTGTTATCGATGGTAAGTTCTGTTTTAAAAAGTCGATAGAATAAACGTATTGATTGTTAATTGTTGACAGTCAACATGATTAAATATTTAACTCAAATGGGACTAGTACAAGTCGGCGGAAATACGCCTAGCATTTCCCTAGCTCCCATGCTCCGCGTGGGAGTCCAAGGATGTGAATACACATACCATTTCCCTAGCTCCCATGCTCCGCGTGGGAGTCCAAGGATGTGAGGCTCCAGCCTCGTGAATCAAGGTGGTAACCCTCATTCACTGGGTGACCACGCAGAGCGTAGTCACTAGATAAATGTTCTGGATATTTCCGGTCAATTTATTTGGAAAGATTGGCGGGAACTTTCTCTGGAATTGTCCAAAAATAGACAGTACGTCCATTGACGGTAGCTGTTTTTTCTGGTTTCCAATCACCCATATCAAACGCATGGGAAACAATCCGAGTCCCTGGTTTGAGTTGTTCAAAAAGTTGTGGTCGCAATTTAACATTCAACTCCGGGAGAAGGTAGAGAGTAACGACGGTAGCTTCGCTAAAATCACTTTTAAATAAATCCTGTTGCAGGAAAGTCACTTTATCTTCCACACCTGCTTTTTTCGCATTTTCTTTGGCTTCTCGAACCCGTTCCGGGTCAATGTCAATACCAACACCACGAGTACCGAATTTTTGAGCAGCAGCGATGGGAATCCGTCCATCTCCACTACCCAAGTCATAGAGGACATCATCCTTACCGACATTAGCCATTTCTAACATTTTATCCACTACTTCCGGTGGGGTGGGAACGAAAACAACATCCGGTGTTCTAGTGGGTGCTTCTGCTGGTGTTGTTTGTTGAACATTAACTGTGTTTGATGGGGTTTCGTTATTCGGTACAGAACTAACTTGTTCCGCGCAACTTGCTAACATTAAACTGGCAATGGTTGCGAGTGCAATTCTAAACATTGGTTTGCTTTGCTCCTTGATGATGAATTTGAAAATTGAAACTTGCAAATTGATGGATTATTGACAGTTAGCTGTTAACAGTTGAAAATTAACAGTCATCGGTCAAGTCTTTGCGCAGGGTACAGTTAACAATTTATGCTTTGAGATTCCCTTATTTTTCCAAAAGTAAAATTGGTATACCAGTAATGACAATTCCCAGACTAAGGCTACCAATATTGTTCTAAGAATAAAAATGGTATACCAACAATTAAAATTCCCAGACCAAGGCTACCACCAATACCCGTATAATTGACACTAGAGTAAAGTAAATAGGCACAGGTGGTGCAAAATAGTAAAGGAATGATGGGATAGAGGGGGACTCGAAAGGGACGGACTTGTCTTGGTTCGCGATCGCGCAATATAAATAGGGCAATACCTGATAGTAAAAAGAACAACCAAAATACGGGTGCGGTGTAATCCACCATTGCTTTAAAGCCGTTGCGGGTGAATGCACCAAAACCAACTAATAAAATGGCGATAATTCCTTGAACAATTAAAGCATTTGTTGGTGTTTGATTGCGACTCCATCTACCTAACCAAGCAAAAATCTGAAAATCCTGTCCGAGAGCATAGTTACTACGCGCACCAGTGAAAACGGTAGCATTAGCAGCACCAAAAGCCGAAACTGCAATGAGAAAACTGACAAATTTCGCACCGGTTTCCCCAAAGCCACGTCGCATTAATTCCGCAGCTGGTGCTTGGGTTTTTGCCATTCCTGCCAATCCTAAACCATGTAAATATGCCCAATTCATCAATAAATAAATAAGGGTAATTGCCAGGATACTACCCAATAATACTGATACCATATTTTTCTGAGCATTGCGCACCTCCGCCGATAGATAAGCTGCTTCATTCCAACCACCATAGGTTAACAACACAAATACCATTGCTAGTCCAAAGGTAGTTGTTTGATTCGGATTAGAAGTAACAGGTGCAGCTGGAGTTGTAGCGATAAATAAACCTACTCCAATCACCAACAAGATCCCCATTATTTTGGCCAAAGTCAGGAGATTTTGGGTGAATTTGCCTTGGTAAATTCCCAGAATATTGACAACAGTTAATAATGCGATCGCCATACATGCATAAATCGCTGATGAATATTCTCCTAACCGCCATAATTGGGAAGCATAATCACCAAATACAAAGGTTAATAAAGCAATCGAACCAGTCTGAATTACTGTCATCCGACTCCAAGCAAATAAAAAAGCTAATCTAGGCCCGAATGCACGTTGCAAATAATAGTAAGTACCACCGGCATGGGGATAGGTGGTTGCTAATTCGGCATAGCATAACGCTCCTAACAAGGATACAATTCCACCCAAAATCCAAGCCATAATTGCTATCTGGGAATTAGCCGTATTTGCTGCAACTAAGGCTGGTGTTTCAAATATACCGACACCAACCACCATCCCCACAATTAAAGCACCGGCATCAATAGTAGAAAGTGTTGGTTTAATCTGGGAATCCCTGGGGGAAGTGATTGTCGTTTTTGATGTCATAATCAAACTGTTAGTGATACTTTTTAGTGTCTAATTAGTATAGACTTTATTTGTAATTCCTTCTATTATTTCATCAATAATATGAATGGCTGGAGAAGTAATCTATTTTAACTGCCGCATTCCCTTTTAGATAGGGATTAGGGAGTAGAGATTAGGGAGTAGAAATATAAACTATTTATAATCTTCTCTGGGAGAAGCTGCGCCATGGGCGTTCACACTTCAAACTCAATCTACATGGTTGGGTATGTACAAATATTCTCTAGGGTAAGGCTCTGCCTACATGGGTGAATCACTAGAAAATAATTCGGTTGCAAGATTACTGAATTTTCGTTGCTATGACATAACTCGCTTGTTTGTGCGTTAGTCTTGTGAAGATGAAATTCGACAACTAATTCTAAGAGAAATTACTTGGCAAAAATACCCCCTAATTATTAAAACTATTTTAACCTTTATACCAAATTTGATGATTTAAACACTCAAGAGGTGACAAAAATGTTTTTGCAACTACAAATACAGTTAATATTTTGATTATCAATATCTAAAAGCAAAAAAAACTATTTGAAATCTAGCCGGAGATAGATGTACAAACATTGAAAACCATGAAAAAAGTCATGCAAAATACAATCATGGTGTACCCGAATTTCCCAAAATTTCAGTAGAGACGACCCGGTGGGTCATCTTCAGTGGGTCGTCGGTAGAAAAATCAAGGCGGAAATTGGTGGATCAGGTTAAAATTAACCTAGAGAAAAATCGAAATAAGCGATCGCACGATTGTTAGGGGTATGAAACGGATTGTTTTAATTGCCGGATTTGAGTCATTTAACGCCGATTTGTACCGTCAAGCTGCAAAAATAGCAGTGGAGCGCTGTCGGGAATTGGATATACAAGTATTTAGCGATCGCGACCTGACTACTCAACCAGAGATAGTGGAAAGTGCTTTACAGGGTGCGGACGGGTTTTTTGGCAGTTTATTATTTGATTACGACCAGGTGATGTGGTTGCGCGATCGCATCAGCAATATACCCATCCGTTTGGTGTTTGAGTCGGCTTTGGAATTAATGGCTATGACCCGGTTAGGTGCATTTGCGATTGGAGATAAACCCAAGGGAATGCCAAAACCGGTGAAGTTTATTTTGGATAAGTTTAGTAATGGTCGGGAAGAGGATAAATTAGCTGGATATATTAGTTTTTTGAAAGTTGGTCCGAAGTTACTTAAATATATTCCTGTTGGTAAGGTTCAAGATTTACGCAATTGGTTGATTATTTACGGTTATTGGAATGCGGGTGGTAGTGAAAATGTAGCAGCGTTATTTTGGGTGTTAGCGGAAAAATATTTGGATTTACAAGTTGGTCAAATTCCTGATATCATCGAAACTCCAAATATCGGTTTGCTTCATCCAGAATATCCGGGCTATTTTGCATCTCCTCAAGCCTATTTACAATGGTATAAATCCCATCACAAAATTAATTTACCCTTACCAACAGTAGCAATTCTCCTTTACCGGAAACATGTAATTACGAAACAAGCATATATTCCCCAATTAATTCGTCGCTTTGAACAAGCTGGATTAATTCCTCTCCCCATTTTTATCAATGGAGTGGAAGCACATGTGGCAGTTAGAGATTTATTGACCACAAATTATGAATTACAACAACGTCAACTTGGGAAAGTGGAAATTAAATCCCTATCTCAGGAAGCTGTTTGTGTGGATGCCATTGTTTCCACCATCGGTTTTCCCCTGGTGGGAGGTCCTGCTGGTTCAATGGAAGCAGGCAGACAAATTGAAGTTGCTAAAAGCATTTTATCTGCTAAAAATGTCCCCTATTTTGTTGCTGCACCCCTGTTAATTCAAGATATTTATTCCTGGACTCGTCAGGGAATCGGTGGATTACAAAGTGTGGTTTTATATGCTTTACCAGAATTAGATGGAGCAATCGATACGGTTCCTTTAGGTGGATTAGTTGGTGAAGATATATATTTAATTCCCGAACGGGTGGACAGGTTAATTAATCGGGTAAAAAGCTGGATAAATCTGCGTCAAAAGCCCCCTGCACAGAGAAAAATAGCAATTATTTTATATGGATTTCCCCCTGGTTATGGAGCAGTGGGAACTGCGGCTTTGTTGAATGTTCCCCGCAGTTTAATTAAGTTGCTCACAGCGTTGAAGGAGCAAGGTTATACAGTGGGAGATTTTCCTAGCGATGGGGAAGAATTGATCAGGTTGGTGAAGGAAGCTGATGAAGCTATTAAAAGTGAAGCGGAAGTTTTTGACCCCCAAAATCACAAGGAACTTATTGCTAATAATATTACAACCGTTAATGTGCGTATCCTAGAAAAATGGCTAGGTTACTTACAAAAAACCCGGATTGAAAAACAATGGAAATCCCTCACTAGTTCAGGAATCAAAACCTATGGTGATGAATTACAAATTGGGGGGATAAATCTGGGGAATATCTGGATTGGTGTCCAACCACCCCTGGGAATTCAAGGAGACCCCATGCGATTAATGTTTGAACGGGATATGACACCCCATCCCCAGTATGCAGCTTACTATAAATGGTTACAAAATGAATTCCAAGCTGATGCAATTATCCATTTGGGAATGCATGGAACTGTAGAATGGCTTCCCGGTTCTCCGTTAGGAAATACGGGTTATTCCTGGTCGGATATTTTGTTGGGAAATATCCCTAATTTATATATTTATGCTGCCAATAATCCTTCGGAATCGATTTTAGCCAAACGTCGCGGTTATGGTGTTTTAATTTCCCACAATGTTCCTCCCTACGGTCGAGCAGGTTTGTACAAGGAATTAGTTAATTTGCGGGATTTAATTACTGAATATCGAGAAGACCCGGAGAAAAATTATCTTCTGAAACCAGCAATTTGTCAGAAAATAGTGGACACAGGATTAGATGCTGATTGTGAATTTACAGAAGCCAAAAAATTAGGAATTGCCTTCACTCCAGAAAATGTCAAATTATTTAGTAATCACGCTTTTAATGATTATTTGCTCAAAGTATACTCATACCTACAGGTTTTAGAAAACCGCTTATTCTCCTCCGGTTTACACATCCTGGGAGAACCACCAACCCCAGAAGAAATGCAATCCTACTTGGATGCATATTTCGCTACTCAAAATCCAGAACCAACCGAAGTCGAAACCATCCAAAATCTCCTCAACCAAAATACTGACGAAATCACCAATCTCCTCCGAGGTTTGAACGGTGAATATATCCCCCCTGCACCCGGTGGTGATTTACTGCGGGATGGAACTGGAGTATTACCAACCGGTCGAAATATCCATGCATTAGACCCCTATCGTATGCCTTCCCCTGCTGCCTATGCCAGGGGTCGGGAAATCGCCCAAAAAATCATTGCTCAACATTTACAGGATAACGGGACATATCCGGAAACCGTAGCTGTGATGTTGTGGGGTTTAGATGCGATTAAAACCAAGGGAGAATCCCTGGGAATTTTATTAGAATTAGTGGGTGCAGAACCCGTCAAGGAGGGTACAGGACGAATTGTCAGATATGAATTAAAACCCCTGACAGAAGTTGGTCATCCCCGCATTGATGTTTTAGCCAATTTATCGGGTATTTTCCGGGATAGTTTCGTCAACATTATAGAACTATTAGATGACCTATTTCAACGGGCAGCTGAACTGGATGAACCAGAATCAGAAAACTTCATTAAAAAACACGCTTTAGCTCTAAAAGCTCAAGGAATAGCAAATCCCACCGCCAGATTATTTTCCAACCCCGCAGGGGATTTTGGTTCCCTAGTCAATGACCAAGTGGTAGACGGAAATTGGGAATCGGGTGAGGAATTAGCTAATACTTGGCAAAGTCGTAATTCCTTTAGTTTTGGTCGTCGAGATAAGGGACAAGCTCGACCAGAAGTATTAAATACGTTGCTGCAAACAACAAATCAAATCGTCCAAGAAATTGACTCTGTGGAATACGGTTTAACCGATATTCAAGAATATTATGGGAATACCGGAGGTCTAAAAATAGCTGCAGAAAAAACCAGTGGAAAAAAGGTGACTGCTAGCTTTGTGGAAAGTTTTTCCAAAGACACCACACCTCGGAAATTAGATGATTTATTACGGATGGAATACCGCACCAAACTCTTAAATCCGAAATGGGCAGAAGCAATGGCAAATCAAGGTTCGGGAGGTGCGTATGAAATTTCTCAACGCATGACTGCCCTCATTGGTTGGGGAGGAACCGCTAATTTTACCGATAATTGGGTATATGACCAAGCAACAGAAACCTATGCCTTAGATAGGGAAATGGCAGACAAATTACGTCAAGCGAATCCCGAAGCCTTTCGGAATATTATCGGTCGGATGTTAGAAGCTCACGGACGTGGTTTTTGGAATGCAAGTGCGGAAAAATTACAAAAATTACGGGAATTATATGATTTGACGGATGAAGAATTAGAAGGAGTGAATCCTAGGGAAAATACAGGATATAGATAAAATACAGTATTTTGATTCCAGGTAAGTAGGTGGGTGGTACAAATTGTCGTTGAGGAGAGACGCGATATATCGCGTCTGTACGGGAGTAAGGCTTTGAGATGAATGAACGGTTACGTTGCTGTTGTTTTATGTTTAATTGCACCTACCTACTTACCAATTGGAAAAAAATAGTGCAACAGATGAATCTTGCAGAGACCTAGCATTGCTACATCTCATATTATTGAGTATGTGCTGCAAACATCTTTTGAATCCGTATAATTCGTGATGTGATAGTCGAAGCTCATCCAAAAAGCAATCATATCATATGTGTTGCCAAAAATACAATTCAAATCCACGACAACATCAAAACTAATACTTCTTCCCCCACAGCAATTTCCCTAGTTCCCACAGGTATCATTGCCAAACCATTAGTTCCCGCTAAATTAATTAAATTACCCGAACTATCACCACCCGGAGCTAACCGAAATTCGTATTTTCCCCCAGACAAATATAAATTTCCCCAGAGATAACTCTCCCGTTGACCATTACTGCGTAAAACACTCATACTAATTGCCTTCACAAAGTTGGGATTCCACCCCCCAGATAAACCAGATAACTTTTTAATTGCTGGTTGGACAAATCGCCAAAATGTCACTAAAGCAGAAACCGGATTTCCAGGTAAACCAAAATACAAGCAGGAACGGGACGAGTTCCCTAATTTTCCCACAAATTCCGCCACCGTCAACGGTTTTCCCGGCTTAATTGCCACCGCTTTCATCTGAATTTTACCCCCTAGTGCAGTCATCACTTCTGCGACGTAATCATAATCACCCACAGAAACACCCCCAGAGGAAATCACCATATCCGCAGAGGTTACAGCCTTTTCCATAGTTTTCCTGAGTGCTTCCGGTTGGTCAGGTACTATCCCCAATACCTCCACTTCCACCCCCAATTGTTGCAACCCAGCTAACAGTGCATAACGATTAGAATCTACCAACTTTCCAGGTTGTAAACTTTGATCCGGTTCAACTAACTCGTCCCCCGTGGAAAATATCGCTACCAGGGGGCGGCGATACACCTGTACCTGAGTACATTGGGCTGCTGCTAATACCGCTAATTCCGCCGGATTGATCATTATTCCTGGATTAAGTAGGGTATTTCCTGCTTGATAATAAGCAGCCTGTTTGCGCACAAATTGACCCAGCTGCGGAGCTGATTTCACGTATACCCTATCACCTGTAGCTTGACAAACCTCCTGCATGACCACCGTATCCGCACCAATTGGCATCATTGCACCAGTAAAAATTCTGGCTGCATTTCCTGCTTCCAGGGTTTTTTGAGGTTGAGAACCTGCGGGGATGGTTTCAATAATTTCTAAAATTGCTGGGTGCTGTTCGTCACACCCCTGCACATCCTGATAACGGACAGCATAACCATCCATTGCCGAATTATCCCAGTGGGGAAAATCTAAATTGCTGATGACGGGTGCTGCTAAAATTCGCCCCCTAGCATGATTTAAATCAATACTCTCCCCATCTTGATGGGGGTCAAGGGGTTGAATTAAATCGAGAATTATCTGTGCAGCAGTAGTTACATTTAGCATGGGTCATCTGTGGATAGGGATGAATTAATATTTATTCACATTTTGGGTTCAAACCACAATTATCGTAGAGACGTAGCAACGCTAAGTCTCTACATACATATGCGTCTACATAACGTCTTACCGTTGCAAAACGATTTGGAATGAATTTAAATATCCGGGAATACTTTTGGTCAAAAATCTTTGCTGACGGGGTGTGGTAATGACCATGACCTGATATAAACGTCCGTGGGCAAAATATAGGCGATTTCTGGTAATTTTTCCCCCCTGATTGACATATTCAATTTCCCGTCCCGGGTGTCCATTATTGCTTTGGATATTGCGTTGATTAACTAGCCGGCTTTGGGTGGTTTTTAACGCCATTTCTTGAGCATTTTGTAACACCTGTTGGGGGTCAGCCATCTTGCCATAGCTATCGGGAAAATCGTTATAGGCAACAATATAGGCAACTTCCTGTCGAGGTGGTTGGGCGATAAATAATTGCAAATTAATTTCACCCATAAATGTTCTTTGAGTTTGACTGGTGGCTTGGGGTTCTCCTGGCATTAGTACGGAAAAAGAACCATCGGGGGGAGTAAAAACACGCCAACGATATTTGGTTGCTTCTTCGGGATTGGTCTTGGGTGCTGGATTCCGTCGTTGAGCTTGGACGCTTGTTGTCCCGACACCGGCAAAAATTGCTGTGGCGAGTCCAATGGCAAAGATGCACCGCAGATAGGGTTGGTTGTGTAGCTTGAGCGGAAATTTAAATGTCATAGTTAATTCAACAGACTGTGACGAAATGACGTATGTTGTCTGTCCACAGGTGTTAAAACCTGCAACAAAGACAGACTTAATGACCACTTAATTTAACAAATCATTTGGAAAATGCCCTTAAATAGCAGTAAATAGGGAGTGGGGAGTTGGGAGTTGGGAGTTGGGAGTGGGAATGAGTTTTTAGATGCTTCTGTCCCTCGCTCCCATGCTTCGCGTGGGAGTCCAAGGGTTGAGGCTCCAGCCTCGTGAATCAAGGCGGAGCCTTCATTTACTAGGTGACTACGCAGAGCATAGTCACCAGATAAATATGTGGTGTCTGGTTTTTGAATATAAAAAAAAGCACCTAATTCTGTCCCTCGCTCCCATGCTTCGCGTGGGAGTCCAAGGGTTGAGGCTCCAGCC
>CALJJQ010000061.1 GCA_937973965.1 uncultured Calothrix sp. | reverse complement strand
AAATATTAAAGTCAAAAAATAACTCTCCCCCCATGCATTAGGTAGAGAGAGTTATCCGACTGATGTATTAATTAACAAATCGCAGTTGTAAAGCAACACAACAATAGGAAATTAATACGCGTCTTGTAATTCGTAAAAATCAGGGGAAATATAATCCTTGCGCAAAGGAAATCCCACCCAATCCTCCGGCATTAAAATCCGCTTCAAATTGGGGTGTCCTTCGTAAATAATACCGTACATATCGTAGGATTCCCGTTCTTGCCAATCGGCGGTTTTCCAAATCCAGTAAACGGAAGGAACAATAGGATTTTCACGATTCAGAAAAACTTTAATCCGTACTTCTTCCGGTCGATCCGCATTATCACTGACCTTAATCAAATGATACATACTGACCAAATCCTGTCCCGGACCCATATCAATACCACACTGGCATTGTAAATAATTAAACCCGTAGGCATACAGCGCGGTGCAAGTCGGCAGTAAAAAATCCGCCGGAACTTTGATTACCTCTACACCATTAGCATCCGGTTCCAGGATTTCATGGTCAAAACCATTTGTTGTTAACCATTCGGAGACTTTTCCTGGCTTAACAATGGCGGTTTCTGCTGCTGGTACTGGTTTCGATTCTTCAGCCACGTTCGCTTACCTCTTTTTGTGTTTCTCTCTGTGTTGATGACGTTAACAGCGCTGGGGGAACAGGCATACCGATAGCTTCGGTGAGTTCCTTGGGTGGGGTATAGCGAGTTTCGGATTGAAGATATTTCCCAGTCAAAATTGGCTCAACGGGTTTCATTTTATGGGTGGTGCTGTAATAACGGTGAGTTTGTTTAATGACACCACGCTCCTGCATCGAATCATTGGCGATTTTTTTACGCAATTTAATAATTGCATCCATAATCGCTTCCGGACGGGGAGGACAACCAGGTAAGTAAACATCCACCGGAATTAATTTATCCACACCTCGGACGGCTGTGGGGGAGTCAACACTAAACATTCCGCCCGTAATTGTACATGCACCCATTGCAATTACGTACTTGGGTTCGGGCATTTGTTCATACAGACGTACTAACTGGGGAGCCATTTTCATGGTAATGGTTCCGGCAGTAATAATTAAATCCGCTTGACGAGGACTGGAACGGGGAATTAAACCAAAGCGGTCGAAGTCAAACCGGGAACCAATCATGGCTGCAAATTCGATAAAGCAGCAAGCGGTTCCAAATAGCATTGGCCAAAGACTGGAAAGTCTAGCCCAATTGTATAGGTCATCAACGGTGGTCAGAATCACATTTTCCGATAAATCTTGAGTCACCGTCGGCCGTTGAATCGGATTGAGAATGCGCTCAGTTTGTTGAGCGCTTATCTCTTGAATAGATGAATTTGTATCTAAGACCATTCCAAAGCTCCTTTACGCCACGCGTACACTAAGGCAACGACGAGAATTGCAATAAAAATCAGCGCTTCAATGAAAGCCAATAGCCCTAAACGATGGAATGCAACCGCCCAAGGATAGAGAAATACCGTCTCCACATCGAAAACTACGAAGACCAGGGCAAACATATAGTAACGGATATTGAATTGAATCCAGGCTCCGCCAATCGGCTCCATACCGGATTCGTAGGTTGTGCGTCTTTCCGGGTAGCGACCACTGGGTCGAAGTAGTTTAGACGCTGACAAAGCTAGGGCTGGGACTAGGCTACAGATAATCAGGAAGCCTAGAAGGTACTCGTAACCGCTAAGGACAAACACTATAGATTTCTACCGTTTGCTAGATGGAAAATAAATTAAACAGGACAATGTTTACCTTTTTTACATTATATCGATTTGGCTTTTCTGAATCCCAGAAAACTTATGCCCAGGATATTTGATTAAATTCTGATGGCGATAGAAAAGTCTAACACTTGTGTCATAATTTGTAACGTATATTTAATAATTTGCTGTATAGCAACTAGAATACAGGGCCATGAGCGAACAGGCTGTTGAGAACACTACACCGGAACCAAAGCCCCTAGACCGCTATGAATGTCGGGCTTGTGGGTATGTTTATGAACCTGCGAAGGGAGATGACCGTCGGGATATTCCTAGTGGGACAGCATTTGAAGATTTACCTGTCAATTGGCGCTGTCCAGTTTGTAGCGCCAAGAAAATCGCGTTTGTGAATATTGGTCCTTCTGGTCGAGCTTCCGGGTTTGATGAAAATTTAAATTACGGATTTGGGGTAAACCGAATGACCCCATCCCAGAAGAATTTACTAATCTTTGGGGGTTTGGGTTTAGCGTTTTTGTTCTTTCTTAGCCTTTATGGGTTACATTAACAGTCCCAACCCTAGTACTCCATGTCATTAATTTTGATGGGTAAAAAAAGGCACTTAGTAGTGCTAGTCTACGACAACCCTGCGGGTATAGCGCCTTCATATTAAAGCTTTTTCGAGGCTACAGCTACTACCACGAACCCATGAGAACTAATGACACAGACCACGAGGCTACTAACACAAAAGTATTAAATTAATGTTGACATTGGAAAAAGTTACGAGATGAAGCGATTGACAAAATTGTGGCAGCGAATCATCGCGATCGCACTAGTGGCGGTTGTCTGTGTTGGCTGTGGAAATTTACCTAGTACTGCCTCTAACCCTTGGGAAATTATTAGTGTTCCCAGCAACGAAAAGTTATTGGATATCGCCTTTACTGATAATCCTAACCACGGATTCCTAGTTGGTAGTAATTCTACTTTGCTGGAAACCAATGATGGTGGCGAAAGTTGGAACCCTTTGAGTTTACAATTAGGAGACGACCAAAAATATCGCTTTAATGCGGTTAGTTTTGCTGGCGATGAGGGTTGGATCGCTGGTGAACCAAGTTTAATCCTACACACCATCGATGGGGGCAAATCCTGGTCACGCATACCCCTGAGTAATCAATTACCCGGTAATCCGGTTAGCATTACTGCTCTTGCTCCCAAAACTGCGGAAATGGTCACCGATGTCGGCGCAATTTACCGCACTGGCGACTCCGGTTTAAATTGGAAATCTCAGGTGGATGATGCGGTTGGTGTAATTCGTAACCTCAAGCGTGCCCCCGATGGTCGTTATGTAGCGGTATCGGCTAAGGGGAATTTTTACTCCACTTGGACACCGGGAGATGATTCCTGGTCTCCCCAAAACCGCAATAGCTCCCGTCGGGTAGAGAATATGGGTTTTGATAACCACGGACAACTCTGGATGCTTGCACGAGGTGGACAAATTCAATTCACTGTCCCCGATCAACCCGGAGAATGGCAAGAACCTTTCAGTCCAGAACGTGCATCCAGTTGGGGATTATTGGATATGGCCTACCGTACCCCCGATGAAATTTGGGTCGCTGGTGGGGGGGGAACACTCCTCCGTAGTCCCGATGGGGGACAAACCTGGGAAAAAGATGTAGATGTGGCTGAAGTTCCCAGTAATTTTTACAAAATCGTCTTTTTCTCCCCTGAACGCGGTTTTGTTCTCAGTGACAAGGGTATCGTTTTGAAGTATCAACCAAGTGCGGCTTAGTACTCGACCAACCTTGAAATGATGGATGGAGGGGAGCAGAGGAAGAAAGAGTTACTAGTCCTAATATGTGTTCTAAGTCATTTGCACACAACCAAACATGTCGCCTGAGTTTGACGCAAAGCGCCTAAATAGTTCATTCCTAATCCCCTGGAGACGACCCGGTGGATCGTCTCTACTCCCTCTGCATCAAACGAGAGTCACAGAACAATTAATTTGTCGCAATTTCATGAATTTGTCACCTGCCAAAAGTCACAGACTGAAACAACCCAACTTAGGGGTGAGGTAGGGACAAGGTGATAGGTTGTCACTGGAATTTGTAACAAAATGTTGCAGAAAAATGCCCAAATTATGAGAAACAAGTTGCAAGTTGTAACTGTTTCTAAACTTTGTAGGATAATAAATTTAATAAGCGTGTTTAGCACTGACTTATACCTCAGAAAAATGAGGGGAATTAATTTGTCAGTAGCAACAAGTTAACAACGTTGTCTAAGGTAAGAGAAATATGTCAGGTACTACTGGAGAGCGCCCCTTTGGGGATATTATTACCAGTATTCGTTACTGGGTAATTCATAGCATCACCATTCCCGCATTGTTTATTGCTGGTTGGTTATTTGTCAGCACCGGATTGGCATACGATGTGTTTGGTACACCTCGTCCCAATGAGTACTTTACCCAAACTCGTCAAGAGTTGCCGATTGTTAGCGATCGCTATGAATCGAAAAAACAAGTTGAACAGTTTATTGGTAAATAATTGAAGTTGTAAGTCATGACCAGTAGCAATAATCTCAATCAACCAGTACAACAGTACCCAATTTTTACCGTTCGTTGGTTAGCGGTACACACCCTTGCGGTTCCCACCGTATTCTTTTTAGGCGCGATCGCCGCGATGCAGTTTATTCAACGTTAGGAGATAGCCATCATGGAAAGAACGCCTAATCCCAACAATCAACCGGTTGAGTTAAACCGGACTTCCCTGTTCCTAGGATTACTGTTAATCTTCGTACTAGGAATTTTATTCTCCAGTTATTTCTTTAACTAACTGGGATTTTAACTTTGTAAACCGATTTGATACATTCTGCGTTGTTTTTCGTAAAGAGAGGATAAAAGCATGTCTGGTGGTGGGAGAATTCCCCTGTGGATTGTGGCAACAGTCGCAGGTCTTGGTGTGATTACCGTTGTAGGTATTTTCTTTTACGGAGCTTACGCGGGTCTCGGTTCTTCGATTTAAAGGTTTATTGCTCAACTTTAACTTGGGGTGTGGGAATACCAACCGATAGATTATCCTGTTGAAACTGCCTTGAGGGTTGACTTTTGATTGTTAGCTGTTAACTTTTGATGGCAAGTACGGGAAAATTTAAGTGTTGGCAGCCCCGGTTATTTGAGTGATAAATTCCTGTTCAATCAAATTAAAATTTAGACGATAAGTGGCTAAATGTTCTCAGTGGATTTCCCTAGCATTTAGCCATTTGTTTTGCTTGCTTGATGTCGAGGAAGTGGGGGGTAGAGACGACCCACCGGGGAGTGACATACTCCTACAAGAAGCGCGATCGCATACAGTGTAGGCTTCTCACCAAATCCAGCTATCGCTTCGGATAGTCGATGAGCTTTAAGAACCGGATGCGAAATCATTATCCAAAGCTACGAAATTGCTTACCAAAGCTACTTTTCAGTCGTAATGACAAATATTACTTGCGCAAGTCCGGAATAAATTTGTAGTACAATCATATAAGTTATAGTTCACACGACCAAAAAGTGAGCTTTTCGTTCTAGATGATTAATGCTTGAACAGACATAGCATCCCTACGTTTGTTCTGTCACCTGTCAACCGTCAACCAAGCAAAAGTCTTCCCACCTCCCTATCCTACAGATTTCCTGAATTTTTCGGTTTACATGGATACAGGAGGTGTTACTTTTAGATTACATCCAATTTTTTTCACGACTTAACAGCCACAGCCTTGTCTACTTCAACATCTTCTCCATTGAGTTCCCTTGCGTACCTTACAGTTGCTCCCGCTCAAGTTCTCCGGGGTGCGAATATTTTAGTACCAGCAGTTGATGCGATCGCCCAGTTAGGATATCGGGCTTTGTTAATTGGTGGTAAGCATACCCTAGCAGACTTGGAAGATTTCCTCCAACCTCTGATGCACAGCGAGCAATTGCGGGTACGTCAGGAATCCTACTCACCTGATTGCAGTGAAATCACCCTCAAGGATTTAAAGCATAAAGCCAAGGAACACAAAGCCGATGTCATTATCGGTTTTGGTGGGGGAAAGGCTTTAGATACGGCCAAATTAATTGCCCATCAATTACACTTACCGGTGGTGACGATTCCCACCTCTGCTGCGACTTGTGCTGCTTGGACAGCATTATCCAATGTATATACCCCAAAAGGGGCATTCCTGTATGATGTGGCTCTAGGGAAATGTCCTGATTTGCTGATTTTAGATTACGAAATCATTAAAACCGCACCCCATCGTACCCTAGTTGCAGGAATTGGTGATGCGATCGCTAAATGGTATGAAGCTTCCGTTAGTAGCGTTACGTCAGAAAAAACCATGATTATCGCCGCAGTCCAACAAGCAAGGGTATTGCGGGATATTTTATTCCAAAAAGCCAAAACTGCGATCGCCCAACCGGGGGGGGAAGTCTGGCAAGAAGTGGTTGATGCTACGGTATTATTAGCAGGGGTAATTGGGGGAATTGGAGGAGCGCAATGTCGCACAGTCGCAGCTCATGCTGTTCACAATGGTTTGACCCATTTGGGGGGTCATGGTAGCATCCACGGCGAAAAGGTTGCCTACGGGATTTTAGTGCAGCTACGTCTAGAAGAAATAATTCAAAACAATCAACTAGCAGCCACCGCCCGGCAACAATTATTAAAATTTTACGCCGAAATCGGTTTACCTGCGACCCTAGATGATTTAGGATTGGGTGACATTAGTCTCAAACAATTGCAAAAAGCCGCCCAAATTGCCCTAGAACCAAAATCTGATATCCACTACTTACCATTTAAAGTGACATCAGAACAACTCATGGCAGCGATGGTATCAACTACTGCACCCACCGATACCAGAGAAAATACTAATCGCATGGCAGTTTTGGGAATGACTGACGAGGTGGAAGAATGAGTTTAAATTGGATTACCCCAGCCCAAAGAATACAGCAACTACCAGCCTACCCCTTTGCCCGTTTAGATGAACTCAAAGCCAAAGCGCGGGAACAGGGTTTGGATTTAATCGATTTGGGGATGGGAAACCCCGATGGAACCACACCACCGGAAGTCATTGAAGCTGGGATAAATGCCCTAAAAAACCCCGCTAACCACGGTTATCCCCCCTTTGAAGGTACAGCCAGTTTTCGTCGCGCCATTACCAATTGGTACCATCGTCGCTACGGTGTCACCCTCGACCCGGACAGTGAAGCTTTACCCCTATTGGGTTCCAAGGAAGGTTTGGGACATTTAGCCCTAGCTTATATTAACCCTGGTGATACCGTCCTTGTACCATCCCCCTCCTACCCCGTCCATTTTCGCGGTCCAGTGATTGCCGGGGGAAATGTCTACAGTTTGACCTTAAAGCCAGAAAACGACTGGTTGATCGATTTCGCGGCAATTCCCGACGAAGTTGCCCAACAGGCGAAAATTCTTTACTTTAATTATCCCAGTAATCCTACCGCCGCAACCGCTCCCCGTGAATTTTTTGAGGAAATCGTCGCCTTCGCTCGCAAGTATGAAATACTACTTGTCCACGATTTATGTTACGCGGAACTCGCCTTTGACGGCTATCAACCCACCAGCCTCCTGGAAATTCCTGGAGCCAAGGAAATCGGTGTGGAATTTCATACCATGTCCAAAACCTACAATATGGCAGGATGGCGAGTCGGATTTGTGGTGGGAAATCGCCATGTCATCCAAGGTTTGCGCACCTTGAAAACCAATTTAGACTACGGTATATTTGCGGCATTGCAAGCAGCAGCCGAAACAGCCCTACAACTCCCCGATAGTTATTTACAACAGGTACAAACCCGCTACCAAACCCGTCGGGATTTTCTGGTAAATGGATTCAACCAATTAGGTTGGAACCTAGAAAAAACCAAAGCCACCATGTATCTCTGGGTTCCCGTCACCCCTGGAATGACCTCCACCGATTTCGCCTTAACAGTATTACAACAAACAGGAGTCGTGGTGACACCTGGAAACGCCTTCGGAAAAGGAGGGGAAGGATACGTGCGCATTAGTTTAATCGCCGATTGCGATCGCTTAGGGGAAGCCCTACGCAGGTTCCGAGAAGCTGGTATATATTGGGACAAAACACAGTCCGTACAGAATTGCGAGCAACCTTCGGCTATACATCTAGCCTAGTTGTGTCATCCTAGAAGCAGAAATTGCTGTGAAATTACCTCTAATTACAGATATCTATTCTAGGAGCATTGACAATGACAGAACTTAGTAACCAGGATAAAGAATTGTGGGAAGATGAAGATTTAGAGAGCGAAAATAATGATTATGAAGAATATGAAACAACTACTTTTCAATATGACCCAGAAAAAATTAACATTGCTACAAGGGAGCCAACAATTGAACAGTTATTAAGAAGAATAGACGAAAAAGCCCTGGATTTAGCACCGGAGTTTCAGCGTCAGGCAAATATTTGGAACCAGGAAGCCAAGAGCAGATTAATAGAATCTATTTTAATTAGAATTCCCTTACCGGCTTTTTATATAGATAGAACAAACGAAGATGAATGGGTGGTAGTGGATGGATTACAAAGACTATCCGCCCTGGAACAGTTTGTCAAAAATAAGTTAAATTTAACCGGCTTAGAATATCTGGATCTTAAAAACAAAACATATGATGAGCTAGAAATAAGGTATCAGCGCCGCATCTTGGAAACTCAGGTGACAGTTTACCTCATCGAAAAAGGCACTCCAGAAGAGGTAAAATATAATTTTTTAAACGAATTAATACAGGGGGTGTACGCCTTTCAAATCAGGAGCTACGTCATGCTTTAAATCCAGGTCAATCAGCAAAATTTCTTGCCTGTTTAGCTTCTTTGCCAGAATTCAAACGGGTAGTTAATCTGAGCGAAGTCAAGAAAAAACGGATGGATGACAGGGAGTTTGTACTTGGCTTTCTTGCTTTTTATATTTTCCCCTATCAAACATATCAAGATAATACAAGGGATGCTTTTTTTAACAAAGCTATGTCTAAAATTAATAAATTATCTCCAGGGGAATTAGATGAGATTCAAAAGAGTTTTCAGAAATCTATGAATATTGCTTTTGATATTTTTGAAGATAAAGCCTTTCGCAGACTCTCTGCTAAAACGAATAAAAAGTTTCCACTAAATAAAGCCCTATTTGAAGTTTGGTCGGTAAATTTAAGTAAACTTAGTGATAAAGACATTAATAGACTCAAATCAATGTCCAGACGGAATAGAAAGAGTTTTTAGCTTACATGTTCGGATGACAGGTGCAGGTGCTTGGCGACTTTATTTTGACTTTATTTTTCTGACGAAATTGGGCCGGGTAAAATAGTTATTGGATATGTTGGCTTAAAGATTACTTGAGTGGAGAATCCCTGCAGATTAGAGTAATCCAAAATCTCAAATCCAAAATCCAAAATCGACCGACTTAAATCAAACTAGTCAATGGTAATTTTCCCAGCAACAATAACCGTGCTTGCATACATGTGTGACAATTACATTCCCTGTTTTCTGACTGGGAAGATGGGGAGGAGTGGGATAAAGGGGGCTGGATTACAGTAATATCAGATTGACTAGATACCAACTCGACTCGTGATGTTGTGTTGACTGGGGTCAATATTTGGGCATTAACTGGGGTAATCAGCAACAGAAAGGATGCGATAAAAGTTAGGCTGACACGCAAAATCAATAATACAAGCTTCATCATGGATCTCAAGGTTAAGGGTATTCTGGAAACAGCATAGCTAATTCATCTGGTTTAGTCATTATAAATTACCAAAAAATCAATAACTAAAACCAATAAATCATGATCATGATTCTCAAACCTCTCCACACCGCAATTAATGTTACCAACCTGGAACGTTCCGAATACTTCTATGGTGAGATTTTAGGGTTATCGAAAATCGAGCGACCCATGTCCTTTCCGGGAACCTGGTATCAAGTCGGTGACTACCAAATTCATTTGATTGTTGCATCACAATTGCCTGCAAATGAGCCAAAACACGAAAAATGGGGTCGCAACCCCCACATTGCTTTTTCAGTTTCCGACTTAGATGCCGTTAAACAGCACCTCTTGCATTATAACCTGCCAATTCAAGCAAGTGCGTCTGGAAGACCAGCGATTTTTACGAAAGACCCCGATGGGAATGTGATTGAACTTAGTCAAGCAAGTGGGGATTGATACAGCATAATGTTTACTAGCACAGTATGACGGAAATATGAGTACATTAAGTTTCTCGACCAAACTTACAGTATGTCCTAATCAACTTGTAACGAAAACTTAAGAAAAGTATAGAGATTTGTTCAAAGCAGCAAATATGAAGTCATATTATTTGTATTGATAGTTACTTGACTTTACTTTTACAACTCATATATAGATATGCTTTACGCCGTCAATAGGTGAGCTTTTCTTTTGGATGATTAATTATTAAGGTTTTAAAAGTTAGCTGTCAACAAATCTAAAGAGAAATACATCAGCGTGCAAAGTATAAGTCTTAAACGCCATTTCCAAGTTGACAGACCCATAGGCGTTGATTACAACAAAATTAATTGACCAATGCGTTTTAGTGCACTTAGTACCTGTTGAAATTCTGCATCTCGTTCAATTGATAACGCATAGGAACGACCATATTTTGGTTGTTCTTGCTGAATCAGCTTGACGAAAACAAACTCTCTACCATTGACAAGTAACGCAAACGTCGGTTGTTTCTGATTGGGAGTATCAAGCATATGGGTAAGTGCTTGAGGTAATGCGGTTAAGACATCAAATTTAGTGCTTTTAGATTCAATAACTAGTACCCACAGACGTTTTTGAATGACTAAAACATCAATATTGCCTTTGACGATGATGCTTTCATCGACTGCGGAAATTTCAGTAGATTTTTCCGTTTCAATTTCAAAAGGTGGCTGGTAAAAACCTGCTAAATCTAGTAGTGGAGATAGCACCACCATCTTGACCGCTTCTTCTGACATGAAGCAACGTTGAGTTAAATTAAAATAATTATTTTTAATGCGTTGAAGGGATAAATTTTCTGTATCATTTAAGGATGGTAAATCGTCTGTCTATTCTGGGAAAAAATCAGTATTAGTAACAAATTGTAAACCAAATTTTTCTTCGATTTCATAAAGGCTGATATCCCGTGCTGGAATTATTTGTGCCATATGACATAGGGTAAAAATAATTGTTGTGAATTGGGATTAGGGCTAGGTCTTGAGGATAAATTCCCATGCTATTACATGGCAATCTTCAAGAAGATGCTGCGTATTTTAAGGTTTATTTTGGCAGACTTACTTAATTGTCAACCAGAAATGTATTATCCTTATACATAATACATATTGCCATAGAAATCAGATTGGCAAGTGAGTATACCATGTAATTTTGGCATTGTAAACCAGTCCAATAAATCATTCATATTTCCTATTTTTAAAGTTAGATTTTTCCTGACTGAAACTCTAAGTTAAATTAGCCACTGAATAATAACTTGCACAACCCCAATTATTATTTCTACTATGAGCCAACCAATTAGGCATATAACAGTAGCTTGCCTTGGTTTGATATTTAATTTCCCCTTAATTCCTACAATTACCGCTAATAAACTCCATGTTGATAGTCCAATTTCAATCGGTCTTCCCAATAACGGAATTACTGTCAAAAAATTGAAGATTTGGGGGATATGGGCAAAGCCAACTGGAATTAATAATTCTTGGTAGCTAGGAATTGGTAACTTTAACCTTTTTCCTAATTGATAAATTGTCCATGTCCAAACATAGTATCCAGCAACTACCACTAGGATATTAACTGCAAAAATCAGTAGTAGGATTGGGAATCTTACTTGAGCGATTAGCAAGAAAATTATACTACCAATTGCGTGGGCGATCGCGGCCACAATCACTACGACCTGAGCTACTTTCAAAGCTTTAGGAGATATGTCAGCATTTTGATAAAAGTTCGGATTGAGAGTTAGTACACTCCCTAGGATTTCTCTCATCCTATTAGTTGATAACTGGTGCTTCACAATTTAGCTCTCTAGATTGGTGACTGACAATACTTTGGTCGGGTAATAGTAATTTGATCTACAGGATTAATCCAAAGTCATAGTATTTTGAATTTTGGATTACTCTTTCTAGGTATACGCGCAGGATGGTTTCATACGCCCAGAGAAAAAAGATAATACCTGTTGAGTGTATATAGACATCTACAACTAGGGAAGAAATGAATCTACTAGAACAGCTACAACAGATAGAGGACTAGCGCTATATCCGAGGAAGGAGGCACGAATTAT
>CALJJQ010000060.1 GCA_937973965.1 uncultured Calothrix sp. | reverse complement strand
AAAGGGAGAAGTAATTGCAATCGATGGAAAAGGAATTCGTTGTACAGTCACAGATTACGATCATTCCCACCAAAATTGTATCAGTGTGGTTTGAGCTGATAGTCATCAAGGTGGGACTGTACTGCGAATGCAGCCGATGTTTAATGCCGCTGACTGCTTGAGCAAAATTAATTTTATTCGACAAGATTGCAAATAGCTAGCTGATTTCAATTGTCGGTACCCAAATCAATTTGTTAATCAAATGTAACTGATTCCGCATCGCGATGCTGCATGCGCTCGCCTGGCTTGTCAGAGATGCGGATATCGCACCCTGAGTCCCATAACGAGAAATTTGGGTCAATAATCAAACCTCTGAAATATTATTCTCTCATGGTATCAAACCACCCTGCCGTAGGGTAATCGGAGAGGGGATTAAGGGGTAGGGTTTTTAATATGCATCTTCGATATTAAATAGGTATTAGCTTTTTAGGGTGCATATTTTCATCATGTCACCAACAATATAATACCCCGACTAGCAATAAACTTCGGGGTAAAAATTATTAATCAAGTCTTTTCATTCTACTGCCACACATAAATCAACACAAATAAAATAATCCAAATGACATCCACAAAGTGCCAAAACAAAGAAGTCGCATCCACCCCATAATGACCATTATCATAATTTTCCGGAATAAATGAGCGAATCAAAATTATCATCTGTAACACCAGACCAGTAAACACATGTAAACCGTGAAAACCAGTCAATAAATAAAACAAACCACCAAACACACCAGTCGTAAAACCAAACTCTAAACCACCCCATTCCACGGCTTGTCCATACAAGAAATAACCACCCATAATCATCGTCAGCAACAAAAATAATCGGAAACCCCACACATTTTCTTCTTTTAAAGCCTTTTCCGCCAAATAAATTACAAAACTACTTGAGACCAAAATCACTGTGTTGATAGCTGGTTCCTTAATTTCCAAACCAGTAATATCCGGTGGTAGCCAATTATCAGTAGTAGTTTTTGTGACAATATAGGCAGCAAAAAAACTCAAAAAAATCACACTTTCCGACAACAAAAACACGATGAAGCCGTACATTTTATTGGCTTCTTCATCATGACCATGTTCGTGTGCAAGGGAATGAACCTGATGAGAATTAATTGAACTTTCCATAACTCCAACTTAATTTTTTGTAAAAATTCACAACACTGATGGTAATCTCTGATTTCTTAGTTAAGTAGGTGGGTGGTGAAAATTGTCGTTCAGATCAAGAAGTAGGGAGAGACGGGATATATCGCGTCTGTACGGGGATAAGGCTTTTCGCCGATTGGTTGCATTGTGGTTTTATGCACCTACCTGTAATAAATCTAGAACCACACAAATTATGGAGGGTTTGTAGTAGTGGCTGGAACTCCGAAAAAACTTTATGATAAAGGCGCTATACCCTTAGGGTTGTCGTAGACTAGCCCTACTACCTGCCTTTCCTTACCCATTAACATTAATGTGGCAGACTACTAGGTAAGCATAATTTGAGAGGATAGAGTGAGCAGGGAAAAAGAATAACTCATTCCTAATCCCTTTTCACTACTCCCTATTTACAACCTCTAATCTGCTTCAGCACGGTGGGAATCCTTTAACCTGGGTGTATTCGCAACCAACGGTTCATTCAACCCATATCCATAGGGAGCAGAAATCACCACGGGAATCTCATCAAAATTTTCCACCGGAGGAGGAGACGCAACCAACCACTCTAAACCGATCGCTTTCCAAGGATTATCCCCAGCTTTCTCTCCATTAGCCCAGGAACTAATCATATTCAAAATAAACGGTAAGGTAGACATCCCCAACAAGAATGACCCAATACTAGCAATCACATTCCAAAATGTATACTCCGGGTCATAGGAAGCAACACGACGCAACATTCCATGTAATCCTAACGGATGCATTGGCCAAAAATTCAGGTTTGTACCAATAAATGCTAACCAAAAATGTAACTTACCCAAACCTTCGTAATACATCCTTCCAGTCATCTTCGGGAACCAATGGTAGATAGCAGCGTACATCCCCATCGTCACAGTTCCGTAAAGAACATAATGGAAGTGACCCACCACAAAATAAGTATTATTCACGTGAATATCAATGGGAACTGAGGACAACATAATCCCCGTAATCCCTGCAAACACGAACATGATTAATGCACCCAAGGCGAATAACATCGGAGTATTCAGGTGTAATTTTCCTCGCCAAATCGTTGCCACCCAGGCAAACACCTTAATCCCCGTAGGTACAGATACGCACATCGTCGTAATCATAAATACAATACGCATCCACCCCGGAGTACCACTGGCATACATGTGGTGAACCCAAACGATCGCACTCACAGCCGCAATCAATAGGGAAGAAATAGCCACGATTTTGTAGCCAAATAGAGGTTTACGGGCATAAACCGGAAAAATCTCCGAAAAAATGCCAAATACTGGCAAAATAATCACATATACAGCCGGGTGGGAATAAAACCAGAATAGGTGTTGAAACAGAATCGGATTTCCCCCCTGGTCAGGGTTAAAAAATCCCGTACCCACTGTCAAATCAAACAGAAGCATAATCGCTCCCGCAGTCAAAGCTGGTAAACCAAACAACTGAATAATTTGAGCGCTAAACACAGCCCAAACAAACACCGGCATTTTAAAGAAAGTCATCCCCGGTGCCCGCATTTTCACAATCGTGGTGACAAAATTTACAGCCCCCATAATGGAGGAAACGCCGGAAATTGCTACAGCTAATAACCAGACAAACTGACCGCTAATTAAATTTCCCGATGGATTTTGAATACTCACGGGTGGATAAGACCACCAACCCGCTTGAGCAGGACCACCAGGAACAAAAAAGCCTGCCATGACGAGTATACCGACCACCGGAACCATCCAAAAAGCCGCCGCATTCAACCGGGGGAAAGCCATGTCCCGCGCACCAATCATCAACGGAACTAGGTAATTAGCCAGACCGACCAAACTGGGAAAAGTCCAACCAAACAGCATTACAGTACCATGCATGGTAAACATGGCGTTATAAACAGTTCGGTCTACTAAATCCGATTCGGGTGTAATTAATTCACCGCGAATAATCATGGCGAAAATACCACCAATCAGCAGAAATAGAAAGGAAGTAACCAGATACTGAATACCGATAACCTTATGGTCGGTACTGAAAGTAAAATAGGTTTTCCAGGTAGTGGGGGGGTGATGGTGATGATTACCCAGAACACCAGGAGAAATTTGTATATCAGTCATGGGAAGAGTAATGCTAATTTGAACAAAGAATGCGACAGATGAATTCTGTAGAGACGTAGCATTGCTACGTCTTATATTTTCTGAATCGGTATAAGTAGTGAGTAGTGATGCCAATTTTAAAAAATGCCACAGATGAATTGTGTTTCACCAGACGCAATATATTGCGTTTCACATTCTAGATGTGTTGCTAGTTATGGGAATATTCATAATATTGCCGGAGCATTGTCCGCATTCCCTAAAATCCAAAATCGATTCAACCAGAAAAATTCACTACAGGAGGGGCTGCGGGAACTACGGTAGGCCAACCATTTTTAGCTGATTTTTGTTGAGCTTGGGTATATTCCCAGACTGCTTGATTTTTGGCAGGTGTTGGTTTTTGGGATGCCGCCTTATTCAGCCAATGTTTATAATCATCCGGCGACTGGACAACAACTTTGGTATCCATTGTGGCAAAGTATGCACCACTGAATTGGGAATCCATTAGTCGATAGGTTCCTTCCCGCGTGGGTGTAAATTCAAAATCGATGGTACGCTTGGGAATAATGTCTTGTTTGAGACGAAACGCAGGGATATAAAAGCCGTGCAGTACATCCTCCGAAGTCAAAGCTAATTGCACACGTTGGTTTGCGGGAAGATGTAACTCTGTGCTGGTAACATTTTTGTAGGGATAGTGAAATTCCCAAGCCCATTGTTTGGCAACTACGTCAATTTTTTCACTAGGTTCGGCGAACGCTTGCGAAATTGGTGCAGCATAGGCAGTTTTCATCATTTCTGGTATATGCAAGTGAACCACTTCCATTGGACCACGAATCGCCATTTGTTCGTAGATTTGGTAACTGTAGGTGGCAATCCAAACTACCAGCAGAATGGGAATAGCTGTCCAGACAACTTCAAGAGTAATATTACCTTCAATTGGAGGTCCATCACTAGTATCACCCGCAGGAGCGCGATAGAATGCGACCGAATAGAGTAACATTCCTACCACTCCGCAAAAAATAAATGTTCCTAGCACGACCAGGAAACTAAATAATTCATCAATCAGGTGAGATTCGGCTGCTGCTTGGGGAGGAAACCAGGAATATGCTTGTTTACCCATCCACAGACTCACACCTGTTAGTACCACTAAAAATACGGTTAGTAATAAGAAACTGCGAATTTTCATGTTCAGAATACAAATTTTGGTTGAACTCCGTGGATTTGATCCCAATTTGAGAATCAGAAGATAGATTGATACAGCCCTGGATATGCAAGGATTTATCATCCAAAATCGAAAATTCAATTTAGGGTATGAAATTGGTGATTTATTTCAGTACAGTGCTGGGGTCTTCACCTAACCGAAGTAGTGCATCTGCGGTATTGTGAACGCCAAATTCAGCTGCCATCTGCGCACCCAGGGTTCCGTGTACATACATCAGGAACATAATGAATATACCAGTGCCTAAGTAAATCCACTGTACCTGTTGATCTGTGTCCTTGCGCCACACAAAGCGCTGTAAACCTCTCCAAACAGTCATCCCCACAATCATCGCAAAGAGAATTACACCACCCACACCATGCCACAGCATTGTTTCCATTGCTTGCAATCCCCAGGCACTTTTTACTTCTGTTGCGGGTTCGGCTAGCATCATTTCATAAAATCCAGCAGCTACCGTAAGAAAAGTAATTATAGCGGAACCTAACATGTTATACCAACCCACATCAAAAAAGTTTTCACGGGATGCGGGAAGGGACAAAAATTTAAAAATCGGTTGTTGAAAGGGAAATAGGACACCAATGATATCGCAAGTTACACCAATGATGAATAATCCCAGGGTCAAGTGAACTAGGTTAGGGTGAATCGGAATTGTATAGGGAAGTCCGTTTGCACCTAGTTGTGACTGAATTTGGTCGAGTAGTTCTGTGTTCATGGTAAAAGACCTTCTTTAGTTGCTTCAACTACAGGAACAGTATGCAGTCCGTACACCCACACCAGTTCATCACCAAGATAGACTTGAGTGACAATAATAAAAGTTAGTAGTAATCCAATCCCAAGATAGGCTACGGGAATTTTTTCCGGACTGCGTAGACGAATAACATATCGCCATGCAGTAACAGCTGCCAAAATTCCTGAAAGCGACCAACCAATTAGGGTATGTATGTTTAAAACATTGGCTGCGACAGCATAGGGTTTTGCGAGTCCTGCTTCAAACTGTCCAAAGATAATGGCGACAAAAATCGCAATTGTCGCAAAAAACATATTCCACCAACTCACTTCAAATAGGCGAGAATTTTTAGTGAAATATCCAATTAAATCGCAAGCAACGGCAAATAATACCATTGCAATGACAAAGTGAACAATGATGGGATGTAATGTGTCCGGATAGGGTAAATTATGGTCATTCAGATTGGGTAGCCAATCAAGCATTGTGTTCTCCTCTGGGTTTTTCCCTGATATTGGTGAAATTCCTAAATTTTGCTTTTGACCTCACAGGATAATTTAGTTCGATTACTATCATGCATGGTTAAATTATTTTTAAATGTTTAAACAATTACGATATGAAATAATAGGTTTGCCAGGAAATAGAAGATAGAATTAAGAAAATATATGTATTCAAACAATAAATGATAAACCCTGTACAGCTTGAGAATTGTGGTTCTTAGTCACAATTATGAGATTGCTATCTGATTTTGCAATGACGAAAACACCTGTTTTGATTATGGACGAGGTTTATTTAGCTTTTTTAGAATAACTCTAAAAAATTGTTGAAGTTCGTTCATTGTTAACAAAAGATAATTTCAGTAATAGTATACTTACACACTTGTGACGCAGACACTCATGTTAAGTTATAGGTTAATTCTCTGATGGCCATCCAATTTCAGTAGTGAAAATACCGGTTTTGGCTGTATACGGGACTATGACTGTCAACGGTTAACATTCAATAACTCTAGAGGTAAGATTTTACAAATCCTCAACGGATTGCGATACTACTCCTGATTCCGTTCTGCGTCAAAGGAGGATTATAGAGTTTTAGACAATTGGGTAGGAATTTCAATCACAAACTTTGTTTCCGAAGTAGAAGTAGAGGGTTGAAAGTATAATTTACCTTGATGTGCCTGCGTGATGATTTGATGGCTAATGGATAATCCTAATCCTTTGTTTTGTCCGATGGGTTTAGTTGTAAAAAAAGGTTCAAATTGGCAATACCTCGCTTCCCATTCCCGATTTCCCGTAGCTGCATTCATTCGCGCAGACATGGTTAACACTTCATCCAAATACACTATGCGATCGCTTAATTTTTGTAACCACAATTCCTCCTGACTCAGAAGATGAAAGTTTCGATAGGTACGCCAATTCATCAACACTTGAGGTATAAATAGCCCTAATGTTAGCACCACTGCCACTACAATACTGTAGGCAGGACGTTTGTACGTAATTGCCTGAATAACCTGTAAATGTCGCTGAATTCGCCAATTTTCGCCTGAAGCCATGTATATTTGGTATAAGTATATATATTTACTTGTACAGTATATGATGAAACTTTAAGTGCTAGTGTTCGACCACATAAGTTTTGAGGGGATTGCAGTGATACTTTATACTATGATTAATACCTCAGACCACTAGGGTGCGGGATTCGGATAGCGTAAATGTATGGCTTCGATTTCCGCTTCCATTTCTGGAGAGAGGTTAATATTTATACTTTTAATATTTTCCTGTAGTTGGGGAATGGTGGTTGCACCGATAATTGTACTGGAAACGAACCAGCGACTACGGACAAAGGCTAGGGCTAAGGCTGTGGGGGAAAGATGATACTTTTGAGCTAGTTCGATGTAGGCTGTCACGGCTGGTTTGACGTTGATTTTTGTGTATCTTTGACCAAAGCCAGGAAACATGGCTAATCGACTTTGGGGAGGACTTTGTTGTACATGCTTTCCGGTTAAGTAACCAAATGCGAGGGGACTGTAGGCTAGTAGTCCGACATTTTTTCGATAGCAAGCTTCCGCAAGACCCATCTCGAAGGTGCGATTAATCAGGTTGTAAGCGTTTTGAATGGAAATGACTTTGGGTAATCCTAATTTCTCGGCTTGTTGACAAAATTCACACACTCCCCAGGGGGTTTCATTACTTAAACCGATATAACGAATTTTTCCTGCTTGAATGAGTTTGTCAAAGGCTGTTAACTGTTCCTCAATGGGAATCTGTTCCCGTTCATGGCGAAGATCAAAATTCGTATTCCCAAAAATGGGCACATAGCGGTCTGGCCAATGAATTTGGTATAAATCAATATAATCGGTTTGCAAGCGTTGTAAACTAGCTTCCACTGCTGCTTGGATGTTTTTGGCATCGACCCGTGGGGAACCGTCCCGTATCCATTTAAAAGAACGTCCTGCACCGACGATTTTGGTGGCAATAATTACCTTATCTCGTGGCTGATGCTTCAGCCAGTGACCCAGGTAGGTTTCCGTTAAGCTGTAGGTTTCCGCTCTAGGGGGTACGGGGTACATCTCCGCAGTGTCAATAAAATTAATACCCGCATCCACTGCCAAATCTAATTGAGCATGGGCTTGTTCTATAGTATTTTGCTGTCCATAGGTCATGGTTCCCAGACAAATTTCGGAAACCAGAAGGTCGCTATTTCCCAGTTGGTTATATTTCATAGACCTGCTCAACTCAATCTCCAATCAACTCTACCCCATCCCGTCCATCAATATCACAGAGAAAAACTTTGACAATTTCTTCTTTGGAGGTTGGTAGTTGTTTGCCGACAAAATCTGGGTGGATGGGAACTTCTCGGTGTCCGCGATCGACTAACACTGCTAAACGGATCACCTCCGGTCTGCCGTATTCATTGACTGCGTTCAGTGCTGCGCGAATTGTCCGCCCTTTAAAAATCACATCATCCACCAAGACAACTGTTTTATTGGTTAAATCAAAAGGGATTTTCGTTTTGGCTGGAGTGCGAAAACCTTGATTGTCCAGGTCATCACGGTAAAAAGTAATATCTAAAGCTCCCACATTGACGGGAACATCCTCCATGATTTCGATTTGTCGTCCTAATTGTTCCGCGAGGGGAACACCCCGTGTATATATCCCAATTAAAACGAGTTGGGAAAGGTCGGGAGTAGTTTCGATGATTTGGGAGGCTAAACGGTTTATTGTCCGTCGAATTTCTTCCGGGGAAAGAATTTCCACCACTTTGGTTGGTTGGTTCATAATGATTTACCTAGGTAGGGAACAGGGAGTAGGGAGTGGGGAGTAGTTTTAACCGTCTTAATAAATGTAAATCAATTGATGGCAATAGGGAGACGCGACATGTCACGTTTCTACTTCATTTCACCGTTATTCCACAAAACCTAAATGGTTGGCAACTGGACGTTCATTGGTAGGTATTTTGGCATGTACCGGGGAATTTAACACCTGGGGACCAGATGGGGTGTTTATTGCTAGAGTTGTAGAGCCACCACCATCGAGATGTAACGCTGCGTCGGTATTTAATTCCTGCATAAATTTTGCCAGTTCGTAACGGGTGATGCCTTCGCTATACAAGGGTTGTTTCCCATCAATCGCAACTAATGATAGTTTTTTCCCTGTTGCATCGACACCAATGGCTAAACGAGAGTAGGGTGTATCTGCACGGGTGTCCGTGTTCGGCTGAATTTTGCCATTCAACACCAATATCTGACTACCTGCAACACCGTTAATTGTGTTTGCGGGACATGTTTGAGTTCCTGGTATTTGGACGCGTCCGTCTTCGAGAAAACAAATTACATGCCATCCTGCACTTGGTCTACCGTAGGTTTGCCGATTGGAAATATTTTCCCCCAAAGTTCCCACGCGATCGCCGGAACGTGGATAATAATCCCAAGGCGTATTTTCATAAAATGGTTGGAAGTAACTGGCGTTAATTGCTAGTTTGGGGGAAAATTCTTGAATAAATTCGGATGTTGTCCGCGCAATCGTTTGATTACTTTTGATTCTACGCGCAGGAGTGACGATAGGTTTGATATTCCCCTGATTCAAGTCAATTGTGACAACATGAATCATCATGGGACGAGGTTGGTTACGAACGATTCGTTGATAATTAATCCCGGTAAATAGTTGCTGTTGGGTGTCGGTACGTGGAGGACGGCGATAATGGAACCATCCCATCATCAGCAATGGGAATGCTAGCAATAATGCACTTGCAATCAGCAGCGATCGCTGAATGGGTACTAAGGATGTTTTTGTGTTTCTCATTATCTCCCCATGTAAATCATTCTGATTCAACCCGCCCTATTCCAGGCTTACCACGAGATGGGGGCGAATAATTATAGGTAAACACCCCCTCAAATCAAAAATTTCATCAATTCGCCATAATGGCGATCGCTGCCAGTTAGGGAATTAAATGTCTTACATATTACTAAAAAATAGGGAAAGTCAGTATTTATTCGCACAAAAATCGGGTTTTTATTTGACAGCAAAGTATATATAGGCACTTTAAATTAGGTTACAGAATAAATGCGATCGCCTAAATTTCCCCCCTATCTCCTTTGGGTAAAATTTGGGGAAATTTCACTAACGTAGAGACGTAGCGGTGCTACGTCTCTACAGGTAGGTGTGAAATTGGGATTTCAAAACACCCCTAATCCGAATTAACAACTAACCAACGAATTCTTTGCGACCTACAACTTCGGTTCCCCGTGGTACGCCTTTGAGGTAGGCTAATACAGTGTCTGCGTCGGAAACTTCAAAGGGGTCTGTAGGACAGTTGTCGTCGAAGCCTTCTTCAATGAACATTTTCTCGATTTTACAATCGTTGACGACCATTGCATATCGCCAAGAACGCATCCCAAAGCCCAGGTTTGATTTGTCTACCAGCATCCCCATTTTCCGGGTAAATTCCCCGTTCCCATCGGGAAGCAGAAACACGTTTTTCGCTCCCTGCTGTTTACCCCATTGGAACATGACGAAGGCATCATTTACCGATAAACAGATTATTTCATCGATCCCTTGAGCTTTAAATTCTTCGTAGAGTTCTTCATAACGGGGTAAATGGGTTGAAGAACATGTCGGTGTGAATGCACCAGGTAGGGCAAATAATACAACCCGCTTTCCACCAAATATCTCTTGGGTTGTTCTGTCTTGCCAACGATAGGGGTTCGGACCAGGTACTGACTCGTCACGAACACGAGTTTTAAATACTACATTGGGTACGCGCTCTGGTGCCATATTTACTTACCTCTGAATCGAAATTAATTTTAAATTTTAGTTTGGACTAACTGATTACTATCTCAGAATAATTCTGAGATAAGATTTTGTCAATATAGAAAATTATTTAATTCAGCAAAAGAGTTATAGCTGATTCTGAATACGGAAATGTTATGATTATGGGATGAAGGAAATTGCAACAGACTATCGGGGTATTTGGGGCATAATGGGAGAAATGCAACAGCAATCGGAGGAAATAGTTCAAATCCTCAAATCAAAGGGTTTACGGGTGACACCCCAGAGGTTTGCAGTATATGCCAATTTGCGATCGCGTAGTGACCATCCCACCGCAGAGCAGATATGGACAGATTTGAATCGGGATTATCCGGTGTCTTCCCAAGCAACGATTTACGCAGCATTACAATCTTTGCGGGAAGCGGGTTTAGTACGGTCGGTGTTAATAGAAGAAGGAGTTTCCCGTTACGATGCGAACGTGGAAAAACACCATCATTTTCGTTGTCAATGTTGTGGGATGATTGAAGATATTCCCTGGAACGCGTTAAATGAAATTAATTTGCAGGTATTACGTCCAGGGTTGGTAGCTCAAAGTTATGAAGTGAGAGTGGAAGGGATATGCGATCGCTGTTCAGTAGATAAGCAACCGGAAAATGGTGGATAGGTTGAAGACTATGGCTTATAGGGATTTTACATTGAGTAAATTCAAAAAGAAATTTCCGATTGAAATCCACGAGCAACCAGATTTATTTGCTGGAGTAGAACCTGTTGTACCAAGTGAGAAGTTAATTAGTACGTTGAGCGAAACAACTGAACTGGCTTTAGCAATTAATACAGAAAAAGCTCGTTCAGAAATGATAATCACACCGATATTATTAGAAATACGCCGCCAAAGCCACCATCCCATTAGTTTATTTTCGGGAAATAATTTTGATGTTGATATCAATCAAGGCTTGAATGGCTATTGTGATTTTATTATTAGTCGTTCTCCGGAACAGTTAATTATCAATGCTCCAGTTCTAATTATCGTTGAAGCCAAAAATGAAAATATCAAAGATGGTTTAGGTCAATGTGCAGCAGCCATGTTAGGCGCACAAATATTCAACCAGCAGGAAGGCAATGACATTAAAACCATTTATGGAGCCGTGACAACTGGTGATATTTGGAAATTTCTTCAATTAGAAGATATTCACTTGGAGATCGATCTAAATAACTATTACATCCAGGAAATAGGCAAAATAATCGCTATTCTATCCCAAGGTATATAATACCGGAAAATGGGGTGAGTAGGAAGTGGGGAGTCGGGAATAGCTTTGAAGTTAGATGCTTAGGGACTTCCAGCAAATAGAATATCCCGTGATTTGGGCATTTTGACCGAAAAGACAAGCAGGGATGCCCCTGCTATTTTTTCAACTACAACACTCGATGACCGATATCTCGGCGAAAATACATTTGCTCAAAGGCAATTTTACCAATACCTGCATAGGCAGATGCCAGGGCAGTAGCAAAATCTGGAGCAGTTGCAGTCACATTTAACACCCTTCCCCCGTCCGTGAGGATTTGGGAGGACGCTAATTTCGTCCCTGCGTGAAATACGGTTACTCCCAAACTTTCTGCTTCCCTAATTCCAGAGATCGGTTTACCTTTGGTGTAATTACCAGGATACCCTCCGGATGCGAGGACGACCGTAGCAGCAGTTCCTGGTTGCCATTGTAAAGGCAACATACTTGCCAAACGTTGTTCCACACAAGCAAGCATCAACTCATCCAAGGGTGTAAGTAACATCGGTAATAACACCTGGGTTTCCGGGTCGCCAAATCGACAGTTAAACTCCAATACCCGAAAATCTCCCTGGGGAGACACCATTAATCCAGCATATAATACCCCTCGATAATCAATTCCTCTGTGGCGCAGTGCTGCGATCGCCGCTTCTAAAACCTGAGTTTGCACCCGTGCCATTAATTCATCTGTGGCAATAGGTGCAGGAGCATAGGCTCCCATACCCCCCGTATTTTCCCCCGTATCGCCCTCACCAATGCGTTTGTGGTCTTGGGCAGGTAGCAGGGGCACAATGGTCACACCATCAGTCAGGGCTAATACGGACACTTCCTGGCCAACCAAACATTCTTCAATGACCACAAAATTACCCGCACTACCAAAGGCTCCCCCAAAAATCATCCTTAGGGCATTTTCTGCCTCTGCGAAAGTTTGAGCAACAATTACCCCCTTCCCTGCGGCCAATCCATCAGCCTTAACAACAATCGGTACACCTTGGGATTGAATGTAGGATTTGGCTGCCGATAAATCCGTAAATACCGCCGCCTTCGCTGTGGGAATTCCCGCTTCCTGCATTAATGCCTTAGCCCAGGCTTTACTGGCCTCAATTTGTGCCCCCGCCTTCACTGGCCCAAATACCTTGAGTCCCTGGGCTTGGAGGTAGTCAGTGATACCCAAAGCCAGAGGAACCTCTGGTCCAACTACAACTAAATCGATGCCATTGGTATGGGCGAAATCTGCCATCCCAGGGAAATCATCAACTCCATAGGAAATATTTTCCGCACCAGTTAAACTAGCCGTCCCTCCATTACCCGGCGCACAAAAAACCCGTTCCACCCGCTTTGACTGTAATAACTTCCAAGCGATCGCGTGTTCTCTACCACCATTTCCAACCACTAAAACCTTCACGGTAACCTCGTATTTGCGTTCCTAATCACAAATTGCAGATTACCATCTAATTTTGGATTTTGGATTCAGGAAATGTTAGATTTTGGATTTGGGATTAGGATGTATAAACTATTTTCTTTCATCTCCCGTATTCTCTCAGTAATCATCATTCTGCTTTTGTAGATACACAATCTGACTACGTGTATCAAGTTTGCGCATAATCGTTTTCGAGCCAGGACGGGCTTGTTGGACGAGTATACTAATCGTGAAGGTTAATCCCAGTGCTAAGAAAATTTTTTCCCACATAGCGATCGCCTCGCAGGTGTTTATTACATACCCAAGGAAGGAGTTAACACCTAGACTAGGTAATTAGCACGGTTGGGGACAATGATTTAAAACCTGATGATTGTGTGATTTATGTCACAAGCATCTGCGAGAAACAACCCGTCGGGTCGTCTCTACAGCAATCCAAAATCTAAAATCCAAAATCCAAAATCCCAGCATCAATCCAAAATCCCAAGTTATAATTTTTGTGCGGATGAACGTAACAAAAATTTATGAGTAACCCTGTTGTACAAGCCTTTTTTGTTGGTCGTGCGATCGCCGAAGTTTTAAGCGAACGTACAGAACGTGCCCTAACTGATGTTTTAAGTGAGTGGGGTAAGTTGGAAGCCGAAGCGAGAGAAAATCTACGTCAGTTTACAGATGAGGTGATTGAAAGAGCGAATCGAGCAGCACAAGCGGCAGAAACTGGTGTTTATACGACTCAGTACGCCAATGGTGAAGCACCGGGAGATATTCAAGCTAATATTGACGATTTACGGGCGGAAATGGCAACTTTACGCTCAGAATTGCAGCGCTATCGTAGTGGCAATTCGGCAGAATAGGACTCTCCCGATTCAATTTTAGTGAAAATTAATACACCGTTGGTGAGAATGGAAAGTTGAAACAATCGGGATGATAGGGTAATTTCCAAGTCCCTCATCCCTAATTTACCTGTTTCGTAACGGATGGAACCACGGTGAGGGGAATAGTTGCTGTATATAAAGATAAAAGCAAAATTTACAAAGAATTTGTAGTAAGTTAATTTTGGTGATTAGCTCAAGCACCGGCGGTACGCGAGGTATATGGAAAAGGGTTATTCGGATCAGGCATACCGTTGGAATCGCGAAAACTATTCGAGCCGACGGCGATTCATTGATATTTGGTCTTTTGTGCTGTTGTTGTTGTACCGATTGTGGTTGTACAACAAGGCTTGGAGTTATCCTGGAGGGGTTAACGAAGCGAAACAAGCAGCGCGACGACGGACATTGGCGATTTGGATTCGCAACACATTACTGGATTTAGGGCCAACTTTTATTAAGGTGGGACAATTATTTTCGACACGGGCTGATATTTTTCCGAGTGAGTATGTGGAAGAATTGTCGAAGTTGCAAGACCGGGTTCCCGCTTTTAGTTATGAACAAGTTGAGTCGATTATTGAACAAGAATTGGGACGGAAAATTCCCGAATTGTTTCAAAGTTTTGAGCCTGTACCCTTAGCTGCTGCAAGCTTAGGACAAGTTCATAAGGCCGTTTTACATAATGGGGATGCGGTTGTTGTCAAGGTACAACGTCCCGGCTTAAAAAAATTATT
Organism: uncultured Calothrix sp.; assembly: GCA_937973965.1. GTDB lineage: Bacteria > Cyanobacteriota > Cyanobacteriia > Cyanobacteriales > Nostocaceae > NIES-3974. The sequence continues at coordinate 16,513 of CALJJQ010000060.1, read as the reverse complement.
TGAAATCGATTTACACATCCTCAAAGGGATTGCCCGTTATTTCCAAAATCATCCTAAATGGGGACGGGGAAGGGATTGGATGGGAATTTATGCCGAGTGTTGCAAAATCCTCTGGGAAGAAATTGATTACCTGAATGAGGGTAGAAATGCGGATGCCTTCCGGCGGAATTTCCGGGGCTATAATTGGGTGAAGGTTCCCAGGGTTTATTGGCGCTATGCCTCCTCACGGGTGTTGACCCTAGAATATATGCCGGGAATCAAAATTAGCCAGTATGAAGCCCTAGAAGCAGCAGGTATCGACCGTAAAACCATTGCCCGTCAAAGTGCCCAAGCTTACCTGTTACAGTTACTAGATAACGGTTTTTTCCATGCCGATCCTCACCCCGGTAACATTGCCGTCAGTGCCGATGGGAGCTTGATTTTCTATGATTTTGGCATGATGGGGAGAATCAAAGCCAATGTCCGGGAAGGCTTGATGGAAACCCTATTTGGCATTGCCGCGAAAGACGGCGATCGCGTGGTAAAATCTCTGATTGATTTAGGGGCACTCGCACCAGTGGAAGACATGAGTCCAGTACGACGGTCGGTGCAGTACATGCTGGATAACTTTATGGATAACCCGGTGGAAAATCAATCGATTGCCGCAATTAGTGACGATTTGTATGAAATCGCCTATAATCAGCCCTTTAGGTTTCCTGCTACTTTTACCTTTGTCATGCGTGCCTTTTCTACCCTCGAAGGGGTGGGAAAGGGTTTAGACCCAGATTTTAATTTTATGGAAGTTGCCAAACCCTATGCGTTTCAGCTGATGTCAGACGTAAATGGAAATGATGTTGGAAATAGTATTTTTAATGAACTGAGCCGTCAAGCAGTACAGGTGAGTAATACGGCTTTAGGATTACCCCGTCGGTTAGAAGATACCCTGGAAAAACTAGAACGGGGTGATGTGCGAATGCGGGTGCGAGCAATTGAGACGGAAAGATTGTTGCGTAGACAGAGTAATATCCAGCTAACCACAACCTACGCCATTATAATCGGTAGTTTTACCCTTTCTGCTGCAATTTTATTGGTTAAAGATCATGTATGGTTAGCGGTAATCGCTAGCGCGATCGCATTATTTGTGGCATGGTTAATGGTGCGAATCCTCATGCGCTTAGACCGCTATGACAAAATGTATTAAATAACACAAAAAAACAGGCAAATTAAGTTAAATTTTCAAGTTATACAAAAACATCTATGAAACTTCTATTTTTCGGTGCAAGCGATGTGGGATTGGTCAGATTGAGTAATCAGGATGCACATTATATCGACAAAAATGGTAAATTTTTTATCGTTGCCGATGGGATGGGTGGTCATGCTGGTGGCGAAGAAGCAAGTCGCATTGCCACGGAGGAAATACAAGCCTATATCAGTGAAAATTGGGACTCCCCCAAAACCTCACCCCAGTTACTCGAAGGAGCTTTAATTCAGGCAAATGCGGCAATTTTAGCCGATCAACACGAACACCCAGAACGGGCAGACATGGGTACTACGGTGGTTGGTGTAATGTTTCGTAACGACGAACCCTATTGTGTCCACATCGGAGATTCCCGTCTCTACCGTTTTCGCTCTGGACAACTAGAACAAATAACCGAAGACCATACTTGGGTATCCAGAGCCATTAAACTAGGGGATATGACAGTGGAAGAAGCACGGGAACATCCATTACGCCACGTACTTTCCCGTTGCTTGGGACGAGAGGAAATGCAAAATTTTGACATTCAACAACTGGATATCCAAGTTGGTGATATTTTGTTGTTATGTAGTGATGGTTTGACGGAAGAACTGAGTAACCAAGAAATAGTTTCCCAGTTACAAACTCATGGCAGCAATTTAGAACAAGCAGCCCAAAATTTGATTGAAGCCGCAAAGAGTAAGGGGGGACACGACAATATCACCCTGATTCTCATCGCGGTTGAGGAGTAGACAGGAGACAGAGCTAGTACCCGACCAAATCAACAATGCTGGGTCGAGGTGACAGTGACCATCCTGTTGACTTGCAAGGTATCATAAGCAAATACAAATGAAGTATCGTAGCGATTGGGAGTCAGCCTATGCAAGCGATCCTATTGAGCAGTGAAGAAGTTGCGAAACGTGCTTACCAAATTTACGAGGGTGGAATTCGCCAAAAAGTTGAGACAGAGGAAAATATTGGCAAAATGTTCATCATCAATATTCTTTAATTTAGAGAAACTTGGATCTGAGAGTCATCAGACCTGCTATTGTTCAAATATGGGAGGAATCGCAACACTGTTGTTTGATAGTGCCAAGAACCCACATAAAAAAAATATGATTCCACCCCCAAAGTGTCAGCGTTTAATTCTAAACTGGTAAGTCCTGCCCAGAATTACCTCTCGCTCTAATTTGAAGCAATCATGTCTAAGGTTCTCGTCTCTGATCCAATTGACCAGGCTGGAATTGATATTCTCTCTCAAGTTGCCACAGTGGATGTGAAAACAGGTCTCACACCTGAGCAACTGAAGGAAATCATTGGTGAGTATGATGCATTAATGATTCGTTCTGGTACACGTGTTACTAGTGAAATTATCGAAGCTGGTACAAATCTGAAAATCATCGGTCGTGCTGGTGTTGGTGTTGATAATGTGGATGTCCCAGCAGCAACCCGTCAAGGCATAGTCGTTGTTAACTCCCCGGAGGGAAATACAATTGCTGCTGCTGAACATGCATTAGCGATGATGCTATCCCTGTCTCGTCACATCCCTGATGCCAATGCATCTGTCAAAAGAGGAGAATGGGACAGGAAAACTTTTGTCGGCGCAGAAGTTTATAAAAAAACCCTGGGTATTGTCGGTTTAGGAAAAATCGGTTCCCACGTTGCAGCTGTAGCTAAAGCCTTGGGAATGAAATTACTGGCTTTCGACCCTTTTATCTCCACTGAACGAGCTGAGCAAATTGGCTGTAAGTTGGTGGATCTGGATTTTTTGGTGCGACAAGCTGATTATATTACCCTGCATATTCCCAAAACCCCAGAGACGACCCATTTGATTAATGCCGAAGTGTTGGCCAAAATGAAGCCAACAGCACGGATAATTAACTGCGCTCGTGGGGGAATTATTGATGAAGCGGCACTGGCGATCGCTCTCAAGGAGGGTACAATTGCTGGTGCGGCTTTGGATGTATTTGAGTCGGAACCTCTGGGGGATTCGCCATTACGTGCTTTAGGCAAAAATGTGATTTTAACCCCCCATTTAGGTGCTTCGACGGTGGAAGCTCAGGAAAATGTTGCTATTGATGTCGCTGAACAAATTCGCGATGTTTTGCTGGATTTACCCGCTCGTTCTGCCGTCAATATTCCCGGTTTAGGTCCCGATGTTCTCGAAGAACTCAAACCCTACATGCAACTAGCTGAAACCCTAGGAAAACTAGTGGGACAATTGGCTGGAGGAAGGGTAGAAGCTTTGACAATTCGGTTACAAGGGGAATTGGCTACCAACAAAAGTCAACCCTTGGTAATCGCCTCCTTGAAGGGTTTATTATATCAAGCCCTCCGGGAACGGGTTAATTACGTTAACGCCAGTATTGAAGCCAAGGAACGGGGTATTCGGGTGATTGAAACCCGTGATGCAGCCATTAAGGATTATGCTGGTTCCCTCCACCTGGAAGCAACGGGGAATTTAGGAACCCATGCTGTCACCGGAGCATTATTGGGAGACGGAGAAATTCGTTTGACTAATCTGGATGGATTTCCCATCAACGTTCCCCCTAGCCACCACATGTTATTTACCTTACACCGGGATATGCCGGGAATTATTGGTAAATTGGGTTCGCTCCTGGGTAGTTTTAACGTTAATATTGCCAGTATGCAGGTGGGACGGAAAATAGTCCGTGGTGATGCGGTCATGGTTTTAAGTTTGGATGACCCCTTACCGGAGGGAATTTTGGCAGAAATTACCAAAGTTGCCGGAATCCGCGACGCTTACACTGTCAATCTGTAAATTCTTTAGTCAAGACCCTCAATAATTTTCCCTGTTGAGGGTTGTACGATTTTGGATTTTGGATTACTCTGCGGTCGATCCGCACTACGTGCGTCTATGGATTTTGGATTATCCTATTACTCCATGTCATTAATTTTGATGGGTTAAAAAAGGCACGTAGTAGCGCTAGTCTACGACAACCCTGCGGGTATAGCGCTTTATTTTCAAGCTTTTTCTATACTAAAGCCACTAATACCAACTCATCAGAACTAATGACACAGACCAAGCTTTGGCAATTCAACTTTGATGGGTAAAAAAATACGTAGTTGCGCTTTAGTCGGATTCTAAAATAAGGCTTTCTCGATGCTAAAGCCACTAATGGGAACCCCTCATAACTGTGGAGTGCTTGCCTACCACGCTACTCCCAGAGAAATCGGAGAACGGGAAGCTGCGTCTATGGATTTTGGATTGGTATTCATTTTCAAAACCTTGATTTTCCCACCCTCCTGTATTCTGTCTCCTGTTTCTTGTATTCTGTATTTATGGCAAACACTTGGTGGGAATTACAAATTGAATGCGTACCGGATTTAGAAGATTCGGTGTATTGGCGGTTGGATGATTTTGGCTGTCGGGGAACGGCGATTGAAAAAAAAGGCAATATTCGCCTGATTCGGGCTTATTTACCGGAATTTCAAGCCCATTTATTAGACCTAGCGGCTTTGGGTTTGTGGTTACGTCAAGATGCTTTGTGTGTGGGGCTGGCTGCACCTGTGTTACAATGGCAGATTATTGATGAGCAGGATTGGTCAAGTAGCTGGAAACAACATTGGCAACCCCAGGAAATCGGCGATCGCTTTTTAATTAATCCCGCTTGGCTATCTGTTCCCCATACGGAACGTTTGGTGATTAAACTTGATCCCGGTGTTGCTTTTGGTACGGGAAGTCATGCAACTACCCAGTTATGTTTGGAAGCTTTGGAAATGCGCTTCAGTGATGATGATTTTGGCTTCCAACCCCAATCACCCCACCCCAAAGATGTGGTTATTGCCGATATTGGCTGTGGTTCCGGTATTCTCAGTATTGGTGCGGTATTATTGGGCGCAAAACAGGTTTATGCAGTTGATATTGACCCTTTAGCAATTCGTTCCACCAAGGAAAATATTATTCTCAATGGTATTCCCAGTGAGCGGATTATTGCCGATGAAGGGAGTGTGGAAAAGGTTAGCCAATTGATATCGGCTCCCGTTGATGGTATTGTTTGTAACATTTTAGCGGATGTGATTGTCAACCTTGTACCCAGTTTGAGTGCGATCGCCAAACCAACTACCTGGGCCATCTTTAGTGGTATCCTGGTGGAACAATCAAAAATGGTGGCTGATGCTCTGGAACAGCATGGATGGATTGTGGCTACCCTGTGGAAGCGGAAGGAGTGGTGCTGTTTAAACGTGCGCCGTTCTTGATGTTTAATAGGGTCTGGGGAAAAGTCTTTTAGTCGGGATAGGGAATGGGGAGTCGGCAGTAGGGAATAGTTTTAAGCTTTTACCCTTCCACTTTTCACAAACCCCAAAAATTACAAATGCAAGGTTTTGAAGTCTTGTATACCCATGTGTTTGCACTTTTTTCAGCCAAAATAGCCTTAACAGCTTACGATATGAAAGTCTGAACTATTTTTCAGCAAGCCCTCAATAGGTTGCATAGCCATCTCTTCCTCGACGTTTGGCGAGGTTTAAGGCGGTTTCACTGTTGCGAATCAAGGAGATGGCATCGGTGTCCGGTTGGGGTTGGAGGGAGGCTACACCTAAACTAACGGTGAGAACGTTGGCTGGTAATCCGCCAATTCCTGGGTATTCGCAGGGGATGGCCAATTGTTTGATCTGTTCACGGATGGTGGCTGCTAATTGGGCTGCTAATTGGGTTTCTGCTGTTAATAATATCGCAAATTGTTCATCACGATAACGAGCTAGCAGGGTAGTGGGGTCGGTTTTACGGACTGCTTGGAGACAGCGATTAATGGTGGTGGCAATTAATTGTAGGCAATTATCCCCTGCGGCATTACCATAAATGCGATTGTAATAGTTAAAGTAATCGATGTCACACAGAATTAAGGCCAATTTGAGTTGACTATCTTGTTGCTGTGCGTATTTTTTCCACAGGGTGTTTAAATAGGTTTGAAAATAACGACGGTTGGGGATTTGGGTGACTTCATCTAAACTTGTTTGGATTCTGAGTTGCTGATTCTCCTGTTCTAGTTCCTCTATCCTCTGGTAGTTGTGGAGATGATGACGTAAGTATTGACGGAAGTATTTACGGTATAATTCGCAAGCTGGACTACAGCGATCGCTAACTATTTGGATTAATCCCAGGTTCTGTAATTTGGTGGCGATGACTGGTTCTAGGTATACTGGTTCGGAATTAAATATGACCTGTTCTAAGCCGGCTGCAAGTTCCGGTTCTTCCCGTAAAATTAATAAATACTGATGCAGATACTCGCTATAAATACCTGTTTCCGTTGATGCTTGTTCCAGTAAATCCTCTAGGTATTGCTCCCTTCCTCCATCCCGTACCAGATGATACATCGCTAATCGGAGTAAATAGGGATGTCCCCCCACCAATCCCATCAACAGGTCTAAATGGGAATCCTGGAGCCAATGAAGTCCGTAACGACTTGCTAAAGTCTTCACCTGCTGAGGTTGAAAATAGGGTAATGTCACCGATACACCTAAATCGATGGGAGAAGAAATTAGGTTGAAGGGAACCAGGATTTCGCTGCTGTAGACAACTACTAAACGGAGCTTTTGCCATATTTCCACCTGTTTACCCCGTTCATACCAAGATTGTAATAACAAAATCACATCAGCTGCGATCGCTGGATAATTTAAAATCCAATCTAATTCATTCAAAATTAAAACTAAGGGTGTATCCAATTTTGCTAAAATTTGATTCTCCATCAACAGGGAACAGTTCACCTTGCTACCTAGTTGGATATGCCAACATTCCTCCAGATTCACCCTGATCCCCACCTCCCGACCAATATTTACTGCTAACCAGCGTAAAAATTGATCGAGATGGGTAAATAGGTTCGTATCTGCCTGTTGTAAATCCAATGTCACGCAACGGTAGCCGAAATTTTCTGCATAGGCTATCATCCGTAAAAGTAGGGAACTTTTTCCCATTTTTCTGGGTGATTTGATACAAACTGCTCCCCCCGGTTCCGCGATCGCGAGGTTAACCGTCTCTTCTAAAGGTGGACGGGGAATATAAAAGGGTGAGTGGAGTGGTACCGGTCCATTGGGAAATTCCCCAGGGATGGAAGCAATCAGGCGATCGCTTTGATTTAATTCTGCTATTAGTTGTTGTTCTTTTCGAGTCAGTTGTCGCTGTTCCCAGATATCACGAAAGTTCGATTTCTTGATTTCTATTTCCCAGGTTTGACTCAGTAAATGCCACATATTTGAAGCCACTTTACGTATTCTTTCTTGTCCGTAGTGGACTTCTTTGGCCATGGTGCTATAGGTTTTTCCCTCCCAAGTAGCACGCAGGACAAATTCCTGGAGTGGAGTTAATTTATTGGGTAGCGTTGCTGCAATTAAGCGCAAAACCTCGTCGATGGTCATGGTGGTTAGCTGGTAGGGTGCAAGGAGTTTTCTCACACACAGTACGAAAAAGTTGGAACTAATTTATACTGTATGCGGTTAAGAAGTGAGCTTTTTGTTCACCATAGTATTTATGCTCAAAGGTCAACAAACCCAAGGTGAATTGTTTGCAGGATGAGCTTGTAGCTTGAGTCGCACTGATGGTTGTTCTTCGGGGAGCAAAGATGCTACATTTTAGGATTGACTTTTGGGAACTAGTGTGATTTAGTTAAAACCCAGGCTGCAATTAGGTTTGCTAGGTACGAAAAAACGAAGCAACTTACTGAAGTCACAGAAAATGTGATTTAAACAACATTTTTTGATTCTGATTAAAGAAATTTTGTAGTCATTTAGCTAAACTTGTGAGCGTTAATCACAACATCAAAAGTCACATTTGTGAGTTTACGTTTTTGCATATCCGATACAAGATAAAGTTTAGGTTCTTGCAGTCCAGTTGGAAAGATTAATTTTCAGACTGATGAAATCAGTAAAGTCAAAAACAATCCAAAGTCAGATTGAGCGGATGGCTAATCTAAATTCTGTAGGAGCTTATTGGTAATCTGGGTAGCATTTGCTGGACTTGTTGTATATTTCCGTTGTGGCTAAATAATTATGCAGATTGAAGATTCTTCTTTCCATCAGCATGACATTGAGCAATTGTCGAGTTATGCTTCCCAGGTTAATAGTCCATATTTACATTCCCCTTCCCTCGAAGTTGTAAATCAGTTGAATAGTGAGGGTTTCCCTGCTTTACTAGCACAAGGATTATTGGTCAAGTCAGATTGGGGTTTTTGGCATTGCTGTTTAGAGGGAGGTACGATTGAATTTGATCTCGACTGGAGAAAAATTTCCGGTCATCCAGACTTACCATCGACTCGACAAGAGTTTGAGATGCAATTTATCCATCCGGATGATGTCGGGTTTGTTCGGGAGATGTGGAGTAAATGTTTGACGGGGGAAACACCTACCTGTGAAATTATTTACCGTCTGCGAACACTCAAACAACAAAACTTAGTCGTACGGGAACGTTTAAAGGTCTGTCAGTGGGATCAAAATCTTCGACCCCTCCAGATAATGGGTAGTCAAGAAATCTTTCATTTGCGCAAAGAGGTGGATGTTACAGATAATTTATTAGCACGCATTCGCGCACAAGTTGCTTGTCATGGTAGGTTTGATAGCATGTTGCGTAGTGTTTGCGAGGATGTACGAGCTTTTTGTGATGCGGATAGGGTTGTAGTTTACCAATTATTCGCGGGGGAGAAAAATATTGTGGCATCTATTGTCAATACTTCTCCATCGTTATCGGAACATATTCCCATCAATTCTTTTCCCCTTAGTGAAGAGGATATGAAGTTCTTTTTGGAGGGGGGAATGATATTTATTGATGATGTGGAAACAGCAAGGATCCATCCCCTGCAAATGGATTATTGCCAAAAACTACAGATCAAAGCTTGTGGCATTGTTCCCATCTTAGAATATCCGGTGCGGGAAACGGAAAGTTCCTCTCAACCGCGTCTGTGGGGGTTGCTGACAGTGCATATCTGTTATGACTCTCCAACCCAAAAAGGTAAAAAAACGCCACATATATCACCTAGCTTACCAATTAATCAGACTGAACACAAGAAACTGAAGGACTCCCATATTACTTTGTCCAACTTTCCCCGTGGCGTTGTTAGCACCGACATCCAGACTAGCTATAAATGGTATCCCCAGCAAATTAAAACCCTCAAGCAGGTCTGTAGCTTAATCGGAATTGCCCTACAAAAGAAACACCTCACCCAACATCGTGAAAATGCGATCGCAACTTTGCAACTAACCCAAGTTCGAGAAAAGGAGTTACAAACCCATCTCGAACAGTTGCAAAGGGAATTAGAACAGTACAAACAAAAACTTATCCAGACGGAACAGTTTGCCCTTCTAGGTCATCTGATCCAAGAGCTAGTCAGCGAAATCCACAATCCCATTGCTTTTCTCTACAGCACCCTCACACCCGTTAGTCAAAATGCGGAGGATTTAATTCGTTTGTTGGAACTGTACCAAAACCACAACCGTCTTTCCCCAGACCTAATTGCAGCTAATCATCTCCCCAATCTCGATCCGGATTTCCTGAAAACCGAACTCCTCAAACAACTGTGGTCAATGCGTGCTGGTAGCGATCGCCTACAAATAATCACCAAAGCACTACAGGAGTTTACCACACCTCCCCATGGGAAAGTTTGCAAGTATGACCTTCATACAGGTATTAATAGCTGTCTGACGATTCTACAACACCGTCTCAAAGCCAATAATCAACGTCCAGGGATTCAAATAATTAAGGATTTTGCCGAATTACCCCTAGTCGAATGTTATCCCAGTGAAATTAACCAGGTGTTTATCCACCTCATCCATAACGCGATTGACGCAATCGAGGATCGAGCACAATCCGATTACTCCTTTGCTCCCACCATCCGTATCCGTACTGCAATCCATCGCAGCCATCTATCGCTAGTTCCTTCCCCATCTAGCGATCGCCAATCTGTAAAACAGAAAATCACAGTTACTATTGCTGATAATGGAAATGGGATTCTTCCCCACATTCAACGACGCATTTTTGAACCATTTTTCACGACAAAAGCAAATACCCAAATTCGTGGTTTAGGATTAACAATTTGTAAACATATTATCGATAAGCACATTGGAAAAATCCGCTGCACCAGTCAATTTGGTCAAGGTACGGAGTTTCTAATCGAATTAAATCCCGCTATCCGTTAATTTGATTGCTTGCAATTCGCTTTGGTTTCCGACAAGAGCAATGACTCCCCTCAAATCCCCTGATTTATACTCAAAGCGATGAAAAACCTGACTCTCTAAATTGGTTGCTAAAATTATCCTGTCGAGTACATAGTTAATAGCTAGCTGCTTGCAGCATATCTATATTATAGAATCAATTGCAAAACCTGATGCATTACAACTAGTTTTACCCCCTATCTTATCGCCTTAATCGGATTGGGGAAGATAATTTGTTTTTGAAGTTTATTTTTTTGAAAAACATCATCTTAAACACTTGTATAGTCAGTCCCGCAAATTTAACCAAAAAACCCTAAATTAGAGCTGAAAATGTGAAATCGCAGACTTTTCCCTCTTCATCATTAGCTGCATTATTTCCAACATTAATTTATTCCGTGACATAATTTTTACTTATAGATAATTAGTTGGCGTGCTAATCAATTAATGTAATTATTTCTTTAGATTTCTCTAAAGCTCTTAACAAACGATTTTGCTTCATCAGGTATTATCCTGAGATTCATCATGTTTTTGTGCTAATTGTCATTATTAATACTAGTTTAGTCACAACCAGTGCTTGTATTTGGCTGTAGTTTATCATTTTTATGTAAGTTTTTTAACAAAAAATCTGGTTAATATACATATCCCTTGATTTAAACAGATTTATTGTCATAACATCCGTAATTTAAGTAATTTTTATGCCAGTTTTTACCCATCAACTTCAAGAGCTTAGAGTATAATTTAGTAAGCATATTTATTTACATTACTAATGCCTGAATATAACAATATTTTGTATAATAAAAACCACAAATTGATGAAGATTACTAGTGTCTTATATTTATTCATACCTTAATAAAGCTTGTCCAAAGAAGATTTCAAGAATTTATCCTGTTACACCAGCGCGGAAAATACTATGTATTTGATATACCTTTAATTATTGCCAAAAGAAGTAATTAATGATTATTTTACACATAAAAAATAAAACAAATAGTATTTTTATTGAATAAAATGACACAATAGCTAATTGGTTCATCAAAAATTTATAAATATTTAACAGTTTTTTAAATAAAAGTTGAAAACTTGATACGTTAGATATATAAACTGTGAAATAGGGAGCAAAAAACGACCCAATATCGATTTATGTCGTGTCAACAAAAAGTGAATTTAAAACCGATGAATAATAAGCAAATCGAAGAGATACTCAAAGCAATAATTGCTGGCAAGTATTCCTGGGCTTGTGTCTTGATTTTGCGGTACAATGGTTACGAGCCGTTGCATTATATTCCCTACCGCACCTATATCCGTTTACTCAAAGACAACTACCAATTTGAGCAATCCCATTCCCATTTAGTGAAAACAGAAAGCTAAGATGTAAATCAACGCGTGTATCAAAACTACTCACACTGCGAGATTTTTGGAACATCAATCAGCAACACTCAATAGTTAGTAAAAGAAAACGTAAATAGCGAAATCAATGCAGTGGTCATATCTTTATCGCGTCATTTCCCGATTCGGCTGGTGTTACATTCCTCAAATTCAACCAAATATCGATTCTGTGTTTATTCAGTTAGTAGTGGGTTTTCAAGCCTACTATTTTTTTGTTAATATCAGTAGCAATTCCAATTGCAGTTGACCGACAAATGCAATCTTCCCCTACTCCATCCCCACCCAAACGTCCACATCAAGCGATCGCAGCGAAAATATTTCATTGGCTCAACATCGTTGCCATTTTCGTCATGGTCACTAGTGGATTGCAGATATACAATGCCAACCCCGTCTTTGGTGGACGTAGCGGTATCTACATCCCCCCAATTTTCACCCTGGGAGGTTGGTTAGCAGGTGGTAGACATTGGCATTTTGCGGCAATGTGGTTATTTAGTTTGAATCTCCTAGCTTACGGGTTTTATATTCTCTTCACCTGGAGGTGGAAGCATCGATTTGTCGGTCAAAATGATATTAATGCCTTGCAAAAGAGCAGTAATTCCAAACGTCTTCATTACGCTTGGCATCGATTGGTGTATACTACAATCATTCCCATTCTCCTTTTATCCATTATTACGGGGATTGGGATGTACAAACCAGCGCAATTTCCGTGGATAGTAGATTGCTTTGGTAGTTGGCAAGCTTTGCGCATCGCCCATTTTGCCTCGGTACCCATTATCCTATTATATGTGATTATTCATCCTCTGCTTGCTCGTAAATCTGGTGGGGAGGTTTTAGTGGAATCGATGTTTTGGTAGTTGGTTGATATTTGGTAGTTGGCTGATATTTGACGGTTAACTTCTTCAATTAATAATTTCAATTAATCAATTCATCAAGTGAGTACTCCTACACAGATAGCTAGAGTTGATGATTGATAAAGCCTGAAACTTTTATCCAACATTATTGGTGGGAGATAGGAGTTTTTAAAAACCTTCTAGCTAGTGTATTGAGAAAACTACAGGGATTGTAACGTTTAAAATCCATAAAATCCACATCAACTATACTTTAACACAGTTGATTAGGTCTGACGCAAAAGTAACGCCACTGCATTTCGGTCTTCATGACAAGTATTCTTTACATAGCAAGCTGGTTACGAAGTAAGCTTTTGGTTTAGATAGTTAACGCTTCCAAGTCATCTGTCAACAGTTGACAGTCAGCGAACCAAAAAGTAAATATATCAGCCTTTAAACTACATTAAAGAAACTTTCTTAAATCAAACTCTTCCCCTGGGTGGGTGGGAAATCTTTCCCCACTCAAAATCAGCAAAATCCGTTCTGAATAATCCACAGCACCCCGTAACTTCTCCTGTAGTATCTCTAAACCTCCGTTAGCATACTCTTCAAAAATCACCTGTAAACCTTTACCTTCCCCATTCCCAGAGGTCGAGAGAAGGTGGATATCTTCAGTTGCGGTAATTCCAACTTGCTTGATGAATAAATCGTATCCTCTGGAGACAAATATTTCCATGCCAATGGGACCTGGTTCCCGTCGGGATATTTCCCCTAGGGGAACACGTTGTTGGTATTTTACCCCCAAAGCCGCAGCAAATGCGATCGCGTCTGCAAAGGTTGAAAATGGGCCATTTCCAGCGTCGATCGTCGTCAATGATTTTACTAACTCAGCTTTATCTTTAGCTATGCGAATCCGACCTGTTTCTAACATGGTGCTACACCCTATACAAATGATTGCGTTTATAGTCATCAAATATTCAATATTCAAGCGGAAATAGAATAAGCTAACATTTTCTCTTCTACCCGGAGAGGATGTTGATTTTGATGTTGAATTTCGATGATTTCCGTATATTCAAATTGATTTGCACTCGATTGAACCAGAGGATAGGTAATTCCATTGACTTCCATACTATCGACTTCGCAATCTGGTTTGGAAGAATAATAAACCAGTACGTATTCACGAGCAACTCGATGGGAAATTTCCGTTTCCACTTCTCCTCTCCACTGGGTTTTTGTTGCTAATATGACTAATTGATTTGCCATCTCTGGCATAATTTTAGCGATTTGCCGACGGTAGTGTTCATCTAGACTCCCAAAGGGAGAATCCATAATAATCGGAAAAGTGCTACTTTCGGGAAGGGTGAGCATTTTTTGGTTTTCACTCCAATCACGAACTCGGTCGATAATCGCGCTAATAAATGACAAGCTGAGGATTTGATTTTCTCCTGTAGATGCTGCTACGGCTATTTCTTGACCAGATGTATTTTCTACTAAGGTGAGTTCGTATTTATCGCTGATTTTCGGAATATAGGGTGCAAAGGAAATTTGGTGAAAAATTTCCTGTACCCGTTGTTCTATTTGGATACGAAAGTATTTTTCTTGACGATTTTTAACTTGGTTGAGACGACTAATTGCGTCTTGGGTCGCTTGAATGCGACGCTGGGTTAATATCTGTCTATCTTCTTGTAATTTTTGCTTATTAATTTGTTTTTGCAGGGTTTCTATTTCTTGATTTAAGTATGTAATTTGCTGTTGATTTCTTCCCTGCTCGAGGGTAATGTCACGAATTTTGACTTCGATGTTGTCTAGTTGGGTTTGTAAATCGCGAATTTCTTGATTTCCATCTTGTCGTAGACGTTCATTAATACTATCTATTTCTGATTCTAATTGGGAAATTTGTTGACGTAATTCGGCAACATGAATTTGTTCTCTATCGATTTGCCGCCAAAAGTCCTGCGCTCGACTTTCTAATTCATGAATATGGTTTTCAATTTGAATGATAGTAGTTTCATTTTGAGCAGATACGGCGGTTTCTAAAAGTTGGATGATTTGCAAGTAAGCTGGATTTTCCGGAATTAAATCTGCTCCACAAATACATTTTTGCTGATGAATTAATTTTTCGATGAATTCTCTGGATATACCGGGATTAATTTGATTTTTTTGTTGAAATTTGGCAATAAATTCTCGAAACTTAATATGTAGTGATGATAATAAAACTGTATATCCTTGACTAGAAATTAGACGTTTAATTTTTTCACGGCTTTGGAAGAGTTCTGTTTGCTGCTGAGATTTTTGTTTAACTAAAGTTTGCCGACGTTCCTGTAATTCTTTGGTGACACTTAAGGATTGTAGTTGACTATATATTTCTTGTTTTAGTAGCGCATGTTCTAATTGTTCTTGCTCAATTTTTTGTTGACGCACAATTAATTCTGATTTTTCTGATTCCAACTTAGTTCGGGTAGTTAGTATTTTTTTGATTTCAATGTCACCAATTGCAGCTAAATCATTTTCTAGACTTTTCTTGGCTTCTCCTAAATGACGAATGGAGCGATTGATGACTTCTACTCCTAACAGAATTTTTGTCGCTTCGGCAATTTCTGCTTTTTTATCTGACCTAACTATCTGTTCAATTCTTTCACCATCAAAGAAAAAATATTGGTGCAAATTACTGGGTAAAATTTGATTAATAATGTCTTCTGGTTGCTGTCTGGGAAAAGACCATCTTCCATCTTCTCCTGCATATTGCATAAATAACTCAGTTTTACCGATTTCAATCTGATTATTTGCATTCGCTACAGGATTCTCATTTTTGAGTTTTCGACCGCGAATTCGCCGCTTTAATCGGTAATTTATATTATCATGTTCCCAGGCTAATTCTACCCAAGCTTCAACTATTTGTCCGGCTTTAGCTTCATGGATGGCACGTTTATTAATTAGTTGTTCACTTGAGGCAAAAGCTGCACTAAATTTTTCGTATAATACCCAAGTAAATGCGTTCAATAAATTAGTTTTTCCAGCACCGTTATTACCATGTATAATGATTGTATTTTGCTGACCATTCCCTGATAAAATCACTTCCGGTGTCATTCCGTAGAAGGAGCGAAAGTTATATAAACGAATTGATTTTAGTCTCATTTTACAGCTTCTTTGATAATCAATAAAATATCATCGTTGATATGACTAAAGCTTTTTTGAGCAAGGCGACGTTTTTCCAGTCGCCAGACTTTTTCAATAATTTCCTTGACTTCCGGTGGTGCTGTGTTGATGGGTTCCATCACGTGATTTTGGTCGGTTTGCATAGCGAAAAAGTAGCTAGTTGGATAATCAGCGATCGCACAATTGATCAATGCACAAAATACTCATATGAAAAGTTTTTTATTAATCGCTTATTTTGTTACATTCAGGAGTATTATTGAAGTTAAGCGGTATCACTCATAAATTTAATAGTTGATAATTTTGATTATTTTTTGCATGGGTTTTTAAGTCCAAAATTAAAAGCTTTATCCTGAAGAGGATGTTTAAAAAGTGTCAATCAACACTTGATTAATATCGATTCTCTTTTACTTTGAAACAAATGAAACTAGAATAATCAACGGTTATAGCTCCTGATATGTCGCAACCATTAAAATAAATGATATAAGCACTTCTTGGAGACAGGGAAATAAGCTCAAACAGCATATTTGTCCTTAGAAACTTTACAGACGCGACATCTCACGTCTCTTGATAAAATATCCTCCTAAAAGCGACTTTGCAAACAACCTCTAGGAATGATGCAATATCTGACTGAAAAAGTCATTCTTACTTAGTGGGAATCTATCAATTACCCCAAAAGTGTTGATTTTCAATACATAACTTTACAAATCTAGGGGCCTTGCACGAATTTGAGCTTCTATTAATGACAATGAAGTCAATTGCAGGGCAAATTTGGTAT
>CALJJQ010000059.1 GCA_937973965.1 uncultured Calothrix sp. | reverse complement strand
ATAATTATCCCAGGTGCAGGGGAATTTGAATTCATCTAAATACTGCTGAGGGCAATTTCACTTTCGGGAGACGTGATATATCACGTCTCTACAATCATTTAGGGTTTATGAATTTTCTGATCCGAACCGTATTGACCACACCCCGACTAGCAAAAACTAATGTGGCAATTACCCGCGATCGCAACATTTGGGAACCCAGTCTCAGAAGTCGGTTTTCTTGAAGAAACCTGACTTCTGAACAAATCAACAATTCGAGCGATAAACCTGTCGTAATTGCTCCACCGTATCCACTGTTGCGATCGCATCTAATACCGCAGACAAAAGATCCACATCCCCAATTTCCTCAATCTCCGGCAATAAATCAGTCCCCGCGTCCCCAAACTTCAATTTTAAACCCAAAGCAATACCCTTAATTAACCCCTGCTTAGTACCTTCTTCGATACCAATTCGCTCAACGCTGGTGATATAACGCATATTCTTACTCTCCTCATATTGGCGATACTCTTGCCAAAACTCCCGATCTAATTCCAATGGTAGCGTCAACATCCAGTCAATAAAACGAAATAAGTTGATGACTTTTTCTCGTTCAAAACCCTTTTCGTACAACCCACGTATCAAGGCCAATTTTTGCCGTTTGCGTTGAGTGCGATTATTACTTGTTTCTAATCCCACTAAATGCGCCATTACAACCGTTGCAAAAACATTATCACTCGCTGCCAATTCTGCTTGTCGTCCTCGATAATCAATCAATTTCACAATCGGAAATTGAAAATCTAACCGACAACCAAATAGATTATAACCAAACTGGTTTGGTCGCCAACTTGTATTCGTATCCCCTAAAACTGCAATTGAAACTACTGAGCGATTATAACAATCGAAGATACGGTAATTATAAACATACATGCGCTGGGAAAATTCATCCTCTTCGTTTCCCTGTATCTCGATGTGTATCAACACCCAGGATTCAGTTCCATCCAACAGATAAATTTTTACCAGCTTATCAACTAGTCGTTTTCCTAACTCTGCATCCCGAATAACTTGTTGTAACTCCTTATCCAGAAATACGGGTTCTTTTGTCCAATCAATTTGTGCGTGGAATTGGGGAAAAAAGAATAACATGAAATCTGGGAAATACAACTGTAAAATCTCTTTCCAAGGTGAATCATATTCAGTTTGGGGATTGGTCATAGATGCGGATTTGAATTATCTTTCTGGGGATAATTATCCCAGGTGCAGGGGAATTTGAATTCATCTAAATACTGCTGAGGGCAATTTCACTTTCGGGAGACGTGATATATCACGTCTCTACAATCATTCAGGGTTTATGAATTTTCTGATCCGAACCGTATTGCCCTATAACCCACTTGTACGGCTACAGCTACCAGCGATCGCGTAATACTTTTTAGATTCCAGCGCTTTGTTCAAACGTTATGTTCCCGAAAACGTGGATTCAAACTAGCTCCTGTCCTCCCACTCACAACCCACAACAAACAACGTCCAAAATCCCTCACCACCCTCACCAATGACTCATCCTCATCTCCACTGGAAACTACCTCCACTGGAGTAACCACCACACCCCGACTACCAAAAACTACTGTTGCAATTACCCGCGATCGCAACATATGGTAATCCGAAGTAATCAAATAAACGTGGTGTAAATTATCAGCCACAAAATCATCAACCAAACTTGTAAAATTTGTCACAGTATCAGTAGCTCGACCATCCAAGTGTAACTGAGAATCGGGCACATCAAACTGTTTCAAAATTCGCCGATTTGCCTCTAAATACCAATCAAAATCCGACACCCAAATATCCAAATCTTGACGAGATTGCCAAAACTTCCCGGCAAACTCCATCCTCTCAACAGCACCCCCTAACACAAAAATCCCCTGGGGTGTCGGTACTCGATGAAAAGTCACAGCAATTCTGACTGGAATCAAAGCAGTTAATACGACAATTAAACTTACTCCGAACCAGAAAAAAAACCGACTCTTAGGAAATTTAGGCTTCATGAAATATTGTAGTAAGTAGGTGGGTGGTAAAAATTATCTTTGAGATCAGGGAGTAGGGAGAGACGCGTTAGCGTTCAGCTCCTCTGAAAGAGGCTATATCGCGTCTGTAAGGCTTTGAGACGAATGAACGGTTGCGGTTTTATGTTTAATTGCACCTACCTATTTAGTCAAGATAAGTATAAGATTCGTGTGAACATAGAACTGACAATTAATCTGCAAGACAATATCAAACCATTTTGGGTTAGGTTTTGCTCCAATAATCAGCTATAATCCAACCGATTTCAGCTATGATTATGGTTGGAAAATGAATGATTTTTATTGGTTATCTGTGAGTTTTTTGACCTCTTGTTCTAATAAATCTGTTTCTGTAGAATAGGTGACATCTTGTTCCGTAATATATTGCTGATTCGCAAATTTTCGAGCATAACTGAGTTTCTTTTGCAATTTGGGAGCTTGATTTTCAAGAATTGCAGTTCGCGCCATCCGCATCCGATTTCTTTGGCTAATTTTGCGGTTACGGTGTTGAATCCAAAAGTAACGTACTAGGGGTATGGCTAAAAATCCAATTCCGTATGCAAGTAATAGCCAATATATGCCTTGCACAAATCCGACTAAACCACCAATTTCACTTGCAATTGTACCATCGAGTAAAAACGCTCCTAAAATTAAAGTCCCAATCAAATTAACGCAACCTAATCCCCCGCTTAAAATTAATTGTCCTGAACTGGCTTTACTAAATTTCCACGGCAATTCCTGTAGAAAAGGTGCTACTTTTTGCTGACGTTTTTGGGCTGCTTTGACTTGCAATTCGGGGAAGTAATAAACTAATTCGCCGTCTGGACTTACTTGGGGTTTACCATTAAACTTCACTAACACAGGTAACATGTAATCTTCATATTCCTGTTGATAGGTTTCGCCAATATCATCTAGGTATGGTGCAATTTGCTCTGCGATAATTGCCCCTCGATTTTTATTAATTACTGCGGCGATTTCTTGCCAACGACGCTCTTCCAAGTCGGCGTTAGGATTGCCATCACCAAACAAAAATGAAAATACGGCTTCGAGAAAATTTAACTCGCTTTTTTGCTGGTCGGATTGATTATTGTTTTGATGACGACGGGAAGGATTACCACTGTAATAGTCGGGGCTTAAATACCACCAAATATCAGGGATAAAAAAGAAATTGCCTCCTTTAAAATCAGAGTCTCCCCTACTGTCATTATCACTATTATTTAGAGAGTTAATAATAATCACTATCGCAATCGAAATTAAAACAATTGAGGCAATTAAAATAATTCCAAAGGAAATACGGATTAAATAAAATACAATATTCCAAATTTTTTGCCAAGTTTCCTGTAATTGTAATTGGAAATATTTATTTTTGAGAATCGTCCGCAAATCTTTGGGAAACAGATAAACAATATCACCGGATTCGGCAACTTGTAAATGTCCACCGACATCACTGGCTAATACTAATAAACCTTGATTGGCTTCTGCGATGTTTAAACCCGCTTGGGTAGCGACATCACCGACGGTGACGCGATAACCTAGGGTTTCAACAGCTTTCATAATGGAGGGATTTGGTGTCATATTCTTTCAACTCGAGTTTAAAATTGTTGAATAAAAATATTTTTGGCTAATCGTGATTTTACTAATCAATTTATATATTAATTTTCCCTATCTAGAGTCATTCCTCTACGGGGAGTGGAAACAAGTTACATTCTAAATGGTAAATTTATTTTTGTATTATTGATGGCTCTCTAATCTGTTTCTTAGTTTTGATAAACAGGGAGCAAGATGTTCCCACTACAAACCTTATCTATGCAAAATTGGGATATTTACCTCAGTATAGGTGATTTGTACTAGTAATTTGACAATCTCAAAATGCCCAGTTCGCAGTAGTAGCTCTAGCCCCAAAAAAGCTTTAAGTTCCCTTAGTGAACCACTAGTTATAGTATAAAGTTTATTTTGAGGAACTTCAGGCGGTGGGAATAACAACAAGTTTTAAAAATGACTATAATTCCTGATATTTAGGCAATAAATAGAATTTTCTGGCTATTGTCACCTTTTTAGTTATCTTCATCCCATCATTGCCTGGATTTCTCACAAGTAAGTAATAAGTCTTGAGTAACGGATTAATTTTCCTTCTACTGACTACTCACTATTCCCTACTCCCTGTGAGTTTTAGGGTTTTGTGAGGAATGCGGAATTGGTATATTTGGAAGCGACAATGATATTACCTTATCTCTATCCCCTACTAAATTCATGTCTATTCAAGATTTGATTGGGTTAGGTATATCCTATACTTATCCACAACTTTGCTTGCGATCGCAGAACTATGTCATCGCTTTTTAAGTATATCCACTGATATCACTCGCAAAATTATTAATGTGGGTGCGGGGATGTGGGTGTTGGGGATTCTCTGGTTATTTGATAGTTGGCAAATAGGGATAATTCCCTTTGCTAGCTTTATCGGTATTAACTATCTACTATACCGCGATCGCTTAATCAAGGCGATGGATAGCGATGAAAGTTCACCGGGTACGGTATATTTTGCTATCTCTGTCACTTTATCATTTATGCTGTGATGGCGACCTGGAAGTATCCATGATCAAGTAGCTGTTGCCGTTGCAGGAACAATGACCATGACTTGGGGGGACGCATTTGCTGCATTAATTGGTAAGGGTTTTGGCAAACATCAATATCAAGTTTGGCAATCCACCCGTTCCTGGGAGGGTTCCCTAACCATGTTTGTGGTTAGCGTCACGGTGATTTTTTTGGTGTTAACGCTGTTACCTGGTTCCTTGTTGAGTCCGTTGACCTTACCTTGGTCGGTTATACCAGCGTTAATAATAGCGTTTATCGGTGGAATTTTTGCCACCCTAGTTGAAGCAATATCACCACTTGGAGAGGGGTTATTTGAATCCGTCGAATTCACCATAAAATGACTTTACACACTCTCCGCATTTCCCAAAATCGGTATCAATAACCACAAATTACAAATTACGAATTAAGAATTACGTAGCTTGCTTCCCACGTAGTAGGTATTACGTAGACGCGAAGCGGCTTGCCGTAGGCTATTACGTAGCTTGCTTCCCGCGTAGCGGGTATTACGTAGACGCGAAGCGACTTGCCGTAGGCTATTACGAATTAGAGCCGGCGCAAATGAATGGGAAAATTACGTAGGTATGCACTACCACCGTGTCCGATTGCGAGGTGATTCCCGTCCGGACTAAATTGAATGCTACTGGGATAAATTTGGTCAAAGTGTTGATGATTTGCTGCTGGAATAACCGTTTGGGAAGGTTTTCCAGTAGTCAAATCCCAAATTTTCACGGAATTATTTAAAGAGGTTGTTGCAAGGGTTTTCCCCTGGGGATGGATTGCAAAAGCTTTAAATCCCTCTGGATAGGGGGAAGTGATGGTTTTTAATGGTTGGTAGGTGTGTGTATTCCAAACTTGAATTGTGGTTTCGCTTCCTGCAATCAAAGTGCGAGAATCGGGGGTAAAACCGATAAATTCAACGGTATCAGGAGTTGCGGTTAGGGTGCGGAGCAAATTCCCGGTTTTTGTATCCCAAACTTGGACTTTTGTATCACCAGCACTCACTATAGTTTTACCGTCATTTGAAAGTGCGATCGCTTTGATTCCATGACTATGATTTGCTAAATTACGAATCTGTTTACCTGTGGTTAAATCCCATTGTTTAATGCTTTTGTCGTAACTTGCGCTAAATAGGGTTTGACCATCGGGGGAAATCGCTAAACCAGTTATTCCCTGGGTGTGTCCGGTGAGGGTGTGAAGTTTGCGGATGGAGCGATTACGGTTACTAGATTTTTGAGAATTATTTCCCTGGGAAATATTAGCAATATTCCACACTTGAATTTTAGTATCAGTACGATTTTCCGCAGTACCACCCGCAGTAACTAAGGTTTTACCATCCCGACTAATCACAACCGCATTAACACCATCTTTGTGTCCCGGTAAACTCTGTAATAATTTCCCTTGCTTTAAATCCCAAATTTGAATTGTTTCATCAAAACTACCACTGATTAATTTATTCGCATCAGGACTAAATACCAGGGTAGAAACATCCCAAATATGTCTTTTAAAAGTATATTGCAGAGGGTTTTTATTGACAGTTAGGGCTGTTGTTTGCTGCGATTTGGCTGATATTGGGGGCTTTTGGGCATTAGCATAAATCCCCCAACACAGATTAACACTAGTTAGCAAAACAGTGGTGAATGCGAAAATTCTGGGACGGTAATGCATGGATAGCGAGTCTAATAGGAATACCTGATTTTGTATATCAGATTCTTGATTTTAACCCTGCATCCTATCCCCTTTAGTATTTTTTTATAATCCTCCCCAGGTCAGAGATTTGTCCTGTTTCTCACACACATTTCATGATTTTAAACTCCCGCGTGTCCCAGGGCTAAACCAACAACCAACATCCCTAAAACCAAGAAGGGCTGGGCGCTGGCTTGATATTTAACATCATTTTCCAGGGGATTACGGAGGAAATACATATCCTGAAAAGTGATTTGGGGAATGATTAACAACAACACGATGGCGGCGTAAAGATTCTCGTGAATGTATATTAAATAACCAGCAATTAAGGCTTGGAAGGTGTCAATCATAATTACACAAATCCAAGCAGCTGTTTGTACACCGAACATTACAGGTAAGGATTTTAACCCTAATTGTTTGTCGCCTTCGATACTTTTAAAATCGTTCACAATGGCGATGCCTAAACCGGCAAAGCTGTAAATCACGGTTAAAACTACAACCTTCCAGTTTAACTCACCAAATAGGGCATGACCTGTGCACCAGGGTAAGGCAATGTAACTAGAGCCTAACGCATAGGTTCCCAGCCAACCGTTTTGTTTAAGTTTGAGGGGGGGTGCAGAATAGATATAGGCGATAAAGGTACCTAAAATAGCTATCACCGTGACAGTGGGAAATTCGTGGCCAGCCCATTGATCGAGGACAAAAGCCAAACCGATTCCCCCCACTAACAAAACGATTATTTGGGTAATCACCTGGGGGAGGGCGATCGCACCGGAGGGGATGGGTCGATAGGGTTCGTTAATGGCATCGATTTCCCGGTCATAGTATTCATTGAGGGTTTGAGTATAACCGGTCATCAGTGGTCCTGCTAGTAACATACAGGTAGCCGATTTTAAAACATTTTCTAAAGTCCAGGTAAATTCACCAGATGAAGCCGCACCACAAATCACACCCCAAATCAAGGGTATCCAGGTAATCGGTTTCATCAATTGGAGGCGAATTTTCCAAATCGATCTATCACCCGTATTTGCGCCTTTCATCCCCAGTAATTGACGGGTTTTGGCGCTACGGGATACTTCTGTTTCTGGGTTAGGGGTAATGGGTGTTTCGGACATGAATTGATTGATTTTGGGTTTTCGATTTTAGATTTTGGATTTTCGATTAAGTAGGTGGGTGGCAAAATTATCGTTGAGATCAGGGAGTAGAGACGCGATATATCGCATCTGTACGGTAGTAAGCCTGGATTTCTCACGAGTAAGTTGTAAGCCTTGAGTAACGGATTGATTTTCCTTCTACTCCCATCACGGACTACTCCCTATTCCCCATGAGTTTTAGGGTTTGGTGAGAAATGCGGGTAAGGCTCTGAGACGAATGAACGGTTGCATTGCAGTTTTATGTTTGATTGCACCTACCTAATTTAAAATGTCTCCTATCTCCTATTCTCCTGTCTCCTTAAAAAGAGATTAACAAATATTGGTTATTAAACTTCGCACCGGTGACAGGTTTACCGTTGAGGGGGGGAGGAAGGAAAATATTGCGACGTTGGTCTCCTGCTTCGATGGTGACTTCGGGACCGTATTGGGTGAGTTTGACTTGTTTTTTGTCGAATCCGGGTAAGAACACCTTTACCTGTTTGTGACTCAAATCAATTTCGGTGGGACGGGGGGCTGCGATCGCTTGGGCGACAAAATCTGGTAATTTATCAATTATGCTATCTGGTTCCTGGTTGCCCTTGGGAATACTAGTGACGGGAATGGGGCTAAATTCGTCCTTGAGGCTATCTGCAACTTCCCCCATGACTATTGTACCTCCCACCGTCAATCCCACCTGTTGAGCGCTTCCCCAGAGGTATTTGGCAATGGTGATTTCCTTAGGTGTGGTTCCAGTGACTAAAAAAGCGGCGGTGTGACGGGGGTCAGCGATCGCATTTTTACCCCGATCCAAAAATTCATTCAGCAAATTGGTGGGTTGGGCAAAGTTGTCTGCTGTCCAGTTAATATTAAAAAAAGTGCTGATTAAAGGCTGAATTAGGGGAGATTCGGCAATATTTTTACCTAGCTCCGACCCGACAATCACCTGACGGAAACGACGTACATACCAACTCAGGGACTCCGGTAAACCAAACATCCGCAACATACTGGTATCACCCGTACCGTCAAACACAATCACATCGTATTTACCACTTTCCTCGTATTGACGAATTGCATTCAATGCTAGAGCGCCATCCATCCCCGGAACAACCGCCAATTCCTGACCGTAAACATCCTTCAAAAAAGGTGTTTTTAAATACTGGGCTTCCAACTTTTTGATATCATCCCAGATTTTTTCCAGTAAAACCGCCGTTTGCAACTGTACCGCTTGCAAATTGGGTGAAACTTCCTGGGGTTCAGTCGTCAGAGTCGTATTTAACACCGACGACAAACCCAATTCCCCATTCCCGATAATTAGTACCCGCTTTCCCTGTTGGGCAAACTTTTTTGCCGACGCGATCGCAATTTGTGTGCGTGCCGATTCACCTTTACCTAAAAATGTTAGTATCAGCGCCATTATCTTTAACCTAATTTATAATTCGTAATTCGTAATTCGTAATTCGTAATTACGAATTATCAATTATTTAATAAATTTAGCATCCGAGTCTTCCTAGCTATGTAGAAACAGCAGTCTAATTGTACGGAGTTTGCAGGATTGGGGACTGTCAACCAGAGCAAATATCCCATTGTCATTATGGAAAATTAATTGTTCACAGTTAACGGTTAACATCATGGAATACAGAATCACTGATTTTGTATTCATTTTCCAGAATGTAAGTAAAAATCACAACCCCAACATCAGACAACCGTATCTACCAAATAGCTAGGGAATTGAGGAACAATAGTCCTCCGTAGTCTAACACTCGCTTGATACAGGGGGAGTGGGGAGCAAAAATGAACAATGAACTATTTTCCTGTTTGGCTATGTCCAAACAACATGGGGGACTGACTGGATATAAAGTGTTTTACCTCAGTTTCTCACCAGTGAGTGGTAGGTATGGGGGAGCGGAATTATTTTCCCCTGATTCCCGACTCCCCACTCCCTCTAAATCCTAAAGGTTTGGGAGAAATGAGGCTTTAAACCAACTTCAATTCATCCTCAAAAAACCAGGTGGAAAAGTTATCATCAAACAGCACCACCACTCCAACACCACTACCATCAGTCATTTTAAAATCCTGAATGATACCAGTTTTGCCTAAACGTTGAGCAACTGCATTAGAAACGCGATCGCGCAACCGATATACTTTAACTCTTTGTCCTATTTCCATGCCAACTACAAAACAATGCAATAAACCAAGATTTAGTTTAGCCGAATCTGTGACAATACCGTCATTCCTGGGCGTTTTTATTTCAATTCTAGTTTGAAAATGGGGAGAGACGCGACATGTCGCGTCTCTCCCCATACCCTACCCCGATTTAAGGATTTTCTAATTGGGTAAATAATTCCGTTAACACCACATTAGAGAACAAAAAACCTTCAGGGTCTTGTAAACGTATACACTGCTCAGATATCTCCACCCAACCAGTTTTTACATATACTTCTAAAATTTCCAAGATGCGATTAACCGTCGATGTACCAAAATTTGCTGTTAATGCTTCTAAAGATAAACCATCAGCCAAACGCAAGCCTAACATCAAAGTTTCCAATAAAAAATCCTCAGAAGAGGTAATCTCACAATCAATAATTGCTCCTGCATCCAACCATTGATAATAATCCTTCGTTTTGCGGGGACGCGTAAAACGTTTTCCATCCACATAGCTAGCAGCACCCATCCCCAACCCATAATAGGAACGATTTTCCCAGTAAACCCGATTATGACGACATTGATGACCGGGTTTGGCATAATTTGAGATTTCGTAATGTTCGTAACCAGCAGATGTTAAGGTTTGTTGCGCCAACCGATACATTTGGGCTGTGGTTTCGTCACTAGGCAAAGGTTTATCTCCCGGTCGAAAATAACGACCAAAAACTGTCCCCGCTTCGATGGTCAAGTCATAAATAGAGATATGGGTTGGTTCTAGTTGAATTGCTTGTACTAGGGATTCATACCAAATATCCACAGTCTGATGGGGTAAACCGGTAATCAAATCAATACTTAACTCCGGAAACCCAACTTGACGCACCAAATCCACTGCTGTGAATACATCATCAACCCGATGCGATCGCCCGCATTGTTCTAGAAGTTGATCTTGAAAGGCTTGCACACCCAAACTCACCCGTGTAATCCCTTGCTCTCGATATCCCTGAATATGCTCCAAATCAAAGGTTCCCGGATCTATTTCCATCGAAATTTCCGCACCCTCCCCAATGCCAAATTTGACCCTAAGTGTGTTGAGTACCCGTTCTAACTGTTCCACCGACAACAGTGACGGTGTACCACCACCAAAAAAAATTGTCTGCAAAGCTTGACTATAGGCTGGTGTTATCAAGATTTCATCACACAACCGCTCCACATATTCAGAAATCGGGTTAAAATTCTCACCTCGACGGGTATCACCAACCACGAAAATCGGGAAATCACAATAAAAACATCTTCGCCGACAAAACGGAATATGTATGTACGCAGAACTTGGAATCCCAAAAATACTGGTTAAACTACCCATTCTCACAAAAAATTAAATTACATTACTTTGCCTAAAAAATCATGAAAATAGCAGACTTTTAAGACCATTTTCCGATAGTATCTTGGTGATACATCGCCAACACACCCACCTATGGACTAAATCCCCATTCCCCCATATTGGATTGGGAGCAAATCCCAAAAATTTGTTTCTGATTCTAAGAAGTAGTAGGTAGGGTTTAGCAGTAAGCGTCAGTCGAACAGGAGTAACCCTCACGTAATGCTGACACCAAAAACATCCGAAAGTATTTTCCCCTACTCCCTGCTCCCCACTCCCTACCCCCTCATTTCAGAAACAAAATCAATCCGATACTACTCATAACTCACTTCGCCAAAATCCAGGTAGACCTCTACACTCTCCAATCCAAAATCCGTCTTGGAAAGTTTAGTGGAAGAATAAATCTCCCACCAACTTTCCGCAAAATCTAAAATCCCAAATGGACATGGCTCTCCGGTTATAATATTTGCATAAACTAACAAGCTATAATGCCTAATTATGGTCAGAAATTATATGCTCATACCTTGTAGATGTTATCAACTAAACTCAATTGATGGACCAAATTGGATATATTCGCGTTTTTTGAGCTAATTTTTCTGCAAAAAACAGTTGTAGGAACACAACATTACCATGCTTGATGCCGTCATTATCATCTCATTCATCTTGGCAGCAGCTGGAATCGGTTTCTTTAGTACCGAATTCTTACCTGATGATGCTTTAGCAGGGGTTTCCAATCTCGATGCATTAAGGTTTGTAGTTGCTGCCTTTGCTGCTATTATTGGTGTTGCAGTTGGCTTACGCTTCCAAACCGAATACCGTCGCTTGGAAGCACAGGTTCGTGATCTGCCACCAGAAGCAATTGTCACCCGCGCGATTGGTTTAATTGTTGGCTTATTAATCGCCAACCTGATGCTCGCACCCCTGTTTCTCCTCCCAATTCCCGTTGATTTTAGTTTCATTAAACCCCTTGTCGCCGTTGTCGGTAGTATTGTTCTTGCCTATACAGGGATGAACTTGGCTGATACCCACGGTCGGGGTTTATTACGCCTTTTTAGCCCGAATACAATGGAAACAATGGTGGTTGAAGGAACCCTAAAACCAGCCAGTACTAAAGTACTTGACACCAGTTGTATTATCGATGGTCGAATTGAAGCATTGTTAGAGACAGGTTTTTTAGAAGGACAAATCATCGTCCCCCAATTTGTTTTGCAAGAGTTACAACAAGTCGCAGATGCAAGCAAAGACCAAAAACGAGTCCGGGGAAGACGGGGACTAGAAATTCTCAATCGTATCAAGGAAAGTTATCCCGAACGAATTGTCATTAATTCTTCTGATTACGAAGATATTGCCACAGTAGATGCCAAATTAGTGCGATTTACCCAAGAAATCAATGCCACATTGCTAACCAATGATTATAACTTGTCCAAAGTGGCTAGCGTCCAGAAAGTTCCTGTGATGAACGTGAATGATTTGGTCAATGCTGTCCGTCCTTCCTATTTACCTGGAGATAATATCGACTTAAAAATCCTCAAGGAAGGTAAGGAACCAAGTCAAGGAGTAGGATACCTCGATGATGGGACGATGGTTGTGGTAGAAGAAGGAAGCAGTTTTGTCGGTGGTGAAATTCGAGTAGTTGTCACCAGTGCTTTACAAACTTCAGCTGGAAGAATGATTTTTGCGAAACCACAAGCTTCAGCTTTTGCTTAAACCACAATCTTTTAGATGAATGGAAAACTACTCCTACTCCACCGAATTATTTTGGTGAGTGTGAAAGGCACGTAGTTGCGCTTTAGCAATCTATACTAATACTTTTTCAGCTAGAGCCACAACTACCTAGAAACGAAAAATAGAGGAGCTATTGATCAACAATAAATAAACCAGGATTCCATCATTATTCAATCATTGTAAACATCATAGTCCTATCCCCGAATTGATCACCGATGCAAAGCTGGTTGCATCGGTTATTTTATTGGTAATACTACTGAAAAATAGATGATTGAATTGATACATAATGTTAATTTCTCAGACCATGATTATTTTTCAGTAAAAATAGCTTATTAGTTGTCAATAAAAATACATTTATATATTCCTATACTTCAACAAGCTTTTTTGTTGAACACTTTTTCATAGCAGAATGACTAAGTGATTTTTGCAATTGAGATATTAAACCATCAGATAATACCACAAAATTGATTTTTTTAATTTCACCCCAAGTTATGTTTTCATAAGTCTCCTTCTGTTCTTATGATAGTTTTTAACTATTGTTATAACTGACGCACTCGTGATGCAAAAATTAGCTTTTGAGATTGCTTACTTAGGTTCTAATGGCATAAATAGGTAGTCTGTGCGTCAGTTCTGTCTGTTAAGCTTGATCATTACCAGCAGGTTTTTTGGAGGCAAAATGACCATACTCCCACTACAAAAAAATGGGTATAAAAATATTGAGCATCGCTTGAAACTGAAGTATCTTCATAGTGCCAATTATCTTGGTAATATTCTGCAAGGTATAGATGTAATCCAAGGTCTAAATCAGACTCCAAAAAATCTTCCACCACAATACTTTTATGATGATAAAGGCTCCGAACTCTTTGAGAAAATTTGTGGTTTACCAGAGTATTATTTAACACGCTCGGAAACGCAAATTCTGGCTAATTGTGCCCATGAAATTGCGGAAATTACTGGTAAATGTGAAATCATTGAACTAGGAAGTGGTAGTTCCACTAAAACTCGAATTATCCTGGATGCGTATGCAAAGAAAAAACTACCACTACATTACTTACCAGTGGATGTGAGTGCAGGGATTTTGGAAAGTAGTGCAAGACAACTACTCTTGGATTATCCAACTTTGTGCGTGGATGCTTTAGTCGGAACCTACGAAGAAGCTCTATCCCACCTACCGATTAAAAGTTTACCAAATCGAATGATGATGTTTATTGGTAGTACCCTGGGTAATTTAAATCCCGAAAAATGTCATGTATTTCTATCCCAGATTCAAGCTGCTTTAGCAGAGGATGAATATTTTCTGTTGGGAGTGGATTTGCAAAAGCCAAAGCATATACTAGAAGCTGCTTACAATGATAGTCAAGGTGTGACGGCTGCTTTTAATTTAAATATGCTAGCTCATTTGAACTATCGGTTTGATGGTAATTTTGATTTAGATAATTTTGAACATTGGGCATTTTACAATCAGGAAGAAAACCAGATTGAAATGCATTTGCGCAGTAAACGACCCCAGACTGTGCAATTACGGAAGTTAAATCTCCAAGTAAGTTTTGCACGGGATGAAACTTTGCATACGGAAATATCTCGTAAGTTTGATTTAAATCAAATTCAGATGACTTTGATGGGTCATGGTTTGAAAACTACTCAAGTTTGGACTGATGAGAAAGGTTGGTTTACCCTGATTTTAACCCAAGCAAAAAAGTAATACCATTTTAGATTTTGGGTTACCCTTCGGTCGATCCGCTTCGCGTCTATGGATTTGAAGTACGTACGTAGGGCTTACTGAAAAATACTAAAGTTAAAGACGCGATATGTTGTGTCTCTATATCTTGTAAGCTTAAGCTGTAGAGAATATTTTAGTTCCAGAAAGTGCAAACAAAGAGGTGTATAAAAGCTCAGAAACCTTGTATCTGTGGTTTTTTTAACCCAAGCAAAAGTGGAATCCGCAGAGTTAAAACTACTCCCTACTCCCTGTTTACCTAGTTATTTTCCACTTGGCTGGGAATAGATTTGATGGTAAATGCGGGGATTGGCATACTTTCTGGTGTGACAGTTGGTGAGGGAAGAGAAGATGTGGGTAGTTGGGGGGTAGGGGGAACAAATTGGGGTGGAAGAGGTGTAAATTCAGGGGTTGCGATGGGTGTGGGTTGTGGTGTTGGGGTTTCTGGTATTTCTGTTGCTTCTGGGGTGATGGTGGGTTGTGTCAAGGGATTTGTATCAGTTGGTGGAGAAAAAACAGGTAATCGCGGTTGGGGTATTTTGGTTCTGCGAGTGGGGATTGGTGTGTCTGGAGGAGATGGGAGGGGTTCCTCAATCATTATTGTCAGGGGAGGGGGACTGGAAATTTCTGGTGACGATAGGGATTTTTCGGCTATCCCCTGGAGAGAAATGGTTTCGATTGTTTGATTTTGATTATCTAAAATCCGGATTTTTCCACCGTGCTTTCCGTCTTTAACGGGTTTAAAGCTGATGCTAATACTACAACGTCCGTTGCTGGGGACAATATTGGTACATGACTGCAAATTCAGTTCAAAATCACTGTTTTTAGCTGTTTTTTCAATTTTGCCAATCCGAATCGGTGAGGAACCATAATTCCGAATGGTTAAATTTTGTTCGGGTTGTTCATCCTCCATTGTTACTGTTCCAAAGTCAATTTGTTTCCGACTCAGACTCAGTTGGGACTTCTGGGTTTTTAATGGCTGACTTTGGGGAGATAAAACCCCTGGAGGGGACGGTTTTACCTCTTGGGTTGTCTCCATTTGGGTCAGATTTGACCAAGCTAGGTATCCAATTAACCCCGATACTCCTAAAAATCCCCCACGCAATAGCCACATTGGTAAACTTAAATAGGGATTGGGGTGATTTTGAATCTGTTTTACAACTGTTTTTGTGGGTATTTTCTTCTCTGGGGTTGATATTGCGGTTTCGGAGACGGGAATTTGATTTAAATTGACACGGGTAGCTGCAACTCCTCCAGTATCTTGGATAGTTTGACGGATTTCCAAAGCTTGCTGGAGAAAGGTTTGTGCTGACTGGTACTCCCCTAAACAGAGGTATCTTGTTCCTTGTTGATGTAAAGCCAAAGCCCAAGTTTTTTGATCTTTGAGATGTCGAGCGGCTTCAATTGTATAATCTAGAATAATTCCCCATAATCCCCATTGTTTTGTCCGAATCAGACTTGGCTCCAAAAGTAAGGTTATATTTGATACTTCTTGCCATTGGCAACGGTTTATTCCCCAAGTCAACAGTTCCATGATGGCATCGACTTCAGAAATGATGAAATCCGGTAGGGTCTTGTACCTTTTTATCCAATCACAAAAGAAGTTCAAGGATTTGACACGGATGGTTTCTAGACTCTGTTCTTCCAGGGGTTTGGAGCTTTCAATCTGATGGATGAGATTGGCGAAATAATTAGGAACACGATAGCGATCGCTCTCATTTTGGACTAAGCATGATGTCACTAATTTACCCAAGTATTTGTCTGTATCTTTGATTCCTGTAAGACCTTGAATTTGCGGAGTCAGTATCCCTACTCCCCCGATTGCTGCTAACACTTCGACAATTCTATATTCCTGTGGAGTTAACTGTTGAAGAGCTATCTGTACTAGGGTAATATCTGGATGTTGTGGAGATAATGATAATTGGGTTTGTAGTTGTGCAAAACTGTAATCGTGATGGTCAACTAACCAGGTAAGAAGTTTAATTAGCCAAGGATTACGAGTGATTGGACACAATCCTAATTCTGGAGACGGGTTAATTAACTTTTCTAAGGCAATGGCTTCTTGAGTGCTTAAGCTTCTCTGCAATTCCTGTGTGACAAAAGTGCGCACTTCCGATAATGATAATTCCGTTAATTCGATACTGACAGCGTTACCATGCAAACGCTGATTTCCAGAAGCTAATATCAATCGAGAATGAGGAAGTTGACGCTGGAAATCATTAATTTCGGAATCAATCTGTTGATTACCATCAATAATAATTACCACTTCTTTGTCAGCTAAAGCAGCAATAATTTCTGCTGGAGTCGGCTTATAATTGAACTTCGTTTCATAAAATAGATCAAAAATTGCCTGTAAAATATCCTCTCCAGGTTGATAACGTCTATCAAAGCTAAATACTCCATCTTTACCAAGAGTATGCAAATCCAGACAATAACTTAAATGACGAATAATTGCAGTTTTCCCCAAACCGGAATCGCCAAAAAATTCTAGGGATTGACCCACTTGTAATCCCCCTATCCCTTGCTTCAAATCATCAACCTGTCCAATCAAATAAAGTAAAGCCAAGGGTGAGGATTGAACCACAATAGGACGAAGCTGAAATTTTACTTCGCTAATATTTTTACCAGCTTCCCTAGTCTCCACCAATAATCCTTGGGGAGAGTCTAACTGCAAAACACAGGAACCAACTTGTAAAAAAGTTTCTAATTTCACATCATCATCCCATCTTGAATCAATGGGAGTGTCTACTGGAAAATCATCAACCCAATTCTCGTTCTGTGCTGGTGTTACTGTTGTCTCTCCTTCCCAAACATCCATTTCAATATCGAATTCTTGCTGGGAAGATGGACAATTATGCAAATAATTTGAACTGGGAAATTTGAGAATTTCTGGATGATGAATATTGCTTTCCTGAACTTCTACACTGATATCACTGTTTAAATTATTTAAACTAAACTCATCATGCCATGCTTGACCTTCCTGACCCCAGATAGCCGCATAAATCTTGACATGTTGAATCTTCTCAATAGATAAATCAACAATTTGCTGACGAATTAATTTAATTAACTCTTCTTGCTTGGGAACAGATGCAGCAGCTAAAACAATATATAAGCAATTATGCTTTAATCCTACCTTAACAGTGACACTTTGGCTATGTAACAACTCATTCAGAATAGTTTCAATCGCCGCCGTATCACCTGTCTTTGCTTGTTCCCAGATATTTGTTTGAGTCATTTTCACTGTGTTGATAATCTTGCTTAAATCATGCACTGTCAGCCTATTTGTATCAGGAGAAAAGTCACCTTTATTCAAAATATATTTAATAATTTGGCTACATACAACAAGCATTTGTAAGCTATAATCAGGTTCGAGTTGAGAGTCAAATTAGAACCTCAGTATGCTTTAGGATGGGAAATAGCTATTGTAAACCCGTAGCGGGAAGTCAATTTAGGGTCTAATCGCTTGCTTCATTAGAGGCAAAAATCAAGGGCTAGTAATGAAAATCCTTTTAATCTTTTTAACATAATCCAATCAACACCTTGAAAATTTGAAAATAAAGATTAGGGAGTAGAATACATGTATTGCTTCAACCAAAGAGGGTGAAAGTGGTTTTTCCCTAATTCCGACACCCTTCGGTTGCTCCGCTACGTGTCTACATTTTCAAGTCAGGAAAAAAGTACTTTAATTGGTTTTGGTATCAGCAGTACATTTCGGCTAATGGAAACCAGGAATTTGCTATCAACAATATAATACATCACACATTTTGGCTCTTGAGGCAAATTGGCCATCAATTCATTATTTATTTATAATGTTTTGGGGGATACAGTAGGGTAAAAATTGTGTTTTCGATACATTCTTCCCTGTTAATGCTTAATTAATCGTTCAGACAAAGTGTATTCATACACAATTATTCTGCTGGTTCTGATTTCCTTTCTCTGGCAATAAAATTTATCTAAATTTAGCCCTGATGTACTGCTGATAGCAAACCTGTATACACACACAGTTCCTTGTGGAAAGGGGTTTTCTCTTACCCTGAATACCTTCCTGCGCGTGTTGGAAAGATAACCTAACAGCAGCAGCCACCAAACCCCTATTGTAATATTTTCCACCTTCATCAACTGAGTTTTTCTTATATCTGAGATAGATAAGTAGGTAGGTGTAATTAAACATAAAACCGTAACGCAACCGCTCATTCGTCTCAAAGCCTTACTCCCGTACAGACGCGATATATCGCGTCTCTCCCTACTCCCTGATCTCAACGACAATTTTTACCACCCACCTACTTCCTTAATTTTTACTGGTTAACTTTCACCTGTGGACTGTCAACAAACCCACGGGAAAATATATCAGTGTGGGAAGTACAGAAAAAAACCGGATAAAGCCGAAACTTCACCCGGATGCTATTGGTGCTGTTCTGTGTCAAGATTGACTACAGCAACAAGCCAGGGAATTCCGTCCAAGTTGATCAAAAAATCCACATTTTTTCAATTGACATGGGAGCGACAATAATTTTATTATAGTCAATTGTCTGTCTCATTCCGGCTCGGAACAGGTGGACATGTAAAATGTTGGTCAGTCAACTTGAGTCAGAACTATCTGAAATTTGCAGTTGATATTGCCAACTACCTGTACGGCAACCTTTAGGACAATTCCATGACTTACGCAATTATTGAAACTGGTGGAAAGCAACTTCGTGTCGAACCTGGTCGTTTCTATGACATTGAATTGCTAGCCAATCAACCCGAAGAAGAAGTAACAATAGATTCGGTTTTACTTGTCAATCACAATGGTGAAATTACTGTTGGTCAGCCATTAGTAGCTGGTGCAACGGTACAAGGGACTGTCATGAGTCAGTTACGCGGACGGAAAGTCTTGGTGTATAAAATGAAGCCCAAGAAAAAAACCCGGAAAAAACGCGGACATCGCCAGGAAATTACCCGTCTAATGATTAATTCGATTACTGTGAATGGAACAGTAATTGCCGAAGCTTCCAGCAGTAGCGAACCATCAGTGGAATCTACCGAGGAAACTGTTGCGGCTGAATCATAGATTTTCAACTAATTTCCGACTAATTTTGACTAACTTCGACTCAGTTAAGATTAGTTAAGAAGATATATTCATAACAGGTAAATAAGCATTGACGAGGATATTATGGCTCATAAGAAAGGTACTGGTAGTACTCGCAACGGACGTGATTCTAATGCCCAGCGTTTAGGTGTAAAGCGCTACGGTGGTGAAGTTGTGCGTGCGGGTAACATTATCGTGCGTCAACGGGGAACTAAGTTCCATCCCGGTAACAATGTGGGTATTGGGAAGGATGATACTTTGTTTGCCCTGATCGATGGTGTTGTGACTTTTGAACGTAAGGGTAAAAGTCGTAAGAAAGTTAGTATTTATCCTGCTGCTGCTTGCTAGCTTTGTAAGGGGGGAGTGGGGAGGGACGCGACATGTCGCGTCTGTAAGGGAGTAGGGAGTAGGGATAGCTATATTTAGATGCTTCTTTAGAAGAAGCAGCCTTATGCCCACCTAGATGTCAAGCTAAAGTAACATAAAAGAAATACAGGGCTAAAAATATAGCCCTGTAAGTTTCTCGGTGATTTTCAATAGTCGAATTTGTCTGGACTTCGAGTCTTTTTCTTCTGCAATTTTTGCTTTTTTCGACGCTTCTCGGCTGCGACTACCGCACCTTCAACCGGATAGCCTGCAACGGGAATCACCTGATATCTTCGCTCTTCTTCTAGATGCTTGAGTTCGGTGTAATCAACCCAGTGGATGCAATCAACTGGACAGGTGTCAATTGCTTCTTGGATGACCTCTTCGGAATCTCCGTCTTGACGAAGAACGCGCGATCGCCCATAATCAGGTTCGATGTAGAAGGTATTACGGGCAACATGGGCACAGTGCTTGCAACCGATACAGGTGACTTCATCAACATACACACCTTTTTGCCGCAGGATACCCCCTAACTCCGGTTCCAACCCCGAACGTTCCGGTGCTTCCCGCAGAATTCCACCTAGTTCTGGCTCAAATCCGGATCGGTCGTCCGCAGCATCCGGGGACGACATAAACCCAGACATTAGGCACTCCAGCGTTGAACTACAAGGCGAATCGATCCATCTGGATTTTGTTGCTGTTCCGCAACCTGAAAGCCGACACGGGCTGTTTCTTTCATTACGGTACGATAGGCATAACGCTGTGTCACTTGACGTAAAAACCCATCTACCGACAAATCCTGCTGCCAATACTGAAGATCAGCTACCAATTCGTATTCCTGACCGTTCCATCTAAAGCCAATATCGTAACCGTTTTCCTGCTCAATGGTCACTTCTGCTTCATGGGTTTGTCCCCGATAACCACGGACTGGACGCGAACCCGACTTCCAATCAATCCCTAAATCGGTTAGTGCTTCTTGGAGTGAATCCAAATTACGAATCTGAGTTTTTATTTGGCTAAAATGTGACATGGTTTATCTGTGAATCGAGTGAAAAATTGTGTGAAAAATTACCAATCGCTATGACTCGTCTGCGCATTTACGCTACTGGAGGTATGTTGTACCT
Source organism: uncultured Calothrix sp. (assembly GCA_937973965.1). Classification (GTDB taxonomy): domain Bacteria; phylum Cyanobacteriota; class Cyanobacteriia; order Cyanobacteriales; family Nostocaceae; genus NIES-3974. The sequence goes on along the minus strand of CALJJQ010000059.1, from coordinate 911 downwards.
GAGTAGCAAAATATTCTGAAGTCGGCTCCTGATTAAGTACATGCCCCAGTTGCGCCTCAATAGCAGTAGTTACCTCCGCACACGAAGCGCCGATAATTCCCGTGACTTTTTCTTGTACTCGACCATCCGGATAGATAATAAACTCCAGTGTTTCCATTTGTTGCCAACCACAAATAATTTAGCTAAATACGCCTACGAAGCAAAAATTAGAAGCTTTATTTTTTGATACGGGGAATTGAATCTTGAGTAACAAAACTAGTGGTTCTGTTAACTAATCTTCCACTTATCAAAATATAAATCTCATAATCTTTACAAAAATTATTGTTTATTCTAGTCTTTACGTCCACCTTATGTAAGTTTCCCTTAACCATTAGTATAAGTCAAGCCGGAATTTACACGGGCGATCATGGTGATGATTAATCGATAAATCCTCACACAGTAAGAGATTGAGAATTTTTATGGCAAGGGCAAGTATGGAAATTATTGAAAATCTTTATTATTTATCTAGAGGGAATGGGAGATAGAGGATAAACCTCACCCAACCCCTCTCTGAAATCGGAGGAGGTGGAAAATCTGTAATAAGGGTTAGGGATGGGTTTTATAGATATTCTTAATACTCGCGATGGTTTGGGTATATCGAATACGGTTGGGTGATTTAGGGAGACGCGATATATTGCGTCTCCCTAAAATTATTTTGGGTTTACGAATTTTCTCAGTGGAACCGTATTGTGGGTATACCTACCCTTTCAACCAGACTGTAAACCTCCACATAAGTAAGTGGGTGCAAAAATTTTCCGTTATGTAACAGAATCTTAACCAAGCTTTTCAGAATTAAATTTTACACGTCGTGTACTGTGATTGCTTTTTTCCCCTCTAGCTTGAACGCCATTGATTACAGCGTAAGCAAGGTC
>CALJJQ010000058.1 GCA_937973965.1 uncultured Calothrix sp. | reverse complement strand
TGATGGGATGTCGGCGATTAGTTCGCGACTATGAGTTATTACCTGAAACATCAGAGACTTTTATTTATCTTGCCATGATCCCTATTATGCTGAGGCGTTTAGCATAGTTTTTGACTTTGAGAAACTTTTCAAACATCCTCTGATTATGGTTTGGTGTTCCACCTGTCATAAGCACCATATTACCCCATATTACCATTAATATACTCATGACGTTCTGAGGACTTAATTTCCATTTCGAGATACTCGTCGGGTGAGTAGTAACTCTATTCCCTAATCCCTTTTCCCTGCTCCCTGAAAGTTTTAGGAGTTTGTGAGAAATCCGGGTTATATGTGTTCTTGATGTTGATTTGCTTCCTCTTCCATAATCGGTAAATCAAACCAAAATGTTGTCCCGACTCCCACTTCACTAATAATATGTACTTTACTATGGTGTTTATCAATAATATTGCGGACAATTGATAAACCTAATCCGGTTCCTTCTAGGGTATGTACGCGGTTTTCGACTCGGAAAAATCTGTCAAAAATGGCTTCTTGGTCATCTGGAGCAATCCCAATTCCGGTATCGGAAATTTCGACGCGAACTTGGGTAAGTTTGGGGTTATTTGGATTGTTAATTTTATAGGCTCTGAGAGCGACTTTTCCTCCGGCTGGGGTGAATTTGAGGGCATTTCCAATTAAGTTTCCAAATACCTGTAATAGCAGGTCATAATTACCGACCACAAAGGGTAATTTTGGTTCTACTTCTTGAATTAATTCGATTTCTTTATCTTTGGCATTTAACTGATAGGTACGCAGGGTTTGTTCAATTGCTTGTCCTAAATCCACCCCATCAAGGGCGTAGTTCCGCCCTGATTCTAAGCGGGATAAATCTAAAACATCATTGACTAATCTGGTTAAACGGTCAGTTTCATGGTTTACCGTGGCTAAAAATTCTTGGCGTTGTTCTTCTTCTAAATCGCTTCCGTAATCATGGAGGGTTTCAATGTAGGTTTTGATATTAAATAAAGGTGTTCTTAATTCGTGGGATACATTACTAATAAATTGACTTTTAGCTTCATTTAATTCTACTTCTCTGGTAATATCCTGAACCGTCATGGCGATTCCCCGGACATTTTCTTTTTGTTGGTCTAATACACTGGTTAACATAATCCGAATTGTCCGTTTAGTCGGTTCGGAAATTGGGATGCGAAATTCTGCTGATTCCATCTCACCTTCTGCCATTTGATACAGGGGGTGGGTAATTTCCATTTGCACACTAGATGGGATATTTTGCAGCAAGTTTTTGCCAATTGCATCCATTGATTCCCAACCAAAAATTCTTCGAGCAGTGGGATTTACCAAAATCACATTCATATTGCTATCTAGCAAAATCGCCCCATCGGCAATGGTTGAAACCAAGGTTTCTAACTTGGCTTTTTCGGCAGTTAATTCTTCGATATTTTGTTCTTCATAACTTTCCAATCTTTCCGCCATCTCATTAAAATTATAAATTAATTCCCCTAACTCTCCACCCAAGGGTAAGTCTATTCTTTGTTTAAAATTTCCTGCCGCAATTTGTTTCACTCCAACCAATAATTCCTTAATGGGTTTAGTAATAGTTAAAGCGTTCACCACACCTGCTAAAATCACCATTACCCAAATCGTAATAAACACCGCAATTGTGACATCACGGGTAAAATTGGTGGAAATTACCGCCGCCGGGTTAGAATTAATTCCAACCGCCAATACCCCTAAATACTTACCATTAGCCCGTAAAGGCACAAATACGTCCGTAACCTCCCCGTCCGGAGTTTGATGCTGACGTACCATTGGCTTTTCCGCGTCCGCAGCGTAATCTTCCGGTAATTGGATACGACGCTGAATCGTGAGGGAATTTTCCACCTCCGGTTCCCAAAACGGAATCCCAAAGAAGATATTACCAGTTTCATCGGCATATAGCATATACCGCACACTGGATGTGCTGCTATAAAACCGTTGGGAAAACTGAGCTACTTCTGTTAAATTGTGATCCGCGATCGCTGGAGCCACATTTGCTGCTAATAATAAACCCAAATCCCGACCAAAACGGGTATCATTGAGCCGTGCATCCTGTTGAATCGTATTGACAGCCCAAAAGGTTAAACCACTCATCACCAAGGATACAACTAAAGTGGCTGCTGCCAGTAGTTTAGTTTGTAATGTAAATTGTGACCACCAGGTGGCGATACTCTTCCAGATACCCTGGGTAAAAGCATTGTGGATTGTCGAAAAAACAGCCAGCATCTTCAAAAATATAAGTTAAATAAGGTTTTTTGTCGCTTTAATCATAAATATCCCAACATCTAAAAAGTAACAGTTTATTGGCAAAACAGGAAATAAAATAGAGATAGAAAAGACGACGCGCATCTACGGGTCGTCCCATATCTATCAGGCTGAAAAACCTTGAATTTGCATTTATTTGGAGTCCGCGAAACGTAGAATACGTTAAGTTAAAACTATTTAACAGTTCCCTTCCCCACCCTAACTATCAGACTTTTCCCCAAATTTTACCTGCTGTTCGTGGATAGCGTTGCATCAATTCCCGTACTTGCTCTGCATGATAGGAACTTCTTGTCAACGGAGAAGCAACAACTTGTAAAAAACCAATCTCCTCCCCATAGGCTTTCCAGTCAGCAAACTGTTCCGGGGTAATAAAATCATTCACCTGTAGGTGCTTTTGACTTGGTTGTAGATACTGACCAATCGTCAAAATATCACAATCTACAGTCCGTAAATCCCGCATCACTTCCCGGACTTCGGCATCAGTTTCTCCCAATCCGACCATAATTCCCGACTTTGTATACACCCAAGGAGCGATTTCGCGACAACGCTTTAACAATTCCAAACTACGGAGATAATCTCCCTGGGGACGGGTACGACGATACAAACGGGGGACGGTTTCCGTATTGTGGTTGAGAACTTCCGGATTAGCTTGTAAAATCGTCTCCAAGGCTTGCCAATTGCCACACAAATCGGGAATTAAAACTTCGATAGTGGTGTGGGGTGATAGGGTACGGGTGGCTTCAATACAGCGCACAAACTGGGAAGCACCTCCATCGGCTAAATCATCACGATTGACGGAAGTAATCACCACATGATTTAACTGCAATCTGCGTACCGCTTCCGCTAATCGTTCCGGTTCTGTCGGGTCAAGGGGTTTAGGTTTTTTCTCAAAATCAATATCGCAGTAAGGACAAGCGCGAGTGCAAGCAGGTCCCATAATCAGAAAAGTAGCGGTTCCTGCGTGAAAGCACTCACCAATATTTGGACAAGAAGCCTCCTCGCAAACTGTATTGAGAGCTAAATCCCGCAGAATTTCCTTAACACTACCAACGCGTTGCCATTGCGGTGCTTTGACCCGCAACCAGTCTGGTTTTACTGCCACAGCTTTTGATTTACCATCATTCAGATATATACAAAACTTATCTTAACAAGCCTTGGTCTGTTTTGGTCAGGCAATGGATACAATTTTGGGGTGGGGAGAAAACAGGAGACAGGAGGGGATTTTCGTTACTATTTAGGGTCTGTGGAGAAAGTCTTTATAAAAATACTCGTTGAAAACCCTTCGCCTTTAGGCAAGGGCTGAAAACTGTCTAAGTCCTTTAGGACTCTCTGATTTCATCTCTTTGACGTTCAAGTATACTATTGTACAATCACTATCAGGTGATTTGGTGATGACTATTAAGCCAGATTTTCAACAAATGACTTTGGATGAGTTAAGAAATTATGTTTTGGCTCATCGGAATGATGGGGAAGCATTTCAGGTTTATATTACCAGAAGACGCGCTTTTGCAATGAATGCGATACCAATGACTATTGAAGAGGCTGAAGCCGAGTTAGAAAGACGATTTGGACAATAAGCAATTTAATAACTACCTCGGTAGAACTCAATGTTGTTTTTCCTATTCCCTATTTTTCCCTCCCTCCTGTATCCTAGATTCTGTATCCTGTATTCTGTGAAAGAGTCGTGAAAGCACAGGTATTTCGAGGTGTTAATCGTCTTTCCTATGAAGATGTGGCACTTCCATCATTGTTAGCTGATGAAGTTTTAGTTCAGGTGAATGTGGTGGGTTTATGTCAATCAGATATCAAAAAGATTCTTTATCCGTTGTATGAACCTCCACGGATTTTTGGCCATGAAACTGCGGGGGCGATCGCAGCTGTTGGAGAGCAAGTGCAAACATGGCAGGTGGGACAACGGGTGGCTGTAATGCACCATATCCCCTGTATGCGCTGCGATTACTGTTTGCATGAGAATTATTCCATGTGTGACACGTATAAAAATATTGTCACGACCGCCGGGTTTATACCGAGTGGGGGTGGGTTTGCTGAGTACGTGAAAGTACCCGGTCATATTGTTCGCAATGGGGGTTTAATCCCAATTCCCGATGGGATTAGTTTTGAGGAAGCAAGTTTTGTGGAACCGACTAATTGCTGTTTGAAGGCGGTAAAAAAGGCCAATATTCAACCGGGACAAACGGTTTTGATTACCGGTGCTGGACCGATTGGGTTAATGTTTGTCATGCTTGTGAAATATTTTGGTGCAAGAGCGATCGCAACTGATTTAATTCCTGCTCGTGTGCATAAGGCGTTAGAATTGGGAGCGGAAGCGGCTTTTGATGCGCGAGATGCTGATTTATCGACGAAAATCCAGACTTTGACACGGGGAATGGGTGTGGATGTGACGTTGTTGGCTGTTCCCAGTGAAAAAGCATTTTTTCAAGCTTTAGATTGTACGCGTAAGGGTGGAAAAATCCTCTTTTTTGCCGAATTTCCCGATGAGGTAGAAATACCGATTAATCCGAATATTCTCTACCGTCAGGAAATTGATTTAATTGGTAGTTATAGTTCGTCATTTAAGTTACAAAATTTAGCTGCGGATATTGTATTTAATCGCCGTATTGATGTGCAAGCTTTGATTAGTCATCGCTATCCTTTGTCTGATTTAGGTAAAGCTGTGGAACAAGCGATTAAACCAACTCCAGAAACCTATAAAATCCTCCTTTATCCACAGTCGCACTGAGTTAAGTAGACTTCCCTGATTTCTCAAGATACATAAATCCAGGGTCAAATTTCTCTAATTTGATTAGGAAAGGCTTCTTGAAAGGCTGTAGTTAACACGAGAATGACGATTCACCTGGAAGGAAACTTTTTTCAGTCAGGTTTGCCAATTTTTAATCACATCAGGAGTTCCATCCATTGAGCAGTTATCTGAAACTAATATGTGACATTCAGTTTCATAACCTTGAATCGCTTCTGATAGCCATTGAAGCTGTTTATCTAGTTCAGTACAACGGTTATAGGTGGGAATCGCAATGGTCAGCAGTTTATTCATATATTCAAGATTGGTGATTTAGATAGTTGGAAAACTGATATACCAGTTCTGGGTAATTGGTAGATGTAAACTCAATTCATCTCAATTGCACAGTAATTTTATGGATGATTTATCACCAATCATCCATTCCCGAACATTATGTGTAATTAATAATGTACCCTTGACTATGATTTGAAATCAGCTATTCTCAGATTTCTCACGGGTAAGTTACTAAATCTTGAGTGACAGATTAATTTTCCTTCTACGCCCTACTTATTGTAGATTTTGGGAATTTTTGGTAAATGCGGTTATCCGACTCTAACTCTAGTGAATGGCATCGTGAAAATAAATTACGTATTTACGCGATGAAAACTTGTTATTAATTATGCCATCAGATTAGCGTTTGTCAACAAATATTATCAAATTTTTATCAACTTATCCTGGATATATTAATTTTTTATCAAGTTATTTTTTGTTGTAAAAAGCTTAATAATTATATGAATTAATTTGATTTTTTTTGATGAATACCTATGGGCTTATCGATGATAATAATAGATGATTAATTATGATATTGAGCCAATTAATTGTTTCCATGAGCCGAAATTAATTCCAGAGTGAAATGAGTTCTAGGTATAGCTAGAAAGTTCTTGAAATGTTTGGTGAGAAGGAATTAATTGATTTAATTTACGAATTCGCTTGGAAAGAACACGAATGATATTTAATGCGATTTCAGGTGTTTCTTCAATGGCTTCATATAATTGTTCTTGGGTTAGCTCTAAGCAGTCGCAGGGTTCGTTAGTGATGACGGAAGCGGAACGTTCCATTGCGTCAAAAACTGCCATTTCGCCAAAGTAATTATTTTCGCTTTTATCACTGATTTGGGCAATGACTTTATCCCCATTATAGATACTAACGGAGCCAGACATGAGGATATATAGGGAACCCCCTTCTTCATTTTGACGAAATATAGTATGTTTGGCAGGAAATGATAATTCATCCATCACGGAAGCTAGTTTGACAATAAAGTCGTCCCGTAGTTCTGCAAAGATGGGTACTTGTTGGATAAAGATTAAACGTTCGACTGTGGTTAGCATTTTCGATTTTGGATTATTCGATTTTCGATTTTGGATTATTTAGAATGTTGACAGTTAACAGTCAACAGTCAAAAATTAGAGGTCTCTCCTGTATTCTGTCTTCTCAATAATACTTTTCCATCAGGGTTTTGACTTGATATTGAATCAGGGGATGGGGGTCTTTTTGGAGTTGGGGGAGTAGGTCGATGAGAATACGAGGGGAGGCTATACTGAGATAGGCGATCGCAGCTTCTCGGACGTAGCTGGTGGGGTGACGGAGGTTGTCGCGTATCTGTTCGACTGTTAAACCAATGCGACCGTGGAGAGCAAAGTTGATGATGGATGCGAGACACCAATCGCTGAGGGATGATTCTTTAGTGAGGAGATGACGAATGCGATCGCCGACGACCATTGGTTCGTAGTTGGCGTATTTTGCGTCGATAATGGTTTGTAGTTTTTGCTGAATAAGTTCTAATTGTTGTTGGGGTTCGATACTAACACCCAGAGGTTTTCCGTCTATATCTGTGATTGTTAAGGTGTCTTGGTGTTTGTGGTTGGTATGTCCAAATATTTTTAATAGTACTGGTTTTGCTGGGAGATGGATGGTATGTTCTAAAATTTCTAAACCTCTGGCTAAATTGACGCTGGATTGGGAACGCAGGTTAAAGGTCGCAGCTTGAATTTTGTCTTGGGGATATAATAGTTTCAGGATTAATAATAGTCGTTCCAGAATATCCGCTTCAAGGTTTAAGAGGGATTTTTGTAATATAACCAGTAGTTTGACAATTTTCGATAGGGATAAATGATGATGGATTGATGTTTGAATTTTGTGTTGTAAAAATGTCAGGTAAATTTGCCCCATTTTTCTTAAATCTATATCCACATAGGCTGCATAAATTTCTGCTACAGTACTTAATTCTTCTTCGATTAATTGCTCTACTTTATGGGTGATTCCCCGATCAAATAGGGCTGATTGTTCCCAATGGAGGGTGTGTTTCATGATTCCCCGCAAAATATAATTACGGTTGCGACCTTTACTCAAATCTAGGTGATACCATAGTAAATCTAGCGCTTCCATTGTCGGTATTTGACCTATTGTCCGCCATGCGTACATCCGGAGAATCTCTGGAGTATAACGATTAATTGCCGCAGCTTGTAATATCGGCAAAGCCTCATTTCCCAGTTTCGTGAGGGACGCAATTGCAGTTGCACGGGTGGATTTTTGCTTGAGACCTGCTACCAGTACAGGATAATATTCCTTAGAGTGGGTTGCACTAATCATTTCTAATACCGCACAACGCACGTTTAATGATGGGTCTTGAATGAGTTGGGGAATGTATAAACGTAGTGCTTGCAAATATGTAGAAATACTGAGAGCAGAAACGGCATCGAGACGTTGCTGTTCCTGGGGATGTTTGAGCATGGTTTGTAAGACTTTGGTCGCATAGGCGTTTTGTTGGGGGGAGCCATAACGTAATAATATTACAGCCGCAGTTGCTCTGATGGCGGAATGGTTTTCTGGTGTGGTTAGTCGTTCGATTTGATGTACATTCGGCTTTTCTGGAGATGCGGCCATGTAGCGTAGTGCAAGGGTAAATAAATAGGGGTGGTGGAGACGATTTTCTTCGCTGAGTACACTGCGAATGTATTCCATATGGGTAGGATTCAAATCCACCTCTAGCATTGCCTCCAAGCTGATGATTTGTAGTGGAGGAGACAATTGACTTAAAATTGGAGACAGGACACTTGGCGCTCCTTCTGGGTCGATTTGGGTGAGTAATTTAATGCAGGAAATTTTGTCTTTTTCTATTTGCTGCGGATCGACTTGGGGGCATTCTTTTCCCTTGAGGATTTTGGTGACAGCTTGGCGAAATGCTTGTAAATCAACGTTAGAACTATCTAACTGTCCCTGTCCGGTACTTAATACCAGTAAATCAACGTAGTGCGATCGCAATACCCATAATACCCCTAAACAGGCGATGGCAATTCCACTAGTACCAAAAATTAATGCCCATTGGTCAATTTCATCACCTGTATGGGGCATAATTAACCAGAAGGTGGCTAAGATGATAATTCCCGTCACACCCGTACCAAAGGCTTCTGCCATTCCTCCAGAAACAGTCTGAATGGTGTTGCGAATCCGTTCGGGAATTGGTTGAAAGAGTAGGGGTCCGCTACTGACTACGAAGGTATAACGTAGCAGTTCATCGATGAATTTCATGATGACTAATCCCCAAAAAAACCCTTTGGTTTGCAGGTTGGGAATTAATCCGAAAACGGCAATGGTAGTAGGGAGTAAGACTGCAACACATAGGGGTAGGGTGGCTGTTGCCACAAAAACGCTAAATTTTTCAATGACACGACTAGATAGGAATAGCTGTAAGCATAATTCACAAATCCCGGCAAAACCACTAAAGTACCCCAGAAAACTGGCTATTTCCTTGGGACTGTAGGCTTGTTTGAGTTCCGTCAGATATTGAAAATCAATTAAAACACCGACTATTTGCAACAGGGCAAAAAAGATAAATAATAATAAAGCATACCGTTTTAACGGTTTGGATAAACGCCGACGCGCATGGGTTTGTACCATTGCTCGTTGCTGTTGACGTAATTTGGGAAAAACGCTTTTATACTTGTGGCTCAAATACACTAAAATTCCTGACCCCACCAAAATTGCGATCGCGGATGTGGGAATAATAATATTTGTCAAACCCACAAACATGATCAACAAGGGTAAACTAAACCCACTAAATATATCTGCGACCAATAATCCGCTACTAATCAACGGATAAGCACGTTTAATTTCCCGAATATTAAACAACTGATTGGCTGCAATTGAAGTATTTAAATCATGCAACACATAAAACCCATCCACCCACAAGCGTAGCAAAAATACCGCCCCAATCATCAATGTCGGTATCTCTAACCCAAATCGCAGCACCACCAATACCAAAAACATTCCCGGAGGAATCAGCACAATCACCCGACGTAATGGCAATACTCGCTGCAACCAGGAGTAAAAAAAAACTAAAACAGTCCCCATCACCGCACTTGCAATGTAAATCAAAGGTAGCCACTGCGCTCCGTATTTATCCAAAAATAAAGCCACCGTACTATCTTCTGACCAACGCAAACCAATTGATGTCAAAGTATAGGCAGAAAATAATAACCACGTGCGATCGCTTTCTTCTGGTCGCAAATTGACTAATGGTAAAATCCGTGCAAACAAGTTGCTATGCACCACCCGATTTTTTGCTAGTTGTTGATGATTGAGTTCCATGTCATCTGCATCATATAGTCGGTGTACACCGCAACTCCTCCAGGAGTCGGAGGTATCACCAATGCCAAAAATTAGGATAGATAAGGCTTACGCACCTATTCCATAGACACCCATAACCTGGTTTCTCACATCGGAAAAACCAAGCTCTGAGAATTGCTGGTCTGTGACGAGTTACTTACACGTCTGGTGCAATTACGTATACTAAAAACATTTTTTGAGAAACTGGACTTTCCCAATTGTCAAAATACCCCTTCGGGTACATATCTAACTGCTCGCAGTATCAATCAGGTAGTCCGCGCTTCCATATTGAAAATAAAAAGCTCCACAAAGCTATATCTATCTTTCCCATTCCCACACCAGGTCTATCATGTGGTTATTACGGATTTTTGACTGGAACGTCATATTTAATTTTTAAAATTGAGGTCGATATGTCGCGTCTTTTTTCAGCCAGCTTTACTTTCACTAAAAAAATTTGCTCGCAAACTTGAATTTGACAATTTTAATCTAGATACAGCTTGCGCTTCATTCTACATGAGTATATCCGCGATTTGTCAAGATGTCAATTATCAGTCCTCAAAACACTATAGTTGCGTCCAGGGATTGAGAATAAAGTCATTAATATTGAGAATACAAGCCCTTTTTTTGTCAATAGGCTCGGTTTCCGAGCAAAAGTACAATTTTGGAATTTTGACACATTTAAATAACTAATCAATCACCAAAGAGAATAACTAACTAACATTCGACCACATTCGTGACAAGTGAAGGTGAAATTAGTTTTGTCAACTCGTAATTATCCAAGTGAAGTGAAGGATAAGTACTAAATTCATCTTGGCACTGAGTTTTCCACGCCAGAATAAATTATGCATGAAAAATTTAGCGATCCCATCCTTCAAAATCATGTTTATTCATCCAGATTTTGACAAGATTTTGAGCATTATTACTTATTGACAAAATGCCAATGAGCTTACTTTGTCAGCAATAATTCGACCACATTGATTTTGATGGGAGAGGAAAGGTAGGTAGTAGGGCTAGTCTACGACAACCCTGCGGGTATAGCGCCTTTATACCAGAGCGTTTGTGTGGCGAAAGCCACTACTACAAACCCCTCATAATCTATCAGGTCAATACTCTTTAAAACATCAATTTAGATTCTTACTGCAACCCTAACCAGGCTAGCACGCCTTTATCTGTCACCACTTCAATGATGATCATCAACAAAAACCCAATCATTGCTGCCCTTCCATTCAATCTCTCGGCATAGGAATTAAATCCAAATTTTGTTTCTTCTAAGTTGGGTTTTACGGTGGGTTGAGATTGTGTCATTGTTTAAAACCTCCCTATCTTAACTTGATTTGTGTCAAATTGTGTCCAAATTTCTCAGACGGTCAGTTGCAGAAATCTGACGGAACAAAGGATTGCCCTGGACACTAGCGATATGCTTGTGCTGTAAACCATCATCATTGTTGCAACAGTTTCGACAACCCCGAAGATTACTCTTACTACTTCGTAATATTTTGTAATCTTTCTTTATATATTCTCGTATTTTGAGTCAGATAGTCAAGAAATCAACGGTTGTGGGGTAAATTGTCAAAAATGATGCAGAATGATGGCAGTAAAATCGGGTAGAGAAAAGCAGTATTTTTGTATCCCAGCATCAGGTGGGATCGATGCCGATCTTGTTTGATTTGAACTATAGTTATGGTCATAAGCCGATATAACTAAGACTTACACTAAAAACTAATTCAATTGAGGCAGGACATGGAAATAGGAGTACCCAAGGAAACCAAAGACCAAGAGTTTCGGGTTGGGTTGAGTCCTTCGAGTGTGCGTGTTTTGTGCGAACAGGGACATCAGGTATTTGTGGAAACACAAGCAGGGGTAGGTTCAGGTTTTAGTGACGAAGATTACAGTCATGCTGGTGCAACAATAGTGACAACAGCAGAATCAGTATGGAACCGCCAACTGATTGTAAAAGTAAAGGAACCCTTGGCGAGTGAATATAAATTTCTCCAGAAAGAGCAAATATTATTTACATATTTACACCTAGCGGCTGACCGGAAATTAACAGAGCATTTGCTAGATTGTGGGGTGAGTGCGATCGCCTACGAAACGGTTGAACAAGCCGGAGCGAATCGTCTACCTTTGTTAACACCGATGAGTATCATTGCCGGACGTTTATCAGTGCAGTTTGGAGCAAGATTCTTAGAACGGCAACAAGGGGGTAGGGGAGTACTATTAGGTGGAGTGCCGGGAGTTAAACCGGGTGAAGTGGTGATTTTAGGTGGTGGAGTAGTAGGGACAGAAGCGGCGAAAATTGCCGTCGGCTTAGGTGCAAGCGTGACGATATTAGATGTCAACCTGGAGCGGTTGAGTTATTTAGAAACCCTATTTGGTTCCCGCGTCAAGCTCCTTTACAGCAATTCCGCTCACATTGAAGAAACCGTCAAAAATGCAGATTTATTAATTGGTGCGGTATTATTACCAGGAAAACGAGCGCCGATTTTAGTCTCGCGAGAACTAGTAAAACAGATGCGTCCGGGTGCGGTGATTGTGGATGTAGCGGTAGATCAAGGTGGTTGTGTGGAGACCTTACATCCAACTTCCCACACCCATCCAGTCTACGAAGAAGAAGGCGTACTGCATTATGGTGTACCGAATATGCCGGGTGCAGTTCCCTGGACATCGACCCAAGCACTGAATAATAGTACACTACCCTACGTTCAATTGCTAGCTGATTTAGGCTTAAAAGCCTGCGAAGTCAACACTTCTCTGGGAAAGGGATTAAACGTACATAATCATCAACTTGTTCATCCAGCTGTGCAAGAGATGTTTCCCGATTTAGGTAAATCAGCGTCAATTATTTAGCGGTCTATCGCATAATTCTATGAGGGGTTCGTAGTAGTGGCTTTAGCTCTGCGGAAAAGTTTTAATATAAAGCCCTAAAGCGCAACTACGTGCCTTTTTTCACCCATCAAAATTCATGTGGTGGACTACTACTCCCTCCCTACTCCCTAATTTTGGAAATGCCTTGTCAACTATGGCCCTACACAACACCCGGAATACCTGACGAGTTATTTGAGTATTTACCGGGAATTCCCCTGAGTCAGCGAGAAATTCGTTTATTGCTGCTTGCTCAACTGAGATTAACACCTAATTCCGTACTCTGGGATATCGGTGCAGGAACTGGAACCATTCCCGTCGAAGCTGGATTATTATGTCCCCAGGGAAAAATAATTGCTGTTGAACGGGATGAAGAAGTCGCCAACCTGATTAGACGTAATTGCGATCGCTTTGAAGTGAAAAACGTCCAAGTAATTGAAGGTTCAGCCCCAGAATGCTTGTCCCAGATTGAATTTCAACCCGATCGAGTCTGTATTGAAGGCGGCAAAGCATTGGATAATATTATGCGTACCGTTTGGGAATATTTACCAGTATCAGGTCGAGTAGTCGCAACAGCTGGTAATCTAGAAGGATTGTATACAATTTCCCAAGTATTTTCCCAATTACCAGCTCGTAACTTGGAAGTGGTTCAATCTGGCTTTAATCGCTTGGAAACCAGAGGATTCACCCAAACCTTTGCTGCTGTCGATCCGATGTTTATCCTCAGTGGTGAAAAACTTGAATAATTGAGGAGAATACTGAATAGAGGAGACAGGATGAAAATCCAAAATCCATAGACGCACTATTGCGACTTCCCCTAGGGTAATCCGTCTTGAAAAGTTTGGTGGAAGAATAAATCTCCCACCAACTTTCCGCAAAATCCAAAATCCAAAATCTAAAATAACCTATGCCTTGGTCTCGGATTCTGAGTGGAATAATTGCGATCGCGATCGCTTTGGTATCAACCTTACTTGGTGGTTGGTACTTCACATTTACCTTTGCGACAATTATCATCCTTGGACAAGGCGAGTTTTTTAACTTGGTTCGTGCTAAAGGTATTGCTCCCGCGTCCAAAACCACCCTAGCTGTCAGTTTAACCTTACTCGCTATTTGTACCCTTGATGGCAGTTTAGCTGATGCGGTAATGCCGGTTGCTGGTACTTTTATTTGTTTTTATCTGCTTTTCCAACCCAAAATGGCCACAATTGCCGATATTGCTGCCTCAATCATGGGTTTATTTTATACTGGGTATTTACCAAGTTATTGGGTGAGATTACGTAGTTTAGACCGAATTAGTAATATTCCCTTTGCCGGATATATACCTCCAGACTGGCACATATTTTTCAGCCGCCAACAAGTAGCTACCCTTCCTAGAGGATTAACTATAACCATTTTGACATTTTTCTGTATTTGGGCAGCAGACATCGGAGCCTATACATTTGGGAAATTTATTGGTAAAACCCCCCTCTCCGAAATTAGTCCGAAGAAAACCGTAGAAGGAGCGGTTTTTGGGATGATAGGTAGTATTGCGATCGCAATTTTTGGAGCCTATTATTTGAGTTTTCCCCATTACCTATTTGCCGGATTTGCCCTGGGTTCACTAATTGGGATTGCCAGTTTACTAGGAGATTTAACCGAATCCATGTTGAAACGGGATGCAGGAGTCAAAGATTCCGGTCAATTAATCCCCGGTCATGGAGGCATACTCGACCGTACCGATAGCTATATTTTTACCGCACCCCTAGTATATTACTTTGTCACTTTGATTTTACCTGTATTAGCATCAGTATAAGTGCAAGCCTTACCCAACGGCTATTACAAATTACGTAGCTTGCCTCCCGCATAGCGGGTATTAAAAATTACATGGACGCGAAGCGGCTTGCCGCAGGCTATTACGAATTACAAGAGATGAACAGACTGACTAATTGCACGAAAAACTCTACAATAGTCGCAGCAAGCATTCATTTTTATTTACATTAAAACATCAAATTTAACTGCCTATGCCTCCCCGTTGGTCTCGTATTCCTACCCGTGCAGACGCTGATTACCGTAAACTTGACGACCGGATGAACTTCGCCGTCCATGTAGCCATATTTGCCGCGATTAATTCCGGAATGTGGTTTTTCCATAACTTCCTCCACACAGACTGGGAATGGCTATCTTGGTTCAGCCTCGGTTGGTTTGGGATTTTAGTAATGCATTTAATTTATATTAGTGCGATCGCAGATTATTCCGATGCTGCTTAAACTAAAAATATCCAGATAGTCTCCCATCTGGTTTAAACACAACCAAACCATGTGTATTTTGCACGCTGATATATTGCTCTTTATGGTTTGTGGACAGTTGACCTTCAAGCATTAAGCATCTAAACGAAAAACTTGGTTGATAAACCTTGCAAGGGTCGCTTGAGCTTTAGTGCTTTGCACCTCAATAGCTCACTCCTCCCTTGGAAGTGAGTAGGGAAAACCACTCTCATTTGTTCTGTTGTAATACCATTTCACTCAAATTTTGATAAATTTTCTTCCCCTGCTCCCCGTCAGGTATCAACTCCAAAGTAAAACGGTGTAAACGGTACATATAGGCTACTCTCCCAATCCCTCCCCCAATATCCCAAGGATTAAAACACAATTTCAGAGGACTAAAATCTATGGCGAATATCAACACGACCGAAATCCTCGAATCCCTAGCGGCAGAAATAGGTGAAAACATTTACATCGATATTTCCAAATGGCACTTATACCTAGCTGATGCTAAATTACACACCGTAGTCGCGGAAAAAATGTATCCCCTACTAGCCGGAAAGAACGTCAATGAAAACCTGGTGGTGGACATTCTCGGCTCCATCAATGTCAAAATCGGTGGCGGTCGTCGCGAACTTCCCTTAATTGATTTGTTACCCATGCAGTGCCAAGTTAATCTCGTGGATATACTGGAAAAGTTTCAGAAAAATATGTAAATCAGCATACGCTTGCGAATTCTGTATAGCTGACATGATCGATCAGCTTTGAGTAACAGGTTGATTTGCTCACCGCTTCCGACCCCCGTACAGACGCGACATGTCGTGTCTCTCCCAAATCCTGCACGTTTTCAAGATTTGGGAGACATCCAGGTCAATTTGCTTCTCCCCCTTGCTCCCCAAAAATCCCATTGATTGAAAATCCCAATTGGAATTAGTCACCGGATTGGGATATCTTAATTGGTGAGATATTAAGCAAACGTTAACATGACCTTGGTTTCCCCTCACAAAAAAGCAAAAGCCCTCAAACCCGGTAGTCGTCGTCCTGCAAAAGAACTTTGTAGCGAATGCGGACTGTGCGACACTTACTATATCCATTACGTTAAAGAAGCTTGTGCATTTATTAATCAGCAATTTGATGCACTGGAACAACAAACCCACGGACGCGATCGCCATCTCGATCAAGAAAATGAGTTATACTTTGGCGTACATCGCCATATGTTTGCAGCTCGCAAAATCGAACCCATTGAAGGCGCACAATGGACGGGAATAGTCAGCAGTATCGCCATTGCCATGTTGACAAACGGTTTAGTTGAAGGTGTGGTCTGTGTCCAAAATACCAAAGAAGACCGCTTTCAACCCCAACCAATTATTGCTACCACCCCCGCAGAAGTTCTTGCAGCTAAAGTTAATAAACCCACCCTCTCCCCCAATTTATCCGTCCTCGAACAAATCGAAACTTCAGGAATGAAGCGATTGTTAGTAATTGGTGTCGGTTGCCAAATTCAAGCCTTACGCGCAGTGGAAAAACAACTCGGGTTGGAAAAATTATACGTCTTAGGTACACCCTGTGTTGATAACGTTACACGTGCTGGCTTACAAAAGTTTCTCGATACCACCAGTCGTTCACCGGACACGGTTGTCCATTACGAGTTTATGCAGGATTTCCGCATTCACTTCAAACATGCTGATGGTTCCATCGAAAAAGTCCCATTTTTCGGCTTGAAAACAAATCAACTCAAAGATGTGTTTGCACCCTCCTGTATGAGTTGTTTCGACTACGTAAATTCCCTGGCTGATTTAGTAGTTGGGTATATGGGCGCACCCTTTGGTTGGCAGTGGATTGTCGTCCGCAATCAAACCGGAGCCGAAATGTTGGAGCTAGTCAAAGACCAGCTAGAAACCCAACCAGTTATGTCCCAAGGTAATCGCAAAGAAGCCGTACAACAAAGTATTCCTGCCTACGATAAGGGTATCACCCTCCCCATGTGGGCTGCAAAATTAATGGGTGTGGTAATTGAAAAAATTGGTCCCAAGGGCTTAGAATACGCCAAATTCTCCATCGACTCCCATTTTACACGTAATTATTTATATACAAAACGCAATTATCCAGAAAAGTTAGCGAAACACGTCCCTGAATTCGCCAAACGGATTGTTAGTCAGTATAAATTACCGGATTAAGGATTTTCCAGGTAAGTAAGTCGGTATCCAAAAATCAAGGTATGTCCGAAGCGAGTAGAACGCAGTGAACAGAATGAGGCTTCTTTGTGCAGACTTACTTATCATCCTGAAAATGTTTTTAGCTTCTTTATTTACACAAAGGTACGTCAGGGATCAAACAAATGTATTCAAAAGGAACTTTGATATTCTTCTGTGGGAAAATGGGTGCGGGTAAATCAACTTTATCTCGACAAATTTCTCAAGAATTAAATGCAATCCTCCTATCTGAGGATGATTGGTTATCGACTCTTTACCCAGAGGAAATCAACAATTTCGATGATTATTTAAAATATGCAAATCGCCTCAAACCACTATTAAAATCCCATATCAGAAGCATACTCAATTCAGGAATCTCCGTAGTCATGGATTTCCCCGCAAATACGAGAAACCAAAGAGCATGGTTCAAGGAGATATTTTTTCATGAAGGTATTCCCCATCGGCTAATTTATCTTGATGTTGATGATAAAACTTGTATCGAACAAATAGCCCAGGGACGAGAAACCAATCCGGAAAGGGTACTATTTGATACCGAAGAGGTTTTCTATCATGTCACTAGTTTCTTTCAACCACCATCTGCGGATGAGGAATTTGTAATCGAGATTGTTAAGCGTTGAAAGTCGTAATCTTACTTATCGGTTGTAACCATCGCCAATAAAATTCCTAAAATGCGATCAATTGGTGTAATATCGTATTCAGTAATATCGATCGCCAATTCGCTTCCCGTTAGTTGGAGAAACTTCCAAATACTACCGTTGGTGACAACACCATAGATATGGGAAATAGCAAGATTATGGGTTTGATTGAATTGCTGGGCTGCTACCATTGCCGCAGCGCATTGTCCCAAGCCATTTTCCCAAATACCCCGTTTTGCTTCTGCAATCACCACAACTGGAGCTTGAATTACCGATTGAATCGGACTCAGACTAATCAAAAAATCACAGTAACCGTTTAATTTGCGCTCCGGGTCAATATTAAATTCCCTACCAGCAAACACACTTATCTGTTGCTGCTTTATTTCTCTGACTTCCAGTAATACTTGGGCAATAATCCCCGCATAACGAGCAATTTCCGAACCAACAGCAATTGCCCAAGGCATTTCTCGCTCTAAAATAGCTACCAGTAATTCCGTCGGTTTTACGGGTTGAGCTTGGATGAGCGATCGCGTTTCCCGAATTGTCAGTTGAAACTCCTCCAGCACCATTTCCAGGGTAAAGTCACTGTATGCCATCGTTTCTCATCCCCTTTTCTAACTTGATATAACAATCCGATTTCAGTAGTGAAAAATACGGTTTTGGCCTTACCCGACAGGAAAACTTCTCTACAAGAAGCCGTGCTACGCGTGTCTACACCTATCCTGGATTTCTCACGAGTTAAGTTGTAAGCCTTGAGTAACGAATTGATTTTCCTCCTACTCCCTCTGAGTTTTCGGGTTTTGCTCAAAATGCGGGTCATAACTGTCAACAGTTAACAGTCAACAACTCCTTTATATGTAAGATTTTACAAATCCTCAACGGATCAGATTCCGCGATCGCCCTTCACTTTTACCATCTCCAGGGGTTGGTAGATAACTGGCTCATAGTATTCTCTTGTCAGAGAAATATAACATCCCCAAGTTACTAGATAAATATCATCTTAATCGACACATCGCAATTTCACTATGTACTGCGGTCTGATGAGAAATTGCCGACTGGTGACAAATACTAATTATTTTTGGTCAAAAAATGTTAAAGCTTCCATAAAACCGTCAGGAAAGGGAAGCTACATACCTGTAGATATGACTATGCCAATTATAAACATGATTTTTACTTAATCTTGTTTATACCATGTCTAAAAAGCTACGGTCAACTGTTTATTGTGGCAAGGTCGGAAATTTTGGGCGCAAAGCCACTTAAAGAGAGGTAAATGGATTTAATGAGACTGTTATACTTTGATTTTTTCTCAAGCTGTCAAGTATTAAAAGCGACATTAGCAAATTTTTTCTCAAAAAAGATCCGAAAATTTCCCCCAACTATGTTAGTTCGTGCAAAATCGCGGGAACAATAGCATCAGTTGATTATGATTAGCTGACCCAACCCGACGGGATAGGTTTTGCAAGTACGGGTTAAGAACTGCTTTGACCGGGAAAACCCGGAAATCAAGCACTGATTCACCGTCATCTATTGTTACCTGGAGCCATTGAGATTAAGCCTTATGCCAGCAACATCTTTTTACGTAGATGCCGCCTACGAAGCCATTGAACCCAACCAAGTCTTCGATCCGGAACTGACGGTAGAGGAGCCGGAATTATCGCCTGAAGATTTACAGGAGTTGGAGATGGCTTCTCTTCAGGAAGAAAATTTCAATTCGTCCACACCAGAATCAACTAATTTTGGTACCATTCCAAATCGTCGTAGTACAGATTTGGTGCGGTTGTATTTACAGGAAATTGGTCGAGTTCGTTTACTCGGACGGGATGAGGAGGTTTCTGAGGCTCAGAAAGTTCAGCGTTATTTGCGGATGCGGATTGTTTTGGCAGATGCAGCCAAAAAAGGCGATGATACGATTGCTGTATATTTACGGGCACTTGAGGCTCAAGAACGTTTAGCTTCCGAGTTGGGACACCGCCCTTCCTTGGAAAGATGGGCCAAAAGTGTTAATGTTGATGTGTTTGAGCTGAAGCAAATTTTAGCCAAGGGCAAACGTCGTTGGGCTGAAACAGCTGCCATTAGTGTCACCGAATTGGAGCAAATCCAAAGCGACGGACTACAGGCTAAGGAACACATGATTAAGGCGAATCTCCGTCTGGTGGTATCTGTGGCCAAAAAGTATCAAAATCGAGGTTTGGAATTACTTGACCTGGTACAGGAAGGCACTTTGGGATTAGAACGAGCAGTAGAAAAATTTGACCCCACAAAGGGTTATCGTTTTAGTACCTACGCCTATTGGTGGATTCGTCAAGGTATTACCCGGGCGATCGCAACTTCTAGTCGGACAATTCGCCTACCAGTCCACATCACCGAAAAACTCAACAAAATCAAAAAAGCCCAGCGCAAAATCGCTCAAGAAAAGGGACGTACCCCAACCTTGGAAGATTTGGCTGTTGAATTAGAAATGACTCCTGCCCAAGTTCGTGAAGTTTTGTTAAGGGTTCCCCGTTCGGTTTCCCTAGAAACCAAAGTCGGTAAAGATAAAGATACCGAACTTGGCGAACTTCTAGAAACAGACGGCGTAACACCCGAAGAAATGTTAATGCGTGAGTCTTTACAACGGGATTTACAAAGTTTGTTATCTGACTTAACTACCCGTGAACGGGATGTTATCCTGATGCGTTTTGGCTTGGCTGATGGTCATCCCTATTCCTTGGCTGAAATTGGACGGGCATTAGACCTATCCCGTGAACGTGTTCGTCAAATTGAATCCAAGGCGCTACAAAAGCTACGTCAGCCTAAACGTCGTAATTTGATTCGCGATTATTTAGAATCATTGACCTAATTAATGCTTATCATTGAAACTCGCGATTAGCAAATCCTAATCGCGAGAAATTTCTTGATATTCAAGACTTTGTTTGAATTTGAGGTATTACTAGCTTAACCACAAACTTCGGTTTGTAGCAAGTATTTTGCATCTACTAGGATGTAGATTTTTGTAAAGACATTTACCCATTTCCAGCAGTCTATACGGATACAGAATCTGAAACTAGTCATTATTTGATGACAATTTGGATAGTTCCTAGAAATATTCTCAATAAGTTACGATTGTTGCAAATAGGGACAAATATTTGTTATATTCTCAGCTGACAGCCGTTGTTGAGAAGTATTACTATGTCTTCTGTCTATTCAGCTTCTTCCCTTAAGGCGGAGCTTAATGAGCGTGGCTGGCGTTTAACTCCCCAGAGAGAGACGATATTGCACATCTTTCAAAACCTTCCTCAAGGGGAACACCTGAGTGCGGAGGATTTACATGCAAGGCTAGTGGAGGAGGGAGAATCGATTAGTTTATCGACGATTTACCGGACTCTGAAGCTCATGGCAAGAATGGGGATTTTGCGAGAGCTGGAATTAGGGGAAGGTCATAAGCATTATGAAATTAACCAACCCCATCCGCACCATCACCACCATTTGATTTGTGTTCGTTGTAATGCGACGATTGAATTTAAAAACGATGTGGTTTTAAAAGCTGGTGCAAAAGTGGCCCAAAAAGAGGGTTATCATCTATTGGATTGTCAGATGACAATCCATGCGATTTGTCCGAAGTGTCAACGCTCCTTAATGCCTGTTTAATGGCAGACTGGGGAACTGAAATCTTGCACCTTTGAGGAGTTATTGCCGCCAAAAAGTACAAGCATATTGGTAACATTACGTGAGTTCGACGGAATCTTAAGCTCTATAATCTTTGTGAATCAAAGATTTTGTCAGTTCAGGTTCAAGGTCGGCTTTCGGTAAACGTTGAGAACAAAGTCAATAACTGCCGATTCCCAGTTTACTGGTTTTATTCTCAGTAGACCGGGAGGTTTTTAAAAACTGTTATTGGACACGAATATTGCTGGACAAGAGTTTCAGAATTTGTGGTTCATCGAACTCACGTTGATACGAGACCGAGTATCGGGCATTCAAATCCATCGGTAAGAAGTCGAGTTTTTGAGAAAAATCTTGATTTAACAAGATAGCCTGGCAAAAAAATTCGACTTCTAGAGAAGAGTTTTTAGCAATAATACTTTTTCTGCAACTCCTAATTAGGGTTTGCTGAAACTAATTAGGGTTTGCTGAAAAAGGATACAGAAAGAATATAAAGGCTAAACAGCTGGAAAAATCGTCGGTTTACCATTCGATTTTTAGATTTACCCAGAAATTTGACACAAAAGTGCAAGCTTTTTGAGCGTCTAGATGCTATTACCTTGCACTTGTTTTCGAGAACAAAGCTGAAAACCCTTGTCTGGTAAGACTTATAATGTTACTCAGCAAGCCCCAATTATTTTTGATTTTTTAGAAATTTCCGGTACGTACATCACTGAGGCTAATTCCGTAAAATTCCTGAGCCTGGCGAATGGCTTTGCGGGTTTCTTCGTTCATAACTCCATTCAGGGAACCCTTATAGAATCCGCGTTCGCGTAGACGGCGTTGAACTTCTAAAACGCTAAATTCTCCTTGTTTGGGAGCATTACTATTGACAAGATTATATAACTTAGCACGGGTGGTAGGACCAGCAATACCTGTTGCTGCGAGGTAATTAGCAGATTGGAAACGACGAACCGCATCGGCTGTGTAGGGACCGAAGTGTCCATTGGGTTTACCTTGGAGGTATCCAGCTTCAATTAATTGGGCTTGTAATACCCTGACAGCTTCACCGCGATCGCCTAATTGCAATACATCACGGTTGCGGGTGCGAGGTGGGGGAGTTTCCTGGGGTCCACCGACTCCCACGGGTGGTAAGACTCTCTGGGTCATTGGACCGACGATACCATCTGGTTGAAGGTTATAGGCTTTTTGGAAGTTTTTCACAGCTTCTTCGGTGATCGGACCAAAAATACCCGTAGAATTACCGTAGTAAAATCCCGCAACTCGTAACCGTTCCTGTAATACCCTAACGGCTTCCCCTTCATCTCCCCGACGCAGGAATCCGTAGTTATTGGCGGCTGGTCTAGAGGCTGTTGCTGCGGGGGTAGCTGTGGGTTTAGCGGGTGGTTTCACCGTTGTGGTGGGTACAACCACGTTTTTACGGTTCGGTGTGGAGGCTTTAGGTGCGCGCCAATTATTGAGTTTTTCGAGGGTAGTATTTCCGGCAATACCGTTTTGTTCTAATCCCGCAGCTTGCTGGAATTTACGGACGGCAACTTCAGTGCGGGTATCATATACTTGGGTGATAGGTGCTTGATAGAAGCCAGCATTGCGCAATTGTTCCTGGAGACGACGGACTGATGGACCGCGATCACCTTTTTCCAGGGCTAGGGCGCTACCGTAGCTGGTCATAATCGCTAAAACCAAGGCAAGGGGCAATAGGTGTTGCCATGCTCGACTGGAGAGCTTGTGTAAATCGAGGCTGAAATCCGGGTTCAAACTAAGGTTCAAGAGGAGCGAATCATCGAATTTGGGGTCTTGTGAGTCGCAAGCAAAGTGTGAATATGCGAAGTTTTCCATAGGGCTGTTCCTAAATTGTTCCTACACCACTTGTTTGTTTTCAATGGAGGCTTCGGCTTGATGAACTAAATTGCGTAACCTATCGATGGTTTGTATACTTACATCCTGCCATAAATTGCGTTGATATGCTTCAAGTAATCTCTCAGCAATATCACGGAGTGCCCAGGGGTTTTTTTGTTGAATAAACTCGCATACAGACGGGTCAAATAGGTATGCTTGGGCGACTCCGGTGTACATGTGGTCTTCGACACATTGGGCAGTTGCGTCGTAGGCGAATAAATAGTCTACCGTAGCTGTGAGTTCAAATGCACCTTTGTATCCATGTCGCATCACACCGGCAATCCATTTGGGGTTAACGACGCGGGAACGGTAAACCCTAGCGATTTCTGTCCGTAAATGACGTATTCTCGGGTTGGACGGTTGGGAATTATCACCAAAATAAACCGTGGGATTTTCCCCTTTCAGCGATCGCACGGCTGCGGTTAAGCCTCCTTGAAATTGATAGTAATCATCCGAGTCCAGTAGATCATGTTCCCGGTTATCTTGATTTTGCAGGACAATCTGCATTTGCGATAACCTGGTCTTCAATAGGGACGGTGCATAGAGGGGTTCCCCATGAGATCCATAGGCATAGGCACTGCCATTAATATAGGCGCGGGCCAAATCTGCGTCATCCTCCCAAGCCTGAGCTTCAATTAATCCTTGTAAACCAGACCCATAAGCACCCGGCTTAGAACCAAAAATTCGAAATTGCGATCGCGTTTTGGCTTGGGTTGGGGTTAAGCCCTGCTGAATTTCGGCTTGCATATCAATCTTCACATTTGCCGCTAGAGGATTTTCCTCTTCCGATTCTTCTAATTCCGCTACAGCAGCTACAGCTTGGGCAAATAAATCAATCAAATTTCCAAAGGCATCACGGAAAAAACCCGAAATCCGTAACGTCACATCTACACGGGGACGACCTAACACCGAAATCGGCAAAATTTCCAAATCCACAACCCTTCGTGCGACCCCATCCCAAACAGGACGCACCCCTAACAAAGCCAGGGCTTGGGCTATATCATCGCCCCCTGTCCGCATGGTAGCAGTTCCCCATAGGGAAATCCCCAGTGTTTTTGGATACTCTCCATATTCCTGAGTATAGCACTCAATTAAAGTCTCGGCTGCTTTTCTACCAACATCCCAAGCCGATTCCGTCGGCAGAGAGCGGGTATCTACAGAGTAAAAATTGTTGCCTGTAGGTAGAACTTCCGGTCTACCTCGCGTCGGCGCACCGGAAGCCCCACTAGGAATATAACCACCATCAAGTCCGTGGAGCAAATTGGTAATTTCCCGGTCTGTTTGGGTTAAAGCCGGAATGAGTTTGGTTTCGATCCATTCCAGGGAGGAGCGGAGGTCGGGATGACCCGACGGGGGGCTATTATCTGCTGTATCCTGTATTCTGTATTCTGTCTTCTGTATCCTTTCCAAAAATTCTCCCACCAGTTCACAAGCGTATTCCTCTAAAACTGCGACTGCATCACCAACTAAGCGACAGGGTTGGGTGGATTTAGTGACGAGAATTTGGATTTGGGTGGGGGTGAGGGGGGTAGCAAAGTTGTCACTGAGGGGGTCTAAATCGAGTTGCCAAGATTGGGAAATGGCGCGGGTTAAGCCGATTTGATAGCGGTTGGGATGGCGGGCGATCGCGATGATTAAATCCCGTAGTTGTTCTTGGCTAGGACATTTACCTAAGATGTGTAATCCATCCCGTATTTGGGCTTCCTTGAGGTCGCAGAGGTAAGCATCAATCTGGTTGATGGGTAATTCCTGGTCTGGGTTGCTAGGGATGGGTTTGAGGTTAAGGTCGAGATGGAGGTTTTCTTGATTGATTAATTCCCGTAACCGCTCGATAATTAAGGGTAAACGTTTCGGGTCGAGGGTGGTCGCTTCGTAATATTCGTCAATCAGATTTTCGATGTCGTGGAGGTTGCCATATAATTCGGCACGGGTGAGGGGTGGGGTAAGATGGTCGATAATTACGGCTTGAGAACGACGTTTGGCTTGGGAACCTTCCCCAGGGTCGTTAACGATGAAGGGGTATAAAAGGGGTAATGCTCCCAGGGCAATTTCGGGATAGCATTGCTGGGACAGGGCAATACTTTTACCCGGTAGCCATTCTAAGTTGCCATGTTTGCCAATCTGCACCACCACATCCGCTCCGAAAAATTCCCGTATCCAGTAATAAAAGGCTAGATAACTGTGATTTGGCACCAAGTCTGGGTCATGGAAGTTTAAGCTGGGATCAAGGTCGTATCCCCGTGGTGGTTGGATACCAATAAAAATATTTCCCAGTTGGATACCCGATATAGATATGACGGAAGGTTGGGTGTCTGGTGTTCCCCACCGTTGATTAATGGCGGTTTGAATGGGCGCAGGGAGAGAATGGTAAAATGTTAAGTAATCCTGACGTGGAAGGGATTGAAGGATGGGACTCAATTCTTGACTTTCTGGGTCATTGGTAATTGTTGATGTCAGCAGGGTGATTAATTCGTCACCATTACTGGGGATATCATCCAGACTGTAACCTTCTTTTTGCAAAGCTTGAAGGATTTCCACGCAACTTTGGGGAGTATCTAAACCAACTCCATTAGCAACCCGACCATCTCGACTGGGATAATTGGCTAAAATGAGAGCGAGACGGCGTTTTTGTGGGGACTTTTGTCGCAGTTTCACCCAATTGGCAGCTAATTGAGCCACAAAGTCAATCCGGTCGGGGATGGGTTCGTAGACGACCACATCGGTTTCCAGGTCAGGATGACGGGTTTGTAGGGCTTTGAAGGAGATAGCGCGGGTAATGATTCTACCATCGACTTCTGGTAATGCCACATTCATGGCCATATCGCGAGGTGTAAGTCCCTGATTACTAAGTTCCCAGGTTTCGCGGAAAGCTCCACTGAGAATAACTTGAAACACGGGGACATCAAGTTGTTGCCATAAATCCAGTTGGGGACTGTCACTATCAATACGAGCCAGGGAAAAACTGGTAGTATTGAGGATAATACTAGGGCGAGTGTTTCCTTCCTCTGCCAATATCCGTAGTAACTCCCCCTGGACATCTGGTTCCCGCAGAGAGGAGATAAACACCGGGACAGGAATTAAATTATGGTGAATTAATGCCCCACATAAAGCATCAATTGCTTGGGTATTTCCCGCTAGGTAATGGGCACGGTAAAACAGAATAGCAGCTTTTTGGGGTGGATAGGAAAAAGGGCTGAAATCAATATTCTCCTGTCTCCCGTCCCCTTCCCAATTTTCCCACAAATACCGACCAACACGGGGAACAACTTGGGGTGGGGGAGGTTGGTAGGAAGTATGGAAACAGGTATCAGTGATAAATTTCAAACCGTTAACAAAATTCTCGATTCCACCTTCGTTAAAATAACGCCAGATTTGCTGGACAGTTTTTGGGGGTAAATTAGAGTGAGAAATTAAATTAAAATCCAGTGCGTCGTCACCTGGCATTACAATTAAAGTTGTATGATGATTGGCAACTATTTCCTGAACTACTTCAACCCCATAGGACCAATAGGAACGTCCACCAATAAGGCGTAGAATTATTACTGTTGCATGTGCCAATACTGCTTCAGCATAGTGATCAATCGTAACTTGCTGTTGTAATTGCAAAATGTTGGCGACCCGCAAAGCCGGAAAGGTTTTTGGTAATCTGGAAATTGCTGCCGCTAGGGTCTGAATATCTGTATCAGCTGCCGTCAGTAACACAATCGGTGCGGTGGTTTGGTCAATAAAGTTAATGCTTGCAAATTGGGAATTTAATCCTACCGATGTGGTACTTGTTCTATGCATGATTATATATGACTGATAGTTTCAAAGGTGGTAGATTCGAGATTGTTGCCAGATAGAAATCCATCAATACGTAGGGACTAGTCTGCGACAATACTAAATCAAGGAAACCTTCGGGTGACTCAGGATTGCATCCCGTTGTCAACTGTTTTTCCAGAAGTGTCTTCAAGTTTTGATGCTATTTATTGCACCCCCACTCTACTTAACTAATTCCTAGTTTTTCTAATTTCCGAACATGGCTAGTTCCCCTGATGTGAGCTTTTCTCGAACCCTACCAAACTGTCTTTATCAACAGCTTGGTAAATTGCTACAACAGATGGCTCAAACAAGGGACAATCCACCAATGGTGCTAACGGATGCTTTGACTGTGCGGATTCCCCATCTGAGTTGGCTACAGATGAAGTTTTTGGTGGTGTTGAGTGATGGGTTTAATGCCATGTTGCAAGCCAAACCAAGTCAACTTACATTATCATCTAATCTCCAATCTGTTCACGAACAAAAATTCCAACTCACTGAATCGACATTGCTGGATGTGGAACTGACTTTTGACCACCATGCGATCGCCAAATTTGTTTCTCGTTTAGTCAACCTCTTTCCTCCACATCTCCAAACTTACCAAGAATTACAACCCTATTGTCAAGATTTATCTCCAAATGATATTACTCTCCAACAAAAGTTTACACTGCTTTTATTGGATTTTTCTCTCACTTTGCCAGCTTGGCAAGTTCAACAACCAGGTAATTTTCAGTCTGAATTAGAACCAACCATCGCTCGCAATAATTCCGCATGTCTTCATGTGGAAACTGCATTACAAAAGCAAATTGCCCAGGAAAAGTTATTAAATCAGGTGAACACCCAAATCCGTAAAAGCTTGGACTTACCTGTAATTATGCAAACGGCAGTAGCACGGGTAAGGGAATTTCTCGAACTAGACCGAATTGTTGTTTATAAATTTGAATATCCTAACAGTAGCAATCATTCCCCGGTAGTCAATGGTAACTATAGCGGGGGAACTGGATGTATTGTCTATGAAGTACGCTCCTCCACAGACATTACCTCCGTACTCAATTACAGCGAAGAAACTTGTTTTACACCCACTAACGAGTGTTGGCTCAAATATCAAAAGGGTTTTACCCTAGCCGTGGAAGATGTGGAACAAACTTATCCCCTGGAAAGTTGTTTACTAGAATTTATGCGGGCTTGTCAAGTTCGAGCTAAGTTTGTAGCCCCCATTGTATTTGAAAATAAATTATGGGGATTATTAATTGCCCATCAATGTACCCAAACCCGCAGATGGCAAGAAAACGAAACCAATTTACTCACCTCCATTGCCGAACAATTAGCGATCGCGATCCATCAAGCCGAATTAATGCGATCGCTTACCCAAGAAAAGTTATTATTAGAACAACGGGTAGTCGAACGTACCAGCGAACTCCACGATGCCTTAGTGGCAGCAGAAGCAGCAGGGAGAGTACGGAATGAGTTTCTTGCCACCATTAGCCATGAATTGTTAACTCCGTTAACCTACGTAATTGGTATGTCTTCAACTTTGCTGAGATGGTCCTTTGGAGAATTAAGTCAACGACAACGAGATTATTTACAAACAATCCACGATAGCGGTGAACATTTGCTAGGAATGATTAACGATATTTTGGATTTATCCCAAATTGAAGCCGGAAAAGCCGTCCTCAAAGTGACTAATTTTTCCCTGAGTCAGATAGCTCAAGCAAGCATCAAGTCAATGGAAGCAAAAGCTCTAAATCAACAAATAAACCTGAAGCTCGACCTCAAAACCAATCAACACCAAGACGATTTTACCGCCGACCCCCACCGGATTCAACAAATCATCGGTAATCTACTCAGTAATGCAGTTAAATTTACACCAGCAGGTGGAAACGTGATTTTGCGAGTTTGGGTAGAAGAAAATACAGCTATTTTCCAGGTTGAAGATACGGGTATCGGTATCCCAGAAAACCAATTACCGCGATTATTTGAAAAATTTCATCAATTGGACACTCCCTACCGTCGTCGTTATGAAGGTACGGGTTTAGGTTTAGCTTTAACCAAACAATTAGTGGAACTACATCGGGGACGAATCGAGGTCGAATCAACGGAAGGTATCGGTTCCATTTTTACTGTCTGGATTCCGATGCAAAGAATAACAGAAGCGATTCATTAAGAGGATGTTTTAAAAGTCGATTTTAATACTTATTTAATACTTAGGGTCTGCGGAAAAAGTCTTTTAGTAGGGGTAGGGAGTGGAGAGTAGGGAGTTGGTAATCGAGAGAAACGCGACATGTCCCGTCTGTACAGTTTATAACGACAAATATACCGTTTTAGCCTATTGACTGTCTTCAAAAAGTAGTTGACAAAGTATTTATTAATACTTTTAAAACATATTATTAGCCCTAGTTACTTCCACCCAACCTACGCAATTCGAGAGTAATTCAAAATCCAAAATCGAAAATCCAAAATCCTATAACCAACTATCCCAGCGCAGAATTGCATTACCATCCTCAGCAGCTTCCTCGTAGTAATCAACCAGTTCTAAAAATAAAGCTTGAAAATCCTGTATATCTTCCCCTTCTATCTGGGTGTACCAATCATAAACCAAACTATTTTCCAGGGGAGGAGGGAGTTGGTTCCAACGCTGATAAAAATCCTCTTCGCTAATTTTTGTTAATCCTTGGGCTAATTCAACAACAATTTCTGCATTAAAATATTGACAATCAGTTAGTAATCCTTCATCAATTAAGATGCCACCGGATAAAGCATTTACAAGTAATAAATGACTGTCATTGGGATGTTGAACTAAGTACTGTAGACGCATAAATTTCTCGCTATCTCCAGTCAGATACCAATGGAGTAAATACCAGATATTACCGAGTTCAAAGTAACCAGATTCTCCAGTAGCAAGGATTGAGGGGATATCTTCTTTTACTTGAGCAATTACATCTGGTGTCAAATAAAATTCTAAAGTTCGCCAATGGTTGGGGTCAGAAATATCCTCAGCCACAGGTAGGATGGTTTTGAGTACGGGATATTCTGGGATTTTTTGTAATACTGATGGTGGCATTTGATATAAACTCATTTCCATACACTACACTCCAATGGGGATTGTGTTGCTACTCTAGACCGTGGCTGACTTGGCAAATTCCTTGTAAAACTAAATTTTTTTCTATTAATATTTGCTCAGATATTTGGGGATATATAGTTTGCAGATAATTAGATAAAATCATTGTATCTCCCCCTGTAATCACAATTTTCCCATCAGGAAAAGATTGCCGCCAATTTTCGATAAAATCCTTGATACCAGCCAATAAAGTATAAATTATACCGCTTTGAATGGCATCAGTTGTATTCATTGCCCAGCGAGATT
The DNA here is from genome assembly GCA_937973965.1 of uncultured Calothrix sp. GTDB lineage: Bacteria > Cyanobacteriota > Cyanobacteriia > Cyanobacteriales > Nostocaceae > NIES-3974. Next base: position 24,151 of record CALJJQ010000058.1, on the reverse strand, counting down.
TTAATTGACTGGAGAGGTCGATTTGCGGAAGTTGTCCGGTCTGATTTCCTAACATTGTTAACTGTAAACCGACACCGGGTAAAATTGCTCCACCGATGAAATTTTGCCCTGCATCGACAGCGCTAAAGGTTAATGCTGTACCTGCGTCGATAACCAAGACAGGGGAACCAAAGGATTTAGTTGCAGCAAATAGGGCTAAAGCTCGATCTATTCCCAAACTAGGATACATATTGGCTATGGGAATATCTGCGAGGGAAATCATCCGTAGGTGGGGATAATTTAGCCAGAGTTGTGTTTGTTTAGGAACAACCGAAGCCAAAAGCAGGGGGACGGGAAGGGAGGAGGTTGGGAAAGAGCGAGGATTGAGGATGGTCTGGAAATGGTTGAGGGTGGGTTGGTGAATGAGTTCCTGGATTTGGGGAGTTGATAAATATGGACTGGAGCAAGAATATATAAGTTGGGTATGTTGGCATAATCCCCAATGGTAGCGGGAATTGCCAATCATTAAGGCAATGTAAATTGCTGATGGCATTAGCACTCAAAAGCGAATTTCAATTAAAATACGCAGTACATGGGGTACTGCGCATATTCGAGTTAGTCGATGGGACGAGCAAAGGGGGGATGGAAGCGGATTGCACTCTATGAAAAATTATTTGCGCTTTGGTGTTGTCCTGAGTCGGAGATTACGCTTTTCCTCTTCCAGAAGACGGCGATCGCGCCAACCAGAAAGCGTCAGATAACCGATACTCAAGGTAGTGACCACCAATAGCACCAATGCCAATAAGGCCAAATAATTCAGGAAAGTATTTTCCACAAGCCACCTTTAGAGTCCGTTTCGTCCCCAAACAACCATTGCAATCGACCATGTGAAGACGACTAACAGCGAAACCCAACCTAATGTCAAGACCATAACGAATTTTGTAAATGTATTTGCAAATCTACTTCATTTTTTATCATACTTTGTATGGTGATTTGATGAGGGGTGTTTTTTGGTCATGGGCAAAACAATTGATCGTCTGTTGAATCCAGATTTGGTGCGGGAACGTCTGGAATCCCTCAAAGCAGGTGTGTTTGCGGCTATGGCTGTGGTTTGCACCTATTGGCTAATTTCCCTACTGATGTGGGGATTCTCCTCCCTTGGGTATAATTTAGAACTAGAAAATTCGGGTTTTCTATTCAGATTCCAGGTGATAAATGCTTTACTTGGCAGCACTTTTGCCATCTTTTCCGGCTTTTTATTCGGTGTCACCTATCGATACATAGTAAGGGAGGATACCAATTCCCATTTAGAAACAGGTGCGATCGCAGCTTTTGCATTGGTGCGAGGAATGGCACAATTAGAGGTAGTTAGTCAAGATTGGCTAAGTGATAACCACCAGTCCATATTAATTTCGTCCCTTTGGTTCCCGAAGTTAAATATACCAATGATTATCCTGATTTTCGGCGAAAGTTTTCTCTGGTTCGCTGCTGCAAGGTTAATCCTCGATTTGACCATGAAGCAAGGGTGGTTAAAACGATTTTCCCAGTAGAAACGACCCGACCACTTATCGAGACGACCCGACGGGTCGTCTCTACACACAATCGTTACCTTTAAATTCCCTATCCTCTCATCTGATGGCAACTATTCAACCTGCACGTATTACTAAAGTTCTACCAGACTCAATTGCTGCTGAAGTTGGCTTTGAGGTTGGTGATGCAATCGTCAGTATTAATGGTGTTCAACCACGGGATTTGATTGATTATCGATTTTTATGTGCCGATGAATATTTAGAATTGGAAGTTTTAGATGCATCAGGAAAAACCCATCATGTCGAATTGGAAAAGGACTATGATGAGGATTTAGGTTTAGAATTTGCTAGCGCCCTATTTGATAATTTAATTCAATGCAATAATCGCTGTCCTTTCTGTTTTATTGACCAGCAACCACCAGGAAAAAGAGAAAGTTTATATTACAAAGATGACGATTATCGCCTCAGTTTTCTCTACGGTTCCTACCTGACTCTAACTAATTTACTGGAACGGGAATGGCAACGCATCGAACAAATGCGTCTATCCCCCCTCTATGTGTCAGTTCACGCGACAGAACCCGATGTCCGTATCCGTCTCCTCAAAAACCCCCGTGCAGGCAAAATTATCGAACAAATCGCCTGGTTTCAAGCCCGTCGCTTACAAATTCATGCCCAGGTGGTATTATGTCCTGGTATAAATGATGGCAAACATTTGGAACAAACCATCCGTGATTTAGCGTCTTTCCAAGAAAATGATGTGCCCGCTGTCACATCGGTTGCCGTGGTTCCCGTTGGTTTAACCAGATTTCGTCCTCCAGAGGATGAACTAGTTCCCGTCACCCCCACCAAAGCGAAGGAAGTGATTAGCCAAGTGCGGTTACTCCAGCAAGAGTTTCGCCAAAAATACGGAACAACCTTTGTTTGGTTAGCTGATGAATGGTTCTTAATTGCTCAAGAGGATTTACCTAACGAGTCAGAGTATGAAGACTATCCCCAAATTGATAATGGGGTTGGTTCGATTCAACTATTTATCAAGCAGTTTATGGCAATTTCAGCGCAAATTTTGCCCAGAAAGTTGGCCAAACAGAAACGTCTAACTTGGGTGGTGGGAAATGCAGTCGAACATGCATTTCAACCATTATTAGCAAGATTGAATCAAGTGAAAGGCTTACAGGTGCAAATGCAAGCTTTAAACAGCGATTATTGGGGACAAAGTATTAGTGTAACCGGGTTGTTAACGGGGCATGATTTATTATTAAAATTACAAAACTGTGATTTAGGAGAGGGAATTTTATTGCCAAGTGTAATGCTTAAACATGGTGAATTAGTCTTCTTAGATGATGTAAGTATTGAGGAAGTTTCTCAAAAATTAAATGTTCCCATTTATCCAGTTGCCGGAGTGGAGGAATTAATTCGCCAATGTATTAGTTAAGGGAGTAGGGAATAGGGAGTAGGGAATAGTGGTTTATGGTCTATAAATCCAGAAATTATACCAATTTTCAAAAATAATACGAAAGATATATTTTGTGTTTGTAGAGACGTAATATATTACGTCTCTGTGTTGAAATATATTACGTCTATGTGTCGAAATATATTACATTTCTATGCTGAAATATATTACATCTCTATGTCGAACCATTTTTGAATCGGCATGACACCAATTTTCTAGAATTAAGCAACAGAATAAATTGAAAAAATCATTGCGATGCTGCACCTAGCTTTTGAAATGACGTAGACACCTAGCAGCAAAACAAAAAACTACAGTAATCCTATTCAAGTCGTGAAAAATGGCGTGTCTTTGACTGATGACTAGTGACTGTTAACCGTCAACTGTCAACCGTTAACAACCCTACATGTAAGATTTCACAAATCCCGCTCAGACTGCTGTATTAAAAATTAGTATTACGTACGCGAAGCGTTGCCGCAGGCTATTACGAATTAGTACTTACATTTGTGTCATTAAAGCCATGAATTTGTTATCTTAAGTTAGGTCATAAGTTGGGTTTTAATGAATTAATATTTGTATTCCAACAGTCTTGACAAAAGCTCTATTGATTGGATGACCATAGCAGAGGTTTTAATTATTATTTATTACTTTATATTCAGAAATTGTAATCAATTACAGAAGGAGTGAGGAGTGAAGTTTCCGCCGCAGTATTTCCGCAAAAAAACCCTTTTATGCCTATTACTAGAAATTCCCCTATTACTTACCCATTTTTATAATACACCTGTTCGAGCGAATCAACGCGATCGCCAAACTAGCCAAATCAGTGTAGTCTACAGTGCAGAGAATGCCAATCAGTGGGGGGAAATCAGTAAACGCTTACAGGCGGCGGGATTGAGCTATTGTATTGTACCCCTGCATCGTGTCCAAACCTTTGGTGATTGGGGAGAAAGACGGGTATTACTGATGCCAAACGTAGAAAATATTACCCCTATGCAAGCGATCGCTCTCGAAGAATGGATGAGTCGGGGAGGTCGATTAATCGCCACAGGTCCGGTGGGGGTATCCTCTTCTCCGGGGGTGCGGCAATTGTTACGTAATTTACTCGGTGGTTACTGGGGTTTTAGTTTGAATGATGCCCAAAGTTTACAACCCAGTAAAATCAAAAACATGGATTGGAATCTCCAATCCGGTTTATCGGGTCAAGTTCGGGGTGGGGTTGTAGTTCCCGATTCCCTCAACACTCAAACTGCTGCGGTTTGGAGTACTAACAACAATTCCGCGGCTGTGATTGCTACCGAAAGAACAACTTTGCTCGGTTGGCGTTTCGGTGGAGATACGGTTGCTAATCCCCAAATCGATCAAAATTGGTTACGTGTTTCCGTGGAACGTCACCTGAGATTACCGAGTAATATGGCTACCAATATTGAGGGGGGAGACAAAAACTGTATTACCAATGTTGCCTCAATACCCAATCCCAGTCAACCCAGAACTTCACCTAATCCAGTCACAACTAACCCCCCACCAGTCACCAATGTTGGCTCAACACCCAATCCCAATCAACCCAGAACTTCGCCGACTACCCAAGGAACAGCACTCCGAATCCGTTCCAATGAAGCCATCGACCAGCTAGAACAATCGGTACGTTGGAACATTGACCCCAATTCTAACGCTCCCATTAACGCCAATGAAACCCGCGCTCTCCAGGAAGAACTGAATAACCTCATTGGACGGGTGGAAAGCGCCAACCTGGCATCACTAGTGAGAAATAATACAAATATTTCTTCCCCATCCGCTAGTGCGGTAATTGCCTTGACCAAAACTAAAGGGATTATGAACGGTACAGAGCAAACCCTCGCATCTGCCCGGCAAGCAGCCCAACAAATCCCCGAATTAATTCGTCAGCGACAATACGCAAGGGCTAGGCAAACATGGCTACAAGCCCGTGCCAACCTGTGGCAACAGTTTCCCCTCACCAGTCCCCTAGCTCCCGCAGAAACCCGTGCCGTCTGGCTGGATCGGGGTACAATTGTTCGCGCTGGGAGTGAGGCGGGGTTGGCGCAAATTTTTGACCGTTTTGCCCAAGCAGGAATTAACACCGTCTTTTTTGAAACCCTGAATGCGAGTTATCCCATCTATCCCAGTCTTGTTGCTCCCCAACAAAATCCCCTCACAAGGGGTTGGGACCCCCTCGCAAGTGCGGTGAAATTAGCGAGACAACGGAATATCGAGCTACATGCTTGGGTGTGGGTGTTTGCAGCTGGCAATGTGCAACACAATCCCTTAGTTGGCATGAGTAGTGATTATCCCGGACCCGTATTAGCGGCAAACCCTGATTGGGCTGGATTTGACCACCGTGGACAAACCATCCCCCAAGGACAAGGTAAACCCTTTTTTGATCCAGCTAATCCCCAGGTGCGGGATTATTTGTTGCGGTTATACACGGAAATCGTCACCAAGTACGATGTGGATGGGTTACAACTCGATTACATCCGCTATCCCTTCCAAGACCCCAATGCTGGACGTAGCTATGGATATGGTAAAGCAGCGCGGGAAATTTTTCAGCAACGTTATGGAGTTGATCCAATTACCATTAATCCGAGACAAGCAGATTTGTGGCGAAAATGGACAGACTTTCGTACCCAACAGGTTGACAGTTTTGTGGCAATGGTCTCCAGGCAACTTAAACAACAACGCCCCCATTTAAAATTATCAGTGGCGGTATTCCCCTTACCTCGCAACGAACGGATTCAGAAAATCCAACAAAACTGGGAATATTGGGCACAACGGGGAGACGTGGATTTAATTGTACCCATGACCTATGCCACGGAAACCTATAAGTTTGAACAATTAGCCCAACCTTGGGTGGCATCAATTCGCTTTGAACAATTGGGTTCAGCCCTACTTTTACCAGGAATTCGCCTACTGAATTTGCCCAGATTGGGGACATTCGACCAGTTGCAAGCAATTCGCGATTTTCCTGTAGCTGGATATGCCCTGTTTGCCGCCGAAAACCTCAACCCGGATATCCAAACTATGCTCAAGAATACCCAAGTAGGCAATTCCCGCAGCAATACATCAATTATCCCCCACCGCCAACCCTTCCTCGCGGCTGCCCAAAGGTATCAAGCTTTACACAGTGAATGGAAACTTGCCCAAAGTAATAATCAGCTACGTTTACCAGCGACAGTTAGGGAGAGTTTTAATCAACAAGCCCAATTAGTTGAACAGGCACTTAATCAACTTCAAGATAAACCCAAATCCAGTCAAATTAGTGCAGCCCGTGCTAGTCTTAGGAGATTTCGAGCCAATTATCAAAACTGGATGCGATCGCATTTTCAAACCAATCCCTATCAAGTCCGTCTCTGGGAAAATCGCTTGATTACGGTGGAAAAGTTGCTACGCTACGGTGAACGAGGTTCTCAGTAATACGCGATTTGGGATTTTGGATTGAGTCAGCGGGTTTAATTAGGGCTTGCTAAAAAAGAGAAAAACTCTTATTTTGCAATAATTTGAGGATATTTTAGTCACAAAAAGTGTAAACACATAGTATTAGACCACATTAATTTTGATGGGTAAAGAAAGGCATGTAGTAGGGTTTTAGCGCTTGATACTAAAGTTTTTTTGGACTTATGTGGTGAAATAATAGGTATGTAAGGCTTAAAAACCTAGCATTTATCATTTTTGCAACATGTCGCGTCTTTAACCACTCCCTGTCCCCTACCGTCACTAAAAGGCTTTTTCCGCAGACCCAGACTCATCTACAATCTACACTCCTACTTACTTCCGACGTTTACCTTTTTGCCAACTTTGACTATTATCTTGTTTCTGAAATTCACCTTTGGGAAATAACTTGACCGTTAATTCCTCGTAACTGCCTTCAAAATCGCATTCACCAAATAGTGGACATTGCTGACAGTAAACTCCCTCTGTGTAGCGTTGTAAATTTTCACGGTTGAAAAAATAGGGTTTGTGACTAAAGGTGCTGGCGACCCATTGCCATGATAAATTATTGCTAGCTGGGTCTCCGTCTAATAAATGCTCTAAAAACCACTTTGCTCCCGCTTGCCAAGACACCCTGCGCCAGTGAACTATATAGGCGGCTAACCACATGCGTATATGGTTATGCAAGTATCCTGTTGTGTACAACTCTTGGCGAAATGCATCGATACAGACTAAACCTGTTGTTCCGTTGCGAATATCATCTGGTAATTCTGGGGCATATTCACTGCTGGCAAAACCCGTTTTATAATCTTCTTGGTTTTCCCAAATTTTATCCGCCAGTTTAAAATATAAACGTTGCCAATAATCTCGCCAACCCAATTCATTGATCAACTTCATCGCGTCGTCATCATGGTTGACACGTTCGAGGACAAAATCCCGCACTTCTCGTAAGCTTAACACCCCATGACGTAAATAGGGGGATAGCCGTGTCACCGCACCGTTAAGGAAATTGCGGGTTTTGGCATATTTTACCGGATCGACCTTTTGCAAACGTTGTCGAGCTGTTTTATAACCACCCTGAATGGGACTCACATGGTCGTCATTCCCAACCGCATCGGGAAATTGTTCTCGCAGGTAGTCGATTAATTCCTCGCGGTTTTGAAAATCACGGCGCATATTTTTAGACATATATTTTTGTGATTAATCCTAGTTTGAAAGTGAGTTGGGAGTTGGGAGTGGGGAGTGGGAAAAAACTACTTTCATTGGTTCTGGTTGAAAGTGAGTCAGGAGTGGGAAAAATCAACTTTTATCGGTTTTGGTGTAGGCATTACATGACGACTACTACCAATTCCCTATTCCCCACTCCCAAAAAACGAGCTTGTCAAGTATTAAAAGCGACTTTTCAAACACCCTCTAAGCAGGAACGACAAATTTCTCACTTCCAGCCAAACCAAAAGCAGCATGAATCACTTGTAAAGCCTTCACTCCTTCACTTTGGGAAACCACACAACTAATTTTGATTTCGGAAGTGGCAATCATTTGGATATTAATCTGATTTTGTGCCAGGGCTGTAAACATTTTAGCCGCGACTCCCGGTTGTCCCACCATCCCTGCACCAACAATACTTACTTTACTAATTTCCTGATCCAACACCACCTCACCCCAACCGTATTCCTTCCCAGCTGCAATTAACATTTCTTGGGCTGCGAGGGCATCCATCCGTGCTACCGTAAAAGCAATATCGCGAGTCGGTACACCGTTAATAATATGACAGCGTTGTGATTGAATAATCATGTCCACACTGATGGTTTTTTCCGCCAATAAACCGAATAACTTGGCAGCCATACCAGGTTTGTCGGGAACATTGCGGATGGCAATCCGGGCTTGATTTTGGTCAAGGGCAACACCACGCACAGGCGGTTTGTCAGTATTTTTACTCGGCTGAATGTCCGCCACAGAGCGGATGGGAGAGGAAGTAATTTCAAAAGCTTGGGAGAGGGCGCTAACTGCGCGATCGCAATCACAAACATCCACCACACAACTCACCTTCACCTCGCTGGTGGAAATCATCCGGATATTTACACCAGCCTCTGCCAAGGTAGCGAACATTTTCGCTGCTACACCGGGTCTACCAATCATTCCTGCCCCAGCAATACTCACCTTAGCAATATCCGATTTTACCATCACCTCGGCGGTGTCACTGCCATGTTCCCCTGGATTGGATAAAGCTGGTGCGATCGCGGCGGCAACTGCTTCTGCCTTCGGTAATATGGGGGTCATGACGGTAAAGGCAATGTCATTTGTATTACCTTGATGGATAGATTGAATAATTAAATCCACATCCACATTTTGACGGGAAATTTCCCCAAACAGATTCGCAGCAACCCCTGGACGGTCGGGAACCCGTAGTAAAGCCACCCGTGCTTGGTTGGTATCAAATTCAATCGCATCCACTGGCCGCGCCAACTCTAAATTGATCAGCGATCGCTCTGGTGGTCGAGTTGACCTAACCCAAGTACCCGGTGCGTCGCTCCAACTGGAACGCACCACCAAAGGCACTCCATAGTTACGGGCAATTTCCACTGCCCTCGGATGTAATACCTTCGCCCCTAAGCTGGCTAATTCCAGCATCTCATCACTGGTGATTTCTGCCATTAACTGGGCTTCGGGGACTAAACGGGGGTCCGTAGTTAATATCCCTGGAACATCGGTATAAATTTCACAATAATCCGCCCCCAAAGCCGCCGCTAAAGCGACTGCGGAGGTATCTGAACCCCCCCTTCCCAAGGTGGTAATTTCTAAATTGGCAGTACTACTGATACCTTGAAAACCAGCCACAACCACCACTTTACCCTCCTGGAGGTGTTGCTGAATCCGCTCGGTACTAATTTGCAAAATCCGCGCCTTCGTATGGGTAGCTTCTGTAACAATTCCTACCTGTGCCCCAGTCATCGAAATCGCCGCTTGTCCACACTCCTGTAAAGCCATACTCAACAGGGCAATAGTTACCTGTTCCCCAGTTGACAGCAGCATATCCATTTCCCGACGATTAGGAGTCGGCGAAATTTCGTATGCCAATTTTACCAGTCCATCGGTGGTTTTCCCCATCGCCGAAACCACAACCACCAAAGAGTTACCTGCATTCACACTTTTACACACGCGCTGCGCAACTGCTTGAATGCGCTCTACCGAACCAACAGAAGTTCCACCGTACTTTTGAACTATCAGCGCCATATTTTAATCAATAACAAAGGATAAACAGCAATAGGTATCACAGAAGGCGATTTTATTAACTTATCAGAATCACCACACCGAAAGCAGTTTTACTTTACATTTTGTTTGCAGTTTAGCTCAAGTGACCAAAAACTATCTCAATCCACAATTATTTTCAGGCTTTTGCATAATTTTGCATAAGTTCCATGTCTGAGAAATATACACTCTTCAGGCAATTTCGGACTAAACTCCCACAATTATGCTGGAAAACCACAATTCAATGCATCTTCCCAGTCGTTTTGCACACCAATTTACCACAGATTACCTGACTTCATCACCTGTATCTCTATTTACAAATCCCTTAGAGCTAAAGAGTAGTATTCATAATTTTCATCGCACTTCTAGTAATTTATATGATGTAGCAATTAATTCTATTCACCCCAATTATGATATGGGGATAGATTCTCCTCCTAGTTACGAAACAATCATCAACCAACTAACTGACACTTGGGAGAACAAAATTGATTTTGATTCCGTATTCCCCAATTTCAACATCAATTATTCCTCCACAGAAGTCGCGATTGATATTGAAATTCCAGTTCCAATTCCTAATCCCACCTCTTCCCAACTAAGTACAACTTCCAATCCTCAACCTACCTACACCACCCAGTCTTATAACTTCAGTCCAGTCTATGGCGATGGCTTAATTGATGCAGCAAATGCAGTCGCTACAGCTATCGGTTTACCCCGCTTCAGCAACGTTCCCGACAACAGTGACATATATACCTGGGGATTAGACGCAATTAGTGTCCCCGAAGTTTGGACACAGGGATACACCGGTGAAGATGTGGTCGTTGCAGTGATTGATAGTGGAGTTGATTTTACCCACCCAGATTTGGATGACAATATTTGGATTAATACTGGTGAAATTTTCGGGGACGGTATCGACAATGATGGCAACGGATATATCGATGATTTAATTGGTTGGGATTTTGTCGGTAACGACTACAATCCGATGGATGAGGAAACCCACGGAACCCACGTCGCTGGTATTATTGCCGCAGAAGCAAATGATTATGGTATGGTTGGAGTTGCTTACAACGCCAAAATTATGCCAATTCGCGTCTTTGATGCAAATGGTCGGGGAACCCAGGGAGATATTATTAAAGGAATTATTTATGCTGCAGATAATGGAGCAGATGTGATTAACCTCAGTCTGACAACGGGAGGATATAGTCCGGAGGTCGAATCCGCAGTCAAATATGCAACCGAACGTGGTGCGATTGTCGTGATGGCTGCTGGTAATGATGGAGGGGAAAAACCTGTCTATCCCGCAGCTTTAGCAACAGATTGGGGTATAGCTGTTGGTGCGATTGATATTAATTACAACGTCACCGATTTTAGTAATCGAGCGGGTTCTGATAGTAGTCTTTATTACGTAGTCGCACCAGGACAAGATATCTATTCCACAACACCAAATGATACCTATGGTTTTCTGAGTGGAACTTCAATGGCTACACCATACGTATCTGGAGTAGCAGCTTTAATGTTAAGTGCAAATCCGGATTTAACACCAGCAGATATTCGCCAAATTATTGCTGCAACTGCGATTGGTTAATTTGAAAAAATAAAGGGAGTAGGGAGTAGTAATAGTAATTACACCTCTGCCCTAATTATTTATAAAGGGTCGGGGGAGTAGTGATACCAATTTGAAAAAAGAATGCGACAGATGAATTTTGTAGAGACGCAGCAGTGCTATGTCTCATATTGAGTATGTGTTGCAAACATTTGTGGAATCGGTATGAGTAGTAGAAAAAACCCACTTTTATAAGTTTTGGTGTACACGGTTCATGATGGCTACTCCCTATTCACTACTCCCTAAATTACGCGAATACCTAATAAATTCGGGAGTTTGAACCAAGTGGGTTGAATTAGATGTAGGATGGGTTAACGTAGCGTCACCCATGCAGTTCAAATGTGAACTTTTGATTGAAGATGGAGCTATTGATCTGGTTAGGTATATTCGTAGTTAGTCTGGCAGTTTTAATTACTGCTGCGAGATTTTTTACGGATGCGGCAGAAATTATTGGTTTGGCTTTGGGGATGTCCCCTTTTGTGATTGGAGTAGTTATTGTTTCTATCGGTACTTCCCTCCCGGAATTAGTTTCCTCCGTGATTGCGGTTAGTCAACAAGTATCGGAAATAGTTCCTGGTAATGTAATTGGTTCCAGTATTTCTAATCTATTTTTTGTGCTTGGGATTGCTAGCTTGTTTACCAGAGCAGCAATTCAATTGGGTGATCAATATATATTTATCGACCTCAATTTCTTAATGGCCACTGCATTTATTGTGGTACTTACAATGTACGATGGCAAGGTAACGATAGGGGAGGGAATAATTTGTCTAATCGCCTATTGTATCTACGTGTTTTATCTCCTGAAGGATGGTAGTACACCAATAGATATTTTGCTAGATGAAAATGTGAAAACCGAAGGGAGAAAGGGTAAAATTCGCATTCAGGATGTGCTGATTGTAACTCTGGGCGGAATATTTATCTATCTGGGAGCAAGATATACAATTTTTTCTTTAGAAAAGCTGGCTGAGATTATGAGTATCAGCAAAGCAATTGTTTCTGTGACTTTACTTTCCTTTGGTACAACTTTACCGGAAACTGTTGTCAGTGCAACCGCTTCTCGTCAGGGTAAGGGGGAAATTGCGATTGGTAATATACTTGGTTCTTGTATTTTTAATGGTTTAGCAATTTCTGGAGTGGCTTCTTTTTTTGGAACTTTAATTGTGACACCTGAAGTATTAAAATTTCCCCTACCAATTTATTGTGTTGCGACTTTATTATTCTACCTTTTAACTCAAGATAAAAATGTTTCCCGGTGGGAGGGATTAATATTTTTGTTGATGTATATATTTTTTATGGGCAAAATCGCGAATATTCTTTAGTCTAACTGACTTTGAAGCAAGCGATCGCAAAATTACCCTCATCATTCCCCATTACCTTTCTCGTTCACCTGGGAACGTCTTCTGCGACAGCGTTCGGAGCAGTATTTAACTTCATCCCAACAATCAGCCCATTTTTTTCGCCATGCGAAGGGGCGATCGCATACGGGACATATTTTCGTTGGTAAATCGGATTTTGAGCGTGTACGTCCCATATATAAAGTAAATGTCTAGATTTATCGAGAATTTAGATCCTGGTGTTTGCGATTTTGGTATTTACTCCTACATTAAAGATAGGATTAATCTCACAGTTCTGGCAATTTTGCTGTTGAAGTAGATTAATTGGTCGTCGCTGTTGTCACCCGTGCTGCTATGAAAGGTAGATGGAAGTCTTGGTTCCTTGCACTCACTTGGGTGCTGTTGTCGATGGGAACGTCGATTTTAGTTGTCTTGACGCAAGTGCGGGTTTCACCTGCGCTGGAATCTATTCCCTCTATGGATGGGGAAGTTGGGATGGAAAGTAGTTCCCCGTCGGATCTATCGGATTTAAAAACAGCTTCTCATGCAGGTTTGTACACAACCAAATCTGAAAATAATAGCTCATTCCCACTCCCCACTCCCCACTCCCCACTCCCTATTTACAAGCGAGGAAAAAATCAAAATATCTCTACTGGTAATGCTGACGTAACAGTTAATCACCAATTTCCCACGCCTTTAGTTGTCAGTGAAGATATTCAGATTAAAACAGAACAAACCACGGATAATCAAGCCACGGAAACCAAAAATCCCGAAAATAATCCATCAGAAACGAAAGAACCGGAAAATCCCGAAACTTCAGCGAGTGGAAGTCAAGAGGAAGCAAATCCCCTCACACCGGAGGAAATTGCACGAAGAGAGCAGTTTATTGCTGCTGACAAGCTATTTTTGGCGGGAAATGTGGCAGAAGCAGAAAAAATCTACCGTCAGTTGAAAGAACCTTTTGCTAGCACCACTGCAACGGTGGAAAATCGTCAACCAGCAATTACCAACCCAGAACAATTACCACCACGGGGTAGGGTATATTGGCGAGAAGCGGAAGCGGGAATGGCTGCAAAATTACAAACCCGCGTTTTAATACCCCTCAAGTTGTTGGTGGAAGAAGTTCCCGAATTCGTTCCTGGTTATATTCGTTACGCTCAAGTGCTACGGGAATACGGTCAGGAAAAAGAAGCACTACGCATCCTAGAACTGGGAACCACCCGATATCCCCAGCAACCGGAATTAGTGAAAGCACGGGTAGAAGCCCTAGCAAGTGCGAAAAAATACATGGAAGCCTCCCTTGCAGCCCGTCAATATGCGATTTTATATCCCCAAGACCCCCTTGCACCGGAATTTATCCAATTAGCCGATGATAACCTCAAACGGTATAAATCCTACATTCGTCGTGAAATTCGCGGAAATGCGATCGCTAACATCATTACTGGTGCTATTGGCTACGCAGTGACGGGGAGTTTACTTGGTCCGTTTTCGGCGTTAGATTCCACCTTACTATTACTGCAAGGGGAAGAATCCATCGGTGAATCGGTTGCGAAACAGGCTCGAAGACAACTGAACCTGGTCAAAGATGAAACAGTGGTCAATTATGTCAACGAAATTGGTCAAAAATTAGCCCAAGTAGCCGGACGCAAAGAATTTAAATACGAGTTTTTCATCCTTCCCGAACCGGAACTTAATGCCTTTGCCCTGCCAGGGGGTAAAATTTTTATCAATGCTGGAGCCATCGACAAAGCCAATTCCGAAGCCGAATTAGCTGGACTTATCGGTCACGAACTAGCCCACGTTGTCCTTTCCCACGGATTTCAACTCGTCACCCAAGGTAACTTAATCTCGAATTTAACTCAGTATTTACCACTAGGAGGAACCGTCGGACAATTATTTTCCCTCTCCTACAGTCGGGACATGGAACGACAAGCCGACGTACTCGGCACCAGATTAATTGTCGCCTCCGGTTATGCAGCCGATGGTCTACGCAACCTCATGGCAACCCTAGAAAAAGAACAAAAAAACACACCCCCAGAATGGGCATCATCCCACCCTGGAGGACGCGATCGCGTCAAATATTTAGAGGCAATGATTGTAGAAAACGGTTACAACCGTTATGGCTACGAAGGTGTTAAAAAACACATCGAAGTCCAGACTAAAGTCAAAGAAATCATCAAACAAACTCAAGCCTGTCGCAAAGACCGCAAGAAGTGTCCGAAAAAGGAGCGGGAGTAGGGTATGCACACAGTCACACTAAATCAAGAACGCTGCCAACAAATTGATATTCCCACACAACGTAAACCACTTGGCAGTAGACCAAAACCAAATGCGATCGCCATCCAGCATACGGTGTTGCTGAATTTGGGTATGAATTATGATTATTTACATTTTGCATTGAAACCACAATCGTCGTAGAGACTTAGCGATGCTACGTCTCTACACAACGTAAATTTTCAATTCATATTTCTATTCAGCAACGCCCAGCATACTCAATTCATATTTCTATTCAGCAACGCCCAGCATACAATGTTAAACAACAACGAAACCCAGTATTAAATTAATTTTTGCACTATTCCTTGATCAAGTGGTTAGCTTTATGCCCTCAAACCAGTATTGTATCGAATTGATGTCAATGCTTCTGGCAAACTAGTGGTCTATCGCATTAGACCGATTCAAAAAATATTTGCAACACATCCAGAACATGAGACGTAGCAATGCTAGGTCTCTACAAAATTAATCTGTCGCATTCTTTTTTCACGTGAGTACTCCTGCAGAGAAGCTCGCTATGACGGATTCAAATAACCCCTCTCCAAACCTTTCTCCCTCCTAGAGAGAGGCTTTGAAAACATAGATTTTTGGTTAAAACTACGGATTTTTCTGCCCCTCTCCATCCTGGATAGGGGTTGGGGTGAGGTTCATCGAACTCACGCTTTTTTCAAATTGGGATTAATTTTGGTGGGTAAAAAAAGGCACTTTTCCCCACTCCCGACTCACTTTCAAGGGAGAAAATGAATCAAAATCTGACAAATTTCGTCAACCAGCCTAAATAGACCCTAGTGTTCTTACAGAGAGCGTATATCTATGCCACAACCCATAAAATTATTGGTATTAGGCGGTTTAAGTTTATCACTATTAGTTGGTAATGCTGCCTTAGCCCAATCCAATGATGATTTTGTCGTCCCGACAGGGGGAAATTCTTCCACACTTCCCACTGGTACAACCAATCCATCCACAGGTTCTGCGGTACAAACTGCGGAGCGATTCACCTGTCAGTTCCATAACGGTCAATATACAGTTATGTACCAACCCCGTAGCCAACCGGGTCAATTTTTTCCTTGGGCTACTCCCCGCGCATTAGGTGGTGGTTGGGATGCCCAAAGACGCTGTTTGACCATTGCCCAACGTTTAGAATTATATCGTCCCGATGGATTATTAGAACTACAAACCGCCGTCGAAAATCGTCACAATATCCTGTGTGTGACAACGGAAGCAAATCCCAGTTGTCGGATTGTCCTCACGGTTCCACCCGACAGAGACCCGTTTATTGTTCGTAACAGCGTATTTGAGAATCTAGTTACTGCCGACAATGGTCAACAAACCTTTGGTGTCAATACCTATACCAATCGCGGTAATCAGGTAGAGAATATCTACAACATGGGTCGGTCTATTCTTGGAGGGAGAAGACCGCAAGCATCTAATTCCAGAACTGCGATTAACCTCAAACCCTATCTAGCGCGGGAAGATGGTGGTACGGCTACAGGTCTACGTAATGCTGTTAGATTACAACCTAATCAGACTCGACCCCAATCTGCAACCAAATTGAAACCAGGTAATTTCCGGTAGTTTTTCACACAGTCAGAGAAAACCGAGGGAGCTTCCGAAGTCAGGAATACAAAGTAACCAATTATTTTTGCTCCCTCATGATACCGTTTTATACTGGAGGTAGATTTGCAGCTCTTGCATACTCAGGGTGCTAAAAAGATGAAAAAATTAATTATAGAGCTTTGCTAGGGTGGTATTAGAGCCTTTGTGACCATCTCTAGCATCGCCATGAATTCAAACTACAAGTGCCTGAAATTATTGAAAATCAGGCAAATTTATAAACTATGATTCAAAACCGAGCGCACCATGTACGAAAGAGCCAAATTTACGTCCAATAGATAGCAATGATAATATTCGATTTGGGTAAAAAAAGTTTTTTTGATAGTTTTACGGTATCCTTATCTCTGGTGGTTCCCTATATTGATAGCATTTTTACTACGCAGAAATTTTATTGGTTCAAGACCAGTAAACCTGAACACCAAGAGCGTATCCCATCAAAAACTACCAAAATCATCCAAATTTGAATGGAATTTTGGTCTTGATATGCATCTTGAGGAAATTTCTGCGAGTCAACTAACGGTAACAACACACTGATAAAAGGTAAATCTGCCAGTATGCGACCGCAGCGTATCGAACCACAACCAGGACAAGAATCTGTATGGGATTATCCCCGTCCACCGAAACTAGAATCAACTAGTAAACATATTCAAATTATTTTTAATGGGGAAGTGATTGCCGATACGACCAATGCCATACGGGTACTGGAAACTAGCCATCCCCCCTCCTATTATATTCCTCCAGCAGATATTAAGATGGAGTATTTAATCGCAACCCCCCAATCCAGTTTTTGCGAATGGAAAGGTCGAGCAGGATATTACACGATCCAGGTTGGGGACAAAGAGGTACAAAATGCTGGTTGGTTTTATCCGAATCCCACACCACCTTTTGCGGCAATTCAAAACCATGTTGCTTTCTATGCCCATGTCATGGATGCATGTTATGTTGATGGCGAGTTAGTTACACCCCAACCAGGAAATTTTTACGGTGGTTGGATTACTAAAGATATTGTTGGCCCATTTAAAGGTGTTCCCGGTAGCTGGGGTTGGTAGATTTTGAGGAGCAAGGGGAATAGAGAGCAACAATTCACCAATATCGTTATACAGCAATCCGATTTAAGTCGTGAAAAATAGCGTGCCGTTGACTGATGACTGGTGACTGTTAACCGTCAACTGTCAACCGTTAACAACCCCACATGTAAGATTTCACAAATCCCACCCGGACTGCTGTACTTTGGTAGGCTGATGTATTTCCCTTTTGGTTGACAGTTGACAGGTGAGAGTAGTCCTTTGTCCCATAATTTCTGAGGTGTTCGTAGTTGTGGTTCTAGCTCCGAAAAAGCTCTACTATAAAGGTGCTATACCCGCGGGGTTGTCGTAGACTAGCCCTACTACGTGCCTTTCTTTACTCATCAAAATTAATGGGACAGACCACTAGGGAGGAATTAGGTTGTGGTGTAATCCTTAAACATAATGGCTATTCCCTACTCATACCGATTCCAAAAATGTTTGCAACACATTCAGAACAAAAGACGTAGCATTGCTACGTCTCTACAACAAAATTGATCTATTACCTTCTTTTTTCAAATAGGTATCACTACTCCCTCCTCCCCTTCCAATCAGCCAACAAATGTACATCCGATTGATCAACAAACTGACTTAACTGCAAAATTGATAAACCGGAAACAGGTTCAATCCAATCGGGAGCGATTTCGGCTAGGGGAACCAAAACAAAAGCGCGATCGCCCATACGGGGATGGGGAACTTCCAGGTTCGGTGTATGAATGATTTGGTTGTCGTATAGTAGTAAATCTAAATCTAGGGTTCTAGCTCCCCATTTTTCAGTACGAACTCGGCCAAATTTATTTTCAATTTTTAACAAAGTTTCTAGGAGTACCAGTGGTATCATCTGTACTTGAAGAATGGCACAACCGTTTACATAATCGGGTTGAACTGGACCAACGGCTTTGGTTCGATACCAACTGGATACTTTTTCCAACTCGATTCCCGGAGTTTCGGCAAGGGTGGTAACGGCTTGGTGCAGTATATCCAGGGAATCACCTAAATTGCTGCCGAGAGCGATCGCTGCTGTTGCTGGAAAACTCATACCAAGTTGCCTTCTGTCGTGGTAGTTTGAGAATGACGAGATTGCTTCCTTGAGGTCGCAATGACAGATAGTATTATCTTTGGTCGCAACTTAGTATCATATTCAATTTTTCTGCCAATAGTCTAATTTACGCAATCAAACTGGATTACTGTATCTGATTATCCATTGGGTATTGCCTAGATTTTGAGCAAGTAAGCCAACCTAAATCCGGCAAACTATAAACGCTATCATCTTGATAAGTCAATGATTTTGGCAGTAAAGGCAATTAGTAACCTCTAAGTCTAGTTAAGAACAAACTCCATAACTGTTCCCTACCCATACTAAAAAACTTTTCCCACAGACCCCAAGTACAAGTTTTGGATTGACTTCATCGGGAAATATTGGTTAAAGTTTAAATTTATCGATAAGTATCTAGTAGATACATTGAAGTAAGTTCATAATGTTATACTGATATCCGGTTTGCTTGCATGTAATTTTGATGGTTAGTTAAGATTACGTAGTAAGTCCCGGTGATGACTTGTGGAAGGTTGAGAGTGACCCGATAACATTCAACAACAGGGATTTCTCACAACGTCAATCAAAATTATATGATTTACAAATTTAGAAATTCCCAGATATCAAGCCAAATGATGTTCGGATTGCAACTTCTTCGTGGTGCTGGAGCGAACTGTGGTTAAGTTTAACTCCTGGTTTCAAGATAAATCAGTTCCCATCACTGATCGGGATACCCAAAAGGAAAATCCGGAATTTTCTACCAATATGGAGTCAATTCCAGACACTGATACTGCCGATACCGCAACTGATGATCAGCCTCCCCCATCAAAATCAGTCTTGAAACGGATGGGGTCAGTATTATCCGCCGTCATCAGCAAAATACCTGGTCATCCCAAACCCCTTTATCAACGCTATTGGTTTTGGACGTGCTTAGGCTTGGGGGGAAGTGCAGCCGCAATCTCCTACGGTATTTGGTCGATTGATCAACAATTACCACCAACCGCCGAACTCAACAGTATTGCTCGCGAACAAACCCTGACCATTAAAGCTGCAGACGGTTCTATTCTCAGACAAACCGGACCTGCAACACGCGATCGCCTATCAATTTCCCAAATCCCGGAAAAACTGCGTCAAGCCTTTATTGCCTCCGAAGACCGTCGCTTTACTCAGCATGATGGGGTCGATTATCAAGGTATTGTCCGTGCCGTGGTCAATAATGTCCGTTCCCAAGGTGTGGTAGAGGGTGGTAGTACCATCACCCAGCAACTTTCGCGAATTTTGTTTCTCAAACAAGAAAAAACCGTTGTCCGTAAACTTCGAGAAATCCGTCTGGCTCAAAAAATGGAGCGAGAACTCACTAAAGACGAAATTCTCGAACGCTATCTCAATCTGGTTTATTTAGGCGCGGGAGCCTACGGAGTTGCAGATGCCGCTTGGGTCTATTTTAGCAAAAGCGTTGATGAATTAACCCTAGCGGAAATGGCAACAATCGCTGGACTCGCTCCAGCACCCAGTATCTATGCTCCCGACCGCAACCCATCGGCTGCGAAAGTTCGACGGAATCTGGTGTTACAGCGAATGCTAGAAGACGGTTACATCACCCCCAGCGAAAGGGAAGCCGCAGCCAGTGAAGAATTGGTGCTAAAACCCAGTTTACCAAAACGCACCCAAATCACAGCCCCCTACTTTACCAGCTACATCGAAAAAGAACTACCCAAGTTAGTCCCCCAAGATATTTTAGCTGCTGGAGGCTTAACCGTCGAAACCACCCTCGACCCAAAATGGCAAGAATACGCTGAAGCCGCAGTCAATAAAACCATCCGTAACCGGGGACGTTGGGAACGCTTCCAACAAGGGGCATTAGTCTCCCTTAACCCCCGTAGCGGTGAAATTAAAGCAATGGTCGGTGGCAAAGACTTTGACAAAAACCAATTTAACCGCGTCACCCAAGCCCAACGTCAACCCGGTTCCACCTTCAAAGCCTTTGTCTATGCAGCCGCGATCGCCAGTGGTCAAAGTCCCTACGACACCTATGTTGATGCTCCCTACGTAGTTGATGGTTATGAACCGAAAAACTTTGACGAAGGATTTCGCGGTAGTATGGATATCCGCAGTGCCCTGACTAAATCTGTGAATATTATTGCTGTGAAAGCTTTAGTCAGAACCGGATTCAACCCGATAATCAAATTAGCTCAAGATATGGGGATTAAATCCCCCCTCAAACCCACCTATTCCCTTGCCTTAGGTTCCAATGAGGTAAATTTACTGGAACTCACCAGTGCCTATGGTAGCTTTGCTAATGAAGGTTTACACACTGAAGCCCACGGTATCAGTCGCATTCTCAACCGTCAGGGAAATGTGTTATGGCAAGCTCAGTATCAACCAAGACGAGTTCTCGACTCCGATAGTGCGGCGATTATGACCTGGATGCTGCGCAGTGTCGTCACCTCCGGAACCGGAAGTCCAGCTAGTCTAGGTAGACGTGCTGTTGCCGGAAAGACAGGTACTACCGATGAAGCCCGCGACCTCTGGTTTGTTGGTTACATCCCTCAAGTAGTGACGGGAGTTTGGTTAGGAAATGATAACAATCGTCCCACCCACGGAAGTAGTGCTACAGCCGCCTATACTTGGCAGCAATTTATGTCCAAAGCAACGGCAGACCTGCCGATTGAGAAGTTTCCCGAATTACCCAAACTCCAGGGACGTAAGGCTAGTATTAAAGCTGAACCGGTTAGACCCAGACGAGTCGTAAATCGACCCATCTCCACAGACAATCAAGTTGACACTAACGATGATGCGGAAGCGCCACGTCGTCGTCGCCGTCGTCACGATAGCATCAATAGCGAAGTTAATATTGAAGTTAACGAAAATCGTTCTAGTCGTCGTCGCCGTCGTCGTAATCAGCAATCAAGCGAAAATTCCTCGGTGACGGCAGAGATGACGACAGAGCAAAATCAAAGAACTAGGAGACGGAGACGACGGATTGACCGCAATACGGATGATAGTAACCAGTCAAGTCAATCAAGCCAATCAACCGAGAATTCGTCACCCTCTCGCTCTCGTCGTCGCCGTCGTCGCAATTCTAACCCAGAATCAACTTCTCCCCAACCCCGTCCTCGTTCTTCCGCACCAGCGTCTAGTGGTTCATCCTCCGGTACTGGTTCCTCGGAAGGTAGTTCTCCATCTTGGCGTGAACGCTTGCGTCCTGGTGGTGGGGAGTAATGGTACTCAGATTACTGAGGTTTTTTATCTGCTACCTTGGCTTCCACTTTGACATCTTTAATGCCTTGGAATTTATATTCCTTAACAGTGGGGGCAATTTTCTTCAATGTTTCTTCATTGGGAACTACGCCAGAGATAGTTAAAATACCATCTTTGTTGCTGACCTGAAGTTGGCTATTGGGGAATTTTTCTTTCAAGCGATTGGCGACAATGGTTTCAACTCCGCCATTGTTTTGCACAGTAGTTTTTGCTCCATCTACAGCATTCTTAACTGTGGTTTTTGCGCCATCAGTAGTGTTTTTCACTGTTGTGGCAGTCTTATCTGCTGTATTTTTGACGGCATCAGTAGTTTGATCTGCGGTTTTCTTAACTTGATTGACAGGAGATTCATTGGTTGTACCTGTGGAGTCAGCGTTATTCGTTCCTTGCTGACAACCAACAGTTCCAATGAGTAAAAATCCACCGATTAGAAATGGGATAATTTTGTTCATGACCTATTCTCCAAGGCACAAGATTAAATAAATATTATGATTATTGGGCAGAAACAGTTACTGGTGTCATTCCTTAATGAATCCTTAATACATTTTTGATCTGTTAATTAAATCTGCTACAAACAGATAAACGGATAATATGATTAGTTATTTAAATCGGTGAAAATGCAAAATTCTGCTTTTCCCTACCTTATTCAGCTTGTTGACAAAAAAAGTGGGTATATTCTCAATATTAATGACTCTATTCTCAATTCCTCTACGTAACTATAGGGCTTTCAGACTGATTATTGACATCTTGACAAATTACAAATAATATAATCTAGAATACCGCAGGAGCTATGTAAATTCAAGAAAGGCTTGTTGGTTCAAACGTAACGCAACCTAATATAAGGGATTTAAGGTTGTTTGCTCAAACAAGTACGCCTGTGAAAAATCTAAAGTCTTAAAATTATTACATTAAAGTTATGGCTTCAGCAAAGCTTAACAGCTAAATTATTTTTATCTTATACCGTTTTCATATGAAGTTGCACATAACAAGTTGTCTGAAGCGAGGAGGAATGAAGAAGCAATCTCATAATCTTCTTATCGTCTTCAATGTTAAAATGTTAACGAGTTGCTGAGATTGCCAAGCTCCACTTCTTTCTGCACTGAGAGAACAACAAGCAAGCTACACAAAGACACGCAAAAAATTATATGCAGCTTCATCTAAAATTGCTATTAAGTGCAATACTCCAGAGGAGTCGGTACGCGATAAGCGAAGCTTAACACAATCATGTGTATCGCTATTCTATAATTCTTGCTGTACAAAGCATAGAAGCCAGATTGTCATCCCCAAAATCACAAAGTCACTTATTTGCAGTCATTGAAAAGGATAGGTATTTATTACAGAAAGTTAATGCTTCAACGTCATCTGTCAAGAGTCAACAAACCAAAAAGTAAATGCATCAGCGTGTAAAGTATAACGAATTACTGGGGAACGACCGTGATGTGGAACTGGGGAGAATTGGTGAGTGGTAATTGTAGGTTCGTTTTCCCAGGGGATAGATTTTTGATTACTTGTTCAGGTGTTTCGGTAGAAGTGAGAATAATATTTACTGGTTGACTGGAGTTAACCTGAACAGTTGGGAGATAGGGTACAGGGGGAATTTGTAAATTATTGGGGGAACTAGTTGCGATACGTGCAGCATCCAAGCTCCGGTCTATTGCCAGTCCTTCTGATGGGGGTGAGGAAATATTGATCGAAATATATTCTTCCACAATGCCTGTAAACTGAACATTAATACTTTCTGCGAGTGCTGGTGTAATTAAGTAATTGCAGCCGATGCTGGTGAAAAATACAGCGAAAAAGGGAAGCTTAAACATGGATTTCATTTCAGGAAGACAAGTATGAAGAGTATTCAGCAATAAATACGTGCTTTCCCTGAGAATACTTTCTATGTAAATACCCTGACAACCGCGATCGCACTCAGTTGTGCTTCAGGGATTTTCAGTCTTAAATACATTTAGATTTCCATTTCGTATCAGTATTCATACTGAAAGTTCCCCAAAGAATACATGAATTAAGCGGGAATAACCAATACTTAACTAGTCAAATCGGAAATAATCTTAAGTATAAATTATGGTAATTTCATCAAATATACTGATAAATTGGAGAAAAGTTTAGTTTCTGGGATTTATTCCACATTTGTAGCTAATCCCTACTCCCCGCTCCCCACTCCTATTTACAACCACTTTCACAAGTACTGGGGATAAAATTACAATCAAGCAATACAAGCGCTTGAGTTTTTGTTATTAATAGTGTTGTATGGATAAACCGGATTCGAGAATCGGGACTCGGTAGATAAATGACCTCAGAACAAATCAGACGCTCCGATATA
>CALJJQ010000057.1 GCA_937973965.1 uncultured Calothrix sp. | reverse complement strand
AAAGGGAGAAGTAATTGCAATCGATGGAAAAGGAATTCGTTGTACAGTCACAGATTACGATCATTCCCACCAAAATTGTATCAGTGTGGTTTGAGCTGATAGTCATCAAGGTGGGACTGTACTGCGAATGCAGCCGATGTTGAATAAACTATTCCGCATCGCGATGCTGAATGCGATCGCCTGGCTTGTCAGAGATGCGGATATCGCACCCTGAGTTCCATAACTAGAAATTTGGGTCAATAATCAAACCTCTGAAATATTATTCTCCCATGGTATCAAACCACCCTGCTTGATGCAGAGGGAGTAGGAAGTGGTGAATAGGGAGTGGCGAAAAATTTGATACACACATCTGGATATGGTTTATCACCCAGGATTTCCAGGGATTTCCTGTTCCCTGTTCCTTACTCCCTACCCATCAAAAATACAGACTTTCAGCTTTACAGTAAATACGATTAGGTGGTTTATCAAAATATCCTAACAAAGAGGGACAAAACCAACTTTCGATTTTATTTTCAATCCAGCAATACCATTGACCACTATATTCGGTTCGCATCCAGATTAATTCCGCTTGATAACCTAAAAAAGGAGTATCTGAAAATAGCAACCGAAACCCTTCATCAACGGTGGGTATATCTCGAACTAAAATATCAATAATTTCTGGCGCACCACCGACAAAAGGCTCTTGGAAAAAACCAATTTGTGCGTCATCAAATACCCATATCCCCCGGTGACGATAGGGATATATTTGCATAATTAAGGAATTTTTCATAAATTACACATCCTATTGCTCGCTGAAAGCTTTCTTGATGACAATCAATCAATGATTCTCTAAGAGGTTGTTTGTCAAGTACTAATTATCACTATTTTGACTATCATCCGGACTCTGGACATGGGGTTATAAAGCTGATTTTTCCTTCGAGAGTACAGACGCGACATGTCGCGTCTCTTCCCATTCCCAAAAACGATAATTCAAGTATTAAAATCGACTTTTAAAACATCCTCTAAAAATCATCTTGTCAATTATTACAATAGGGAACACAAAACCCACATTTACAGCAAAACCTCAAAACTTTTAGGGAGTGGGGAATCGGGGATGGGAAAAAACTTTTCTGCTGGTAATTGAACTATAGCAATCCGATTTAAGTAGTGAAAAATATTGGTTTTGGCTGTACCCTACGGGAATTATTATTGTAGAGAAATCGTACTACGCGTGTCTAGGTTTATGGCTGTTTACTCTCAACTATTAACAGTCAACAACCCTAGATGTAAGATTTTACAAATCATTTCGGACTGCTATATATAGACGTAGTTTGTTGCCAAAATTTTTTCATCAAAATCTTGTGAAAATTTTGTTGAATTATTGATTTAATCATTAATTTGTTCCACAACAGGGTCAAGTGCTTTTAATCGTCTAAATACGAGATTAAACCGAGAAAATCAGTTTTTACATAAAGATTTTAAGAAGAATTATCCAGATTTATGACTTAAATTGGGGAATATGCTGTTTGATACTTCAGTGAACTCAGTATATAAGGAGATTCGAGTTATGAATTTGACTACTTTTCCTCTTTTCGAGATTTTCGTTATATTATTTACACTATTAAATCCGTAATTAAGGCGGGTATAGCTGTAGCAGTTAGGCACAAACTACCCCAGCTATACTTGTATCACCTACAAGACTGCGGTTAATTACGCTCAACCTCGGCGAGTGGAGTAAATAAGTGTATCTTTTGACTTTACCTCCAATAAATGCTAAATATTTAAACTTACACAGTGATTGAGTAATAGTAATTTAAATCACATATAAAGTAACAATGTGTCGTTTACTCGCCTACCTGGGGAAACAAATACCCCTTTATCCGCTATTGTATCAACTGCAACATTCCCTAGTGGTTCAAAGCTACCAACCACGGGAAATGATTTCCGGTGTGGTGAATGCAGACGGTTTTGGGGTGGGGTGGTACGGTTCTGATGGGGAAGCTTTTAGCTACCGTCACACCATACCGATTTGGAATGATGTAAATTTACCGGGTTTGAGCCGCTTTATTCAATCCAACTGTTTATTAGCTTATGTGCGCAGTGCAACACCTGGACAAGCTTTGGACTTAAGTAATTCTCAACCCTTTAATTACAAAAACTTATTATTTATCCATAATGGGAAAATTGATAATTTTCGACAAAATTTATACCGGAAAATACGCGCGAATTTAAGTAATGAAATATATAGCTGGATTAGTGGAAGTACAGACTCGGAACATATCTTGGCACTGATTCTGAACTACTTACAAGCAAATCCAGATTGGTCAGTTGAAACTGCTTTGCATTCTACCTTGTTGGATTTACAGAGTTGGGCGGAAGAATGTCAAACTAACGCTCATATCAATGTTGTCATCAGTGATGGACAGGAGTTAGTGGCAGCACGTTATACAACTAATCCACCTGCGCCATCGTTATATTGGATACAGCATACCGAGGAATTTCCGAATTCAGTTATTGTTGCTTCCGAACCGTTATTTAGGGGTGATTGGCAGTCATTTTCAGAAAACAGTATCATCCGTCTGGGAGACAAGTGTGACATTAGCAGCCAAAAAGTATAATTTAAACCATAAAATCATGGATGAATTGCAAAAATGTCGTCAACAAACCTTAACGATGTTGACGAATGTGAATCCAGAAGCTTTTAAGTTACAAGCTCATCGGGATTTTAGTCCTGTCGGTTGGCATTTTGGTCACATTGCCTATGTTGAGTCTTTATGGCTACTTAAACGCTGTGGTCATCGAGATGCAATTTTCCCGGAAAATACGCGATTATATGCAGCTGATGGTTTACCAAAATCGGAGAGGGTAAATTTACCGAGTATTGAGCAGACACGGGATTTACTGGATTCGGTCAGGGAGAGGGTGATCAAGTGTTTAAATAATCAGGACATTTCTGAGGAATTACTGCAATTCTTACTTCAGCATGAAAGTCAGCATGGGGAAACCATTTTGTTGGTGTTGAAGTTGTTAGAAAAAAATCACAATTGTTGTGCCATACTTCCGAATGGAAGAAATAGTGTAAATACCTCAGCAAGGGAACTGAAATCGGAATTGGTGGATGGGGACACCATGCTGAAAATTCCTGCGGGTGAATTTATCATGGGTAGCAATGATGTGCGATCGCTCGATAATGAAAAAGGGGAGCATCAAGTTTATCTAGATACCTACTACATTGATGCTTATCCGGTGACACGGGGACAGTTTCGCCAATTTATGGAAGCAGGGGGATATGAAAATCGTGAGTTATGGTCAGATTTAGGATGGAAGTGGTTACAAAGTGAAAGGGTGAATCAACCGTTGTATTGGTGTGATTGTGTTGCTGAAGACAACCATCCGGTCTGTGGGGTGAGTTGGTATGAAGCGGAAACTTTTGCCAAGTTTGTCGGTAAGCGTTTACCCACGGAAGCGGAATGGGAAAAAGCAGCTCGTTGGGATGCTGAATCCAAAATCAGTTACACCTATCCTTGGGGAGAAGCAGCTCCTAGTCGAAAATACTGTAATTTTAATCTTGCAGGGTTAGGAGGAGATGAAAATACCCTCCTTCATGGAACATCACCAGTGAATGCTCATCCAGACGGTAAAAGTCCCTACGGGATGTATGATGCTCTGGGAAATGTGTGGGAATGGACAGCATCCTGGTTTACTCCCTATCCCCAATTTCGACCCTATCCCTATCCTGGTTATTCTCAAGCTTATTTTGATAATAAACACCGGGTGTTGAAGGGAAGTAGTTTTGCGACTCGTCAATGGTCATTACGTGCAAGTTTCCGTAATTGGTATTATCCATCCGTTAGACAAATTTTTGCTGGATTTCGCTGTGCAAAAAGCGATGATTGTTAGTGATACTGTTTCACTTTTAGTATCGCATTTCAGCTTAGTTGATTCAGTATTTTTTGCCAAATACTCATGCGGTAAACTCGGGTTTTGAGCAAGATAATCTTGTTTCATCAAGACTGGTTCAAAAACCCGAATTTTCATCAAACTTTACCGGATTTAGCAGGAATTAATCGGGCGATTAATAAACTGTATCACGAATTTCTTCAGCATCGATGGGTTTCATCAAAAATAAACATAGCATATGCCATACAATTGACACCATCAATGGTAGGTTTTCCACCCATTGCATAATTTTGGGTTTGTCTGTGTTGCTATTTTGAATTTCTCGTAATTTCAACTTGAAATTACTATCGGAACAAGCTTCTAAACGACAAAAAAAGTCTGGATGCTTGGTATTTAAAATCGTCGGGAACGCTCGTGCAGCAGTTTCGTTAGTTTTTTCGATTACTTCTAGATTATATTGACGGGCATCGATACCGACTGCTTTGTAGAAATTAGCACGTTCTAACACTGTTAAAGTATGGGTGACAAATACGGTCAACAGGAAAAAACGTGACCATAATCTAGCCCTCCAATTGTTCCACATTTGGGGTTGCGATCGCAAGAGAGCTTTAAAGAAGTCACCGTGACGATTTTCGTCTTGACACCAGCTTTCAAAGTAGCGAAATAGGGGATAAAACTGGTATTCAGGGTGTTTTTCTAGATGGCGAAACATGAGAATATAGCGCCAGTAACCGATTTTTTCGGAGAGATAAACGCTATAAATAATCCAGTTCGGGGGAAAGAATGTATAGGTACGGTTTTTGGTTAAAAAGCCTAAATCTAAGGAGAGGTTGAAATCAGCCATTGCTTTATTTAAAAAGCCAGCATGACGAGCTTCATCTCTGGCCATATAGCTAAATGCCTCAGCTAATAAAGGATTTTTCTTTTGTAGACGACGGGACAGTTCTTTGAATAACAAAAAGCCGGAAAATTCCGATGTGCAAGACCGTTCTAAAAAGTCGATAAAGGCAACTTTCTTGTCGTTAGGTAGATTATCCCAGCACTGTTTGAATTCATCATCACGGATAAAATGGTGGCGATTATAATCAGCTTTTAATTCAGCGACAATTGCCTCAATTTCTTTCCGATCGGCAGAAATTTTCATTTCGGCAATGCCATCAAAATCAGTTGTATAAAATCGGGGTGTTAACAGGGTTTCTTTGGTTGGTGATTTCATTCCCCGTGATAATTCTGGTTTGGATAAAGATGTAACCATGTTTAGTATTGGAAGTGTTTTTGGGCTTCTTAATAGTTATCTAAACATATTTATTTGCTAGTCCTGGTAGACATTTTAATAATTCTCAATGTTTCGCTTGGAAAATAAATTTTAATTGTTATTGATTAACGTTTTTGGGAAGTTTCTGATAGTTTGATAACCGGAATTAACATGTATTACACCATTTCAATCAAATTTTGATACATTTTCTTTTCCTGCTCTTCTCAGTGTATCAACTCCAAAGTAAAACGTTATTCATCTTACTCCCACTGATAATTTTCTTTGTTGCTCAACAGTTAACAGTTAATAGTTAACTAATCACTGAATTTGATATAAAACTGTATTGTGATCGCGCAATCTAATGCTGCTAGTTTGTTGATATTCCTGCTCTATTCCCCTCAGAAGTTGTGGGGAAGGATTGAGGATAAATATGTTGGCAGAATTCTGATTGACTCGTCTGGGAATGCTATTACCTGGAACTAGTTGATAGCGGGTTTCCGGTGAAAGGGAATAACTTAAAGCCAATATATTACCCAAGTTATTACCCCTATCATTACTAATTAAAACCGGTTGCTCAGTACGATTAATAATTTGGATAATTTCCGGATAACTGTAATTAATTACTCTATGCCACCAAACATCACTTTGCACAATTTGCAAACTAGAAAATAAACCTAATCCCAACAGCATAATAGTTAATCCTTGCCAAATTTGTTTACGATTAGCTAAACCATTATATATATGATGGGCAAGTAAATAGGCAATTGTAATTTCTATCCCTAAATAGGATGTTAACATGTACCTTACAGCCAGGGAACGACCTCCCCCAATGGTAGTATCCAGTAACATGAAAACTCCGGCTGTAACGCTGATTAAACCAATAATATATCCCCAAATCTTCGGGTTAGTAGTTGTCACTAAAAAATAAATTCCATACCCGAATAAAAACACAAAAAAAGGTGTAATAATAAATCCATATTCAGGCTCTAACTCTGGTTTAAAATCAAAAAAAATCCGTCGAACTTGTGTTAACCAACTCGCAATTAATTTCCCACGAGATACCGATACCTGTGTCCATGCTGTTGCTGCGACGAAACTGTCATAATTGCTCAAAATCACAATTAACCAAGGAAGATAACATCCCATTGCAATCAATAAAGCCGTTACAAATCTATTTCGTAAACGACTGCGACCAAACCTAGTTAAACACAGTATATACAATCCCTGGAAAGCCACCACCAATATACTGAAAAAAAGCGTGTATAAACTGATAACTATTAAACATGCATATATTACCCAACTCCAGATTTTTGTAATTTGTGATACCTTGCTTCCATCTAAACGTATCGCTCGCAACAAAGCAGCACTTGCAAATAATACCGTCACCATTCCGAAACCGTATTCCTGTGCTTCCTGAGCAAACAAAAGCTGAATGGGAGAAGCAGCAACTAGTGCGATCGCAATGATTGCAGTACTATGGGGAACCTTAAATAGTTCCCGACACAACCAGTACATCGCTGGAAATACAGCTAAACTGATGATGGCGGAGAAACAGCGAATAGTAAAAATAGAACTACCCCAAATTTGCACCCAAATCCGTGCAAGTAAATAATATAACGGTGGATGGAGAGGGTCTTCCAGCGCTAGGGAATTGATAGTATCAGTAAAATGGGAATTAGGTTTGAGATTTTGAAATTGGATAAGGATGTTTTGGGTGACAATTTCACCAGTAAAAATACGCTCTTGAACTTCTGTAGTTGTGTAACCAGCAACCCTCAATAAAGTATAGGCTTCATCATGGGAAAATAGCTGGAAATCGAGATTGGTAAAGCGTAATCCCGTACCCAATACCAACGTAATTATCACCACCGATAATAACCAATTGGGGACAATCAGAAATTGTCGAGTTATGAAATTACGTAAATTTATCAACCACTCCTCCATAGAATTGGCAAAATTTGGGTGTGAGATTTTTAGATTAAATCTTGTCCATCATCAAAACTGAAGTTTTCGTCATTGCGTAGACACGTCGCAACTTCCCGTAGGATTATGAGGACGCAATCTCAAAATGGATCGGGTTTAACTATCCACAATTGATTTTAAAGTGAATTCGGGACGGATGGGAAATTAGCCGAAACAGGTTAAAATATCAAACGACGCGAAAATAGAGAAAAATGCTACATAATTATCTCAGTACCAACTTTCCGAATTTGCTAACTATCCATCCCGCGATCGCAAATCTCTATTTGTTTGCTAAATTATTCGGGAAGGCAACCCGCAAAGCCGCTTCTGTACAAAGAGTTGAACTTTTTCCTGGACCGGTGACGGTAATTAACTGGGTACTGGTATTACTGTTTGCAGTCATTGTTTTGTTGATTGCGATCGCAATTTTCAAGTTGATATTTACCTTCTTGTACACCCAAGGTAATCAGGATAAACAGCTACTACCATTAATGCGTCAAGCTGGAATTAGTAATTGGCAAACTTTCAAACAGAAAACTGGAGTCGGTGACACCACCCTATGGGAATTAAGGGATGGTAATATTAGTAATCTGAAAATTAGCGAACTGCAACAAATTTCCCAAACTCTCTCCTTATCCCTAGGGGATTTTCTCCAAAAATTTAGTTTTCCCATCGATAATTCAGAATTTATTCAACTTCGTCAAGAGAATCAAGAATTACAAACCAAATTGCAAGCTATGCAAGCAGAAAATAATCAGCTTCAACAGCAAATTATAGCATTTCAAAATACATCAGAAAAACCTAAGCAAGCAGAAGTAGTTGAATAGTATCAGATTGGTAATCATTGTTGATTAAATATATCTAGCAATCCATTGAGGATTGACAATATATATTTAATTTTGCATCAAAGGATGATTGTCAAGTATTAATTATCACTTAGGTAGCAAAGAATTGAGATAGGAAGCAATATAGGTAGCCCAAGCATTGTGAAAAGCGTGCCAATGAAGACGTAGAGAAAGAGGAGGGTGAAAATGGTCTTGCAATACCACAATACTATTCAGTAAGTGGGAGGAAAAAATTGCAATTGCAAGTAGAGACGTAACATGTTACGTCTGTAGAGAAAGACATAACATGTTATACCAATTTAAGATGAAGATGCATATAAATAACCCCACCCCATAGGGGTATTCCCATGAATTAATCCCAGATTTACCAGCTTGATATTTTAATTCTACCCCCTATCTCCTGTCTCTTCCACAAAAATTAAGTCACCGTCCCCAACAGTTGCAACTTGTGTAAAGTCGCATATAAACCATTTTGCTGGATTAATTCTTGATGGCTACCTTGCTCAATTAACTCACCCCGTTTCAAAACAAAAATTCTGTCCACATTGCGAATTGTTGATAGACGGTGAGCAATAATAATCGCCGTTCGGTCAATTAATAATTCATTTAAAGCCGACTGTACTAATGCTTCCGTTCCCACATCTAAACTAGCCGTTGCTTCATCTAAAACTAGGATTTGTGGATTGCGAATCATTGCTCGAGCAAAGGCTAAAAGCTGCTTCTGTCCACTGGATAAATTTGTTCCTCGCTCCCGTAATTGGGTATCATAACCTTCGGGAAGCTGCTCAATAAACTGGGCAACATTTGTTCTCTCAGCCGCTTGTTTCACCTCTGTAAAAGCATAGCCATCTCCCAAGGTAATATTACCCTTAACATCACCTGCAAAGACAAAACCATCCTGTAAAATTATCGCCATATAACGGCGTAAATCTGCTTGGGGTATTTCCCTGATATCCACCCCATCAACCAAGATTCTTCCCTTCGTCGGCTCATACAAACGACATAATAAACGAATTATAGAACTCTTCCCTGCTCCGGTTGGCCCAACCAAAGCAATTTTTTCCCCTGGACGAATTACAAAATCCAAGTCTTTAATCACATAATCATCATCCTTATAGGCAAACCAAACATGTTCAAACCGAATTTCTCCCCCCTTTGCATGGCCATTACTAACCTTTGCTTCTAAATTATTGACAATTTCGTCAATATAACCAAACTCAAAATCATGCTCAAAGGAATTTCGTTTGGAAAAGCGATCGCGATTTTGTAAACTTGGTTCTAAATCCCGAATTTCGATTGGTTCATCCAAAATACTGGTCACCCGTTCCATTGCGGTAAACCCAGCTTGGATAATCGTGAATTTCTCTGCAAATTGTTGCAGGGGTTCAAATAACCTCTGAGCAAAGAAAATAAACGACGATAATACCCCAAACTCCAGTTGCTTTCGTAATATCAGGGAACCACCCACCCAGAGGACTAAAGCGATCGCAAGTAGGGATATTAACTCAATGGTAGCTGAAACAGCCGAATCAAAGAAAATTATCTTATCTACTTCTTGGACATAGCGTTGATTTACGGTCCGAAATAACTCCGCATTAAATTTTTCTCGACGAAATAACTGAACAACATTTATACCTGTAATATTTTCCTGTAGTTGGGAGTTCAATTCGGACAATTCTTCCCTCGCTTCATAGTTTGCTGCTCGAAAGCGCTTTTGAAGGTAAATAATGACCGCCGAAACTGGGGGAAAAATTAACAATAACATCAAACCAAGCTGCCATTGCACCGAAAACATAAATCCGGCAATGACCAACATCGAAAATATATCCGCAATAATCCCAATAGCTCCAGTAGAAAAAACATCACCCAGCACTTCCACATCACTGGTAATACGGGTAATCAACTTACCCACGGGAGTACGGTCAAAAAATCTCACCGCCAAAGAGGTGACATGGGTAAATAAATCCTCCCGAATCGCCGCCGTAATTTGTTGACCCACCCGTTGAATTAGGTATCCTTGATAACCATTCAGCAACAGGCGAATTGCCACGGTCACCACCAATAAAACCTCTAATAGCCGTAATCCCTCCGCTAGAGGTAAATTACGTAAAAACTCGTAGGTATTTGCCTCACCACGAATTAAAGAAATCACCTGCCCAATCAACAAAGGCTGAACCGCGTTTGCGATCGCAATCGGAATCAACAACCCCATCCCCAAGATTAAATTGCGGCGATAGCGTTTTGCGTAGGGTAGAAGCCGTAAAAATAACCGCCAGTCGGTATCGCGACTACGGTGTCCTGGATGTGCTTTTTTCACGAGTTTAGAAAAACTAATGATATATATACTATTAGGTATTATATCTTTATCGGAGAATAGGAGATATTCTTGGGAAAAAGCTTCCAGAAATTGCAAACTCCTCCCCCAAGGATGGGAAGGAGTTTGAAGTTACTAGAAACACGTTGAAAGTTAGTTGCGCAATATTACGTTATATTAAGACTTACCCTGCTTGGTGAAAGAGCAATCAAATGTATTAGATGTATCCCTGGAGCCACCCCAGAAAGGATGCTAGGGTGGCTTACACACCAGCTTGCTTGCTAAATCCAAAATCCCATGATTGCGGATTTATTCTGGATTAGAATCTGGGAAGCGGTTATGAATACGTTCGCTTTCTGGACAATCTTCGGTTAATAAAGGTTCTACATTCCCACGAGGTACGGACGCGAGCTTTTGTGTGACAGAACCAATACTTTCCAGGCGAACCATTTCTTCCCAAGAACAAGTTTCCTCTTCTTCCTCGGTTTCATATCGAAGGGTGACTAAATCCCCTTCAATATCGATGATGCGAGCGCGTTCAATCCAGCGTTGCTGGTCCCGCAAGAACACGCATACCTCCCGCCCATCACAGCACAATTGATAAATCTTGCGGTGTAGCATCTACTGCTTCTGCCTTTTTTAACTATGTTATATTCTGAGCTTGTCGCGTACAGCTATAATTACCTGGAGGAGCTTCTCCGTCTCGAAATAAAACAAAAGTACCCTTCTAGGATTTGCTGACGCATTTTAAATTAAGGGAGTTCCAGTGGTTAGCATTTTTCGTTGATTTGGTGAATCTAAAAATTTCGCAAGTTACTAGCAAGTATTAGATTTGACCCAAGTCCAAGACCTGTGGATAATTAAGTGACTTGGCGAATATCTTGGATCACAGATCAACGATCAATGCATCAAGCCAATGCCATCAATGGCTGGTCATATTTTTCAGCTTATATACTTCGGGATCGAAGTAACACAACTTCTTCCAATACTCTCGGCTCCGATTAACCATTGCATACAAGTATTTACTACCATTATGTAGTAGATAATACTGCAACACAAGCTTTAGCTGCGGTTGTTTGAGTCGTCTACTTCTAGTCATTGGCATCGTTGGAAACTCGGGGACTTAGCTTCTGTTTTTCCCGGTTATGTATCCGATCTTAGCTCATTCTTTGCCATAGCCATAGGTCTATCCACAACAAGATAATAATTTTGTCGTGATTTGACCACATGAAAGTTGCTCAACTGTCAAATTTACCGGGTGGTATCTATAATCTCAAAGTCATAGCAGCAAGGCATTTGCAGCTTAATTACCCCAATTGCTTGAAGGGGATTTGGGGTTGATCTCCAGCCGGAAGTTCATACAAACTTTATTTATAGTTTAAATAATTTTTAGATAAAGAAAATTTTTGATTATCGTAACTAGGGATTCTGGAAGTCTTTTGCTTAAGCATCCCTCAACTTTTGTAGAACCTGCAACAACTGGGACGATGTTCCTTCCCGTTTAATTTGACCAGCACGCATGGCATCATACAGCTTGACTAGAGCTTGCATATCCTCTTGTCGATAACTTTTACTGATGAGGACTTGATGAATCAAACCTTCTGACTCGACACTCATGTAACCCGTTTGAAAGGCAGAATCAACTAAATCGCGTATCATCCCAGTATATACCTATTTTTATCGATTAAATACTATTTCTCTCCATCTACTATCGACTATTTAGCAGCAATTGAGTCTGACATGGGTCATTTAAGGGTTGTGATGAGAAGCAACGACACTCGTGATTTAAATCACCCACATTTGGATAATAATCTATCTGCCTATGGCGTTAAATCTAGCTGTAATTATTACTGGTAAATACTTTTATTGCCATGAATGTATTTTCTGATGCTTAAGTTATTACACTGAATTCAATGTATTTAATATTTGTATTATTATCTACGTAATAAAGCAAGCAAGACGTGATGTATCACGTCTACAATTCAGCAACACCACCTATTTGCCAATTCCCAACACCCTTCCCTTACTAAGCTTGTTGACAAAGATAATCTAAGATTTGTAGCGAAATGTAAATAAACATGCCAACCAAGATAACTGGTGATAGCCAGTGTAACCAGCGTAGATGTAAACCGATTTGCGAACCTCCCAGGATAACAGCATCATCAATCAGACTAACCGCAAAGATGGCCAACTGAACGCTGGGGTTAGAAGATTTCGGGTGTGAGTGACTTTTCATTTGCAAATCTAAGCTTTGTGCATCTTCTACTTAACCTGATAATTGTGAGGAAGTCGTGAGAATGTATTGATTGTTTTTAATTTGTAATTGTTGTCAATATTGTCCAGATTTCTGATAAAACCCTCAAAACATCAGGGAATAGGGAGTGGTGAGTAGGGAGTAGGGGACGCAAGGGGAAAAAAGGGATCAAAATTTTTGTGAAATGTTATGATACCAGAACCTGGTGAAAGTCGTTTTTCCTACTACACCCTACGGGTACGCGCAGCGTTGTCGTAGACTAGATGCTACGCGTCTACACAACTCTCTACTCCCGACTCACTTGTAATTCTGGGTTTTGGTTACTTGTTCTTGTAGCATTTTGCATAATTGTGGACATAATTTTGGCAAAGCCAAAGGGTCCTTGAATCAAACCTGCTGTTTTCACACCTCCCATCATTGCTCCCATAATACCGAGGGAGAATGCATCGGTTCCGGTGAGATAAAGGTTTTTGATGGGGGTTTTCGCACCAATCCAGGGTTGATCGAAGCGTTCGGGAACACAGGGAATACCATAAACAGCGCCGCGATCGCTCGCATCGAAGTATTCTATACTCAAGGGGGTGGAAAGTTCGGCATATTCGATTAAATCCTGGAAACCGGGGTAGTGTTTTTCTACTAGTTGAATTAAGGATTCCGTAATTTGTCGCTTCAGTTGGGTATAATCTGTTCCCCGTCGTCGCCAAGGTTGTTCACGCCATTGTCGGAAAAAGTCGTAATTTACAGGAGCGATAATTTCGGCTGTATGTGCGGAAGCGAGTGGATCTTTGAGGGAGGGAAAGGAGAGGTAACAGAATGGTGGTGTGAAGGTGAGGGGAGAAGCAAGGGGGACGGCGTTATGGTTGTAGGAGGTATAGATCCAGTGATTTTCGCCGCGAAATCCCAGTTTTTCCGGGCTTTCCTTCAGTCCTAGGTACACAGTCAGCATACTATTACCCTTGGGGAAAGCGCGAATGGAGTCGCGGTAGGGGAGGGGGTAACTAGGAGGGATGAGGTGTAAATAGGTGTTAAATGCTCCAGCATCGGAAATCACAATCGGAGCATAATGTTCTTCTGGTAGGGAATTGGGTTTTTCGACCTTGACCCCGATGGCGGTATTATCGTGGAGTAAAATTTCCGTCACACGTCGCTGGGTAAGTATAGTACCACCAGTTTGGGTAATCACCGGCATAATTGATTTTGCGATCGCTTGACCACCACCCACTGGATACCAACCACCGTGCAAATAATGGCTAACAATCAGACTATGAACACCAAAACAACTTTCCGATGGAGGTAAACCGTAGTCTCCCCATTGGGAGGTGAGTAAGGCTTGCAAACGTATATCTTGAAAGTTGCGGTCTAAGTATGACTGGGTTGTTTGTCTAGCAATTACACCAAAACGGTGGATAATAGGTTTAAGTAGGGAATGCAACCAGCGAGGAAATAACTCCAGCATCGTCTGTATCCCAAACCACAGTACTGCCTGCTTCACATCACGAAAATATTGGCGAATCGCCACCTGTTCGTCGGGAAATAGTTGAATGAGATCAGCTTGATAACGCAAAGGGTCAGCAGAAACGGCAAAGGTAAAATCTGGATAAACAAACTTCTCAAACGGATCAGGCATTTTTTGCCATTCTAACTGGCCATTGGTAATGTAATCGAACACCGCTCTACCCGTGCTACCCTCTCCCATATCCCCAACGTAATGCAATCCCACATCCCAATGAAATTTTTGCAGACGCTCAAAACTATGGGTAAACCCTCCAGGTGTAAAATGTTGTTCTAGCACCAATACCCGTTTACCCTGGAGTTTAGCAAGAATTGCTGCCACAGTTAATCCCCCAATTCCCGAACCAATCACGATTGCATCAAAGCCTTGCTGCGGAGTAACTGAGACCATAGTGTTCGATCCAAATTTGCTCGATGGTATAGGCAAACCATACAGACAATACCTAGCCAACACATCATGCAACGGATAGGTTTTGGTTGGGGAAGGGAGTAGGGAATAGGGAGTGAAGAGTAGCCGTCATGTACTGTGTACACCAGAACCGATGAAAGTCGGTTTTTCCCACTCACCACTCCCTAATCACTTTCAAGTCAGGGAATATAATCAGGGGAGAATTTCGTGAAAAACATCGTCTTCAATCTAGTCAAAGCTTGTCGGGAGAGGATAAGGACATGGTTTACCCCCAAATGCAGCATCTCACGGCCAAAACTATTAGTATTAGTTGGCTAGTATTGCTATTAACTACATATCCAGCGATCGCCCAACGCACCCCGTCCCCAGATAAATTTCCTCCCAACCCCATCGAATTACGGGTAAAAGACCCTCTCCTCCCCAATCCACCCAAACCCAACCAGCAACTGACACCGGAGGAAGCACAACGCTTAAATACAGCCCTAGATAGTCTCCACCAGGAAGCGATCGCTAAATATCAAAGTGGAGATAAAATTTCCGCCTATGAAACCTGGAACCGCGAATTAAGACTACGTAAATATTTAGGTGCAAACAACGAAGTTCAAGCCCTCA
The DNA here is from genome assembly GCA_937973965.1 of uncultured Calothrix sp. Classification (GTDB taxonomy): domain Bacteria; phylum Cyanobacteriota; class Cyanobacteriia; order Cyanobacteriales; family Nostocaceae; genus NIES-3974. Next base: position 48,133 of record CALJJQ010000057.1, on the reverse strand, counting down.
CTCGCGTTGGTCAAATTGCCTGGAGCGACCCCAACCGGGAACAAGTGTTTTTTATTACCCAAAGATTACAAAAAATCTTGAATAACGCCACCAAAGCCCAAAATAATGACCTAGAATTGTGGCGAGGGTTGGCCAATGCATTTCAAGCAGTACGTTCCCCCAAACCAGCCCTAGAAGCCCTCGCCAAGGTATTAGCCGGTGTCAGGGGAACCGAGGCAGAATTAACGACCCTGCGGCAAATAGGTGATCTCCACATGAGTTGGTTTGATTATACCAACGCAGCCAACACCTACAGGGAAATCCTGAATAAAATTACTGCCACCGGGGATAGACAAAGTATAATTGCCAACCTAAGACAACTTGCTTATATATACGACCAGGGAAAGCAACCCCAACAAGCAGTAGAAATCAAAACCAAACTAGTCGAATTATACCAACAGGAAAATAATATAGTAGATATACCTCGATTAAGAACTGCGATCGCAGCTGACTTGGAAACCCTGGCGAAAGATAATCCCGCTTTACTAGATCAAGCCTTTGAAAATTACCAAATCGCCTACACCACCGCTTGGCAAAACGAACAATACGCAACCGCAGGGGAAGTTCTGCGTCAACTCATAGCCCTATACCGCAAGCAAGGACAACTAGATGACGCACTCAAAACCAGCGAAATTCTCCTCGAAGCCGAAACCCGTGCAGCCAACCTTTACGAAGTCATGAATGCCTACGAACAAATCGGCGAAATCCACCTTCAACAACAAAACAAACCCCAAGCCTTAACAGCCTTTCAAAAAGGCTTAGAAATAGCTCGGATTCTCCAACATAATCAAGATTACTTTAGCCAACAAATCCAAAGCCTCTCCACCCCACCCCAATAGTCCCATCCCCATTCTCCCAAAGACAATAATCCATAATTTGTGAGTCTGACATAGCCAAGAAATGCTATGTTTAATCCAGGTCTTACCCTCTTTAGAACTTCCTAGACCAAAATATCAAAATCGCCTGACAACAGCATCTTTCATGAACAACTTTTTACCGATAGCCTACCTCCAAAGCAAATTCATCCCCTTTGCCGAAGCAAATGTATCCATTGCTACTCATGCCCTTCACTATGGAACAGCAGCATTTGGAGGATTGCGCGGTATTCCTGACCCTCAAGACCCGAAGACCATACTATTATTTCGTCTTGACCGTCACTGTCAGCGTTTAAGCCAAAGTGCTAAACTGCTGAATTTTGAGATTTCAGCAGCAACAATTCAGGAAATTATCGTTGATTTCGTGAAAAAAAATCAACCAAATAAATCATTTTACATGCGTCCCCTGGTTTACACTTCAGACCTGGGAATTGCACCCAGATTACATAATATTGACAAAGACTTTGCCGTTTACGGAATCGAATTAGGAGACTATTTACCCCCAGAAGGGGTTAAATGTCGGATTAGTTCTTGGCAACGTCAAAGTGATATTAGTTTCCCTTTGCGAGGTAAAATTAGCGGAGCCTATATTACCTCATCCCTTGCTAAAACTGAAGCCGTAAATTCTGGATTTGACGAAGCAATTTTAATGAATTCCCAAGGAAAAGTCAGCGAAGCTTCGGGAATGAATATATTTATTGTGCGTCACGGCAAAATTATTACCCCTGGATTTGAGCAAGATATTTTAGAAGGAATCACCCGCGAAAGTGTGATTAAAATTGCTCAGGATTTAGGAATAGAAGTGATTGAACGTCCCGTAGACAAATCAGAATTATTAATTGCCGATGAAGTCTTTTTAACTGGAACCGCAGCCAAAGTTGTCCCCGTCAAACAGGTGGAAAGTTATCAACTACCAACCCCAGGAATCATTACCAATAAATTAAAAGATATTTTGACAGCAATTACTGAAAATCGCGAGCCAAAATATCAGGATTGGGTATTCCCAATAAAATTATCTGATAATTAATTTTCAAGCAGAGAGACGCGATATGTCGCGTCTCTACATGTAATATGCCTGTCTCCTATTTATCCCGCAATTCCTAACACCTCACGTAACTTCAACTGGTCTTCCAACTTCGCCTTCAGACGACCCTTTTCGATATCCCGAATCCAACTTTGACTTTTACCAGCAAGTTTAGCTAACTCACGTTGGGATAAATTCAAATTTTGTCTTGCTTGGATGATTTGTTCTCCTACCAACCCACTCGTGAGTTTATTCTTTTTTCTACTTTTTTTGTGCTGTCGTTTTTTGCGAATAGACTCTAATTGTGCTTCCAATTCTGGTGGTAAATCAAATGATAAAATTCGTGCATTCATCAATAAATTCCACTTTCCCCTAGGTGCAACATTAGTTAAACAACCATCACCACTAGCGTCATTAATCCAAAACTCGATTGCTTCATCGGGGTCTTCAGGAATATCAACTAATTTAGCCCATAAAGGTTGAATATTAGGTGGATAGGTCACTGGATCAAATTTCGGTTTCATTCCGTAATGGTTGAGAACTTCTAAATCACTTTCAAAAGTTCGTAATAAGCGTTTTCTCTCATCACGTTGACGATAGGCAGCAGCAATTTTATCCTCACCATAGGCTACCCTTAATAAAGTCGGGACAGTAATTCGCTGTTCCTTACCCATTTTGGTTTTAAACAACAACCACAACATTAATCTCGCTGTTCCTTCATGCTGCTGCCAAATACTCATAATTGTACTTGGTAAGGATTTTGGTAAACTACCATATTGATAAAAAGCAGTTCTTTGTTTACATTCTTGCTGATTCAAGAAGTATTTTGTCCAAATTCCCGGACGAATTGTAAAAGTTAAGCCGATTAAATACTTACAACCAGATGCATCCGTTTGGAAATAGCGCTGGGTTCGGGTCAAATTCCAAATTCGGGACTTGGTAAACTGAAAACCGGGAATTCGTCCTTGCGGAGACCAATCAATGGAAGTAACTAATTGACAGACTTGATTCACCAAAGTTTGCATCAAAACCAACTTTGCTGTCTTATTCAGGTCTTTGCGTTTATCTAATCCCAGATAACTTTCCAGTTGTCGGTCATCAATGACAAATTCATCCTTCCACGGTTTTGTCAAACCAATTGCATGAGCAGCAAAAATTAAATTGACCGCAGCTGCGCGAATGTCCAAGGTTTCCACCGCAGTCATATCCTGCGCTAAACACATTTCATCCGTCTTGGTCGCTAAATGAAATGCGATCGCGCTTTTTCCTTGATTCACCGTCCGATGATAACAGATGTTTCCATCCGCATCCTTTTCCCACTGTAAAGATTGACGTTGCGCAAGTACATTACACGCTTCCCAAACCACTATTGCCGACGCAAACGGGTGACTTGTACCATTAGCAAATAAATCTGGACTCGTCAGTTCACGTGGTTCAGTTTTGCAGCGTCCTCGCTTCACTTGTAACGGTATTGGTAAATGTGCAGGACACACAACCGCACATTGAGGTTCGGAATAAAAACCGACACAATTGTTACAAGCAGCAGGATCAATCCAAAATTGATCATTTTCTTTTTTAATTGCACCCGTTGGACACTCGATTTGCGCAAAGCAGTGGTCACATTTCACACAACTGTTATTTGGTATTGTATAAGGCATAATTTAATTGCCACATTTCGGGTTGAGATGGCTGACTATATTTATCCTGCATTTCTCACAAGGGAGTGATAAGCCTTGAGTAGTGGGTTTATTTTCCTGCTACTCCCTACTCCCTACTCACTGAAAGTTTGAGGAGTTTGTGAGAAATCCGAGTTATGATTGTCTCCCCTGAATTTTGTCCGCTAGATTCGACTCCTAACCACACTTTTGTATTCATGGCAATTTTTCATAATTGTAATTGCCATCTTTTGAATGACTCTCTATTCTGAAAATAAATTATCCCAGGGAAGCTATTTCAGGTTATTAACCTCTAAGCCTGTTTGAACTTTTTGGCAATTTTAAATATTTCATAAAAATAGTCTTAAGAATGTTATGGATGAGCCATGTCTTAGTATTTGATATCGTGAATCGAGGCTGTAATTTGATTGGTTTTTACATCTAAATACAAAAAATGATTGATAAGTTTATCTGGATTTATGTCAGACGCTAAAAGTTTTAAGTGTATGATATTTATCATTAGTAAAAAAATTAATATCTGGGAATAATATCAAAAGCTTCTCGACTTATTTTCATGATAATTAGACAGGTATCTTGCCATCTAACTTCACTAAATCTGGCAATTTTTAAAATAGTGTATTGTCAGGATACTTCTTTCAGTCTTTGTCTACTTGGCAACGATTTAATACTAAGATATTGTTAAAAGTTTGCACTTTTAGGTCTAAGATGGAAGATTAATAAGATAATTTTCTAATAGTTGATTGAAATCATAAAATACTATGAAATTCATGTGACATTTTAGACGGATTAAAAATCAATTTAACTCAGTGTTTTACCATGAATCGACTAAGTTACCATATGTCTAGACTGTGATCCCTTCCTTAAAAGACAAGTGCATTGAAATGGAATACAAAGACAACACAAATAGTAAGATTAATAAATCACTATGAAGATAGTAATTTAAGTATTTACTGGTAAGCTGCAAGATATAACTTAAAGTAGATAATTACAGCAAGATAAAAAAATTGATATATTGAGAAATAAACAAATCAGCCTAAATCAAATAGTATTTTCTTGAGAAAATCTTTCATTAAATTTGAATTGAGTCTTGAAAATATTACTTTTCGGAAGGCAGATGCATCAAATAAAAAACCTGTATTAAATGTCATAGATTAACTTTTTTTCACAAAATAAATGATTTATTAATATCAGAAGTAACTAGAGAATTTTGAGATATCTAGAATTAGTATTTCGTAGGTGAATTATGGCTACTTTAACAGGATTAACCTTCGGCGGCAAAACTTGGACACCTAAATTTGCGCAAGCAATTGATCAAGATAAATGTATTGGTTGTGGTCGATGCTTTAAAATTTGTGGACATAACGTTTTAGAATTACGACCCATGAACGAAGAAGGTGAATTCGTCGAAGATGAAGATGATGAAGAAATTGAGAAAAAAGTCATGGTTATAGCCCATCCAGAAAACTGCATTGGCTGTGAAGCTTGTGCTAAAATCTGTCCCAAAAATTGTTATACCCACGCAGAAAAGAATTAATCCAGTTTGGAAAATATCGGTTTTGGCTTTGATTGTTGACTGTCAATGGTTAACAGTCAACAACTTTCAATATCAGGTTCTACAAATTATAAGCGGATGATAATATCATTAATCTCGCTTACTGAATCCGCACATAAATGGCTTTGGCAATTTCCAAATCAAATGCTAAACGGGTATTACCAGCTTTAATCACAAAAGCTGGAAAAGACTGTTCTAATTTAATCGATATTCCTGGAATAATTCCCATTGCCATTAATTTTTTGAGGATATGATGGTCGTGACTATGGCAAGATGTGACAATTCCTGACTCCCCCGGACGCATTAAGGAGACTGAAGAACCCAGAGTTTTAAATGCTTTTTCTCCCATTTATCTATCCCCCAATATTCATAAAATTCAAAGCTTGATTCACCACAAAACCCATCACAAAAGCAAAAATAAATACAAAAACTGCAATTAGTGTTGCTACTTTGACACCTCGTTCCTTAATCATGAATTGTAATTGGGCAATACAGGGAATAAATAATGTCAAGGTAATAGCCGCAACAATTAATTGATGATGATTTAATCCCCCTTGCTGTTGTAAATCAAATAAACCAGCCGCACCGTAATCCCGACGGAAAAAACCGTATAAAAAGACTTGTGCCGTTGATGCGGGTAATCCTAATGCAGCAACCACTGGTTGGAGAAGATGGATCAAAAAATCAAAAATTCCTGTTAATCTGCCAATCCAAATAATTACGGAAGCATAAATAAATAACGGCAGAATTTCACCAAAGTACCATTTGAGACGAATGTAGGTTTTTTTGATAATTGCGCTGATACGAGGAAGGCGCAAAGGAGGAATTTCCATATAAAAATATGGTTTTTCTCCAGGAAGCAGGCGATTACACAATAAACCAATGCCAATAAATATGGCAACCATAAATCCGATCCAGAGACTTAGAGCTGTAGCGCTCTGGGATAGTAAACCTAAAACTACCCCTAATTGAGCTGCACAGGGTACGGTTGATGCTAATAAGATGGTGGCAATTAGTCTTTCCCGTTTGGTTTCTAGGGTTCTTGTCACCAAGGTGGCCATGGTTCCACAACCTAAACCTAAAACCATCGGAATTACAGCCCTTCCTTCCAAACCAATGGCTTTAAATAAACGGTCAATTAACAACGATAATCTGGGTAAGTAGCCACTATCTTCTAGAATTGAAAACATCAAAAAGAAGGTAGCAACTACTGGTAAGATAATTGCCACTGCATAGCGAATTCCTAATGTGATAATCCCATAATCATTGCCGATTAAATCCTGTAAAGGTTGCCAAGGAAAAATTACTTTGGCAAGATGGTTCACAACCGGATTGATATTATCTTCAAAGAAGGTTTCAATAATATCAACTAAAGTCCCTGCTCCAAATTCACCCACAAATTTATAAATACCGTAGTAAATGATTAAAACCAAAATTGGCAACCCTGTTAAAGGGTGAATCACAAGTTTATGTAACCATTCACTTAGGGGTTGGTGGGTACTTGTAGGCTGAACAACACTCTGTTGCTCATAGTTCCATGCTAACTGTTGACGCGTATTCGCCACTACACTCGTAATTGAATCCCCCAAAGCTATTTCTGTGCGATTGATAATCTCTACCAATTTTGTCTGCCCATTCTCCGGTAAGGTCTGCCATGCTTCTTCGTCATGCTGTAATAGTAATAATGCCCGACTACGCAGAGAAAAACCAGAAGAGAGATTTTCTAACCAAGGAACTAAATCCGCGATCGCATCTTCAATAGACTGGGGATAAACTAGTTGATTTGTTAACATATTCACCTACCCGTGCTTTTAATTCTTTAATTCCCATTCCTGTGGTTGCGGACATTAATATCACCGGGATACCCAATTCCATCTGCAAGTGCTGGGAATTCACCTTCATTCCCAGTTGCTGCGCTTCATCAATCATGTTGATTGCCAACACCACCTGAAACCCAGCTTCCATCAACTGAAATGTCAGAGGTAGCATTCTACCCAGGTTCTTAGCATCCACCACATGCACCACCACGTCAATCACCTGGTTCAATAACAAATTCCGAGCAACCTTTTCCTCCTCACTTATTGGTAAGAATGAATACATCCCAGGTGTATCAATCACCGCCAGAGAATTTTCCCCCAAAGTCATCACTCCCTGAGTAATTTCCACTGTTGTACCTGGGTAATTGGATACGGTTACATACTTACCTGTTAAAGCATGGAATAGAACACTTTTGCCCACATTTGGCATCCCCACTAAGGCTACAACTCCCTGGGTTTGGGCTTTTTTTAGTGGTTGGGGTTGTTTGTATCGGAAAAAATTCCCGAATCGGAAACGCTGGTGAGATTTTGCATGACAATTACTCGGACAATCATAGCAACCCATACCCAATCCTCCGCAGCTTTGCAATTATTTCTCTAGTTTAATGAATAAGATTTTCAACTAACCATCACATTAATACTACGCAAAATTATTTAGTTCAGTCAATTTATTGCTGTATATTTTTAATAAGCTGAAGTATATATCTATTAAGTTTGAATAATAAATAAAAACTTGTTCAGATAGGATGAGGGAAAATAGTGCCTAGCCACCAGCCGGTTCATAAAAGGTGAGGCATACTCCAGCAGAATCCAGGACTACAAATTCCTTCATCCCCCAAGGTTTAGTTTCTAATTTACCCTGGGGATGGATAATTTCTGCGAACTTGGCGATTAACTCTTGATAATAGTTTTCAATATTTTTAACATAAATTCGTAAAGAAGTGGACTGGGCTAATTGGGAATCACTATTTTTAATTAAAAATATTTTCGCCTGATCCCGTTCAACGATGGCCATGTGGATGGGATTACCTTCTTGATGAACTTTCTGAAAACCTAAATTTTGTTCATAAAAAGCGATCGCACTTTCCAAATCATCACCAGCAGGGATTAGAGGACTGATATTTCCCAGGGTATATTCTCCACTCATGGCTATCATTTTGATGATTTTATTGCTTGGGAATCGGGAGCAGGGAGTAGGGAATAGTCCGTGGGAATGATTTGTGTTCTTGTTTGGTCGTGTCTAAAGGACATGGGGAACTAATTTGAAAGTGTAGACACGCAAATAGCAAGACAAGAGACCAGGGATGAGGAAAAACAACTTTTGTTCTGGTGTCAGCAATACATGTAGGCTACTCCTACTCCCTACTCTCCACTCCCTAAATATGATAATTTATTTTATTCTGAGTATTGTGGTGGGATTCCAGGAAAAACGTGATCAAAAACGATATTTGGATTAAGGAAATGGCTCAACAGGGTATGATTTCTCCCTTTGAACCAAGTTTGATACGGAAGGTCAAGCAGGATGAGACCACATCTAAAGGTGTGATTAGTTATGGTTTGTCTTCCTACGGGTATGATATTCGCCTTTCTCCCAAGGAATTCCGAATTTTTCGGCATATTCCGGGAACTGTGATTGACCCGAAGAATTTTAATCCCCAAAATTTAGAGTTTAGTCAACTACATCACGGGGAAAATGGTGATTATTTTATCCTTCCAGCCCATTCCTACGGCTTGGGTGTGGCATTAGAAAGATTAAGTGTGCCAGAAAATATTACGGTAATTTGTATTGGTAAATCTACTTATGCAAGATGTGGGATTATTGCCAATCTGACACCAGCTGAAGCTGCTTGGAGGGGACATTTAACCCTGGAGTTTTCTAATTCTTCTAGTGCAGATTGTCGGATTTATGCATCGGAAGGGGTAGTGCAGTTATTATTTTTGGAAGGGGAACCCTGTGCGATTAGTTATGATACACGTCAAGGAAAATATCAAGATCAAGCGGAAATGGTGACTTTAGCAAAGGTGTGAAGTGTGTGCAGCAAAGTATACTAAAAGTCGCACAACTTTACTGCGATGATTGCACCGAGTATTCCACCACATCGGTTATGAGGGGTTTGTAGTTGTGGCTTGAGCTATGAAAAAGTTTTAATATCAAGCGCTATACCCGTGGGGTTGTCCTAGACTAGCGCTACTATAAACCTTTCCCCACCCATCAAAATTAATGTGGTGCTAATTAATCCAAAATCCAAAATCTTAAAATCTAAAATCTCAATGCGGGCTGTTATTTTATTATCAGGAGGATTAGATTCCTCAACGGTACTTTATCAAGCGATCGCTGATGGTTGTGATTGCTATGCTATTTCCTTTGACTACCACCAGCGTCACCGTCGTGAGTTACAAGCAGCAAAAGCTGTTGCTCAAGCTGCGGCTGTGGTTTACCATGCAGTTGTCGAGTTTGATTTGCGACAGTGGGGGGGGTCGGCTTTAACGGATGATAAGTTGGATATCCCCACTGAGCGCACCCTCTCTGAAATGACTCAATCCATACCCATTACCTACGTACCTGCACGGAATACAATTTTTCTGAGCTTTGCCCTGGCATACGCGGAAATTTATGGTGCAGAACGGGTGTATATTGGAGTTAATGCCTTGGATTATTCTGGCTACCCTGATTGTCGTCCTGACTATATTCAAGCCATGCAATCGGTGTTTCGTTTGGGAACCAAGCAGGGTCGGGAAGGTAAACCGATTGAGATTGTTACTCCTTTGATCGACCTGCGGAAAACGGAAATTATTCAACTTGGAAATAAATTAGGTGTTCCCTGGGAATTAACCTGGTCCTGTTACCAAGGGGGAGAGGTTGCATGTGGAGTCTGTGATTCTTGCCAACTAAGATTAGCAGCTTTTCAAGAATTGGGATTAACAGACCCCATACCCTACAATATACGGACTTGAATTTGGTGTAATCTCGGTCCGACTACAGAAACAACCGTAAATTCTAAATTTTGGTAAACAAAAACTTCTCCACGGTTGGGCATTTTTTGCAATTGGGATAAAATAAATCCACCCAAGGTTTGGTACTCAGTCGCCAAAGGTAAATCCACCTGCAAAATCTCGTTAAAATCTTCCAAATTAATTTGAGCTTGGACTAAAAACGTGTTGGTATCCACATTTTGAATCAGTAAGCCATTTACATCCCTGGGAGTACCAGTAGAGCCGATAATTTGGGCAATCACATCCTTAATCGTCACTAACCCCACAGTTCCACCAAACTCATCAACAACAATTGCCATCGGTGGTGTTTCTGGCTGAATCATGGGTAATAATTCATGCAACGGTGTGTGTTCGGGTACAAATCTTGCAGGGCGCATCCACGGTTGCAGTTGGGTTTCCGGTGTAATTTTTCCTAAAGCCAACGGTTTAGTGAGGTCTGGAAAATAAACAACACCACGAATATCATCCAGGGATTCGCCAATAACTGGATAGGTAAAATGACCTGTTTTTGCCATCTCCCACAATAGGTTTTGTAACGTAGCTTGTTTTGGAAGGGAAACAATTTGAGTCCGGGGAACCATAATTTCTTGGGTGCGAACTTCACCAAACTCAAACACATTTTTCAGTAATTCCCGTTCCTCAGCTTGTAAACCAGTCGATTCCCGTTCCGTGGCAATAATCAATTGTAATTCTTCTGGAGTGACAGGCGATCGCCATACCTTATCGTTGTAATTAATACGAAAAAATTTTAAGAGTAACCAGGTAGAATTATTTAAAACCCAAATAAAAGGACTAAATATCCGCACAATTGGTCTGATAAAAGGGCCTAAAAACCGTGCTAATTGCTCAGAATAAAGCATTGCCACAGATTTTGGACATAATTCCCCTAAAACAATTTGTAAATAGGCAATTAAAAAGAAAGAAATCGGAATTGCTAAGGAATGGGAAACAAATCTATTCAGACGAATCGGTAGTGGTAAAAACTGTAACCAAAAATTAATTACCACAGAAATCGAACTTTCCCCAATCCATCCTAATGCCAAACTCGACAGAGTAATCCCTAACTGAGTAGTTGACAACAGTCGATCAATACTATCTTGCAAACGTTCCACCGCGATCGCTTCAATATCTCCAGCTTGAACCAACTGATGAATCCGCGATCGCCGCACAGTCACCACCGAAAATTCAGCCGTCACAAAAAAAGCATTAATCGCAATCAGCAGCAACACTGATAAAAACCGCAGTCCGATATCTGTCCAAATCACGTTTGCTTTCACCACTCGCACAAGAGCGCCCATGAAAAAAATAATTATGTAAAATAATTATGAGCTAATAGCGATCGCCACCCCATCGCAGTTATTCGCAATATTTTTGATACTCCCCAACCCTTCGATGGGTAGGAATTCTCGCTTTTGCAGGATTCCCAGGAATTTACCCGAAGCCAAGCATCTTGACCGAAAAGGTAAGTTTTCATCCAGTAATTACCTCTATTAGGTAATATACTTTACACGGTCAATCAATGAGCCTTTTGTTTAGATGGTTAATGCTTAAAGGTTAAATCTCACCTGTCAACTGTCAACAAACCAAAAGGGAATATATCAGCTTGCAAAGTATATCCAACCTAACTGCGGCTAATTAAACTCGACTATAGTTCATACAGTCAATGATTGACGATCAACAATTATCTACATAACTGCTGTTATCTATCGCGACACTGGAATATTTGGTAATTCCAAGCGCAATTTTTGAGCAGGATAATCAGTTAATGCCAAAGAGATTTTACTCACATCATCCAATAAGGAAGCAGAGATACTAATCGTACCAGACACTTCCTGTCCATTTCCAGCTAATTCCGTCGGCAATCCATCAGTACTAGCACTCAAAGCCCTACCCTTATCATCGGTCACATCCAAGAAACTATACAGAAAACGCACCGGTTCTTGAGAATTATTTTGCATTTTCACCCGCATAATCAAATCACCCCCAGAAAACCTAGCCGACTGCACCGAAAAAGTCACTCCATCAGCTTCAGTATTAATCGGGAAACCCGCTTGAGGTTTTTCTTCTGTTTCTTTAGGTTTTTCTGCCACATTCTCTGTTTTTGCAATTAAATCTTCATCCTCTTCCTTTGGCTTTTCAGTTTTTGCAGCCTTTGTTTTACCTTCAATCCGAGCTTTAACTATTTTTAAGATTTCCTCCTCCCGTAGTAAAGCCACACCCGCTTGGCTATTATTCGCTAAGTTGGTAAACTTAGTCGTTGGTCGTGCATCTGGGGTTGTCACACCCTTGAGAGCCTTACTACCGATGTCAAACCCCAAAATTGCACTGACCGAACCTGCTCCTAACATTAGGGCTAAAAGAATTAACGTCAGCAGAACCGTAGAATTTATTTTCATAAACCTGACAAATTAATAATTAGTTTAGTATTGATACATTGATACCGGACAAGCAGATTTCCATTGATTTTAGCCTGTAAATACGAAGTTGGGAGTTGGAATAAACTATTTTCTTATTTGGCTGTGTCCAAACAAGATGGGAGACTAGTACTGGTTGGCTGAAATAAACCGAGTATTAACTTTTGACCTAGTGACCATGCTCCCCTAACCTAATAACCATGCTCCGCGTTGTCACTTAACCTAGTAACCATGCTCCCCTAACCTAGTGACCATGCTCCGCGTGGTCACTTAGTCAGTTGAAGGCTCTGCCTTCATTCACGAGACAAGAACCTCGCAGATTCTGCTCCCACGTGGAGCATGGGAGCGAGGGAACTTTTGAAAACTGACACCAGAACCTATGAAAGTGATTTTTCCCACTCCCCTCACGGACTATTCCCGACTCACCTTCAAGTCAAGAATTAACTATATTAGACGTTTCTTGTCGATTCACACTACATAGTTTGGCTTCGCCGAACGTTCTGACGATGGTTTCCAAACGATTATCGGAGACTAGCTAGAAAAAAACAATGAAACTTTATTCCCATAATCGGTTAAGAGGTAAGATATATGTTATATTATATCTTCGTTAACATCCAGGGTTGGCCGAGCGGTTGAGGCAGCGAACTCATAATTCGCCCTAGGCAGGTTCAACTCCTGCACCCTGGACTTGATGCGCTAGCACCATCAAATGATTTCAAACTCTAACCCCTGAGTTGACAAAAAATCGTGGGTAAAGTGGTCCGCAATATTTGTATCGCTCAATTCCAAATTATAAAAATCCACCACATCATCCTGAAAATAGGGACCAGCGTGCCATGTTCCCACATTTAACTTAATAAAACAATCCCCCGGAATTCGAAAAGCCTTGATTGCCTGTAAATTCGGTACATCCATACTACTGTCGGGTGGACAAACAGCAATTAACCACTCTTTCCCTCCCAGGGAACCCAAGCATTGGGTACACTTGAGATGACGAGTTATCCGATGGAAACGACATCCCCGTCGGTGTAAGCGCATAATATAAAACCTGGGAATTCCCTGACTTAGTTCTAATTGAGCATCTTCCAAATCAAAAGCTTTACCATCAGCACTAGGGGTAATCACTTGTCCGTAGGGACGAAATGCTTCTGAAGTGATGGTTTGAGCTTGAAGTTGGGTAAGGGTAGGTGCGGTCATCGGATTTTTCATTTCTGATAGTAATTTGTAATTTGTAATACCCGCTTCGCGGGAAGCAAGCTACGTAATAGCCTGCGGCAACGCTTCGCGTACGTAATTCGTAATTAAGAACTTCTAATTGCTGGTTACGAATTATTTGGGGAAAGCTTGTATTCTCGAATTTAGGCTATCTATGGGGTTTTACGTTTCCCACACCTCGTCAGACAATTGGCTAATACCGTTTTTATGTGAAGTTGCACATCACAAGTTGTCTGAAGCAAGGAGGAACGACGAAGCAATCTCATAATCTTCACTTCAATGTTAACAATCCGCTGAGATTGACGCACTCCACTTCCTTCCCCACTGCAAGAGCAATGAGTAAGCTACGTAATTACACACAAAAATAAAAATTATATTATATGCAGTTCCATCTAAAAGTGGAAGAATGCATCTCCCCGAAGTTTACCGGAAAGCGCAAAGTCTGCGGGGGGATGCTCCCTCCGTAGAACTTTGTAAGAAGAAAATCTTACCGCTAACTTCTCTTCCCTGACTTTCCGCAAAATCTCAAATCCTTGGGTGGTTCACTACCAACTGCCCTTAACTCAGTATTAATACTGATGCCACAGGTATGATTCATCCGGTTTTAATATTGGTAGCCAAATCTGCCAGTATTTATCTATGCTAGATAACTTCTCGTCTGAATCATTTGCCCTATCTACTACTTTATCCGGTATCTCTAAATTCAAATCGATTGCCGGAGACAATAATCCCCTAGAAACCGATAATTTTTTACCTTTGCAAGCATCTTCTCTACAACTTAGTGAAGGTATCAAATTATCCGAAACAAATGCCAATCTCCCCCATCCTAACTGGGTAAGAACAATTGGTAATACGGGTTTTGATGCTGGTTATGAGGTGGTGGTAGACCAGGTTGGTAATGTCTATACCATTGGAGAATTCCGCAGAAGTGTCACCTTAGATGGTAGAACAATTACTTCTAATGCTAATACGGGTGATGTATTTGTAGTTAAGCAAAATGGACAGGATGGTAGTGTTGCTTGGGTTAAAGCTATTGGTGGAACCAGAGGTGATATTGGTTATGGAATAGCCGTCGATGGTAATGGGGATGTTTACACCACTGGTTATTTTCAAAGTACGGTGAATTTAGGTGGAGAGGGAAATTCCTTAACTAGTAAGGGTTTTGCTGATATTTTTATCCTCAAACACAGTGGGGAAAATGGTGATGTGATTTGGTCTAAAAGCATTGGGGGAACGGGTTTTGATGGTGGTTTTGCCATTTCCGTTGATGATAATGGACATGTTTACACCACTGGGACTTTTAATGGTTCAGTGGATTTAGATGGGGATGGAACTCCAGAAGTTAGTAATGGTTTGAGTGATGCTTTTGTTATTAAGCAAAATGCGAGTGATGGTAGTGTTGTTTGGGGGAGAAAAATTGGTGGAACTGGTTATGATTATGGCTATGGAGTCACCGTCGATGGTAGCGGAAATGTGTACGTGAATGGTGAATTTCAAGGTGCGATTGATTTGAATGGTGATGGAACAATTGACCTGAGAAGTGCTGGTGAAACTGACGGATTTATTGTTAAGTATAACCTGAGCGGTGATGTTGTCTGGTCAAGACAGATTGGTGGTAGGGGTTTTGATTACAGTTATGATATTGCCGTCGATACAAGGGGTGATGTGTACGTCACTGGTTCCTTCGATGGGTCGGTGGATTGGTTCGGGAATAGAAACTTCACCAACTCCCAGGGTAGTGATGATATCTTTGTCGCGAAATACCGGGGTAGTGATGGTAGTTTGGTATGGGTGACACCAATGGGGGGAACAGCTTCTGAAGGTGGATATGCGATCGCCCTTGATAGTTATGGTAATGTGTATACCACTGGTTATTTTGAGGGTACTGTTGATTTTGCGAACAATGGTAATCCGGTCACCAATGCTGGTTCGAGTGATATTTTTGTGATTCAGCAAAATGCTAGTAATGGCAAAGTTAACTGGGTAAAAACCATTGGTGGTACAAGTGTTGAAGTTGGTGTGGGGATTGCTGTTGACTTCGAGAAAAATGTGTTTGTCACGGGTTACTTCCAGGGTGAGGTGGATTTAAACCTGGATGGGACACCGGAACAAAGTGCAGGAAATACAGATGGGTTTGTAGTGAAGTTGCTCGCTACAGTTCAAACCAATACCCGTCACGATTTTGATGGAGATGGCAAAGCCGATATTCTCTGGCGTAATTATACAACCGGAGAAAACGCTATTTGGAAATTAGATAATTTTGCGATCGCTGATGCTGCGTTTATTAATCCCCCAGTCACAGATGGGAATTGGCAAATCATCACCTCCGGAGATTTTAATGGAGATGGTAAAGCTGATATTCTCTGGCGGAACATCAGTACTGGGGAAAACAAAATTTGGTTAGTGGATGGTTTGAATGTCCTAGGGGGAGATTCCCAACAGTTTATTATTTCTGCAACTCCAGATTGGACAATGGTGAGTGCAGCAGATTTTGATGGAGACGGTAAAGATGATATTTTATGGCGTAATTATAACACCGGTGAAAATGCGGTTTGGTTGATGGATGGTTTCCAGGTGAATGGTCAGTTCCTCAGTATCCGTAACGTTGGTGAACCCGGTTGGAAAATGGTAGCTGCTGGTGATGTGGATGGGGACGGAAAAGCTGATATCATTTGGCGTAATCAACTAAACGGGAAAAATGCCGTTTGGTTGATGGAGGTCGCGCAAGTTAAGCAAGCTCGATTTATCGAAACAGTGGCTGACCAAAGTTGGCAAATCAAAGCTATTGGTGACACCGATGGTGATGGGAAACAGGATATTATTTGGCAAAATCAAGCCAATGGGGAAAGTGCTGTTTGGAATGTAGATACCAATACATTGGATGACGAAGGTAAGTTTACAATCACTGGTAAATTTATTGAGGATAAAAACTCAATACGGATTCGAGTCCCCCAAGGTTGGCAGATTGAAACAGCCGCCGATTATAATGGCGATGGTCGAGCAGATTTATTATGGTACAATCAGTCTACTGGAAAAACAGCCCTGTGGTGGATGGATGGTGAAGTTGCCACCACAACTGAGTTTATCACGAATGGGGGTGTAGTTATTAACCTAGATGCGGCTTGGGAAGTCTGTTTTTCTCCAAGATATATGTAGGGTCTGCGGAAAAAGTATTTTTGTGACGTTAGGGAATAGGGAGTAGGGAATAGTTTTAACCCAACTATTTAACTTTTCACAAGACCTAAAAAATTAAAAATGCCAGGTTTTTTCAGCCTTGCATACCTATTGGGAAAGCAATCTTTGTGACGAAAATTCCCTCTAATTCTTGTGATATATGGAGACGCGATATATCGCGTCTTTACTATTTTTCAGCAAGCCCTACGTAATATCGTTTGCGCTAATGGTTGCTACATATCAGGAGCTATAATCGTTGATTATTCTAGTTTCATTTATTTCAAAGTAAAAGAGAATCGATATAATAGATATAATATATGTAAAATGTCCTTGGAGAGTAATCCAAAATCCTATCACACCTTGAGGATAGCAGCAACAGTTTCCACCACCGACTGGGACAGGGAATGCAAATCATATCCTCCTTCTAAGCCTAGTAAAATTCTTGGTGTGATTTGCAAACAATATTGAGTAAATAATCCATAATCTTCTGGTTGGAGATTAATATTTGCCAGGGGGTCGTCTGCATTCGCATCGTATCCAGCACTAATAATTAGTAAATCAGCTTGGAAATCCTGTAAAAAAGGGATAACTAACTTGGTGAATGCAGCTTCATAACTGCGTGTACTGCTACCGGGAGGAAGGGGAATATTTAAAACGTTATTGTACAGTCCTTTTTCCGTATGTCTTCCGGTTCCAGGATAGCAAGGGTATTGGTGAAGGGAACAATAGACTATGTGGGGGTTGGTTTCGACAATTTTCTGGGTTCCATTCCCGTGGTGGACATCCCAGTCGAGGATGGCCACCCGATTGATTTCCGGTTTTTCTAAAGCATATAAGGCTGCGATCGCGGCGTTAGCAAATAAACAAAATCCCATCCCTGTTTCTGGTTCTGCGTGGTGTCCGGGAGGACGGGCTAACACAAATGCGGGTTTGTTGGTTTGAATCACCAGATCAACCCCATCTAACCAAGCGCTGATGGCTAATAATGCCACATCATAGCTTTGGGGTGATACGGGAGTCTCATTGTCAATATATCCACCTCCAGTTTCCGCGATTTCCCTGACTTTGGTAATATATTCTGGGGTGTGGACTTGTGTGAGTAAGGGAATGATGGCACGTTGGTCAACGGGTGTGGGGGAATACCAAGTCAATTGGTTGGCAAAATCTGCTGTGTGTAAGGCTGCGGTAATAGCTGATAAACGTTGAGGTGTTTCGGGATGATAAACTCCGGTTTGATGATGGAGAAACTCATCGGAGTAGATAATTGCCACCATAATTATTTTTTGCAGAAACTGCCAGAAACTGAATTTGCGATCGCACCAGGTTGTCGTTTGTAAATTGTATCAGAAATAGAAACGCGATACATCGCGTCTCCCTTACTTCAACGCGGGGAACCTGCGCAAGGTAGTAGCTTCCCAACCTATACCATTCAAGGCTTTCATTTCTAACTAAACCGTATTGGAGAATATAAATAAATTCAGCATTTTTTTTACCGTGGAAATCAGTCAAAATATCAACTCAAAAATACTTTCATAAAAAGCTTTCGTCAACACCAAAAAAATTTAATATCAAATCCCAATAAACACTTAAATAGCTAACAAATATCAACCAGGAAAACAGGAAAAAATCGATAAATAATCCCGATAAAAATTCCGTAAAATCATATCATCTCAAGGATATAGAAGTTCCATTTGAAAATTGTTGACACAGCCAGCGCTGGCGTATACAAAACTCAGTAAAGTTTCTCCTTCCTACTCCCTACTACCTACCCCCTAACCCCAACAGATAGACTCAAAAACCAAATCGGATTCCCATAGGTGAATATCTCCAAAAAAAGCAATTGTTATGCTATAATCTGAACTGGAATATAGCAATTATTCAAACAAGCTTAAGAATAATACTGCTTGCCCTCCCAAAGGGTAAAAATTTAGTTTTTCGGAGTTTGTAAGGTTATGGCAACCTCTCAGGAGAGGATTATCCCCACGGATCTGCGGAACGAAATGTCCAGGTCATATCTGGAATACGCCATGAGCGTAATTGTAGGTAGGGCACTACCAGATGCGAGGGATGGTCTCAAACCCGTGCATCGACGGATTTTGTATGCCATGCACGAATTGGGGTTAGCTTCTGACCGACCATTCCGTAAATGCGCTCGGGTTGTCGGTGAAGTATTGGGTAAATACCATCCCCACGGCGACACGGCAGTTTATGATGCCTTAGTGCGGATGGCTCAAGATTTTTCCATGCGTGCGCCCTTAATTGACGGACATGGTAACTTTGGGTCGATTGATAATGACCCTCCAGCCGCGATGCGCTACACAGAGTGTCGCTTACAGGCTTTAACTAGTGCTTCCCTGCTCCAGGATATTGAGTCGGAAACAGTAGATTTCATTGATAACTTCGACGGTTCTCAGCAGGAGCCAACGGTATTACCCGCAAGGCTTCCCCAGTTACTGCTCAACGGTTCGTCGGGAATTGCCGTGGGAATGGCGACGAATATCCCTCCCCACAACCTGGGTGAACTAATTGATGGGTTAGTGGCATTAATTCACAACCCCGAAATTACGGATTTGCAGTTAATGCAATATATACATGGTCCCGACTTTCCCACGGGTGGACAAATCTTAGGTGTTGCAGCCATCAAAGAAGCCTATACCACTGGTCGTGGCTCGATTACGATGCGGGGGGTTGCCAACATTGAAACCATTGAGCAACGGGGACGACCAGATAGGGAGGCAATAATTATTACCGAACTACCCTATCAAACCAATAAAGCCGCATTAATTGAGAAAATAGCCGAATTAGTCAACGACAAACGGATTGAAGGGATTGCCGATATTCGTGATGAAAGCGATCGCGATGGAATGCGCATCGTCATCGAATTAAAACGGGATGCCTATCCTCGTGTTGTCCTCAACAACCTCTACAAACAAACACCTCTACAAGCCAACTTCGGTGCCAACATGTTGGCATTAGTTAATGGTGAACCACAAGTTCTCACCCTCAAGCAATTTTTGCAGGTATTCCTGGATTTTCGAGTCGAATCCATTACCCGACGTACTCGCTACGAACTGCGCAAAGCCGAAGAACGAGACCATCTATTGCAAGGATTATTAATTGCCCTTGCTCAACTAGATGCAATTATTCAGCTAATTCGTAGTGCTGCCGATACACCGACTGCCAAAGGTGAATTAATTGCTACCTACGGACTTTCAGAAGTCCAAGCAGACGCAATCTTGCAAATGCAACTACGCCGTCTCACAGCCCTCGAAGCCGATAAAATCCGCCTGGAACACGAACAGTTACAAGTGCAAATCGCCGATTTACGAGATATTCTTGCGCGACGGGAACGGATTTTAGAAATTATCGAAACAGAAGTTAAACAACTCAAAGAACGCTTCGCCACACCCCGTCGCACCGTCATCACCCATGCAGAAGGGGAACTAGATGACACCGATTTAATTGCCAACGAAAAAGCAATTATCCTCCTCACAGAACAAGGATACATCAAACGGATGCCCGTCAATACCTTTGAAGCCCAAAATCGAGCCACCAGAGGCAAAGCCGGAGCCAAAGTCAAAGAAGATGATAACATCGAACATTTTCTGTCCTGTTGCGACCATGACAGCATTCTCTTCTTCAGTCAAAGGGGTGTGGTGTATTGCCTCAAAGCCTACCAAATACCAGTAGGTTCACGGACAAGTCGGGGAACCCCCATTGTGCAAATGCTACCCATCCCCAAAGAAGAAAAAATCACCTCCATCGTCCCAGTATCGGAATTTACCAGTGAAGAATATCTGGTCATGCTCACCAACGGCGGTTTTATTAAGAAAACCGAACTATCAGCCTTTAGTAATATTCGTGCCAACGGTTTAATTGCCATATCCCTAGAAGAAGGCGATCAACTGCGGTGGGTGCGACGAGCCAAAGAAGAGGATAGTCTGATTGTCGGCTCCCTGCAAGGAATGGCGATTCATTTCCGTTGTAACCATGAACAATTGCGTCCTTTAGGGAGAGCAACCAGAGGAGTCAGGGCCATGAAATTAAAAGCCAACGATCGATTGGTGGGAATGGACATACTCCCCGCAGCAGTTTTGGCCAGGTTAGATCAGGAAGTAGGTGGAACCGAAGCCGGAGATATTGAGGAACCCCTAACGGAAGAAGCGGCAGAAAGTACAGAAACAAGTAATAGCAACAGTGCCCCACCGTGGGTATTAATTATAACTAGTAGTGGCTATGGTAAGCGCGTCCCCGTGGCTCAATTCCGGTTGCAAAATCGCGCTGGACAGGGGATAATGGCGACGAAATTCAAAAACCTGAAAAATCAGGACACAATGGCAACCCTGCACATTGTCAACAACGACGACGACGAAATCATGATGGTAACTAGTCGAGGGATTATTATTCGTCAGGCAGTGAATGCAATTTCGATTCAATCCCGTTCTGCAACCGGGGTGCGCGTCCAACGCTTAGACGAGGATGATGTCATAACTGGAGTAGCTATTGTACCACCCGATGCGGAGGGAGTAACAGGGGAAGTATCGGAATAGGTCGAGAATCGGGAAAGTACAGGGATAGACCAGGGGTTTTAGACTGCGCATATCGCGTCGGGATTTCTGGGGAGTGAAGCGATAGATGCGCTCTAGGGTTTTATGGTTTTCCAGGTATTCTCTGGCATCCTTTTTTCCCATCTCAAATGATGTCGCGAATTGCGATCGCCAGAAATTACTTGGCGCGGTCTATTTGCTCTGAGGCTTGATCGATAATCAAAATCAAACTCGCTCAATTGCATCAATTAACCATCTTTGAGATGAGGAATCCCAAATTAATGAGAAGTGTCGAGTTCCGGATATTCTTTGACCTGATGTTTTGATTATGTAAGATATTTGAGCTTCTACGGTTGCTGTTTCGTTATTTCCCCGTTGATCAGTTTATCTGCATGATATTTACCTGAAAAGATAGATATAACTAAAGTTCGAGTTAGTTGAAACACCGATTACATCGTTGGAGGTTGTTTAAAAAGTCCTTTTTGATACTTGAATTATCGTTTTTGGGAATGGGGAGTAGGCAATAGGGATTAGTCTCGAAGAAAAAATTAGCTTTATAAGCTCATGTTTAGAGTCAGGACGATAGACAAAATAGTGATAATTAATACTTGACATTTCTCTGGAATTATCAGGTGTACAGGCAAAAATTGGTAGGCACAGAATAATAATTTTGATAAATATTTGAAGTGAATAATTATATTTCATCTGAATAATTGTGGATTTGTGATTTGAGATTTCGGATTCCCTCAAAGAGTGACAAAACAGACTGAAAACCCGGATAAAGACACATTGATGAAATTTTCAACAAGGAGGAGGTTAGAAGTAGCAGGATAATCAAACGATTACTTAACAAGTATCTCCCACTTGTAAACTATCTAGAAAAAGCTTGCTTCATGTATAAAACATTTAGCATTGTTATCCCAGAAAAAGAAGGGTCTTTTATTTGCAATAATACCTACTTATTAATAATTTCACCTGAATTCTACCAAAATCACTTAAAAAGTCAACTGAGTAAAGCAGATTTGATTTTCCTCAAAATTGACAAATTAGAAATTATCCTTCCTCCCACAGGCTTTGGTACGGGTTTAATCGCTCTAATTTCGTGTATTGCTCCCTTTGCGATTGGCACAAATTTTGTATCTGGCTCCATCTTTTCCTACGCCCTATCTATGGTGTGGTTCTTTATATTTTTATTACAATTGAGCGCGATCGCAATTTTAATTATCCTCGTCCTTTTAGCTTTATACAAGCGCACTCACTTAATTTTTACCCAGAAAAACTTGCATGTAATTAATAAACTATTCGCCTGGAATGTCTGCCAAAAAAGGATTCCAATCGACTATTTAGAGAAAATCACAATGATTGTAGATGTGTATAATACGGGGATTAAAGAAAGTTTAATTTTGGATACCAAAAACCAACCTGGAAGTCGAAACAAAATATTTAAAGATTTTGACTTTGACTGTTATAGTAATTTAACCATTGCCGAACGGGAATGGTTAGCAAAAGAAATTAGTGATTGGTTGAATTTACCAATTGTTGAGTCCAAATGGTAGAAACTCAAACTAAAAATCAACTTCGTAGTCAGTTTTTAAAAACCCGTTCCCAACTAGAAAGGGATGATTGGCAAAGCAAAAGTACCCTGATTTGTCAAAATTTACAAAGCTTTTCAGTATTTACCCAAGCCAAAACGGTTCTAGCCTACTTTAGCATTCAAAACGAGCCAAATCTACACCAGTTATTCACCAATTCCCAGCAAATCTGGGGATTCCCTCGCTGTGTCGGTCAACAAATGACTTGGTGGGAGTGGAAACCTGGAGACCCCCTCCAAACTGGTCGCTACGGAATTCTAGAACCAACCACAGATGCAAACATCATAACACCTAACCAGGTCGATTTAATTTTAGTCCCCTGTGTCGCTGGCGATCGCCGTGGTTATCGTCTAGGCTACGGAGGTGGATATTACGACCGTATGTTCGCTTCCCCTGAATGGCTAACAATCCCTTCTATCGGTATTCTTTTTGATTTCGCCCTCATTCATGAGTTACCCATCGAACCTTGGGACAGACAGTTAAGCTACGTCTGTACGGAAAGACAAATTATTCGATTTTAGATTTTAGATTATTCGATTTTAGATTTTGGATTACCCTACGGGAAGCCGCACTACGTGCGTCTATGGATTTTAGATTTTGGATTATTGAAACTCTCGATTTTCAGGTGTTAATTCAATACGGTTCAGTTAAAGATAACTGTAGCGACTGTGTTAAAAGTCAAGCGATCGCAAAAAATAAAATGACGCGACAGGGGGAAAGGCTTCGCTAATTCGGTGGCACCAAGTGGGGGCATTAAAACTATTTGTGAGCATCACAAATCAACCTAGCCCGCACTTAGAACTCCGCTTCGCCACCGAATCTTCCCCAGTCGCGGTCTCAAGCGTCAGGGGAAAATATATCAATTACAATATTCTCAAGTCATAAATAACTGACTTGAAAGCATCGAAGAAATATCGAATTACTAACGAAGAAATCGAATAATGTATGCTTGATTTCAGCCAAGATAATTTCGACTTGAACTGACTGATATCTCTGTTTTAGCAACATTCCAAGGTTTATTATCTCTGACCATCGCATTGAGAATAACTAACATTTTACGAACACAAGCTGTAATCGCAAGTTTCTTTGATTTTCCACGTTCAACAAGACCCTCGTAAAATTCTTTGAACACAGGATTACAAGGTGTTGCAACTCAAGTTCCCATGTACAGAATTGCACGAATATGAGCACGACCTCCCCAAATCATTCGCTGACCTTTAAACTGTCCGCCATCATGATTAAGCGGTGCGACTCCAACTAGCCGAGAAATACATTTTGCTGATAGTTTTCCTAATTCCGGCAAATCAGAAACGATGGTTGAAGAAATTACAGAACCTATACCAGGAAAAGTTTTGAACAGCTTTACCTTCTCTGACCATTCCTGGTTATTTTTCGTCATTTCTTCTATTTCTTCATTGATCTGATTTCGCCTTTTTTCTAGATATTCGAGATGTTTCTCTATCTCTTCCAATGCTTTTCCACGAACACGAGCAAGTCGATTTTTCTCCGCAGTTTGCATTTCTACCAACTGCCGTCTACGACTCACTAATTCACCCAACTGGCGTGATTCTTCTGATTCTATCGCTAACACTTTTGGTTGAATTGCTTCTCCAAAATGCGCTAATACTCTTGCATCAATTGTATCTGTCTTCCCTAAATACCCGGATGCCTTTGCAAAATCTCTTCCTTGACGTGGGTTTATCAGTGCTACTGGTTGTTGAGATGCTTGTAATTGAATTATTGCTTCTGTTTCTAATCCTCCTGTTGCTTCTATGACTATTAATTTGGGGTTATATAATTTGATTGTTTCGACTCAAGTTGTAATTTCTTCCTTTGTATTTGCGACTTTTAGTGTGATGTTTACTGGACGAATATCAACATCTAGTCTTGCTTGACTGACATCGATACCTACATAGTTCTGTGCGATCGCACTCCCTGTTTTTGATGACATCCCCAAGATTCCCCTCATCCTTGCACGATACGAGCTATCATTTGAGATGCTCCCGGCGACTGTTGGAGTTCTGTCGTGGAGATTTTAGTGGTCACCCCTGCTACGAAGCGGTTTTTTCTACCTTGGTTGGGACGGTCTACCACTACTTTTAAGATACTAGGTTGGGTTAAAGAATGTAGAGGCAGAGCCTAGGCTGTGTACTTTGTGCCTTTTTTTTGGGGTCGCAAATTCATGCACAAACCGTGACAGCAAACTTGTTCCAAGACTCCGGCTGTTGATACATATAGGGAAGCTCTGCTTCCTGATTTGAGGCAGTAGCCCTCGTGAAATGCGTCCCCACGCGGAGCATAGGGACGAGATAATCACAAAAACTGTGTGAACTGATGGGTAAATTTCCACAAAATCAACAGTCGATGCAAAGCCTCAACCCAACCTACAGTCATCTTTAACACCAAGCGTATTGCACTATAACCCGCCCACAGGCGATGAGAAATTACGAATTAAGAAAGCAATACTCCTTAATAGACCTAACTATTAAGGAGCTAATGTAAATTGTGGAGAACAAATTGCACCCTGAATAAAGTTTAAAAATCATCAACTAAATGACTGAGACGACTAATCACAGGGTCAACCTCCTGGGGTGGAGGTGAACTGAACCCAGGACTGGAATTAGAACGCTTATCTGCAACAGGTGGTGATGGTATTGATGAAACCTGGACTGTCACACCTTGGGTAAGAACCATCGCCAGTTGGGCAATTTGTTGATTTAACTGCAATATCTGGCGTTCCATCACATCCAATCGATTTGCTTCCTTTGCAAAAAAACGTTCCTCTAGGTCAGCCATTTGTCGTCGCAATACAGCAAGTTGTTGCTCAACCCCCAAATTTGACCCGGTGATTGCGTGAGCAGAGTTGGACGATTTTGTCTCATCTGCAATTTTCCCCTCTGATAACACCATTGGGGAACCGGAGACGGGACGAACCGACTCTGGTACACACAAAGCTTGCCAAAGTGCTTCCTTGCATAAATCGCTAAACGACTTGTCAGGGTCTTTCTCCAAATGACTTTCGACTAATGCAAGTAAACTTTCGTCCGCGACTCCAGGATTAAACGAAACGGATTTAACGACTTTTTTGGACCATTGGAACATCAGAATTAGGCCTTAGGTGTACGATTGGCAGATAATTGGGTTTCTCCATAAATATACTGCCCCAAGGCATTGGCTTGACGCGATGGTGCGGCTAGGTGGGCGTTAATTTTTGCTTCTTTGAGTAGACGTTGCATGTCTTCCCAGAAAAATTCGCCACCACCACCAGTTAAAATCACGTCAGTAACCCGTTCTGGGAGCCAAGCCAAAATCCGACTGCAAATTTCGCGGGAGAACATTTCCGTTAAATTGGGGAGGAAGTCGTCCAAATTGGTTGGTTTGCTCGCACCACGGGGACGATAAAAGCGATCGCCTTTGGGACGATTCACTGCTGCAATTAAGGAGAGTGATTGTGCGTCAGAACCTTCAATTTCTGCTGCCACTAATTCATAAAACTTATTCATCCCGAAGTCTTCACTCTTGGAAGCCCCCCGTGCAAAGCGGAAATTATCCACCATCAAGCAATCAATGGTTTGGTGTCCGATATCCACAATTGCCACGGATACTTTGGTAAAGTCGGAAGTAGATGGGCCTTTCTTCGGTTGAGCTTCGCACCACAGGAGGCTACCATAGCCCTCTGGCATTACCCAAACCTTAGTCACATTTAAGTTTACCTCTTCTCCACGGAAGTTGAGAATGTGGGGACCGCTAACCTGACTGATTAACTGGCTTTTTTCCCGTTCAAATTGCTCCTGGGAGTGGTAAGGTAAGCTCAATACAACCGAAATTTCGTCCTTGAGTTTGAAATATCCAGCCGCAGCTAATACTTTACACAACGCATCTTCTACTTTCGATTGGCCTACACCGAGATTGGCTCCGAAGTCAGCAGCTAATTGACCGACAGCATAACCGCTACCCTGATACTCAAACCATAAATCCATCAAGGGGTCAGTAGCACGTGCTTCAAATACTCCACCCCGAACCTGTTCCATTGACATTTTTTTGACATTGGCGGGGATAAATATCACATTATTGGGTTCGCGACTGACACAGGTCTTGGTAGAAGTCCGACCTAGGTCTACACTGAGGATGTTTTTCCCAGAAGGAGAACCACCACCATTCATGGGTTTGGGGATGGCGTTAATCGGAGTCGATGCTGTAACCCGGTTCATGGGGATTGCAGCAGCATTCATTGGTGTAGCGGCAGAAGGTTGTTCCGTCATGAAAGCTCCTAGTAATTACTTCAAGTTTGAACAAGTCATAAAATGCTCATTTTATAAAAATGCGAGCATAATCAGTTGGTTTATTGGGAAACAGTTGTCAGATATACCTTTACTGTTATACCTGTTGCCAAGAGCGTATCAATTGTAAATTTAATTCACTCCTTTGTATCCCTAGCGACGATAACGACTGCAACACTTTGATATTGACAGCATCGTATCATTTTTGGACTAGTTTCTTCTGCGATTTTTTTCTACAAAATTGTAGATAACCGTATAATTTTTTATCTTCTTTGGCTGTAACGTTTCCGTTTCACCACCCATCCGACAAAAATTAGGGCGATCGCAAGTAGCACTATTTTTGATACAGGAGCTAGGTATCGCTCGACAAGTTCATATTGTTTACCCAATACGTATCCTGAGTATGTTAGCAAACCTACCCACAAGGCGCTACCCAAGCCCGTATACAATAGGAAGGTAATTATGGGCATGTTACTAATTCCTGCTGGTACGGAAATTAATGTCCGTACTCCCGGTATTAATCTGCCGATGAAAACAGCTTTACTTCCTTGACGATTAAACCAAATATTCGCTTTGGTAATATCTTTGCTGGATATTGTCACCCACTTACCATATCTGTCTGCTAATTCCTGGAGTCGCTCTAATCCCAACAGCTTACCCGGATAATACCAAACCAAACCGCCCAGCACGGAACCAATTACACCCGCCAAAAAAACACCTGCTAAACTCAATTTTCCCCCTGCTTCTGGACTAGATGTAAATCCTGCTAAAGGCATAATCAGTTCTGAGGGGAGGGGAGGAAATAAATTTTCTAAAAACATTAATAAACCAATGCCAAGGTAGCCAAGGGAGTTGATTGTATTTGTGATCCATTCCAGCATTGAGTTTGCGGTTCCTCTAATTTTCCGTAGCTGTTGTTATTTTAGTTTGAAGTAAATTGTCGGAAAAATTACCAATCACTCACAAAAATCAATCAAAAAAAGAAAGGGTAAAAGGAAATAATTATACCTCTTACCCAATTAATTAAAATTATTTATATTTGCTACTTAGAATCTGGTTAAAGACTGAATTCGCTCTTGTGATTGCCATTCCGAGGGGTCCCAAACCCGGTCATCCAGAGCCATTTGTTCAATTAAACTTGCTAACCGCAGGGCTTTAAGGGCTTGTTCTCCACCGACTGATGGTTGATTACCACCCCGAACACAGTTGATAAAATGCTCTAATTCTGCCCGTAATGGCTCCACATTGGTAGTGTAAACCTTTTCGATTAAACCATCTTGACGATAAAGAGCTTGACCATATTCCGGTGCTGGATTCCCTGCGGTATGTCGATGGATCAAAACTTCATTTTGTAAAAAATCTGTTTCTGTAAAGGAATTTTTGCAGTGAGCAACAATACGTCGGATTTTGCGGTGGGTAACTTTGCTGGCATTTAAGGTGGCAACTATACCATTGGCAAAGCCTAAAGTCGCTGTTACATAATCCAGATAGGGAGAATCCTGACTACGTGTACCACTAGCAGACAGCTTAATCACTGGAGATGCAGCCAGTTCCAACAACAAATCGATATCGTGAATCATTAAATCTAAAACTACCGATACATCATTAGCTCGATGGGAGTATGGACTCAGCCGATGGGATTCTAAGGCGATAATTTGTTCGGTTTTTACGACTTTACTTAGTTCCTGAAATGCCGGGTTAAACCTTTCAATATGCCCAACCTGAAGAATGCATCGGGATTCCGCCGCCGCATTCACTAGGGATTCCGCCTCCGAAATGCTGGCTGCAATCGGCTTTTCAATCAGAACATGGATACCAGCCAACAAACAATTAATTCCCACCGCATAATGTAAACGGGTCGGTACTGCGATACAAACCGCATCCACTAGGGGTAGTAAGTCGCAGTAATCCTCAAAAAAACAGGCTTTGTACTTACTTGCAGTTTCCAGCCCCAGTTCAACGTTAACATCCGCCACCCCCACCAGTTCCACGTCTTTCATGGAACTGAGGACACGGGTGTGATGTTGCCCCATGTTACCCACGCCGATCACACCGACACGAATCGGTTGTGGCTGGTTTCGCTGCGTATGTGGATTTGGTTCTGCCACTGACATGCTATCTTGCACTACTATTCTCTCCTCAACCACCGAATTTAGAGACGTTGGGATTCGTCGGCTTTAATTTGTATTTTGCCAGGTGCGAACCCTTTCAAACCATCCAGATGGTAACATGGTGGTTCTGTATATGAAGAATTTCCAAGTTTATTGTGAGTTCCCGCCATTGGCTAATGGATACTCTTTCCTGTGTTCTTCAAGCCTTTGACCCTGATTTTGTTGCGCTTCATCAAAAATACAATTTCTCTTGTTGATAACTTCACAATTCTTTCTGAAGGGGAGGGACGACCCGACGGGTCGTCTCTACTAGAAATTTCCCCTGTTTGTAATCCCTTGTTTATCTCATGGTGACAAATTCCTCAGCTACAGAGGGATGGATACCGACGGTTGCGTCAAAGTCTTTTTTGGTTGCACCCATTTTGACTGCGATCGCAATTCCTTGAATAATTTCCGCCGCGTTATCTCCAACCATATGCGCTCCCAGGACTTTATCGGTGGCTTTTTCCACCACCAATTTCATCATGGTTTTTTCCTGTTTTCCGGTTAACACATAGTACATGGAACGGAATTGGGTACGGAAAACCTTAATCCCGTCTTCACCGTATTTTTCCTTCGCTTCGGCTTCCGTTAACCCCACCGTCGCAGCTTCTGGTGTGGAAAAAATTGCCGTCGCCACGTTTGAGTGACTAAAGACACGACGGTTTTCACCAAATTCACTATCGGCAAAGGCTCTACCTTCCCCAATTGCTACAGGTGTCAGGTTCAATCGGTCAGTAACATCACCGACAGCGTAAATATTGGGTTGGCTGGTTTGGCTATACTCATTGACCTTAATGGCGCTCATTTTCCCATAGCCTGGTATCTCCACCAGGCTATCTTCCGCTAGTTCCACCCCAGCTGCTTCTAAACCTAAACCAATTACATTCGGTGCGCGTCCAGTGGCAATTAAAAAAACATCGGCAATCACTGGTTCTAATTTCTCGTCTGATAGGGTTAGCTTCAATCTCCCATCAACTTGCTCAACCTTTTCCACCACGCTATTTTTAATTAATCTAATCCCGTGGTTAACCATACCCTCTTCGACATTGCTACGAATATCATCATCGAATCCTCGCAAAATCATCCCACTGCGGTTAATATGGGTGACTTCGCTACCCAAACCCCGCATAATACAAGCAAATTCCGTACCAATATAACCTGCACCAATAATGGCAATATGTTTCGGTCTGGCTGGCAAATGAAATATTTGGTCAGACACGATACCATGTTCAAAACCCGGTACGTCTGGTTTCACGGGACGACCACCCACCGCAATCAGGATTTTGTCGGCTGTATATTTTTTGTCACCAACCTCGATTGTATGGGGATCTAATAATTTTGCCCTACCTTGAATTAATTGAACACCATTTTTTTCCAGCAAACTAATATGCAAAGCCGATAACCGACGGACTTCGTTATCAATCGAGGTAATAAATTTTTCCCAATCTAATTCCGCATCCCCCACTTTCCACCCATAACCCGCAGCTTCGGAAAACAACGCGGGGAAATGGGAACCATATTTCATTAATTTTTTAGGAACGCAACCACGAATCACACAGGTTCCACCCACCATGTCATTCTCGGCGATCGCTACCTTTGCTCCATAGCTAGCAGCACGTTTAGAAGCTGCTAAACCACCACTTCCCGCACCAATCACAAATAAGTCGTAATCGTAAGCCATTGACAATCAGCCTCTTATTTTTCACTCTTAAATTTTAGATTCAACTCAGGAGGAAGTGGGAAGCTTTTTGCCAGTGGAAAAGGGATGGGGAGTAGAATAATTAAGTATTTGAGTATATTAGGGTCTGCTGTCAAAGTCTTTGAGTGAGGGTAGGGAGTCGGGAGTAGGGAATAGTTTTTACCCCAAAATTCCACTTTTCATTGACTCCACAAAATTACAGATGCAAGTTTTTTGAGCTTCTATATGCCTATTTGTTGGCAATTTTTGGCGCATAAAATACCCTCCAAAGCTTACTTACTGTATGAGAGTTTTACTACTTTGCAGCAAGCCTATATTAATCGTTAAAATTTTAGAAGTAACACGGGTAAATTTTTCATGGGTGGTCAATTACACTCCAATCAGGATTCGGATTGCAATATAAGGTTAACTGTTACCTGTCAACTATCAACAACAAATAAGTATAGCTACGCTCACTCAAACTCCTAGCGAATAGGACTTACACCAGGAGTTTTGGTTGCACTATACCAAAGCTGCTTGTTCTGCCATCAGCTAGCTTTGGCAATAGTTATTTAGTTTTGTATCACAGTGAAATCTAATTAACCATGACCTGCTTGTGGTGGTAAAACAGGATGATTTATGATTTTTGGATTAACCTTAACGAATTAATCCAAACGACTTTTCCACATCAACCATTCATACTTAAGTCTGAAGGCTGATTAGAGCCAGATTACGCTGACATGATTGTCATCATTCGTTGACTGCGCAGGTACAGGAATTGATTTACCCAAGGGGGATTTGTCAAAACTCCCTGACACCTGCTCCAGTCCAACGTCCTTAGCTTGCGCGGTTGATTGATTCCGCAGGTAAGCAAATTAGGTTGTCTCCTTGGGTAAGGATTAAGCCACGCTGACGTAATTTACCCATTAATCGGGTGACAGTTACACGCGTAGAACCAATGGCGCTACCAATTTGGGCATGGGTCAAGGGGAAGGGCAAACAATAACCGCGAATTACATCCGGGTCTGTTTCGCTCATTGCTGGCTCTCCGTATTCCTCGATTAACAAGGTCAAGAAACCCAAAAGTCTATCAATGGTACGCCGTTGACCAAGAGCGCTCAACCATAGGAGTTTACGTTGGTGCTGGTAACGGAAAGCATCCATGACTTCCCGGCGAAAATGAGGCCAGTTATCCAAGTCATGCCAATACATCCACAGGACGGATGTTTGATCGACATGAGCGTAGGACTGGAGCGTAAATGGCGATTGGGCCACTATTTCAAACGGCTGTCCCGCTCCCACGAAACCGAGAAAGGCTTCTTCTGGGGTGCGATTGATGCGCCGTGATGTCAATTGGCTGGCTGTAGCACTTACTTGGGCTGTTCCCACCATCCGAATTGCCCCTCTCTGAACCAGATAAAGCAATCCAGGACGAGCTGGTATGCGTTCATCTTTACTGAAGGTGCGACAACGATAGTGTTCTTGAGCCCAGTCAATAATGCGTTGCCAAGTTAAAAAAGGACGTGATGCCTCTGAGAATGAGGATGGAGATTGCATAGGTAACAAAGAGTTTTCGGCTGAAGACAAAGACGTTAAAAAAAGTGCAAAAAGTTGGCAAGGAGTGTCTTTGTGTGGCTCGTCAAGCATGACACCTAACGATGCCAGCCATTTAAAAGCAGAAATTTTATTTTCTACTTTCTTACGATACTTCTCTACTGTACTACGAAGGTAGTAAAAATTACCGTTCGTTCAAGAAATTTAACCCTATTTTAATTTATCTCTTGCAAATGTAAAATATCTCTAAAGACAGATGACTTATGTGTAGCAAGTTTGGTACCGTACGGTGCTGTCAACCGGATACTATGTGCATAAAATGCTACTAGTTAAGAATTACACATCTATTAAGCTGTCATTATACAGTCAAATGGTAGCTGCACTAGGTATTTATCCCAAAAAAGAAAAATTTCTTTATGATCCATCGACAGCCTTAATACGATTGAAAAATAAGGGGAAATGTAAATTAGTTTATCGTTCGAGTTTAGCGCTGCAATGCGCGAATGCTTATGGGGTAGGGGTTAGAGAGATTGCTGGTAATTTGGCTTCTCATTTAGCGATGGATTCAGATCAACAATGGCAAGTTCAAGTCAGCGAATTAGGTTGGCTGGAAATTGAGGTCATGTCGGAGTTATTAGCAGCTTGGTTGCAAAGTTGGGTGGATTTTGTTCCAGAGCAAGGGGATTATTTCCGTGATTTGGGGTTGACAGAAATGGAATTCGGTGTACAGTATGCCCATGCGCGGTGTTGTGGGTTAGTAAGATTAGGAATCGGTGAGGGGTTGATTTCACCCGTGGATTCCGAAACGCGAATTCCCTGGTGGGATTACCATCTCTTATATTTTCAAGAACCAGCAGAATGGGATTTTTTGGGTAATTTGATTGATGCAACCGATGCGATCGCGTGTTTAGTGGATGCATCCGTAGAGCGTTGGCAAAGATATGCTTTGGATGTAGTTAGGGGGTTTGAGCGGTTTTGGAGTGAATGTAATATTTTTGGAGCGACTAAAATCCGTAATCGTCAATTGGCGATCGCTCGATTGGGTTTAGTTATTGTTTGCCGACGAGTTTTACAGGAATTACTGGAAACAAAATTAAATCAACCTGCTGTTTACTATTTGTAAATGTTCAAGAATCACCTTTTAAGTAGTCATCATCAACTGTGTACACCAGGATGTATGAAAGTGATTTTTCCCCCACTCCCCACTCACTACTCCCTACTCACTTTCAAGTCAGGTAGGTACAATTAAACATCAAACCACAATGTAACTAATCACTCAGCGAAAAGCCTTACCCCCGTACAGACGCGATATATCGCGTCTCTCCCTAATCTCAACGACAATTTTCACCACCCACCTACTTACCGGAAGTGAATTCTCAATATTTGCAAATTGCACGAGTACCTAACCCTGAGAAATATAGATAATTAAATAACTCACTAGGATTGGGGATATGCTCAGTCGCATCGATTTCCGAAAACTTACCCAACTCAAGCTCGCATCTCAATTTACATTATCCCTACTGCTAATTTTTGTCACTGGGATTGGTCTCGGTGGATTAGCCCTATCCTCCGCACTGGAACAAAAAGCCCAAGCAGAAATAGTGTATCGCGGACACTTGGCCATGCAGTTGGTAACTGCGGTTCGTAACTACACCCTCAATCAAACAGGACCGCGAATATACGAACTCGCAAACATGGAAAATGCCTTTATACCAGAAACGGTTCCCAGTATCGCCGCAAAAACCGTATTTACCAAGCTGAGGGAAAATCGGGAATACCAGAACCTAGTCTACAGAGAAGCAACCCTAAACCCCACCAACCCAGAAGACCAAGCCAATCTCTTTGAAGCTCGATTAATCCAAAAATTTCAAAGTGATCACACTCTCAAAAGTTTATCAGACTTTCGCACCGAAGTTGACCAAAAGCAATTTTACATCGCTCAACCTTTAGTGGTCACCAGTGAAAGCTGTTTAAGGTGTCATAGTACCCCAGAACAAGCACCAAAAAGTTTAGTCGAACAATACGGAACCCGTAACGGTTTTGGGTGGGAAGTCAATCAGGTAGTTGGAGCGCAAGTAATTTACGTCCCCGCAAACGAAGTCTTCATGAACGCTCGCAAAGCCTTATTTTTATTTATCAGCATTTTCACCGTCATTTTTGCATTAGTTCTGGGTGCAATTAACTATCTACTAAAGAGAAGAGTTATTCAACCACTCAAACCAATGGCTAAACTAGCTCAAACCATTAGTCAGGAAAACGTTAGCGCACAAGAAGTACGCGCAATCGAACGTCAAGGACTACACGCGATCGCCAAACGAGAAGATGAGTTAGGACACCTCGGTAAAATCCTCCAAAAAATGGTACGAGAAATTTACTACCGCGAGCAAATCCTCTCAGAACAACTCCAACAACTACGCTTTGAAATCGACCAACAACAGCGCGAAAACCAAGTCAAAGAAATAGCTGAAAGTGATTATTTCCAAAACCTTCAAAAAACAGCCAAACAAATCCGCAACCAACTCGATCCAGAAACCTAAAACCTTTGCGACTTAGCAACTTAGCGTGACCCAAAAACCCAACTTGGTATACAACATGTCTAAAATCATCTCAATCCATTCCTTTCGCGGTGGTACAGGAAAATCCAACGTCACCGCCAATCTTGCCACCAATTTAGCACGTACTGGCCATCGTGTCGCCATTGTCGATACGGATATTCAATCACCGGGAATTCACGTACCATTCGGACTAGATGAAACCAAAGTCAAATTTACCCTCAACGATTACCTTTGGGGAAAATGTAGCATTGATGCAGCTACCTATGATGTCAGTTCCGTATTCACCACCCGACAAAAATCCGGCTGGTTTCACCAAAATCGTGGTATGATTCATTTAATACCCTCCAGCATCAAAACTGGAGAAATATCCAAAATCCTACGGGAAGGTTACGACGCACGTCTTCTAAATGAGGGCTTTCGTCATTTAATGCAAAAACTTCAATTAGATTATTTATTTATTGATACTCATCCTGGAATTAACGAAGAAACCCTTTTATCAGTAATTATTTCCGATATTTTAATTGTTATCCTCCGACCAGATAAACAGGATTACCAAGGTACAGCTGTCACCGTCGATGTTGCCCGTAAGCTAGATGTACCAAAAATGATGTTAGTAGTCAACAAAGCCCTACCGAGCTTAAATACTGAGTTATTAAAACAACAAGTTGAAGAAATCTATCGCGTCCCCGTCGCGGGTATTTTACCCGTATCAGAAGAAATGTTCCATTTAGCTAGTAGCGATATTTTCTGTTTACGTTATCCCGACCATCCTTGGACAAAGGTCATCAATGGTATTGCAGATAATCTCCGAGATCCCAATCAAGCTGTCAAGAAAACCTTTTCTTTTCCTGGTAAACGCTAACTCCCTATTCCCGCATTTCTCACAAAACCCTAAAACTCACAGGGAATAATCCGTGACAGATTTACAACTTACTTGTAAGAAATCCAGGTATTATCTCTAACTCTCCAAACTCTCCCTAGTCGTTCTGCGTGTGAAGGAATTCCACACATCTAATTCTGCTGGGGAGCGACCTAATAACATCCCTCGATTTGCCGCAGTCAAACCCTGAACTTTGTAAAAATCAGCACCTGCAATATTGTCTAGGTACTCTAATTCGGCATCAGTTAAATCTGCACCACGCATATCAACCATTTTTAAAATACACCCGGTTAATCTTGCTCCCCGCAAATATGCACCCGTTAAAAAAGCCCGATTTAAATCTGCACTACTTAAAGCTGCGTCTTTTAAATTAGCACCCATTAAATCCGCACCACTTAAATATGCACCCCGCAAATTAGCTCCTTGCAAGTCCGCATTACGTAAATTCGCCGTGCATAAATAAGCACCACTTAAACTGGCACGGGGTCCCACTGCACCGGATTTTTGATAGTTAAAGTTTTCTGGCCAAATTGTGTCGCGATTGTAGCGTGCTAAGGGAATTTTTACCCCCTCTAAGTTGGCATTGGTAAAGTTAGTATTTTCCAGGATAGTTCGGTGTAAACAAGCATTTTTTAGGTTTGCACCAGTTAAATTTGCATTCCTTAAATCAGCACCTCGCAAATCAATTCCTGATAGGTCTGCACCTTGCAAATTCGCATTGCGCAAGTTCACTCCGATGAAATTGCCATGATTTAATCGGGTATTTTCTAAGTTTACTCCTTCCAAATTCGCTTTGTATAAGTCTATTTGCTGATGATATTTTCCATCTCTAATAGCAGTAATAATTTCATGAGTAAGAGCTTGTTTATCCATTTCTATCTTGCCATTAAACTTTTGTGTCTTACTTTTTATCCTACGACAAAAAGGTTTGATAAAAAAATCCAATCCTATCCCTACTGTTTTTGATTGAGATTGAGTTCAAACAGAGTTTGGCTATTTAATACCATTTCACTCAAATTTTGATACCTCTTCTTCCCTTGCTCCCGAAAGCTCCCCTAAATGTATCGACTCCAAGATAACTAGTATAATATCGATTCTCTTTAACTTTGAAATAAATGAAACTAGAATAATCAAAGGTTATAGCCCCTGATATGTAGCAAGCATTAGCGTAAACGATATAACTTTATATCCTCTCAGTAAAGAAGCATCCCTCTTTTGATTCTTCGAGCAAAAAATAATTCTGTCCGCAGCGATGAAGTGACAACGAAGCGATCGCTTCGGACTTGTTTCGATTGAGAGATTCTGTGATTGATCGATACCCACTACCCTTCGGGATACAAGCAACGCTGCGATCGCTTCGGATATTTTATTCCCAGTTACTCAATCAAAACTGGGATGTAACCATCCAACAGGTGAGTTTTTGTGGAGATGGTTCATGCTTCAAGAAACGTTACATTGCTACGTCTCTACTGCCACCTACCAACTACTCAAAAAGGAAATATATCAAAGTGTAAAGTATAATTTAAAAAATCCTATCATAACTTCGTCTTTACCCATTATTGAATTATTAATATAGGAATTATACTTGAATCTTGTTGAAGATTACTGAGAAATCAAGCTTTGTACGATAAGCTTCAGGGTAATAGAGGTTCTCAGAAATCAAATATGAGTTTTATAAATTATAAGGTATTGGAAATGTTTCCAGAAGAGTTGATACTGGAATGAAGTTTGGTAAGTATTTGCTGATAGATCGGTTGGATTTGTTGTAGTCTAGTTTGTTGTTGGGGGTTATTTTGGATGAAGTTTTGTGAAAACGCGAAGGAATCTGTATTCTGTGATTTTGCCATGATACCATTTCGCTCAAATTTTGACACATTTTCTGACCCTGCATTCCCTGCTCTTCGTCAGGTATCAACTTCAAAGTAAAACGGTATAAGTATTGAGAAATTACCAGTGATTTGTGTACGTCAATTTCTTCCTGGGGCTTTGGTTTTTCTAACCGCATATGCCTGTCAACAGCAACCCATTATTTCCTTTCCGGACGGTGAAATTTCTTCTCAACCCACTGTAAAACCTCAACTTCCGGTTTCTCAACACCCCAATTCCTTTGTGTGGCGAAATGTGAATATCCAAGGAATGGGTTCGGTGACGGGTTTGGTAATTAACCCCCAACCTCCCCATGATATCTACATCCGTACCGATATTGGTGGTGCATACCGATTTGACCGTCAACATCACCACTGGATACCCTTAATGGATATGTTCGACACCAATTTTGCTGGAGGTGGTATTGGTGTGGAAAGTTTGGCGGTTGATGGAAATTTTCCTCAACGGGTGTACGCTGTGGTGAATTATCGCTATCAAACTCAGCGTGAAGGTGATAAACTAAAGTATGGGTATAGTGGGGAGATTCTTGTCTCCAACGACCAAGGGCGAAATTGGCAACCAACCGGACTCGCTCCACACCAGGTATTTGTCGGACCCAATCAGGATTATCGGGGAGATACGGGAGAAAGATTAGCCGTTGATCCAAACTTGTCCAGTTTGCTGTATTTTGCTTCCCGTCGTCACGGTTTATGGCGACGCAATCCCCAGGGGAGTTGGCAACGGGTAGTAGGAGGTTTACCCAGTCCCCAAAGTTTACCGGGGTACAAAACCCAAGGTGGTAAAGATAATTTGGATTTGCCGGGATTTACCTTTGTGGCTTTTGACCGACGGACGGGAAACCGTGGTCAACCGACCCCAATTTTGTATGTTGGTGTATATGGTAGTGGAGTTTGGCAAAGTCGGGATGGAGGTAAATCTTGGCGCAATCTGGGGGGAGGAGATAACCCGGTGCGGGGTGTTGTCGCTCAAGATGGGAGTTTATACGTTTCCTTTGCCACTCGTGGTCGGGATGGAGAGAAGGCAAGGGGAGGCGTAAAACGGTATCGAAATCAATCATGGCAGGACATTACACCGGAGCGAGAAAATAAACCCTATGGGGGAATTACGGTTGCCAATGATAGCAGTGATACGGTGATGGTAGTAAGTGATCGCATGGTCTATCGTTCCCGGAATGGGGGGAAAAGTTGGGATAAGCAAACAATGGATATGGCTACTAGGGTTGGTGAGCCATCCACACCGGGATATTATGACCAGGATGCGAGTACTGGATTAGCAGCAATCATGATTGATCCGGCTAATCGGAAACAGGTATGGTGGACAAATGGTTGGGGAGTTGCTCGCACTACAGATATAACGGCGAATCCAGCTAAGTATACATGGGTAATGACCAACTTGGAAGAACTGGATGTGAATATGGTTCGGGTTCCCCCTAAACCCAAAAATCAGGGAGGAGCAGAATTAGTAAGTGCGGTACAGGATCGAATTGGGTTTAGACACATAAGTAGTGATAGCGTACCCCAGCAGCAAATCAGTCCCGAAAATATCCCAATCAATCCCGCATTTAAATGGGCTAATCCAGATTGGCAAGTATATCCGGTACCCTTTCCCCACGTTGCTGGAGCAACCAGTATGGATTATGCTGCTAGTAAACCCGATTATTTAGCTTTTGTGGGCTTCCATCAATGGCAGGGATACTGGTCAATACATGGTATGAGTCGCGACAACGGTAAAACCTGGCAGAGTTTCCCATCAGTACCCACCCAAATGCTGTGGAAACAGGATAAATCCAAACAGGAAGAAGTGAAAGCGATCGCAGGGCAAATAGCCATGTCACCGACCAATCCTCAAAATCTAGTTTGGGCAGCAACCTGGGGAACCTGGCCCCATTATACCCGTGATGGCGGCAAAACTTGGCAGTTAGCCCGTAATTTAAATCCCAATCCCCGACCGGAACCCTTCGACGAACGCAACAACGACCATATTTACTATGATGCCTTACCGAAATCTTGGTCAAACAGCATTAGCCCTTGGTTGAGTTCCCATATACTTGCTGCCGACCGCCAAGACCCGAAAGGACAAACTTTTTATTATTACGCCCAAAATGCATTTTACTTCAGTCATGATGGAGGGGCAAGCTGGAGCAAAGGAGCAAACGGACAATTTCCCATGTGGGTGACACGACCGACAATAGTACCCAACCCCACCCATCAAGGAGATGTGTGGTTAAGTTTTGCTCGCAACCCGGAAGATGTCAAGGGTTATCCCTTGTACCGTTCCCAGGATGGTGGTAAAAGTTTCACCAAAGTGCCAAATATTCACAGTTGTGAATTTATTAGCTTTGGTAAGGGAAAATCAGCAAATATACCGTATATTTACATATTTGGTCGGTTGAGGGGAGAAACTCGTGATACCATGTATAAATCGGAAGACATGGGTAAAACCTGGAAACCAATTAGCAAGCCCCAGATTCTCCAATTTCCGGGGATTACCCATATGGAAGCAGATTTACGCATCCCCAATCGGCTATATGTAGCTTTGAGGGGAAGGGGAATTATGGTGGGGTCACAGGGGATATAATTAGTAATTCGTAATAACGAATTACTAATTATCAACACCGAATCAAAATCGAAAAAAGGGTCTGCCACCACTCCCCCCTATCACTGGATATGCTGGTATTCTAATGAGGTCGGTAGTGACAATTGTCTTGAGTGTAGGTTCATAAATTCTTGAAATTCAATCCACCCAGGGATTCAGATGATGTCGGCTCAATACCGCTATATTGCTTTCTATAAACCCTATGGTGTGTTGTGTCAGTTTAGGCAAGACACACCAGAACGTCTCACCTTGAAGGATTTTATTGATATTCCCAATGTTTATCCGGTGGGAAGGTTGGATTCGGATAGTGAGGGGTTGGTATTGTTGACAAATCATGGTCAACTGCAACATCGTCTCTGCCATCCCCAGTTTGCCCATCAACGTACCTATTGGGTGCAAGTGGAACGTATACCCAGCGAAAGTGCTTTACAGCAGTTACGCGACGGGGTGGAGATTCAAAATTACCGAACTAAACCCGCTCAAGTTCAATTGCTAAGTGATGTTCCCGACCTACCTCCGCGCATTCCCCCAATCCGCGATCGCAAAACTGTTCCCACTGCTTGGCTAGAAATTACCATGACTGAAGGGAAAAATCGTCAAGTTCGACGAATGACTGCGGAAGTTGGCTTTCCGACTTTACGTTTAGTGCGTGTCCGAATCGATGTTCTGGGTTTAACAGGATTACAACCTGGACAATGGCGAGATTTGACTCCAGCGGAGGTCAAAGCTGTTACTGGTTCTGTGTTTGATTTTGCTACATCATCAGTCAAAAACCAATCCAATCGTCAAGCAACTGGTAAATCAAAGTTTTCGCGAATCGTAGCAAAATAGACTGCTAAACCTGGGTAAATATTCGTAAACTAAAAATAGGAGGTAGGATATAGGAGACAAGATGCAGAAGAAATTATTGTGTTTGTGAGGTGTTGAATTAATTCAAAGGTTAAAATCGCTCTGTTTTATAAGTGTGATACCAAGTTGAGGAAAATATTATCGGTGGGGTTGTTCATGATTTTCGATAACTGTCACTTAAATAACTGTCATTTAGGTCAAAGCAAAATTTGTTCTCAGCAAGTATAATCTTCCTTTCTCAATCTTTATTCTAAATCTCTTTTACAACCGCAATCAAAGGGTGCAAGTAAAAAAATCCTACTATGAGCCGTAATCAATCATCAAATCGGCAGCACGCTTGCCAAACAAAATATAATGATATCACTGCTAACAGTTCGCCCCATTTGGAGCTGTTACGGGAGCCTGAGTTGGAATTAGAACGGCGCACCCTAGAAACATTACCCATATATCCACCGGACGGGTCACTATACAAACAACTGTACGAACATATTCCCACCGTTTATATCACCCTTGATTTGCGAGGTAAAATCCTGACTGTGAATCGGTTTGGTGCGCAGGTGTTGGGTTTTAGCCTTGAACAATTATTACAAAAAGATATTCAACGCATTTTTGCTTCTTGGGAATTTTCCCGAATTACCGATATGTTGACGAAAATATCGGAATTTTCCCCTTTGGAAACGGCTGAAGGTGAATTTCAACTAGATTGTCCAAATCCTGATATTGCTTGGGTACGGATGACGGTGCGTAAATTAACTATGCCGGAATCGGAACCGATTATCCTGATGGTGTGCGAAGATATTACGGAACAGAAACGTTCAGAAGATGTCCTACGGGAAAGTGAGCAAAGATTTCATACCATTGCTGAAATTGCTCCAGTGATGCTGTGGACTGCGGGTGCGGATGGTTTTTTTAACTTTTTTAACCAATGCTGGCTAGAATTTACGGGTGTAGATTGCGAACAAGCCACAGGTTATGGTTGGTTAAATTTAGTGCATCCTGAAGAAAGACTGCATTGTTTACAAAGCTATCATGCAGCCTTTAGCGCTCGCCAGCAGTTCGCCATTGAGTATAGATTATTACGTCATGATGGGGAATATCGTTGGATTTTGGATACTGGTGTACCGAGATTTAGTCCGGCTGGGTTATTTAGTGGTTATATTGGTTGTGGGATTGATATTAGCGATCGCAAATTAGCCGAAATTGCTCTGACCCAGAGTCAAAGTGCAGTCAAAGCGCAAATTGAGGAAATGGAAAGACTGGATCGACTCAAGGATGAGTTTTTGAGTATGGTTTCCCACGAGTTGCGCACTCCCTTAACGAATATGAAAATGGCGATTCAGATGCTGGGGATTTCTTTAAAAGTGGAATCGAACCCAGTTAATGGAGGAATTAATGACAGGGATGTCGCTAAAATCAAGCGTTATTTACATATTTTAAATAATGAATGCGATCGCGAAATCAATTTAATTAATAATTTCCTGGATTTACAAAAGCTCGACAGCAACACTAAATCACTGATTTTAGAAACCATTAATATTCCTAGCTGGTTAACTAGGGTTGTTCACGTCTTCCAAACCCGTCACCATCGCTTTACCCAACCCATTAATTTACGTATTCCTGAAAATTTACCCCTATTCACCTGT
Organism: uncultured Calothrix sp.; assembly: GCA_937973965.1. Lineage (GTDB taxonomy): Bacteria > Cyanobacteriota > Cyanobacteriia > Cyanobacteriales > Nostocaceae > NIES-3974. The sequence goes on along the minus strand of CALJJQ010000057.1, from coordinate 5,140 downwards.
GACCCCTTTAGTTTGGAAAGGATTCTGATTGAATTGCTGACCAATGCATGTAAATTTAGTCCTACCCACGCAGAAATTGAAGTCAAGGTGGAAAGTGTAGAGAAAACGGTGAAATTTGCTGTTACTAATACGGGAACCGAAATACCTAGTAGTGAGATTCCCCGAATTTTCGATAAATTTTACCGTATCCCCAGTAACGACCCCTGGAAACAAGGAGGAACCGGATTAGGATTGGCTTTAGTGAAAAAACTCACCAAGTATATGGGAGGTGACACCGAAGTTGTCAGTGGATCGAATATTACCTGTTTTACGGTCAGTTTTCCCCTGGTTTGCGGTAGTTAGGGGGTGGGGGAAATTATCGTTTTAGACAGGGAGTAGGGAGTGGGGGAAACCATAAAAGTAAAGCTCAGAGTAAACCTTTGAGGTAAATTTAACTAAACTGTTACATCGTACTCTCAAAAGTAGATGCTGTGCATTTAGGGTTTATTTTCGCCGACTTATTTACTTCAAAACCTATGCATTTGAATTGGCAAAATTTTTTAATTCGTAATTGGAAATCACCTGACCGGGAAATAGTTGCGAAGTTGATTAGTCAAGTGTTAGCAGAATACGGTTTAGGTTGGGAACCAGAAGGTGCAGACCGTGATGTTTTATGGGTGGAGGAATATTATTTGCACCGGGAAGGGGAATTTTGGGTAGTTGAGCAAAACCAGCAAATTGTTGGGACTGGTGCTTACTATCCGATTCAACTTGGTCATCAAGCAGTAGAAATTCGGAAAATGTACCTGTCACCGGAAGTTAGAGGATGTGGTTTAGGGAAATTTTTGTTAACAACTTTAGAAAAAACCGCAGCATCACGGGGTTTTCGGGAATGTTGGGTAGAAACAGCTAGTGTATTAAAGGAAGCTGTACAACTATATGAAAAAAACGGATATGTACCCGCAACCGGAGTCGAAACCAAAAGATGCGATCGCATTTATGTGAAATCTTTAGATTTTGGATTTTAGATTACTCTTCGGTCGATCAGCACTTCCTTGTCTATGGATTTTGTGGAAAGTTTAGCCAGTCCACTGAAACTGCCTCTTCCCAGGTGTAAAGTTCAGTTAAATCAACTGAATAGTTTCCGCCCAGTCTCTTCTGATTGATTAAAAATGAAGGTAGAGGTATTATACAAATTTTTTGGGGGGTAACGCAATGAAACTCCCAAAGCTTTAACATTTTTGAGTATGGCATTAACTTTTGCTTTCGGGTTCCCGATTTTTGCCTCAGAACAACCGGTTAATGCTCTAAAGCTGATTAGCAAAAAGCAACTGAGATATTTCACTAATACCGGAGTTACGATATTGTCATATGCAAGATATGGGACTCATATTTGATTTTTAAAAACCCCAATTACCCCGAATCTTGTCGTACAAAACTTGATTTCTCAGTATACCCGACAAGATTCAAGTGGGATTCCTACATTACTAAGTTCTTGCCAACAATGGAGCTGCTGCTAATAATTTTTGTGTATATTCGTGCTGGGGATTTTGGAAAATTTCCTTGGTATCACCGATTTCCACAATTTGACCCCCATTCATCACCGCAATGCGATCGCACAAAAATCTTGCTAACCACAAATCATGGGTAATAAACAAATAAGTTAAATCAAATTCCTGTTTTAATTCCAACATTAAATCTAATACTTGGGATTGGACACTTGCATCCAACATACTCACCGGTTCGTCACAAATCACCAATTGGGGACGGGTAATTAATGCACGAGCGATCGCGACCCTTTGTTGTTGTCCTCCGGATAAATCGGAGGGATGACGTTGATAGTAGGTTTCGCTGGGTGTTAATCCTACCCGTTCCAACATGGCTAATACTTGGGTTTTCGCTTGTTCGGGATTAGCTAAACCATGAATTAACAGGGGGTCAGCGATATTTTCTCCCACGGTCATCGCGGGATTAAGACAAGCATGGGGGTCTTGGAATATCATTTGCATATGTCGGCGTTGACTACGCATTTCTTTGCGAGATAATTTGGTTAATTCGGTTCCCGCAAATTCAACGCTACCGGATGTGGGAGTAATTAACTGCAAAATTGTCCGGGAAAGGGTACTTTTCCCACATCCCGACTCTCCCACCAGTCCGAGAATTTCTCCCCGATACAACTCCAAATTAATCCCATCTACAGCTTTAATGGTTTGTCCCTGCTTTTGAAATAAACGCTCAATTAAATTCGGTTCAATTATGTAATGTTTCTTTAACTCCCGCACACGCAACAGGGGAGATGGTAAAGTTGCAGGAGGTTGATGGGTACTAAAATGATCTGCACTTACCTCATCAATACTTTGGATATGTAAAGCAGCATTCAATAAAGACTGGGTATAGGGATGCTCCGGACGACGGAACACCTTTTCTGTGGGTCCGGTCTCCACCATTTTGCCAAAATACATCACCCCAATGCGATCGCAATACTCGGCTACCATCGCCAAATCATGGGATATTAATAATAGGGCCATGTTTTCTTCACTACATAACCTGGTTAATTCCTGTAGAATTTCCGCCGAAATTGTCACATCTAAACTTGTAGTCGGTTCATCCGCAACAATTAACTTCGGTTGCAACAACAAAGCCAAAGCGATCGCTACCCGTTGTCGCATTCCTCCACTAAACTCATGGGGATACTGATACCAACGACTTGCGGGAATTTTCACCTTCCCTAAGGTTGCGATCGCTCTTTCTTTTGCTTCTTTGGTAGTTAATTCTGGTGCATGAGCTTTTAAAGTTTCTAAACAATGGTCTCCAATCGTCATCAACGGATCAAGTCTCGTCATCGGGTCTTGGAATACCAAAGCAACTACCTCCCCCCGAAATTTCCGCACCTCCTCTGGTGTCATATCCAACACGGATTTGCCCTGGAAAACTACTTTGCCTGCAACTTGACTACCTTGAGGTAACAACCGCATCACTGCTCGTCCCAGGGTAGATTTTCCACAACCCGACTCCCCGACTAAACCCATCCGTTCACCCGGTTGTAAACTAAAGGATACACCATCAATTGCCCAGTTGATTTCTTCCCCTTGACGCTGAGGATAGGCTACTTTCAGGTTTTCGACACTAAATAAAGTTTCACTCATGGCGATTTTAGATTTTGGATTACTCTTCGAGAAGACGCTTCGCGTCTAGGGATTTTGGATTTTGTTTTCGGGTTCCCTACCGCACACAAATTTTGTCTGTAGAGACTTAGCAACGCTACGTCTCTTATCGAACCAGTTTTTTGAATCAGTATAAGTCCTATTTGCGAGCAGATATTTTCATATCGAGTGCATAAGTTCTGTCTTGTATATCGTATCCTTGTACTAGTAAAAATATCCCCTCCAACTCCCTTTTTTGATTACAGACGAAACCATGTACTAAACGGATCCAACCCTCCCCCAGCCAAATCCTACCAACCGTGTATGATTTACCCAGTGAAGATCTAGAGGAACCAGGTTTGCCAGACGAATTCCATATTTTTCAACCCCGCACCTACCCCAGAGAAGAAATATTTATTGGTACAGATATTAACTTATACTATGATGTCCGCAATCCGTTGTGGCATAAAAGACCAGATTGGTTTTTAGCTAGAACAGCAAGAAGTCTCACACCTACCCGGAGGGAGGTGTGAGATGAATTGCGAGCGAGTTGACGACAGTTATCCGACCCGTACAGCGAGGAAGGAGAACATGAAGGAAACGAGCAAAATATTTCATTTCGGGTCAGGTAATGTATCAATTAATTCTTCAATAACCTGAGTTACCGTTTTATCTTTATTTGCAGCATACTGCCTGACTTTGTTTAATCTGCGATCGCTTAATCTAACGTGTAAATCTTTTTTTGGCATTTGTATACACAACGCGAACATATACATGTTATTGTATTCATGACGCGAGGTAATGAACAATTGAGAACAGCATATCAATACAGACTGCGTCCAACAAAACAACAAGCAACAGAAATAGACAGATGGCTGTCTATGCTGTGCGCGCAATATAATTATTTGTTGACTGATAGATTTAATTGGTATGAGCAAAACCGTTGCTCGGTTAATGCTTGTCCTCTTGTTTGTCATCTTCCAGAGTTAAGAAACAATCCAGACTACTACTCGCAACAGAAAACATTGCCTGAGCGAAAGAAAACTCATCCTCATTATGGTGATATCTATTCACACGTCTTACAGGATGCGGTTCAGCGAGTTCAGGTAACTTTTGATAGATTTCTCAAGGGTGATAGTAATGGGAAAAGAAGTGGTAAACCACGCTTTAAACCTCGCGATAGATACCGCACTTTCACATATCCACAAATGAAAGACGGATGTTTGCAAGGCAATTTAATTAATTTACCAAAACTAGGTAAAATAAAAGTTATTTTGCATCGTCCATTACCTGACGGGTTCAGGATTAAAACTGCTTCTGTCACTAAAAAAGTAGATGGTTATTATTTAACTCTCAGCCTGGAAGATTCTACAGTTCCAGAAATCAAACCAGATATTAATCCAGAATCAATAACTGGTATTGACATGGGATTAAGAGAGTTTTTGACAACTGCTGATGGTGAAACAGTTGCTATCCCTCAGCATTACCGTAAGGCTCAAAAACGATTAAGAGTTATCCAAAAACGTGTTGCACGACGAAAGAAGGGTAGTAATCGTAGAACAAAAGCGGTTAAGCAACTGGGTAAACAGCATAAAAAAGTTGCTGACAAGCGTAGAGATTTTCACTTGAAAACTGCTAATAACTTCATAAAAAAATATGACGTAATTGCACATGAAGATTTAAACATTAAAGGACTTTCAAAGTCTAGACTTTCCAAATCTGTCAATGATGCTGGTTGGGGTAACTTTTTAAAGATACTGACAAACAAAGCCGAAAATGCTGGTTTGCTGGTAATACCCGTTAAAGCATCACCGAACAAGTCAAGAATGCTCTAGTTGTGGTACAGAAGTACCTAAAAAACTGCATGAAAGATGGCACAATTGCCCGCCGAAGTGGATGTAGTCTTGGTCGTGACCACAATGCGGCAATAAACATAAAAAATAGAGCCGAGGGGCATCCGGTTCTTAAAGCTCATCGAGTATCCGAAGCGATAGCTGGATTTGGTGAGAAGCCTACAC
>CALJJQ010000056.1 GCA_937973965.1 uncultured Calothrix sp. | reverse complement strand
GTGGAATGTTTGGAAAATCCAGCTACCGTCAGTGGAGAACCTGTTTTACCAGGATTTGTGTTAAATATGGCGAAAATTTGGTAGTTTCCCCATCGAAGTCATCTGGAGATTCAGAAGCATCAAAAAACCAACTTCCATTGGTATGTGGGAATCACAAGTCAACCGTCAATCGTCAATCGTCAACCGTCAAAATTTAAATAGTCCCTAACTACTCCCCACTCCCCATTCCCCATTCCCTACTCTCTTCAGTCAGAAATCTAACTTGGTATAACTGAAGAAGATAAATATACCCATTTTGGCAAAAATAATGACCATAAAAAAAAGCTTATTAATTACGGGACTGCTCTGCACCATCTTTGGTACAGGAATTGAACCCTTTATAACTTCAGCTTCCGCAAACCCCGGTATTACGATAGCCCAGAATCAGAGACCAAATACTCAACCAACCGAACTACGAAGACGCTTAAGAACTCGATCCCTTTCCCCACAGCCATCCCCATCCACCACTGTTAAATTAATTGCACCAGGTATTCAACCCCGACAACAGTTACGCTTTTCTCCAAAGGTCGGTCAAAAAGAAATAGCTGATATGGAGATGAATATGGACATGTCCATGTCACTAAACGGTAATTCAGCCCCATCCGTAAAAATACCTGGAACTAAGATTCAACTTAACGCCGTTGTCAACCAAGTACAACCGAATGGAGACTTTCAGTACGAGTTTACCTACAGCAATGTTGATGTTGTGGGAGAAAGCGACTTACCACCCGCGATTTTAGAAAGTATGCGCGGTGAAATGAAAAAAATGGAAGGTTTTAAAGGGACAGCCATTGTTGATTCAATGGGACGCACCAAGAAGGCAAATTTCACCGTTCCTCCAAATTTTGATCCATCTCTGAAACAGATGATGGATCAAATGGCTAGTTCCATTGAGCAAATGTCAGCCCAAGTACCCCAAGAAGCCATCGGTAAAGGTGCAAAATGGCAAGTCACCTCCCAAGTCAGCATGAATGGTATAAATATCCAACAAACTGCCACTTACGAATTGCTTGATATTCAAAATGGTGTGGTGACAATGAATGTTAGCTTTGCTCAACAAATACCCGGTGCTCAAAAAATGATTTTACCGCAAATGCCACCGGGAATGACCATGACCTTGCAATCCTACAATGCCACCGGAACCGGACAAACAAAAATTAGCCTGGGTCGAATTATGCCTTTAAGCACATCAATTGATATGAAAACAACTGCTCAGATGCAAGCAAATAGTCCCGATTTAAAAGAACCGATGGTAATGGATCAGGAAATGTCTATGAGAATGAAAATTGAATCAAAGTAAGAGGATGTTTTAAAAGTCGATTTGAATACTTGAATTATCGTTTTTGGGAGCAGGAAGAGACGCTACATGTTGTGTCTGTACGGCAATAGGTAGAGATGCTACATGTCGCGTCTGTACTCTCGAAGGAAAAATCAGCTTTATAATCCAATGTCCAGAGTCAGGACGATAGTCAAAATAGTGATAATTAATACTTGACAAATAACCTCAAAAGTATTGCTCCACCACATTAAGTTAAGTTATGAGGGGTTAATGGTAGTGCTTTAGTATAGAAAAAGCTTTACGAGAAAGGCGCTATACCCCCAGGGTTGTCCTGGATTAGCGGTACTATGTGCCTTTCTTCATCCATCAAAATTAATGTGGTGGAGTAGTTGTAATACCATTTGACTTTGGAGTTGATACCTGACGGGGAGCAGAGGAAGAAAGTGTATTCACATTATAGTGAAATGTTATGAGGCATAATCAAACATAATCAAAAAGGAATCCCATCGGTGTTAAATTAAGGGATGGGGTGTTCGGTATCCTTGTGGCTGTTTATAGTCCAGCTATAATGGCACTGCTTTTTATCACTCTTGATGGAATTACTTTGAAAAGAGCATGAATTACCTTGTTGCCGTACTACCAGACCGCATCCAAGCCGAAGCTGCAAGTGTCGCTTTGGAAAAGCAAAATATCAATAGCACCATACTTGGTAAAGGTTACAAAAGTGCTGATGAATTTGGTTTAATCGACCCCAAGGAGCAAGCTCGTAAGCAAGCAATTCTCATGGCGATTTGGTTGGTTCCCTTCGGCTTTTTCGCTGGGTTTGGCTTTAGTCTTGTCACTGGTTTAGATACATTTGCTTGGGCTGGAGAAATTGGCAATCATGTTATTGGAGGCTTATTAGGTGCAATTGGTGGGGGAATGGGAAGTGTGTTTGTCGGTGGTGGAGTCGGTTTAGTTGTCGGTGGTGGTGATGCTTTACCATATCGCAACCGGATCAATGCAGGTAAATATTTGGTAGTTGTCCAAGGTTCAGAAAGCATAACGCGGGAAGCTACTAAAATTTTACGCGGCTTTGAACCGGAAAATTTGCAAGGTTACGCGACGAATGATTAGGAGACAGGAGATAGAACTTTAGTTATTGGTTGAATTTGGGTGCTGGGTTCTTTTTTCTATATCTTCCAAAGTTTGTAAAACCAGACGTTGAGCTTGCAACCTCCAACCCCATTTTTGGAGTGCGATCGCAATTCCACCCCCTAAAACTGTGGCAATAAAATCCAGTGGTTGCATAAAAGAGATTCCCAGCAACAAACCTAAACCTGCAATTCCCCAAAAGGGTAAGGCAACTGTTTGACGCTGATTTTCAACTAGTTTACTAATCGGGTCTTGAGGCATTTTTGCAAGTAAAGTTTCCTTAACCTGTTTTTGCTCCTCTGGCGAAACCGAAAGCCCTATTTTCCGCCGCAATTTCTCGATTTTCCGCGCATCGGTGCTATACTCGGTCAACTCATCTTCAGCCATCAAAATCAAACGTTCGTACTGTCCCATCTTTCTCTGGAAAATTTTATTTTATATATAAAGAATACAGGGGTTAGGAGAGAGTTGACAGGTGAAAGAAGACAAAATATACGAGATAGAGAATTAAATTGACGTGAATTCGACGGATTGTAAACGCTACAATCTCAGTAAATCAATGATTTTGAAAGAAATTACAGACGCGACATGTTGCATCTCTACCAATTCTCTTCTCCTTGTACAAACACCATCGAATTCACGTAAAATTGAATGTCTTTTACACAGACTGATTCCCAATCTAAAATCTAAAATCTCCATGACATCTACTCATCGGACACAATTACAAACAGAAATTCAAGCGATGCCATCTTGGTTACGTCGTCCTATTGGTAAAGCTAGCGAACTTTCAACTGTACAAAAAATTATTAAACAACGACAAATTCATACTATCTGTGAAGAGGGTCGGTGTCCGAATCGGGGGGAATGTTACGCGCAAAAAACCGCGACTTTTCTGTTGATGGGGCCAACTTGCACCCGTTCCTGTGCGTTTTGTCAAGTGGATAAGGGTCATGCACCGATGCCAATTGATGAGGATGAACCGACTAAGGTGGCGGAATCTGTACAATTATTGGGTTTAAAATATGTGGTGTTAACTTCCGTTGCACGGGATGATTTGGCTGATGGTGGTGCAAGTCATTTTGTCCGGACAATGCAGAAAATTCGAGAGTGGAATCCGGGTACACAAATTGAAGTATTAACCCCAGATTTTTATGGCAAAAGAGATGCGATCGCGCTTATTGTTGGGGCTGAACCTGCTTGTTATAACCACAATATTGAAACTGTACGTCGTCTGACACCCCCAGTTCGTCGGGGTGCAAAATATGACCGCTCGTTGCAAGTATTAAGTATGGTGAAGGAAATTAATCCGCATATCCCCACAAAATCCGGTTTAATGGTGGGACATGGGGAAACGGTAGAGGAAATCGTCGAAACCATGCAGGATTTACGCAGGGTTGAATGCGATCGCCTCACCATCGGTCAGTATATGCGTCCTTCTTTAGAGCATCTTCCCGTCCAGAAGTATTGGACACCCGCAGAATTTGATGAACTAGGTGCGATCGCCAAACAAATGGGTTTTAGTCACGTTCGCTCTGGTCCTTTAGTGCGTAGTTCCTACCATGCTGGAGAGGAAGATTAGGGAGCAAAGAAACAAAGGAGCGGAGGGGATAGGCAATTTTTCAGATTTTTTCTCCTCAGTTCCTCCAATTTCCCCACTCCCTGCAAATTAAATTACGGGTTAATCACGTGGTGATACATGGCCGCAACTAGGATATTGACAGCTAACAAGGCAATAGCGACTGTCGTCCGGAAGGTGAAAGGTGGTTTAGCTCCGCTTTGGGGGACATCCACTCCAACTTTACTCATAGTGTTCTCTCCAAAATAAATGGCATTACTTAAGAAATACCGAATACCTGTCACTTATTTTGACTCGCACCGGACTGAAGTCGCGGTGATTCCAACTGTGATTCCGATTGAGGCGGAAGCCATCATTCTCCACAGTTATCTTCCAAGGTATTAACCTTGTGGGACAGTCAAACGTCCCCTACCGTACTTGGCTAAACGCTCCGTGGTTTAGCTGTGACGTTACCTGGTTTTGTTTCTAGTTTCCCTAACGCAAGTCCACATATTTCACAAGTTAAGAACGCTCCCAATCCTGCTACTATTGAGCCAGTGCCGTGGGCGGGTTCCCCGACTTGGGGAGCCAGCGCCGTGGGCGGCTTTGCCGACTTGAGGCGACTGGCGTGCAACTGGCGTTGCCAGTGGTATAGGCGACGATAACACGGCTGACTTACTGTGCGGGAGTTTCACCCCTACTAGGATTGTTCAACACGCTTTCGGTTATTCCTGCTTAGGTTGAAACTAAAGCTATTTTACCAGAACCTGTAGGCTAAAGCCGATGAAATAGCTTTCATCCCTTGGCTAAAGCCACAGGGTTTTCAGCATATCCTTTATGGAACTATAACTCCTCAAACTATCAATTTTATTAGAAGTATCGAACTCAATTATTTCCAGTTCACCAGAACAATAGGTCTTTATTAAATGCGTGGCTATGCTAATCCGTTTCGGCATCTTTCATAATTTAACTACCTGCTTTTATCAAAGGTGTCCAGAGGTGGATTGCGAGGGGGTCTAAAAAATTGTCGTCGAAGCAGTAAAAATCCATGAGAAAAATCCTTCAAACCCTTACACAGCAAGGCAGCGATGGGGTCAACGAAAAAATGGTCTTTCAGCGATTTTCTGACCCCCTCGCATTATTGATGTGACAAGCGGAAAAAAGGTTTTTTAAAAATGAATAAAGTCGAGCTAAGAAACTTTTTTTGCCAAACTCGGTTTTCTTCCCAACAACCCAATCATCAACTTGAGCATAAACACCTTGAGGAAAGGTAAATGAGCCATGACCCATAAACCGCAACGACGGACTACAACTATGGGGAGAAAACTATTAGAAAATAATCGATCCAATAAATCGGTAAACCCTAACACCACTAAATTTTCTCGCTTACGCCAACGTTCGTATTGCTTCAGAACCTTGATATCACCAATATCCTTACCTGCTGCGTGGGCTGTTTGAATTACCTCCGCTAACGCAGCCACATCGCGAATACCCAAATTTAAACCCTGACCACCAACGGGATGACAATTGTGGGCTGCATCACCAATTAAAGCTAACCGTGGTGACACATAGCGATCACTCTGCATTAATTGTACAGGAAAAATAAATCTTTCCCCCAACAACTCCAATTTACCCATCTGGTCGCCAAAACGTTGACTTAATTCTGCCAAGAACTGACTATCATCCAGTTCACACAAAGCCTTGGCTTCCGCGTGGGGAGCAGTCCAAACAATGCGACAACGGTTTCCTGGTAATGGTAATATGGCAAATGGTCCACTAGGTTGGAACTTTTCATAGGCAGTGTCCAAATGGGACTTTTCTGGACGGACAAATGCGACAATACAGGACTGCCAATATTTCCAACCACGGGTTTTAATTCCCGCACTTCCCCGAATTTGCGATCGCGATCCATCCGCACCCACAATTAATTTACTCCGGATAGTCTGAACTTCCTCACCGGACTTAATTTCTACCTCCACCGCATCATTCAAATATTTCACACCCCAAACTTCCGACGGACAAGCTACCTCCACTTGGGGACATTCACGGACAAATTCCCGTAACGGATATAACAATGCCTGGTGTTCCGCCACGTAACCCAAGTCATCAGTACCGATGTCCTGGGTATTAAACTCCACAACTTGGGAAAAACCCGCATCCGAAAGTTTCACCCGACGATAGGTGGCAATGTGCGGTAATATGCTTTTCCAGACCCCAATACCCCGAAAAATTTGCGCCGACAGCATGTGTACAGCATAGGCTTGTCCTTTCATCACCGCCGGAGAATCTAATCGTGCTTCAATTAGGAGTATACTCAAACCCGAATCCTTCAACGCACCTGCTAGAGTTAAACCGACAATACCCCCCCCAACAATCACTAAATCATAATCATATCCAGACGAGTCAGAAACCAACCTAGTCGGTTGCCAAGTTGCTGAAAGCTGTGCTTGCGCCATCACGATAAAAACTTATATTAAGACAAATTACAGACTTTTAATCTTATTTTGACGCGATCGTCCCCAATTTCGCAATCAGTATTAGGGTAATCCAAAATCTAAAATCTAAAACCCAAAATTATTTGCTTTCCCATGATGATCCGACTAGCTACAATTGCCGATGCAACCCAAATCCAAGCAATCTACGCTCCCTTTTGTACCGATAGTAGTATCACCTTTGAAACCGAAGCTCCTTCCGTAGAATCAATGGAGCAAAGAATTCACACTGTCACCCAGCAATATCCCTGGTTAGTATATCAACAGCAATCCCAAATCCTCGGTTACGTTTATGCCACAACCCATAACGAACGTGCTGCTTACCAGTGGTCGGTAAATGTGAGTGTTTATATCCACAACAATGCCAGACGTAGGGGAATTGGACAGAAATTATATACTTCCCTGTTTGCGATTTTACGCCACCAGGGCTACTACAATGCCTATGCCGGAATTACCCTACCGAATCCAGCGAGTATGGGTTTACACAATAAAATGGGTTTTCAACCGGTGGGGATTTACCGTGATGTTGGCTACAAATGCGGTCAATGGCATGATGTCATCTGGTTAGAGTTAAAATTGCAACCCCCCTCTCCTAATCCCCATCCACCAATCAGTATGAATCAGATGCGAGGGGATAATAGTTGGGAAAGGTTATTACCGAGTTGAAAGGCAATAGGGGAGGGGAATGAAGTATTTTCCTATTTATATTTAATTTTCAGCAAACCCCAACGTAAATACCTTGAGGGAAAACTAAATCGGGAATCCATGCCAAATATCTGGAAAATTTGACGTGAATCTGGTAATTTACACCTAATCACGATAATTCTGGTAAAAATGTTAACTTCCACCCTTCCGGATGAAGAAAAAAAACTTTAGGATGTAATCGCTTTTATCCTTGGCAAGTTGTCAGGGTTTGAAAATTGCAATTGTAAATTCTTATATCCTTGCGAAAGTCATTTTATGTCATTTTCTGCCACGATTGCTCAGGTTGTTGATGCTATAGCTGCGGTTGCAGTCAATATTAGCGGTGAGTTACTAGGTCAAGTCTGTACAGGGATTCAAACGGATACCCGCATCCTCAAAACCGGGGAAATATTTGTTGCATTGCGCGGGGAACGGTTTGATGGTCATGATTTTGTGGAAATGGCGATAGAACGGGGTGCTGTTGCGGTGATTGTGGATCACGATTTTCCCGCTTGTGAATTCCCGATGTTACGGGTTGGGGATACATTAACAGCTTATCAACAATTGGGTCGATGGTGGCGCGATCGCTTTGAGATTCCGGTTATCGGTGTGACTGGTTCGGTGGGGAAAACGACGACGAAGGAGTTAATTGCAGCAGTTTTGGCAACTCAAGGTCGGGTACATAAAACCTATGCCAATTTTAACAATGAAATTGGTGTACCGAAGACTTTGCTGGAGTTGGGGGAGGAACATGATTTTGCGGTGATTGAAATGGCTATGCGTGGTCGGGGACAAATTGCCGAGTTAACAGAAATTGCGCGACCGACGATTGGGGTAATTACGAACGTGGGTACTGCCCATATCGAATTACTGGGTTCCGAAGCAGCGATCGCTGAGGCTAAGTGTGAGTTATTAGGACACATGGCTACTGATAGTGTGGCGATTCTCAATTATGACCAACCGTTGTTAGTGGAAACATCCCAACGGTTTTGGAATGGAAGGGTGGTGAGTTATGGTTTAAATCAGGGGGATATTTGTGGTAGTTTAATTAATGGTGAGCAGATTCAAGTTGCTGGTAAGTCGTTTAAATTGCCTTTACCAGGTAAGCATAATGCCACTAACTATTTAGCAGCCCTTGCCGTCGCTCAGGTGTTAAATATTGATTGGGATACCCTTGCTGATGGAGTGACAGTAGAAATGCCATCCGGGCGATCGCAACGTTATCAATTACCCAATGATGTGGTTATCCTGGATGAAACCTATAATGCTGCTCCCGAAGCCATGTTGGCTGCTTTAGATATGTTAGCAGAAACCCCCGGTAAACGTCGTATCGCCGTGTTAGGAGCAATGAAAGAATTAGGCGATCGCTCTTTACAATTACATGCCCACATTGGAGAAACTGCGAGTAAATTAAATTTGGACGCTTTGCTGGTGTTAGTGGATGGCAGAGATGCCAAGGAAATCCTGAATCATGCTAAAGGAATTACATCAGAATGTTTTACTAGTCATGCAGATTTGGTAGAACGGTTGAAAAACTATGTTCAATCTGGGGATAGATTGATGTTTAAAGCAGCTCATTCAGTTGGTTTAGATCGGGTTGTAAATCAACTACGCGCTGAGTTGGTTTGAGAATGAGAAAATTCGTAAACCCCAAATAATTGTTTGTAATAATTGCTTGTAGAGACGCGTTAGCGTTCAGCTCCTCTGAAAGAGGCTATATCGCGTCTCCCGAAATCACCAGTGTTATATTGTCGCGATATGCAGTATTTCTGCAAATAATGGGTCGCCAAAATTCATCAACCGTAACGATGATTTTTCATTAAAGCTATACTATACAAATCATTGATATCCAATAAATACATCGATATATTATCCTAGTTAATCAAATGAATCTATTTCTCTACCTCGATAACTATGGCGTTCTCTATCAATTTCTTCATATATAGGTATGAGTATTTGTAGTTCGCTATCCACTGGTTTGTCGTCAGAATCTGGTAGTTCTGCGGAAGATGCTAGGCAATGGAGGGGATTGTATTGATACATAATTTATATCCCTCGTTTGTATACTAGATACAGGCTTTTCGACCCGTACCACAAAGACTGGTAATTTTTGTTTTATAGAAATGAACGCTGCACACTAGCTTAGTATATTGATATTTTATTCCTGTTGTAATGCTTGACGGTACTTTTTAACTGGTTGGGTTTGATTTGTTTTGGCGATAAAGCTAGATCATCAAATCGGGTCTAGGTCTGGTAAAAGGGTACTGCGATCGCAGGGTGTAGCTATATTGTAGTATTTGTATTTGGTGGCGCAGGTATCTTGCCTGCATTTGAGAAATAACAGGCAAAAAAAGCCCAAACCATAGATAATTTCTTCACTACACACAATTTAGTAGAGTATCACCCAAGTCATGAAAACTTTTATAATAATCTCAAAAAAAGATTAATGATGACTCAAGCGCTAGGAAAATTAATCACTGTGCCAGAATTTCTGGAAACAAAGCCAGAAAACGGACGCTACGAATTGCATAATGGGGCAGTTGTTCAAATGTCACAACCAATCGGGGAACACGAAGAGGTAATAGGTTTTTTAACTACGCCGATAGTGCTTGAATATACAAGGTTAAAACTTCCTTATTTTATCCCCAAAACGGCATTAGTTCAATCGGCTAGTAGCGAATCTGCCTATTCTCCAGATTTATTGGTGCTGAATAAACCTGCTCTCAAATCCGAAGAATTATGGACAAAATATTCTACCGTACAGCTAGGTTCTTCAATCCCTTTAATTGTTGAAGTTGTTTCGACAAACTGGCGCGATGATTATCACCGTAAGGTGGGAGAATATGAAGAGATTGGTATACCCGAATACTGGATTGTGGATTATTTAGGCTTAGGTGGAACTAAATTTATCGGTACACCGAAACAACCCACCATATCTGTTTATACCTTGATTGATGAAGAGTACCAAGTTTCTCTATTTCGGGGGAGCGATCGCATTATTTCTTCTGTGTTTCCCGAATTAAATATCACCGCACAGCAAATTTTCGACGCTGGGAGTTGATTTGGTGATTAAACGCACATTTTTTATAGTTAGTAAAAGTTGGCGGTAAGCGAAGCTATCCCGAAAGAAATCGCAAAACGTATTCAACAATTTCAAGAAATTAAACTCTCTAGAGGCTTTATAGTATCAATATACCAGTATAGTGCAAATTTTTCATTTTTGGTACGGATTTGCGGTTCACTTGTATAATGGGATTCTTCCAAAGGTATTGGCAAAAATGTTGTTGCGTCTTGGTAAACGTGGGGTGCTTTCCCCTCCACAACCAAGCGTAGTTTCGCAGCAAATAAATCTAGGGAAAGCTCTCCCGCTAATATTTCTTCTCTGGGAACGCAGGTTTTAATATAGTAGGTAGCATATATTAAGTGTAAATAAGAGGGATATTTCTGGGTAATTATACTTCGCACTGATATATTCATTTTTTGTTGTGTTGACAGTTGACAGGTGACAGTAGAGAAGCAATGCTATGTCTCTTCAAGCATTAGTCATCCTCACGGATGAACGTGGAAAATATAGCTGTCGCAAACCACAGTCTCTAGAAAAGCATTGTAGCTAAAATTACTTGTCACCCGAATTTCTCGCTTGTAAATAGGGAACAGGAAACAATCTATATTCTGAAATCATTGTAATCTCCGGTTTATAAGGAATACGCCGAAAACCCATGAGAAACAGCAACGCAGTTACGCTTTTCGTACTTCAGGTAAGGGATGTACGCGCTTCGCGTTGCCGAAGGCTAGGCGCTTCTGTAGCCTTGAGGCTACGGTCAATATTCTATTCTCTTTGTTGAGCAATATCAGCTTTTACGGATTCGGTACTAATATTTCCGGCAGTCGATACAGTATGATAAACGCAATGCTTAACTATTAGGGAGGTGATTTCAGTTGCTGGTTCTAGAGTACAAAATCAAAGCAAAGCCCAACCAATATCAAGCAATAGAAGACGCTATCCACACTACTCAGTTTGTGCGTAATCAGTGCTTGCGATATTATTGGATGGATTCACCCAAAGAATCACGCCAGTTGCACGCCAGTCGCCTCAAGTCGGCAAAGCCGCCCACGGCGCTGGCTCCCCAAGTCGGGGAACCCGCCCACGGCACTGGCTCAAAAATTAACGGCTTGACTCTGAACAAATACTCGACAGAACTCCGCAACGAATTTAAGAAGGTACATTAGAACGTAGAAAAGCTAGAGCGAGATTTTCCAGAAAGCACTTAAGAATAAGTCGGCAACGCAATGAACACGCAAAGAGAATTGCGCGTAACCGATGCAAGTCTAACGACTTAGTAGCCTATGAAAACTTACAGGTTAGAAATCTACTTCAAAACCACTGTTTGGCGAAATCAATTTTTGATGCTAGCTGGTACTTGTTTCGGCAGTGGATTGAGTATTTTGCTGGTAAATTTGGTAAATTAGCTGTTGCTGTACCACCACATTACACATTACAGAAATGTTCAAATTGTGAGGCAACGCGGTCTTGGGGGTTTCCCCCATGAGCGATTGCCATGGTCGGATTGTGAAAAAGTCTCTTTCAACTCGTACTCATGTTTGTGCTTGTGGGTGTGAGTAAGATAGAGATACAAATGCAGCAATAAATATTTTAAATCTTGCAAGACAAGCTAGGGGAGGGCATCCCCGAAGTCACGCTGTAGGACTTGTTACCGCTATTCTTTTAGGCGAAAGCCTATTGGAGCAAGTGACGAGGTAGATTACAGAATCCCCTCTCTAGCGAGACGCTCACGCGAACGGCTAAGGGCAGGGGAGTGTCAAAATTGGGTATCTGTATTGCACGAAGTCTATCTGCAACTACATTTTTGCTGTTAACGTCACACTATGAAAGCATTAACTCCGTTCCTGAACCGCCTTGATTACTACTACGACCAGGTAAAAAAAATTATTCTGGCACGTCAAAATCCGATTACTGGTTTACTTCCAGCCAGTACAGCCATTAATGAACACGGGAACTATACTGACGCATGGGTACGGGATAATGTCTACAGTATTTTAGCGGTGTGGGGGTTAGCCTTAGCCTATCGCAAAGTCGATGATGATAAAGGCAGGGGTTACGAACTGGAACATAGTGTGATTAAGTTGATGCGGGGTTTGTTGTTTGCAATGATGCGACAAGCCCATAAAGTGGAAAAATTTAAACAAACCCAATCACCCCTAGATGCTCTCCATGCCAAATACGATACTGCAACGGGGGATGTGGTTGTGGGAGACCATGAATGGGGACATTTGCAAATTGATGCGACATCGTTGTTTCTGTTGATGTTAGCTCAAATGACCGAATCTGGGTTGCAAATTATATATACCCTAGATGAGGTGGATTTTGTCCAAAACTTGGTTTACTATATCGGTCGAGCCTATCGTACCCCTGATTACGGGATTTGGGAACGGGGCAATAAAATTAACCATGGCAATCCGGAATTAAATGCGAGTTCGGTGGGGATGGCCAAAGCTGCTTTGGAAGCTATGAATGGATTGGATTTATTTGGAGTTAGGGGTAGCCATGCATCGGTTGTCCATGTTCTTCCTGACGAAATTGCCAGAGCCAGAATTACCTTAGAGTCTTTACTCCCAAGGGAATCAGCCTCCAAGGAAATTGATGCTGCGACCTTAAGTATTATTAGCTATCCAGCCTTTGCCATTGAAGACCAGGAATTACGCGATCGCACGTTAAATGAGATTGTCACGAAGTTGGAAGGTCGTTATGGGTGTAAGCGGTTTTTGCGGGATGGTCATCAAACCGTGATTGAGGATACCCAACGTTTACACTACGAACCTTGGGAATTGAAGCAATTTGAGCATATTGAGTGTGAGTGGCCGTTATTTTTCACCTATTTACTTTTGGATGCTTTGTTTGCCGGGGATTATGAACGGGTAAAAAAATACTATCGGCGCTTGGAAGCTTTGTTGGTCGAACGGGATGGGATGGATTTACTGCCGGAATTATATTACGTCCAGCAGGAACATCTGGACGCGGAACGGGAAAATCCCCACAGCCAACCCCGGGTTCCCAATGATAATATTCCCCTCGTTTGGGCCCAAAGTTTATATTACCTGGGTTGTTTGCTCAAAGATGGATTAGTCGCCATCGGTGATATTGACCCCCTAGGACGACATTTACGGGTGGGGAAACACCGAGAAGTGGTGATTCAGGTAGCTTTGATTGCCGAAGATGAAGGACTACAAAATCAACTACAGGTATACGGAATTGAAACCCAAACCCCCAAGCAGGTTGCACCGATCCAAATTCGCAATGCCAAGGAATTATCTATTATTTATCGCCAATTGGGACGTAACGACAAATTGGGAATTACCGGACGACCCTTTCGACGCTTACGGAGTTTGACTACATCCCGTTTGTTCCGCATCGGTGAACATACGGTTATCTTTCTCCCTTCCTTTTTAGATGCCCAACAATTTTATTTAACCCTAGATTATCACTTCTTCGTTGATCAAATTCGCAGCGAACTTGCTTACATTCACGACCATTGGACAGACCTGGGTCGGCCAATGTTTACCTTGATGCTGACCCGTACCATGTTAGAAACCGGACAAAGTGCCCTGTTAGAATTAATGCAGGAATTACGGGATGGTATTTGTGGCGGTGTCCGGGTCAAATTAGGACATCTAAATCAATTAATCCTCACCGCCAACACCGAGCGGATAGATTTTATCCATAATTTTCCCCTTAACCAAAACGAAAACAAAGTCACTCCCTGGAAACGTTCCTACCTCAGATTCCACCCGGAAAAAAGTTGGCCTTTGGAACATACCCAAGAATTCCAAATGGAGTGTGAGACCAACCTGGAACTCCTACTTCATCACCTGCGGGAATCAGAAAACCTCTACGAACAAATCGAATTGCTACAAACCCTAGTCCGGTTAAAAGGGATGGACTTCGACACCGGGTTTAGCGGTTCCCCCAACTACCCCGTCACCGTCGCCCAACTCCTAGATGAAGTTTATACCAAAGCTGGAGAACTGGGATTATGGGCAGTGGTACGTAAAGCTGCCGGATTACGGCAAATGATCTACGTCGGCTTATCAGATGTAATCACATCCATCCTCGTTCGAGGTAAACAAATTACCGTGGGTCGTGCCTACAGTGCTGCCTCCGTAATTTCCACACCCATACCCATTCAAGAAATTACCGAGAAAATCAACGCCTTTTGTCGAGAAGACATTCGCGATCGCGTTCTCACCCAGGAAATTCTCATTTATCTCGGTTCCATCAACCGCAGCGAACCGGACTTATTTAAAGGTTTGCTGACATTACGAGTTGGGTACTTAATTTTGCTGATTACCAGCGAACTCGCTAGCGAATTGCAAGTTACCCAGGACGAAGCCTACGAAACCCTCATGCAACTATCACCCTTTGAAGTTAAAACCCGTCTGCGACAGGTTTTATCGGAATATTCCGGTATGAGTAAATTATTACGTCAACAGGAATCCCTACACATCCGTCAAAAAGAAAGCGATATTCAATGGGTCGTCCAACCGAGTCTGAGTCAAGAAACCACCGAAGTCCCCCAAATTGGCTGGAGACGCTTTCGTCAAGCCGAAGGAGCAACTGGAAGGGTTCCCAAAGACTTCTACAAAAATGTCTGGCTAGTGATGCAACACTGTAAAGGTTTAGTTATCGGTGATAAACTCGAACGTCGTAACCGTTTAGACAGCGAATCGATTTTAGCCGAAATGACCCCCGGAGAGAAAAACTTTGCCCTTCGCGTCGAACATCTACTCAACAAAATCGAATCCCCCGAATATCGTCAAGTTTGTATTGAAACCCTCATGGAACTCGCAGCGATCGCAGCTCAAAACCCCGACCTCCAAATTGAAGAATACCTCGTCCTCGACGTTCTCATCGGTTATGCAGTCCGCGTTGCATGGCTGGAAAAACATCCTGACGCAAATGACAAATACGACGAACAAAAATCCCAGGCCTGGGACTCATTTTACGACGCTTCCCCCAGCGATTGCGCCAGTTACGTAGTCAAAGCTGTACGCTTACTCACGGAATTTGCCAATTAAGTAGGTGAGTGCAAATAAACCAAACTATGTAACAGAATGTAAAGTTGAATAAGAATGCTTATTTAGCTTGAGTTTGAGCCTCTTTACATAACTAAACATAGTTATGTTTTTTAACGCCGACTTACTTAGCTGGAAAATAGGGAATAGGGAGCAGGGAGTAGGGAATAGGGAAATTTCACAAGACCCCAAAAATTACAAATACCGGGTTTTTAAGCCCTACATATCTATTCCGACAGCACTTTTTGCGACTAAATACCCTCTAATTCTTATGAGATATAAAAGACGCGATATATCGCGTCTTTACCCTTTTTCCCCAAGCCCTACTTAACCCTTACAGATCAACTTTTAACAAATGCTACCCCTACCCTGCCTAAAATCCTCCCAGGTGTAGCGAAATCTACTAAAAAAAGCAGCAAAATCCATTAACGTTAGTTCATCTTCCAATGTAATTCAGGCTACACTTAGACATGCGGTTAGAGCAGTTGCAGGCATTTCTGGCGATTGTGGAAACAGGTAGTTTTCAATCGGCAGCACGCAAATGTGGTATCACCCAATCAACGGTAAGTCGGCAAATTCAAGCCCTAGAAGCAGATTTAGGGATAGAATTGTTTCACCGTAGCAGTCAGGCAAAATTAACATTAGCAGGGGAAAGGTTATTACCAAGGATTACAAAAATTTGTCAAGAGTGGCAAAATGCCACCCAAGAATTGACTGAATTAAAGGAAGGTAAACAACCAGAATTATGTGTTGCAGCGATTCATTCCCTCTGTGCCTATTACCTACCGCCAGTTTTGCAACAATTTTGTCGTGACTTCCCCGAAGTGCAACTGCGAGTGACATCATTAGGAAGCGATCGCGCTCTCAAAGTTCTCAAGGACGGTTTAGTGGATTTAGCGATAGTCATGAATAACCGTTTTCTCACCACTGGTAAAGAAATGGTTGTACAAGTATTGTATGATGAACCGATAGAGGTTTTGATCGCCATCACCCATCCCCTAGCTGCCTACGAATCGATTCCCTGGTCAGAATTAATTCGCTATCCCCAGGTTGTTTTTAAGGATGGTTACGGAATGCAACGCCTAATTCAAGAAAAATTTGACAGCCTGGAAGCCCAATTGCAAGCAGCCCTAGAAGTAAATACTTTAGATGCCTTTCGCGGTGTCGTGCGACAAGGGGAATTTATCGCCCTTCTGCCCCATTCAGCCCTAGTTGAAGCCCGTAACGACCCTACCCTGGCAATTCGTCCTATCTCTAATTCTATCCTCGAAAGTGGGAATATCAACCCCATGATTACCAACAAACTTGAACACCCAACCCTAACCCGTCAAGTTGTAATGGTGACAACCGAAGACCGTTTAAAAATACCCCCGATTCAAAAATTTTGGCAATTAGTCTGTGACAATATCCCTCCCCAGTCGGATGCGGTGCTGCGCCGAGCAAGTTAGTTCGCAGGGGAAATGCTAATAATACTAAAATACCTCAGAAATATATCCAGGTCCTATCTTCTGTATCCTAATCCTATCTCCTGTATTCTCACCTAAAAACATGAGTGCTGTTTTTCGAGATTTATTACGCAAAGTGGGTAGCGGAAACCACACATCCCAATCCTTAAGCCGCACTGAAGCCGCGATCGCTGCTAAGATGATGTTATTGGCGGAGGCGACCCCGGCTCAAATTGGTGCTTTTTTAATTGCCCATCGCATCAAACGACCGACGGGTGAAGAATTGGCAGGAATGTTGGATACCTTCGAGGGTTTTGGTCCGAAGTTTCAACCTCTTACCAGTCAACGTCCCGTAATCGTATTTGGAATTCCCTATGATGGTCGCAATCGTACCGCACCCATCAGTCCCATCACGGCTTTACTATTAGCCAGTGTGGAACAACCGGTGATTATGCATGGGGGAGGACGATTACCCACAAAATACGGTTTACCATTAATTGAGATTTGGCAAGCTTTGGGGGTTGATTGGACGCGTTTATCTTTGACCCAAAGTCAAGATATTCTCGAAAAAGTTGGTATTGGCTTTATTTATACACCCTTGCATTTTCCCCTGACCAACCATCTTTGGGAATACCGCGACCAATTGGGAAAACGTCCACCCCTAGCGACGATGGAATTAATTTGGTGTCCCTACGCTGGAAATGCTCATCAAATTTCTGGTTTTGTCCATCCACCCACGGAAGGAATATTTCTTGAAGCCTGGAAATTACGGGATGTTCAGCAATTTACCACAATTAAAGGATTGGAAGGAAGTGTGGATTTACCCTGCGATCGCACTGCGATTATTGGTTTAGGGAATGGCAATGGTGAAATTACCAGATTACATTTATCCGCAAGTCAACATGGATTTAAGCATCAAAATGTAGCCTTGACCACCACAAGCGAATTCATCCACAATATCCTAGAACTTCTGGATGGGAGAAATAATATATTGACCGAAAGTGCTATTTGGAACGGAGGTTTTTATCTTTGGCGTTGTGGAATTTGTGAAGACATCACAACAGGGATTCAAAAAGCCGAATTATTATTCAGTAGTGGTGCTGTTAGTAATACTTTAATTAACTTGCGCAATCACTTTAAGTAATTCGTAGTAGCCTGCGGCAACGCTTCGCGTACGTAATAGCCTACGGCAAGCCGCTTCGCGTCTACGTAATACCCGCTACGCGGGAAGTAAGCTACGTAATTTGTGTGATGATCTCGTCCCGATGCTCCGCGTGGGGACGCGTTCCACGAGGTCTACTGCCTCAAATCAGGAAGCAGAGCTTCCCTATATGTATCAACAGCCGGAGTATTGGAAAAGTTTGTTTTCACGGTTTGTGCATGAATTTGCTACTCCAAAAAAGGCACAAAGTACACAGCCTAGGCTCTGCTTCTATATTCTTCAACCTAACCTACCCAATAATCAGGCTTTTAAGTCTAACTAAACTGTATTGTCTTTTATCCTGTTTCCTTCAATCCAAAATTCGTCTTGGAAAGTTTGGTGGAAGAATAAATCTCCCCCGAAGTTTAACGGAAAGCGCAAAGTCTGCGGGGGGATACTCCCTCCGTAAAACTTTGTAAGAAGAAAATCTTTCCGCAAAATCCAAAATCTAATATCTCCTGTATTCTGTATCCTGTCTCCTTCAATCTAAAATCCATAGACGCACGTTGCAGAGTAATCCAAAATCTAAAATCCATAGACGCGAAGCGGATCGACTGAAGGGTAATCTAAAATCCTATCACCCTTTCCGTACCCAAGCAGTTGCTTTCCACAGGTACATAAATAAAGTTCCTGCGACCACAGCGCCAACATTCCATTTAATCGAAGATTTTAACAAGTTCATGCGGCGAGAATTTCGGGTAAATTGGGCTTGATTTTTGATTTGTTCTTTTGATTGGAAAACACGCGATCGCAATTCATCTTTGATTTGAGGTAAGCTCTTATCACTAGGGTTGATACCCTGAGTGCGTAATAATTGATTAATTTGTTCGCGATTTGCTTGAGCGATTTTTTGTTCAAAGTTTTCTACTTGAGCAATTTGTTGTTTGAGAGCATTATCAATTTGGGTTGTATTTTGTTTATCCAACCGCATGGTGTTTGCAATCATTAATGGTATCAAAAGATAAAATACTAATGCTAAAAATAAAGTCAACAAGGACAAAAGTTTTAAAAAACCAACTTCTCCACGACGACGATTGATAAAGCCACCCCAAAAAGCCATTGCTAACCCAATTAATGGAACCGGAACTCTTTCTACTATTTGACCAAAGGTTTGAAATTCCCAAACTGGATTCATCAAATTCAAAGGGGTAAGCATGCTAACCCAATCTAAAACGGTTAAAATTATTAAACCGTAACCAACTGCACGCACAATTCCTAAAGCGGCGATTTCGCTAGTATCCAAGTGAGAAAAATCCGGTTTTCTGTCACTATTAATCTCAGATTGAGTCATGGGTCTATAATTTTTTAAAATAGAATATTAACCTTTTTTTCTATATTTATTGAATTTAATGGATATGGATAGGGAAATTTTGGTTAAGACATCGTAATTTGTTGATTAGGAGAATAGGGAATGGGAAATCAAAATATATCCTAACAATTTTTGTCAGAATTGTGTTTGTAGAGACGCAATATATTACGTCTGGGATTCAGAATGGGTTGCCAACATTTTTTTGAAACAGTCACAGTACGGAGCAATCAAATATACAATAACAATCAATTAAAAGTTTGAATTGGACTATGTCGCTAACAGCTACCCCTCATATTTTTTCAAAGAGGGGGAAATCTGGTTTTCCACCATGCATACCAATCAAACCATGCTGTTTCTAGATACTTGATTTTTTGTTGAGATTGGGAGGGGTTGCTGATGGGAAGGGAAAAATGCGTCCATAAACAGCGTCGGTCTAAAAGGGGTTCATCGTGAATTAACCAACTTAACAAGCGTTGAGGTTGAAAATCAAATTTATAGCGATTTTGCTTGAACTGTGCATTAGTGAAAGTCGCTTTTCCCCTAGGATTAATACAAGCACTCAAATAAGCAAGATTTCCCTCCACACCAATTCCATAAAATCCAACCTCTGGATGATAACGAATTTCGGGTACGGATTTAATCTCCGTATAATCCTTGACATACAAGGTCATAGATGCATTCTCTAAGCTAAAATATCGCATTTCCACATTTAGTTGCAGCTGATTACGTACATACTGATATTTTTTTTGTGCTAGGGGTTTGAGGAATACTTCAGGGGGGATGGGGGGAACGGAACTTTGTTGAAATTGCCAATTAGGAAGGGGTACACTTTCTGGAAAATCAAAGGGAGTCAAACTCAGAGGGATATTTTTTGGTCTTAAACTAACTCGAACTAAAACTGCGATCGCACTCACACAGGTTAAGATCAGTAAACCAATCCGTATCTGTTTGCCATTTTTCCCCATTTTCCATCCCATCCCCACTCAATTCCCTATCATGTCTAATTATGTTGGCTTCCAGATTTTTATGCAGTTGGCAAAAAGTACCCGTAAAGACACGACATGTCGCGTCTCCAAAAAAACAATAGGTTAAGCATTAAAATCTATTTTTGAAGCATCCTCTAAATTAAACCGAAGATTTCAAATTTTGTTGCTGTCCCACAGTCCACCAACACCAACAGGCAAAAATTATCACAGCTATTAAGGAAAATGCCAATGAACCAGTACCGATATGCCAATATTCAAAAGCATTTTTATCCTGATTTGCTACCAAAAATAACATCAATGCTACGCGAAACCCGTTGACTACAAACCCAATTATTATCGCCACCATTGGCAAACTAAGCTTCTGCGATCGCGAATGGGGGAACATCAATAAAAAAATCACCGCTAATCCCAACAATTGGAAGATTAACTCTAATCCTGAACAACCGGAATAAACCTCAATACTACCACCGGGTAAAAATAAATTGACACCGCTACGCGCTACATCAAACCCCAAATACCACAGGATCAAAGCAGAAAACTGGGCTGTTAGTGGTGAAATATCCACAAAGGAAGGCGGTAAAATTTCCGGTACAGCAATGAAAAATAAGGTTAACAATTCCCATTTATAATGTTTGAGAAATTTAGCTCCTGATGCCAATAGGGCAATGGCAAAACCAAATATAACTGGCAACAAATAAATAAAGTAAACCCCACCAAAACCATGCATTGAGTCTACTTTCATCAGTGTAAATAAAATGATAATTACACCGCAAATTGTCGAAACAAAATCACTGTGGAAATCTAGCTGCTGCCGCCTTTCCCACAACCGAAAACCAAGTACACCCCAAAATAAACTACTAGTACCAAATAAACTTTGGTTTTCATACTTCCAAGCTAAATGTAATTGAATCGAAATTAAAGCTGCACTCAATACTAACAACACAAATATTGGATTATACAGATTTTTTAAGTGTGTTAACTGTTTAAATATCATTGCATAATACAAAATTTCTGTTGTTAACGAAACTCAAAACTAATTACTGGGATGATTTTGATATTTGCGACGCAACGCAACTCCGAAACCCACTGCTGCAATTGTACCTAAAATAGTAAGCGGTTCTGGTACACTTTCACTTCTACTGGTTAACTGGAAGGCATGGCGAGTTCCCGTATCCGTCCAGTTATTAAACGTCCCATTATAGGATTCCATCCCATTCCCACCCCAATTATTACCAGTTGTCACCCAATAAATATTATTCCGGTCTTCCACATAACCAGAATTATAATTAGATGCTAAATGTAACCCTAACCAATAGGTGGTATTCCCAGCAATTTGTATTGGGGAACTAAAATCAAAGGAATAGGCATATTCATCTAACTGCAAAGATGAACCGACGTAGGAACGACCAGTTGCATTTCTGACAATATTCGTGGCGTTACCTTGAATATAGGGATTTGTACTCGGTCTTCCCCCTGCATCTTCAAAGATGTAATAACGTATGTTCCCATCCCAACCGTAATTTGGATTTCCACCCCATCCCTGGGGAGTTTCGATACTCCAAAAGTTCACTCCCGTGATCGTCTGTGCTGCTGCTAGCCAAAAGTTATTAGCTTGCGTCCAAGCACTAGCTTCGTTTGCGCTCCTCAAGTCAGGAGAACCACCATCAAAGACAATCTGTACAGCTTTTGCAGCACTAGTACCTAGGACTGTCAGGGTAATGATTCCTGCACTTAACCAATAAAGTGGCGATTTTCTGATCTGAAATTTGCTCATAAGTTAGCCCACTCTCCCAAGGCAATAAAGGGTAATGGTAGACTTAACCCCTTGAGTGAGATCCGTTTTTATTTGTTCCGTCAAATTGGTTGCTTCCATCATTAAGTACTCGTAGAATTTAAACTTCACACCAATTGGCCGAAATTCCGAGTCTCTTTGAGAACACACTTGCGAATCTCGTACATTTTCGTATAATTCGCACACTTCATTGTAATTTTACTAAATTTGCTTCCAATGCGATCGCAGTCATCTCAACGACATTACCAAAACTTCACCAGCAAGTTAAGTTTCAATGGTAATACCCAGGGTTTATACGGAGGCTATTCCCAAAACATGTTACGACTTTAAACCTGACACAAACTACACCTATCCATCATACTGCCACAAGTGTTACTAATCATGTTAAAAAAATCAATTACCCACCGCCACCTTTAAATAAGTTTTAAATTTGCTCCCTTAGCTCTAGGTAGGTACTTATCCGGGAAAAGTCGGAAATCACGGGTGTTGTCAGCAGAAATTATACATAAATTATTTTTAAAGTTTAGATGAAATAATTATCAACTGCAAAACCCCTCCTTCAAGTAGGGTCTGCTGTTCAAGTAACGCTAGCTGTCAGTAGGTACTTAAAAGTGTAGGACTTATACCATCTTCGCGATGGGACGCAACCAAGAAACATTGAGAGTGTCTTTGACTTCTAAGCTCCCATTATTCCCATTTCACTCAAATTTTGATACATTTTCTCCCCTACTCCCTACTCCCTTTAAAATTCAAAGTCCACAACAAAAAAACCGGTTGAGGAACTCAAACCGGCTGATACAGTTCCAAGGCTAAGACCAAATCTTCAATTAAATCGGGGATCAAAACTATTAGTCAATAAAACCCATTAAATACTCATAATCATCAATTTCGTTAGAAGCAACTGGACGATTACCCATAATTGAATAGGTTTCAGAAACGGCAATGGAACTCGCGGCAATCGGTCGAATCCCGGATAGGTTAATAGTATCGACAACCTCAATCTCATTGGCTGCAATTGGCCGTATTCCCATCACATTCATGGTGTCCACAACTTGCAGATGACTAACGCTAACGGGACGATTACCCATAACGTTATAGGTTTCTGATACCTGTAAGTCGCTGACTGCAATCGGTCTAATTCCAGAAATGGAAACTGTTTCTGCAACTTGAATTTCGCTCTTGGCGATGGGACGCAACCCAGAAACATTGAGAGTGTCTTTGACTTCTAAACTCCCGTTAGTCGCAGTTTCGGCTTTGACTGGTACATTGGTAGAGCTACCGTTTTTGCTCTTCTCTGGACTAGATGCATTGTTATCTTTATCGGACGCTGGCATATCGGTTCCTTTGTTTGAACTGTCGTTGGTTAAAGTTGGTTGGGACTCTGGTGATTTTGTCTTCACACTAGAGTTTTGGGTCTTTGGGGTGCTATTTCCTGATTCCACTGTTCCTTCCTCTTTGGGTTTGGCACGTTGCTGCCGTGGACTGGTGGTTTTCCCTGTGCTGCTCGTGCTCATGTTTGTATATCCCTCTTCAAATTATTAACAAGATTAACGGATTATTAAAAGGTATTTTGAAAAACAAATATTTTTGCTGTATATCAAAGTTTAACTTTAAAAAAGCTCGCATAGGTATAATTATCTTTGTATTTGTCACATAAGTAAACCTTAACTCCCGGATTCCTCACAAACCGATCAAACTTTTGAAGAGTCCGTGATGGAAGCAGAAGAAAAATCAACCCATTCCTCCATGCGGATCACTTCGCTGGTGAGAAATACAGGAACTACCCTGCGATTCTGGAGTAATTTTCAGTCTGTGTCGAAATTTGGATATTTTGTTAAATTACATGACAAGTCCCTTCCCCGTAGCCAAATCTGCCCGAATTCGGTAGGATCTAACAGGGAATCATAGTACTGATGTATGAATAAATTTTCACTGCACGCGCCATTTGCACCGACAGGAGATCAACCGAGTGCGATCGCCCAATTGGTAAAATCAGTTCGTGCCAACCATCGTTATCAGACGTTGTTAGGTGCGACGGGTACAGGTAAAACCTTTACGATTGCTTCTGTGATTGAACAGTTGGGAAGGCCGACTTTAGTATTAGCCCATAATAAAACATTAGCAGCCCAGTTATGTAATGAATTGCGGGAGTTTTTTCCCCATAATGCGGTGGAATATTTCGTTAGTTACTACGATTATTATCAACCGGAAGCCTACATACCCGTCAGTGATACCTATATTGAAAAGACCGCCTCCATTAACGACGAAATAGATATGTTACGACATTCAGCAACGCGATCGCTGTTTGAACGTCGGGATGTAATTGTTGTCGCTTCCATTAGTTGTATTTATGGTTTGGGAATGCCATCTGAATACCTCAAAGCAGCCATTCCGCTACAAGTGGGGATGGAGGTAGACCCACGGGAAGTAATCAAAAGTCTGGTTGCGGTTCAATATAGCCGTAACGATGTGGAAATGGGACGGGGACGGTTTCGGGTACGGGGAGATGTATTAGAAATTGGCCCAGCCTACGAAGATCGAATTATTCGGGTAGAATTTTTTGGAGACGAAATCGACGCAATTCGCTATATCGACCCTGTGACAGGGGAAATATTACAAAGTTTATCCGCCTTAAATTTATATCCAGCTCGCCACTTTGTCACCCCAGAGGAGCGTTTAGAAGCTGCTTGTAAAGATATTGCCACCGAATTACAGCAGCATAAACTAGAATTGGAACAAGCTAACAAGCTATTGGAAGCCCAACGTATTGATCAACGCACCCGCTACGATTTGGAAATGCTACGGGAAGTAGGTTACTGTAACGGAGTCGAGAATTATTCCCGCCATCTTGCTGGTAGACAAGCGGGAGAACCTCCAGAATGTCTAATTGATTATTTTCCTGATGACTGGTTACTGGTAATTGACGAATCCCATGTCACTGTACCCCAAATTCGGGGGATGTATAACGGTGATCAAGCCAGAAAAAAAGTCTTGATTGAGCATGGCTTTCGATTACCCAGTGCAGCAGATAACCGTCCCCTGAAAGCTGAGGAATTTTGGCAAAAGGTGAATCAATGTATCTTTGTTTCTGCCACACCGGGAACATGGGAGTTGGAAGTGTCTGGTGCTAATATTGCCGAGCAAATCATTCGTCCTACGGGAGTGATTGATCCAGAAATTATCGTTCGTCCCACGGAAGGACAGGTGGATGATTTATTAGCAGAAATTCAAGACCGGGTAGACCGGGAAGAGCGCGTACTAATTACAACTTTAACCAAAAGAATGGCGGAGGATTTAACCGAGTATTTACAGGAGCATAGTATTCGTGTCCGTTATTTACACTCAGAAATTAACTCGATTCAACGAATTGAAATTATTCAAGATTTACGGGATGGTAATTTTGATGTCTTGGTTGGTGTAAATTTATTGCGGGAAGGTTTAGATTTACCAGAAGTTTCCCTAGTGGCAATTTTAGATGCAGATAAGGAAGGCTTTTTACGCGCAGAAAGGTCGCTGATCCAAACCATCGGTCGTGCAGCACGTCACGTTCGTGGACAGGCAATTATGTACGCTGATAACCTCACCGATAGCATGTTAAAAGCAATTGAGGAAACCGAACGTCGGCGCAACATTCAAATTGCCTATAACCAAAAACACGGAATTACACCCCAACCCATTACCAAGAAAAAATCCACAAACGCTATTTTATCTTTCCTAGAAGTATCACGGCGTTTAAACGCTCAAGAACTGCAAGTAGTGGAAGAACATCTTGACGCAGTTCCCCTAGAAAATATTCCCGATTTAATTCAACAATTAGAAACACAAATGAAAACAGCCGCCAAGAACTTAGAATTTGAAGCAGCAGCAAAATTCCGAGACCAAATTAAGCAACTGCGAGATAAATTGGTAGGAAATTGACACTCCCCTACCCTTAGCCGTTCGCGTGAGCGTCTCTCTAGAGAGGGGATTCTACATTCATCGTCGGAATTTGCGTTCTAGCAGGTTCTCACCAAATAGCGTAGAGATTCCAACTCCTGTGGCGTTACTTCGGGATTGCCCATCCCTAGCTTGTCTAGCAAGATTTAGAATATTTATCGCAGCATTCACATCTCTTTGCAACTCACATCCACAACTACTGACAGAATAATCTGATCATTGTACTGGAAGTATGACCTTCAGCAATCTATGGACTCATTCTGAGTGGTGGATTTTGCGATCGCTACTTGGCAAGAAGTCTCTGCAC
Source organism: uncultured Calothrix sp. (assembly GCA_937973965.1). Classification (GTDB taxonomy): domain Bacteria; phylum Cyanobacteriota; class Cyanobacteriia; order Cyanobacteriales; family Nostocaceae; genus NIES-3974. The sequence continues at coordinate 299 of CALJJQ010000056.1, read as the reverse complement.
GTCTACGCTGCACTGGCAATGACAAAATTTGTTTTTACATATTTGGGATGCTCCCAAGTTTTTAAAAACCTCCTAGGATGTTGATCATAAAATCATTAAACCTGAAATCAGCAGTTATTGAGTTTGTTCTCGACTAATGGATGAGGCTGCTTTAAACCTTAACAGGACTTACGCAACTGGCACATTTTCAGTCAAACTATCACATTGGCTGAATTCAGACGTAAGGTTTATAAATTAAGGATTACACACATTAAACTCATATTCAAAGGTATGTGCCAGTTGACCTTATTTTGTGACGC
>CALJJQ010000055.1 GCA_937973965.1 uncultured Calothrix sp. | reverse complement strand
TAAAAAACCGTAATTTGAAATTTTATCTGGCATGTATTATGGATGATTTCAAGTATCAAATTTCTCTTGTTGATAAAAGATGCACCCCTTGATAAAATCATCTGGATAATTCGGGCTATAAATTTGAGAAATTGGAGAGATATATAATTACCCCAGCAATACCTAACTAACCTTTGGCCATTTCCCAATCCAAGCACCACCACGATAGCGAGCGCGGGGGAAAAGAAGTCGCATTACTATCCAGGAAGCTGCATAAACAAATATCCAAACCACACTATAATGAATCGCGTAGTTAACCCAATTAAAGCTATTTCTAGGAATATGGGGTAAACCCACATAGTGAATCATGATAGCTAAAAATATAGCTTCAAAAATTGCTGTAATTAACTGAATTGCACCTGGCCAATCGTGGTCCCAGAGAAATTTTTGCAGGTAGGTATAGAGAATATCCCAAGCTACTCCAAATATACCAACGTATAATAATACCCAGAAATAAACGGCATGGAAATTCTTAATTCCATCGATTAAAGCAAAGGGCAAACTAACTAAAACGCCTATCGTTGCTAACAGAAATATTCGCGATTGCCAGCGTCCAATTAATGTTGGTGTCATAGTGAATTGAGTAATTGTTTCAAAAATATGTAAAACGTAACATGTAGAGACGTAACATGTTACGTCTCTACTCCTATATTCAAGGTTCCCTATTTGCAGCCCATTTAATCCATTGCCACAGTGAACCAAAACCATCTAAATAACGAATTCCCGATGCTCTTGCTGCGACTAAACCATCGGCTGTTCTTTGGGCTGCGTATTGTAATCCGAGGAAGGTATCAATTGCCGCATAGGGTCCACCCAAGGTCAAAATACCACTGGCATAAATTCTGCCTTTTTGATTGCGCATTTCCCGGATTTCAAAGTCATTAGCGACGTTTAATCCACCGTAGGGAGAAAGGGCTATTCCGTAGTGGTCAATTAGGTCAGCAAACAGGGGATTATCCTTGGGTTTTGCTTCCAAACCTGTGGAATCAATGATGAAATCCGCTTCTACCTTGAGGACTCCTCTGTCCGTTTTCAACCACGATTCGGGTTTTCCTTCAGCAGTGCGTTCTACCTTTTCAACTTGACCAAATTCAACTTTGTACCACCCCTGATCTAAACCTTCCTGAACAATTCTGCGCCAATCTGAACGGTCTGCGGTGGTGGTTCCTCCCCATTGCTTCAGTAATTCGTAGCGTTGCTGGGGGGAAGAAGCTTCGAGTTTTGCTCGCATGTCTCCACCCCAGGTTCCTTTTGGCCAATTATAGGGCTGGAATTCCCAGTGGTTCTCAACTTTACGTCTAGCTGGGCCATATTTGTAACCCTCTAAAACCGGTTTACGTGTCAGGTGAATAACCATGATTTTGGGGTTTTTGCGTCTAGCTTCCCATAGTCTCTGGAGAATTCGTGAAGCGACAATTCCTCGACCCCGTAAAATTACGGTTCCACCCCGTTGTTCCAGTTGTTCGTAAACGTGGTCGTGTTTTTCGTAGGCATTGACTACGGATTGATAATCTCCGGTTTCTTGGCGATATTTTTGCAGGTCGGGTAAAAATCGAATCGCGGGATAACCTGTCGCAATTTGTACATAGCGCCCTACCATGAATCCGTGGGTACGTTTGGTTTCTCCGGGGATGGAATAGGCTACTGCATAGCGACCATCGTTGGTTTTACGGATGGCACGAATTCGTCCATATCGGAGCATGGATGACCAACCAATCCGTGCTGCTTCCCTGTCTACAGATTCAAATACTTTACCGGATTTAGGAGTATAGGTATCAGCAAATACAGGTTCAGCAAATACTTGCCATAGGTGTTTACAAGCAGAAATAATTTGACCGGAACCAATTTCTCGCCAAGCTTCCCGCCACGCATAACCTGGCCAACCCCAAATATTATCTGGACAGGAATCGGAACCGGAACGCAATCTCTCGTAGGGAGAAATTTGAGAATTTTGACAGAGACGTTGGTAGCGACCGTAGGGTTTTTGTTCTAAACCGAGAACGGCGATATGATCGGCTTTGACTCCATAAATGCGTAGGTAGTCCACCCAGACGAAACTTCCCATCCCACCACCTAAAGCCAAATAATCCTTTTCTTCGACTCGGTTCCCGGTTGCATACAGGGATTGCACATCCACCAGTTGCGCTTTCATAAACTCTGGTGGAGGAAAAGGAGTCATTAGGGGTTCTGGAGTGAAGGGTTGTGCTGATGGTTCATCGTTTTCGGGGTGGAAGTAAATGGTGGAGTCTCCTTCAGAAGAGTCGGAAACACCAGGGGAAAAGTGAACTGCGGTGTCATCGCTTTCGTTAGCTTTACCTGGTTGGTCTTGTGGTTCGATGATTACCTGAGTTCCTTCATCAATAATGACCTCCGTACCTGCGGGGGATGTGAACAGGGTGACGGTAATTACAAACGAACCGATTTGTAACACATCCCCATTATTGAGGACATGGCTTGTTTGTTTATATAGTTCTCCGTTGATTTTTGTTCCGTTGGTGCTGATATCTTCCAGAACAACTTGCTGATCATCTAGGTAAATCAACGCATGATGACCAGAGACTTGTTTGTGGGGAAACACAACTTTAGTCAGTGGTTGGTTGTTGTAGGTGTCGGGTATCCGTCCTATGTCTCGACCAATAGCCAAGGGTAGAGCATAATCCTGTTGCTGTTCCTCTTGACTCACCGAATCTTGCCAAGTCAATCTGATTTCCATAGTTATGTAATTTGGCGACAAATATTAATGTTTTACTGGTTTAGCTGGTTAGGGTTAGTGATAATTACGGTTCCCTCACCTTGCAGGGACACACCACAATGGGGACAAAAATCCCCGATGTAGTCGTAGGGTACTAAGTGTCCATTACGACATCTCACCCCATACACTTGCTGGGTTTGAGTCCATTCCAGATTGGTGAGGGTAATACTGATGCGACCTAACTTAATGACGTTTCCGGAGGATAGGGGAACTGATTCGAGAGCGATCGCTTTTCCATTGACAATCACGGGGTTCGGATTGGGTCGTTTGGTGGTGAGGTTTTTTACTAACAATTGTTGTTTCTGCGGGTCATAAAAAATGGCAGCATGTAAACGAGAAACTGTTTTCGCACTGTCTTTGAAGACGATATCACATTGATTTTCATCTCGACCTAGCAAAAATTGATCCTTTTGCTTTGTCTGGTCTCCCGCAGAAAAAGTTCGTGAAAACTTACGTCCCTCCTCAAACCATTCGAGAGTAAATTTGTACATTTATTTGCCTATTTATGACTCGATAAAAAAAATTCGGAGGTATTCCCCCCAGAATTTAAGCATGTTAATGTTATTGGAATCTAGTTGTCGTTTACACAAAAAAATGATGATTCTGCGTAATTATTCTGGAGTATAATTACGGGCTTTTCAGTATTTTTATATTTCTGTTGTTGTTGATTATGTACCAATATGCGTTTCCTGAAGCAGAAGGCTTACTTTACCTCCAGAGTAGTAATCTCCCAATTTCTACTAATCACTATGATTCTCAAATATAGATCGGGTTTTATTTATTTTTTACATGTAAATCTAAATATATTTTTAATAATTTATTTTTCAGACAGCAAATGTATCTAAATGTATTTATTAACTCATTAAAAAATAAAGAATAAGGATACATTGGGATAAAATTCGTAAACCCTCTTAACTAGTGGTCTATCACATTAAATATGGGAAACATGGGGGTTTGTAGTTGTAGCTCTAGCCCAGAAAAAGTGTTATGATGGGGTGCTATACCCGCTCTCTCTGCTGAAGTAAAAGCTTGGTTTATTTGCTGTGCAAAGTATAGAAGTCTGCTCCCTAGTGTTTATCTGATACTAGTACAGGTTGGCAGAAATAAACCGAGAATTAATTAGTTAGAACTTTTATCTAGTGACTATGCTCTGGTTGGTTACTCAGTCAGCGAGAGCTACTGCCTTCATTCACGAAGTCGGAACCTCGTAGATTCTGCACCCACGCGGAGCATGGGTGCGAGGGAAAGTATAGAAGTCTGTTCCCCAGTGTTTATCTAAATATTAGTAGAGTAATCCAAAATCCAAAATCTCAAATCTCAAATCAAATAAACGTCTCATTGACAAAATTACCGTGCAAACCATAGGGAATATGATGGCGGAGGTGTAATTTTGCTTGTAACGTTAAATCCTGGGCGTTTAAAATTACCACATCTGAACGATGATATTCTGAATCGTATACTAATCCCAGTACCCAACCGTCATCTTCTTCCTCTCCACTGGGACGGGGAACAAATATGGGTTCCCCGGTAAATCCTTGGGGTGCTGCACTCCAAAGTAATTTTTCACCAGTTGTTAAATCAATTTTCACAATTGCTTGTAGGGGTGCATTCCCTTGATTTTGAGCTGCTGCACCCATGTAAACATAGCGATAATTACGTCCTACTTTGTCAGGATGCAAACAGGGAAACTCACAACAACGGGATTCGATTAATTCCCGTTTGACAGTTTTAGTTGCTAAATGCAAATGAAAACGCCAAAGTTGTCCCGGTGGTAATGTGTCAAAGTCTGTTTGTAAAAAATCACTATTTGGTTCTACTTCCGGTAGATTGGCATAACAGATGGAATCAACAATAATTTCTCCATTATCCTCATATGCATTAGCATGGTGGAAAACAAAACCGGATGGGATTTCTAAGGTTTGAATTGGTTGCTTTTGGGGATGACGAGAAATCACAATTGCCTTAGTTGGTTGGTTAGGCTGAAATTTCACACATTCACCTGCACCGCGTATTCCCAATACAAAGGGAAGAGGATTAAATAGTACGGGATTCTGGAAAAATATACAGTAATTCTCGGTAATGGCAAAATCGTGAATAAAACAAAAACCGGGTACACTATGGGCATGTTTTCTGATAATTTTGCCTGTTGTATCCACTTCAAATATTGTGATGGTTGTGGCTAACCTTGGTTTGATGGCAAAATTGACTAAACAGGGTTTTCCTTGATCAAATACACAAGCTGGGTCAATATGGGGGTGGGCTGCAAATGCTTCACCAGTTGATAGTACTCCCTGAAAATATTCTTTACCTAAAGTTGCTAGGGTACGGGGATCGAGTTGGTGGGGTTCGGCTGCTTCCCAGAGTGCGAGCAGTTTGCCTCCCCAGTATATGACGTTGGTGTTAGCAATATTTTTGAGTTGAAAATCAAACATATTTGCTAACCAACCACCGGGTTTTTGTGTACCAAATACACCGCGATAGAGAATTTTGCCTGCTTTTTGTTCGGCTAGATATCCTTCTGTGTGGACGAAGCGGTTGCGAAAATGGACACGACCATCGGTAAAGGTGATTTTGCTAATCATTCCATCTCCGTCAAAGGGGTGATGGATTCTTTGTCCGTTAATATCTAGTAGACCTGGACCATTTCTAAATAGTGTTCCTGTTAGTTCTGGTGGAATTGTTCCTTCGATGTCTTCAATCCAATAGTCGTATTCTTGTTTTAACGATTGATATCCACCTTGCCAATTTTTGAGGGTGTAGGTTTTGTGGTTGATAGATGTTTTTTCGGATGTACGCATGTTTGAATTTTTGAGGCTAAGTTTGGTTTTGGTGGTGTTGCGCTGAAAATATATTTTGCTATTCCCTGACTTCTGTGGCTGGTTGTTGAAGTATCAGTTCGGATGTGTATTCGGATATTAAAGGTTGCTCCTGGTTGTGAGTGTTAAGCCTTTGGCGTTAAGCTTCGCTGATCGCAGAATTGATTTTTCCGGTGATCTGTTCGGGTTGAGCTGGTGGTAACCAGTTTAAAAAGGGTAGGGGTAGTAGGGTGGTGAGGTTGGTGATGATTACTAGTAGTGCGAGGTTGGTAAAGTTATTTTCTGTGATCCCCATTAGATGCATTAAACCTGCTCCTAGTTCGTAGGAAATTAATCCCGCAAGGTTGGATACGGACATTAGTAGGGCAAAAAAGGTGGCTTCGATTCCGGGAGGACATAGCCGAGCTGCTAATACTAGTACAGGCATATAGGCTATTTGCCCCATCACTGTTAAGACTAGGCTGTCACCGATGCTAAACCAGTGGTCGTCGATCCCTAATGCTCGGTTTGTGTGGGTGACTAGTAGGAGCATGGTCATGCCTAATATGGCTGAAAGTATTGTACTCCAACCAAAAATGACGCGGAAAGGAACGCTTTTAAGAAAACGCTGAAATATCCAGATGCCGATGAGGGAGGCGATACTGGTGATTAAACGTACTCTCCCCAGAAATTCCGGTTCAAAGTGCAGTTCGTTGGTGGTGAAAAAGAAAAATGCTGAGTCTGCGGTAGGTGTGGCTTGCCAAATGAATACGAAGGCGGTGGGTAACCATATCGATTTTTGGGTGATGGCTTGACGCAGTTGTTTTAATTGATGCTTGATATCTATGGATTCTGGATTGGCAGGATTGTCCTGATTCTCTTTTTTGATGGGTGATTCCGCTATTAACCAAGCGACCCCTGAAACTAGGAGGGGAAAGGTGGCGGTAATCAAAAATACGGTGCGAGTGGTGAAATGCTCCAGCAATAAACCACTAAAATAAGCAGTGATCAATCCTCCCAAGGCAGAAGTTCCCCAGCACAAGGATTGGAGTGAACCCGCATCGGCTTGGGATTCCCCTCTAGCTCTTTCTACTACCAGGGAGTCCACAATCACATCGCTGACTGCAACTGAAAGGGAACCCAGGGCGATCGCAATTGTCGCTGCTAGGGAATTGCGAACAATTGTTGCTAAACAAATCCAGGATACTGTTCCTAGCAACCCGGATAAAATTAAGTAGGGACGACGACGATAACCAAATATGGGTAAACCGTCGGAAATAAAACCAAATAGGGGTTTGACAATCCAAGGTAAAGCCACAACCCCCAAAAGTGCTGAAACCTGCGCTGGACCTAGCAGCAGTTCATCTTTGAGGAAGAAGCTGACGGCTAAACGCGCCAACCCCAAGATACCTTGGACAAAGTAGACAGTCAGAATCGCCATTAATTCGGCGCTGGGTTCGTTACCGAAAAGAATTTTTGCTTTGACTGATTCTTTGACCTTGGACAAACTAGAGGAGGAAACCAGCATCGATGAATATTTCTTAAGATTTATTACTTTTCTATCATATCTAGTTTTTAACAAAATTATGGTGGGTAAGCCCCTACACCCCTCATTCCCTCATCACCGGGATATGGTAAGTTGAGAATTAGACTAGTCTATCAGTTCAAAATCAATACTTAAATATAGTTTCAACTGCACAGGGAAAGTTCTTAATTCAGACTTTGAGCGAGTAAGTTATAAGCCTGTTTCTAATTACTACTCCCTGGATGTTTTGGGGTTTGCGAGAAAAAAGGTTAAGTACTCATTTTCCCTTGCCAATGGTTGTCTGTATTTTTTGATTTGCGAGCTGATTGGGAATCGAATCCAAAATATTTGACAAAAGATAAAATTGATTATCACTTCACTACAAGTTGTGATGCAATTCCTGCATTTTCCATAAATGCCTAGAAGTACTGAGTATTGGGAAAAACGTCAGTCCGTTACTCAGCCCTAACCACAAGAGGGGGAAATCCAGGAGTTAAATCTGCATTTGGGTGAGATTGTTCGCGGTGCAATTCAAGGAGGTAAGAATGAGTCGGCTTATCTACGAAAGTTCAGTTGCCTACAAAGGTTTTCTCATCATTCCCTTTATTTTTAACCAAGTTGACGGACACGATATTTACTCCTACAAGTTGTTAGCGGAAATCGGCTGTAACAGTTCGTTGCATAAAACCGAAAATCCCGCAGGAATTTATGGTAGTGGTATCGAAAATATAATTGCGATCGCCAAGGAGCATCTTGATAAGTTTGCTGATTTTGTCTCTGCTGATGATGGGTTTAAATACAGATACACCTACCATAATCATCTGGTGGTAATTTTCCAGGAAGATGGTAAATATTTTTATCAGCATTACCCCCCGGAATCTTTGAATAATATTGCTGCTCCGAAGTTGTTTGATACTGAGTTTGAATGTGTCAGTTGGATTAAACAGGGTTTAGATTGGTTAACTGTACGACGACGGTTGTATTAGAAAGTAGGGAGTGGGGAGTGGGGAGTAGGAAAACTACTTTTCGTTGGTTTTGGTTTATACGATGGCTACTCCCGATCATCCTAGAGACGTGATATGTCGTGTCTCTACCCAACTCCCAAAAACGATAATTACGGGTAAAAGCACGCTCCGTTCCCTGTTTGCAGGTTGGCGAGATATTGCTTATACAGGGTAATTGGCTCCAGTAGAGCTAGGACATGGACTCCAATCGGTGACGGAGGTGACTACTAGTTACATCAATCACCGTTACCACCACAAGTAACACCAGCATCATGGTGGTTGCTTTCGTGTATTCAAACCCGTCAATATAAATTTTGAGTTGAAATCCAATTCCCCCAGCTCCGACCACACCTAAAACTGAAGCTGCACGGATATTATATTCAAACATCCATAAAGTATATCCCAAACCCAACGGCAGAATCTGGGGCAAAATTCCGTACTGAGCGATTTGGATGGCAGATGCTCCAATAACCCATAACGATTCCAGCGATCGCGGATTCACCGCTTCTATTGCTTCTTGGTAAAATTTAGCGAGATAGCCGATAGTATATATACTTAATGCTAACATGCCAGCAGGTGCGCCCAAACCGGTGGCAGCAACAAATAATAAACCCAGAACAATGGAAGGTACGGAACGGACGATATTTTGGAGAAAGTTGGCTAGCCAACGTAACCATTGGGGGGCTATATTCCGAGAACTATTGAATTAATGCTCGTGCGATCGCCACCCGTTGCTGTTGTCCACCACTAAGTTGATAAACTTTTTGATACACATGTTCACGTAACCCTAACCGCTCTAATAATTCTATTCCTTGACGACAGTCTTGCTTGGGAAATCCGAATAGGGTGTGCTGGGGTTTGAGGTTTCTTAATTTACCACACAAAACATTATCAATTACTGATAGTTGCGGTATTAAACCACCTCCTTGAAACAACATTCCCACTTGACGACGGATAGGGGATAGGGTGTGGGAATTTAGGGGAGTACCATTGATAACAATCTGACCCCGTGTAATTGGCATTAATCCGATTAGCGATCGCTCAACGGGAGAATGGGAGTTTTAACCACTGGTGGATAGAAAAATATTAGTGTTGGCCTTTTATCTTTTCAGTATCTACCGTCTGAAAAGCTTGCTTTATAAAGAGTTGATGACGCTTGTCACCCCCTCAGAGGTAGAGACGACCTGTCGGGTCGCTGTCTTTACCTCTGTTCGAGGTAATATACCAGTCTGGGTATTTGATGGGATGAATCGGGAGTTTTCTGACACTGAACGTAAACCCTGACACAAAAAGGCGATCGCGCTGAGGAGATAAAGAAAAGCATTTGAACAATTTGCTTTTATCCCGCAGGCGATCGCCAACTAAATACCGTTTTCATTGAGAGGACTCCCAAACAACCGAGTAGTTCGTAATTACGAATTACGAATTATTACAAATCTTTCATTTCGGCTTCTAGTTGACGAATTAATTGCTCATTACCTTGGCTTCTAGCAACTTCTAATCTGTGTTCAAGGATTTTTTTGAGATTTTGACGGTGGACTTCGCGAGCTTTTCTCGCTGCTTCCGCTTTATTTCTGTTGATGTTCATAGACGAGACTTCTTAACCTGGGATTATCAATAATATATCTTCAATCCTTAACATAGCAAATAAATAGTAACGATTGTTACAGAAAAAATACAATTTATTATATATTTAAGTTTTGGGCCTATAGGAAATAATGTAAATGCCTGAGCCTAGGTTGTTAACATTGCTGACCGACTTTGGCGATCGCGACATTTATGTAGGAGTAATGAAGGGAGCGATCGCCCAGGTAAATTCAGCGATTCGGGTGGTAGATTTGACGCATCAAGTTCCACCTCAAGATATTGTGGCAGGTCGGTTTGGGCTAATGAATGCCTTTCCCTATTTTCCCCAGGGGACGGTACATTTAGTGGTGGTAGACCCTGGGGTGGGTAGTCAGCGACGGGCAATTGCTTTAGAGTTGGAACAGGGATTTTTGGTTGCACCGGACAATGGGATTGTCAGTGGTGTGGTGGAACGCAATCAGGTGTTACGGGCGGTGGAATTGACAAATCGGCGGTATTGGCGAACAGAGGTACCAAGTAGAACCTTTCACGGACGAGATATTTTTGCTACAGTTGCCGCCCATTTGGCCAGTGGGGTGTCACTGCTCGATTTAGGTGATGAAATTGATGTCAATAGTTTGGTTAGCTTAGATATATCTTTGCCAAGATTGACCACAGATGGGGTGATTGGCTGTATTCAGTATATAGATAGATTTGGTAATTGTATCAGTAATATTCCTGACGATATCGTCAATCAAGAAACATGGTTGGTACGGGTTAATGGTAAAGTCATACCAAGTGGCAAAACCTACAGTGATGTGGAAGTGGGAAATGCGATCGCCCTAATTGGTAGTGATGGTTGGGTGGAAATTGCCGTTAATGGTGGGAATGCACACCAGCTATTGGGTTTAAATTTTGCTGATACGGTAGAAGTTAAAATTTATTGATTTTTTCCCGCAACTCGACAACGCCCAGTATCGACACAATCTAAACTCTGCTGTCGCCTCTGCATGATTGTGGCTAAATCTGGTCTACCTGTCAACTTTAACCGCAAATCGGCCCAAATTCCATACAGAAAATCCGCCACGGTCCCAATTATCGGTAGCTTGGTGATTGCGTATACCCAACCCATCCCCAGTACCTCGTAGACACGGCGAAAAACTTCCACATTTTTGATTACTGTCCCATCCGGTAAAACTGCGTGAATCCGTCCCATTGCGGTTGCAAAATCCACCCCTCCATGCATCTGGGGGTCGTAATTCAAGTCAGCAATATCGACGAAAGCGACTAATCCCCTACCAGCATCGCGTTTCCGCAGAAAATTCACTTCCCGCAAACACAAAGGACACTCACCGTCGTATAGTAATTTGATTTGCCAAGATGGTTTAGATACTGTAGCAGTCATAAAATAACTTCAATTTCATTCCCTGTTCTTAATACATCTTAAAGTCTATTACAAAAGTTAATATTTTCGGAGACGTGATGAGAATATGATGCCGCCAGTATCAAGCTTCTTGGTGATTGCACGAGACCAGGAATCCCTTATCTATCTATTTCTGCTTATATCTCACCCTTGTAAATATTTATAAAGAATTTGTTACAAACTCTAGTATGATGGGTGTAGACAGCAAATGAGTATTTATTCTTATTGAAATGATAGCAGAACAATTTCCTTGGCTAACTGCGATCGCGTTACTACCCCTAGTAGCGTCATTGTTTATACCTGCATTGCCAGACAAAGGTGGAAAGCTGGTGAGATGGTATGCCCTAGGTGTAGGTATTGCAGATTTGATGTTGATGTGTTTCGCATTTTGGCAACACTATGATGCTAGTAGTGCCACATTCCAACTAGCAGAAAGTTATACTTGGATACCCCAGTTTGGACTGAATTGGGCTGTCTCAGTCGATGGAATCTCTGCACCTTTAGTATTATTGGCGGGATTTATCACCACCTTGGCGATGTTTTCAGCTTGGCAGGTTGACCGTCGTCCTCGTTTATTTTACACATTAATGTTGTGGCTGTATTCGGCTCAAATCGGTGTGTTTATTGCCCAGGATTTGATGTTATTTTTCATCATGTGGGAAGTGGAGTTAGTGCCAGTTTACCTGCTGATTAATATTTGGGGCGGACAAAAACGCCGCTATGCTGCGACTAAGTTTATTCTTTATACTGCGGCAGCTTCCATTTTTATTTTAGTCGCAGCCTTGGGTATGGCTCTTTATGGTAGTGAGTTCAGCTTTGACTTGGCGGTTTTAGGTTTAAAAGATTACCCCCTGGGATTAGAATTATTACTGTACGCGGGTTTATTAATCGCCTTTGGTGTCAAGTTAGCCATATTTCCCCTGCATACATGGTTGCCAGATGCCCACGGAGAAGCCTCTTCTCCCGTATCGATGGTTTTGGCAGGTGTATTATTAAAAATGGGTGGATACGGCTTAATTCGCCTGAATATGGAAGTATTAGCCGATGCTCACATATATTTTGCCCCGGTGCTAGCGATTCTAGGGGTAGTAAACATTGTCTACGGAGCCTTGAATTCCTTTGCCCAAACAAACATGAAACGCCGACTTGCCTATTCATCTGTATCCCACATGGGGTTTGTGTTGTTAGGTTTAGCATCCTTCACCGACCTGGGTGTGAATGGGGCAATGTTACAGATGATATCCCACGGTTTGATTGCCGCCGTCCTGTTCTTCTTAGCTGGTGTCACCTATGACCGGACAAAAACAATGGTCATGGATGAGATGGGTGGAGTTGGTCAAGCGATGCCAAAAGTATTTGCACTGTTTACCATTGGCGCAATGGCATCCTTAGCCTTACCAGGGATGAGTGGCTTTGCCAGTGAGTTATCAGTATTTGTAGGATTGACAACCAGTGATATTTACAGTTCGGCATTTTGTGTCGTGACGGTGTTTTTGGCTGCTGTTGGTGTAATTCTCACACCGATTTATTTATTGAATCTATTGAGACAGGTATTTTACGGTACAGGTGCTGATTTAAAATGCGACCTGAATGAGATGCAAAACCAAGGGGAAGAAGACACAGTTTGTTTTGGTACAGATTGCGTTTTACCCAATCAGTCGATATACCGAGATGCCAGTCCACGGGAAGTATTTATTGCAGCCTGTTTTCTGTTACCAATTATTGGTATTGGTCTTTACCCGAAATTGGCAATGCAGATGTATGATGTGAAAACTGTGGCAGTTAATAGTCATGTACGGGATTCCTATATTCAAATTGCTGACAGCAATCCTGGTATATACGGGAATACCCTGGCTGCACCGAAATTGGAGATGACCCAGGTTTTGGGAACTGTAAAGTAACACGATTTTGGATTACCCTACGGTTGATCCACACTACCTGCGTTTATGGATTTTGGATTAGACCAATTTTCTAAAATTTGGTAGGTGTATCCCAGCCATTGGCTATTGCGAATTGGGATTATCTTGCAGGTATGGGTAGGTAAAAGTCATGCTGTTAGCCTAGCGTTGTCTTACGACTAGCTGCTACGTGTCTATGGATTGGGAATCATTAAACCCCTCATAACTGGAGATTGCTTGGCAATGACACCGATAATTTTGCTTACCCGCTTCAAGTATTGCTTCAAGTATTAATTGGCATCATCCCATACGTATAAACCTGGACTAACTTGTCGCCAACTTTGTCCATTGGCTTGCTGTTCTAAAGTTTCTATAATTGCTGTATGAACGAGTTTCTTGTGTCCATAGGATAATCCGTGTGGATATAACCACTGCACAAATTCCTCCGTTGTTATTGCCTGGGGGTAATGTAGAATCAAACACTCCTCAATCGCCACATCCAGGGTGACACATTGTTCTAGGATGGGGGAATAGGGAAATTGGGATATTTTCCATTTAGGGCGATGATTCGGAGACTTGACGTCTTGTCGGGACGAAGTTCGTCTGGGTTGATTGTGTTTCGGTTTACTGGAAGACTTTTTGGTTTGAGAAGAAACGAGTTCCGGAAAATCGTGCAAATCCAAAGTCCAACACTCTGGAGAATCGGGTACTGCATACCAAAAACCCTGTTTTTCTGCTGCTAAAAGTATTTTTTTGACCTCTTTTTTGACTGAGGATTGAACTGCTTTGTCCAAGCTTCCATACAGTTCCCAAACTAAGTAATCAATATGCAATATTTTACCCTGATTGGCCGCGAGGATTTGCGTAATTTCTGAGTATCGGGAATTCTCCTGACTTACATATAAATTCAAATTTGCAGTTGCCGTACTTCCTTCACTTTCCTCTAAATCCAGTTTTTTCACTTAGGTAATTCCGCTTCCGTTGCAACACGATTGCTATCATCAACACTATCTGGAACCTGTTGAAGTAATACTTCCAAATAATGAAGCATCTGCTTACTGGCTAGTTCAGCAGCTTGCTGATGATATTCCCATAATTGACGGTAATACAGAAGCAAATCTAATTCTGTCTGCTGGCTTTTTGGAGGTGGTGATGGGGGTGGCGGCAAATTTAACATTTATAAGTTCAAACCACTACAGTTTATACCAATTACAAAAACGTTTACAAGAAAGATTTCAATTACAGTGAGCCTATGACTGGCTCTAAACAATTGAATTATCCCATTCTGATTGCGAATAGGTATTACCTTTTCTGTTTCTGATATCGCAAACATTTCTTCTCGTTTCCATGACAAACATCCCCATATTTGGGACAACAGGTTGCATAGGTTTCTCTCTCCACAGCCGAATTACAGAACTGACAGATAAACTTATAAACTCTGGTGCGGATAATACGGTCGTGCGCTCTGACGGTGTACTGTTTAACATGAACTTTTTTACTGGGCATAAACAAGTCTGAGTATTCATGATATTTGCTTTGATAATGATAATCTATCAGAGTCTTGAAATCACCGACAGGTTTAACATGAATTGTTGTTGATGTATATTTTCAGCCCATCAAATTATTATTTGCGTTTCTCTTAACCTTGACATAGATGCTTGAGAATCATTATTATCGACCCGTAGATGATTCCTCAACACTACTTAAATATGAAGTTATCCTTGTTACAATCTAATTTGCCGTATAGTAGTCAGGATGTCCCTAATTCGAGCATTCTGATTGATACAAATTATCGAAAACTTCAGGGAGTTGTTTTCAAACTAGGTTTTGCCATCTCTGTGGGAACTGTGGGTGTTTTACTTTCAGGGCAAACTCAACCAGTGTTTGGTGTGGAACCAGTCGAAATCAACTCAGGGATTGATGGTACTTCTGAAGATTTTGTGATTGGTAAGGGTGAGCAAATTAACGGCGCAATTCTGCGACAAAAGGTTAATCGACAGGACTTAATAGGTGGTGTTGACGATTCTCTAAATAATCAGGGAAATACAGATACAGCGCAAGGAAAGGAAAATACAGTTAAACTGCAATTACAACAAAAAACCGACCATTTCAGAACGGGTTTAGCTCAATTAGGAATCGAAGAAAGCCAGCAAATTGATTCCGTTTCAGATAATGTCAGGAGCGCAGCAAAACGATATAAAGTTAAACCAGGAGATACTTTAGCAAGCATTGCCCTCCGTCATCAAGTATCAATTGCCGACATCATCGCAATCAACAAATTAATCAATCCTCACCAGTTGAAAATTTCCCAAGTATTAATTATTCCAGAACCAAAATTAGTATCAGCAGTAGCAGCAGAAAATTATTCTGGGGTAGGGGGAAACACACCCATCCCACCAGCGATCGCAGAAATACAGCCAACATCACAAAATCGACAAACAGGTATAATCAGCCAAAATTCTCGACTTTCCACCCTCAACACGGAAATTGAATCCTTACGTCGGCAATACCGCACTCAACAATCTCACTATCAACAAACCGCTCCCATCAATATCAACTCTAATCATTCTGTTCCCATAGCCGTACCCAAGTACAATCAAAATTCAGCCACTGTCGTTATTCCTCCTGCTCCTGCACCTCCTACACAACCTTCCCATCGTCATCCAGCGATTAACCCCATACCAGTCGCTTCCGCAAATATACCTAAATTACCACCCTTAGAAGCATTTGATCGCTATCTTCCCCAAGTTATCGACGAAAATGTTGCTCCACCAATAGCTCCAGGGACAACGAATACAGCCTATATTTGGCCTGCAACAGGAATATTAACTTCAGGTTATGGTATGCGTTGGGGGAGAATGCATAGAGGAATCGATATTGCTAATAAAATTGGTACACCCATCGTTGCAGCTGCTGCTGGTGTGGTAGAATTTGAGGGGAGAAAACGTGGCTATGGCAACTTAATTGATATTCGCCACCTTGACGGTAGTTTGACTCGTTATGCCCACAACCACAGACATTTTGTCACAGTTGGTCAAAAAGTTCAGCAGGGAGAAATGATTGCCCACATGGGTAATACAGGTTTTAGTACTGGTTCCCATTTACATTTTGAAATTCATCCTGCTGGGAAAGGTGCTGTTAACCCTGTTGCCTATTTACCACCACGGGTTTGATTATTAGTCATCGCGATCGCAGCTATTTTCCAATCCATATTTCCCAGATGGGGATAGGCTTTTCGCAAGTGTTGGTGTTCTAAACAATGCTAGCTGCTTGAAAGGAATAGTTGCGATCGCTCCTTAATACTAGCCAATACTTCTAAACCTCGCTTTCGAATCTTGGATCATCAGTAAAACGGTATAATTTCTTGTCTCACATTTTTATGCCCTGCCAAAATAGGTGTTTTCTCTGACCAAGATTAAATCAATATTAAATATATTGGAAATATTAAATTACTCTCAATAAATAAAATATGCCCAAAAAATACTTTTTCATGACGCTAATGACTACTCTGGTTTTTGCGTCTACATTTAGCTTAAATAGTAGAGCGAATGCACAGGTTATTTGTACTTTTACAGACCCAACTGGAACACCTCTCAATGTTCGCGATCGCCCCAATGGCAAAGTAATAAAATAGTCTCAGAAATGGCAGAGATGTAGATATTTTATAAATCTGACAATCGCGGTCGTCCTTGGGCAAGAGTTGCTGGATATCACAACAACAGGTATCGAGTCTGGGGATGGGTAATTCGGGAATTTATTAGCTGTTATGAAAGTTAAATGATACGAACATGAATTTAACTTCTATCCTACATAATTCTACGTGATTTATCCCGCTCAAAATTTTCTCGTCCTCGCCGGAAATTTTCTAACCAATTTAAGATGATTTCCGGTAATTCCTGTTTCGTGCGGGTGGCAATATCAATACAAACATGGCGAGTGAGAGCTTTACTAACCACCATATCCCCCACTAATATTTCATAGCCGATTTCAAATTTATCTCGACCTAATTGTTGAGGAATCATTTTAATTAATAAATCATCACCGCAATGTATGGGACGAAAAAAATCGACATTAGCATGAATAATCGGAAAAGCAAGGGGGGAATTACCAAAAAATTCCCGTAGTTGAATTTGATTTGCTTGCAAGGATGCTTCGTAGGCTTCATGACAAATACTTAATACATTAGCAAAATAAACTACTCCCGCAGCATCAGTATCGGAAAAACGGACTGTTCGATGGTGTGTAAAAGGCATTTGTTTGTAGGTAGGGAAGGGAGAGCAAGATTAAAGAATTCAGTTTCAAATATTAAGAAAATTAAGGCATTGCGTAGAGACGTAGCATTGCTACGTCTAATTTGTGAGGGTTGGATAAATATCCTCGGAACCGGGATTGAGGTAAGGTTTTTGTAAATCAATTTGTTGCTGGGCAAAATGTTTATTGATACATTCGATACGTTCCAATTCTGAATCTTGTCCATTTTCCCAGGTTTCAATTAAGGCGTTGGTAATAATTTGACAACGATTACTACCGTATCCTTCCCGGGGATAAAATTTTTGTTGGGGTTCTTCTGCAAATCCAACTCCTGGAGCTAGATATTTGGTCAAAATTGGTATTTCTGGGTGAAAATAGTCTTGGGAATAAATTTGGCTCAGAATCTGATGAATCTTACCATAATCCTTTAAGTGAAAAATCAGAATACCTGCATCATAACGGGTAAATGCTTGGGAATGACACAGCATTTGCAAAGTAAAATAAATTTCTGCGTGATTAAGTTTATGGGTAAGTGCATCAATTAGGACTACACCTCCGGTTGCGCTACAGTTGAGATAAATTCTTCCCAGTTGGGGATGATTGCTATCGATTGGTTCGATTTTGCCAACATTACTAATGGCTATATAGTAACCATTATGTAGTTGGTTTTTGGGCATTTTAATCCCAATATAATCCCCCGGACGGGGTGTTCTGGGACTATCCCAATGGACTCCTCTGGTTGCGTACATGGTTAGTCCAGCTTTAGTGACGGCTAAACTACCATCAGGTTCTCGTCGCAGTACTTCCCAATCTGGTTCTAGATATCCGCTTCCGTGGTTATGACTGTGCAGTTTTTTGTAAAAGTCTATTTCTACTCCCCAGGGTGAATCGTTTTCCAAGTTGTGGTGGAGTAGATAACCTTGGTATTGACTATCAAGATTGTGGGTGTTTTTCATAATTTCTACTAAAGCTGCACTATAGTATGTACCATAAATAAAATTTCTGAGAATAACATTTAAGTATTTACGCTGTAACTCACCGGGATTTTCTGTAAAGCGATGTACGGCTTCGGCTGTGATGCTAAAATGATACAGGGGATGTTGAATACCCATGTTTTTATCAATACGAATATCACGGGCGATCGCACTAATGACATCGCCGGAGGGAACTACATTATTCAACATAATTAAAGGTTAATATAAAAGGGTTTGCCTAATTCGGCAATTAGTGAATAATGAAAAAGTTAAAATTAATCTCTGGGCATATAATTAAAGAATACAGGATACATAATTCCGGATTGATAAAGCTTTTATAAAATAGTTCGCTTGGAATGTAATAATACCTAATTAATGTCAAAAGGAATGGATAAGAGACGACCTACCAGGTCGTCTGTACAGGGGAGTATGGGGAGAATTAACCCATTACTCAACGCTGATCCCACAATCACTCAAAATGCAGTTTACGCTGACAAAGAGTAATCCATAATCCAAAATGCGAACAGTTTTAGTCCATGTCAACAGACTAGAATTAACAACCGCGTAATCTGGTTTTTGAGTAATAAATTGGTAGCAGGTTTTGTTTGTTCTCCATTTTGGGTACGGGATGCAATTTTGCCGTGGGAGCAATGATTTCAGCTTCGGAAATTCCAAAGACTGTTTGCACGGATTTTTGGGGTATGGTGATGAGGTTTTTAGCAACTTCTAAAGTAGCAATTCCCACCTGATTAAAGGTTTTTTGAGACAGAATTGCGGCTTGTTGCTGACGTATTAATACTAATCCGGCAAATTGAACCACCCGGGCAATAAAATCACATCGGTATTCTAAAATCCGTGGGAATGAGGTAATGTAACTACGCACTAAAGCTAGTAAATAAGGATACAAAGATTGAAGGGGAACCATCGCCAACTGTAGAGATTCTTCTAAGCTGAGGGATGTATCGACAACAATACTGCCTAACCAAATACGTAGATGTTCTGCGATTAAAGTCCCCAGATCATAAATCGGGTCTCCCCATCCACAAGCTTCCCAGTCAATGAAGCGTACCAGCTTACTCTCAACATCGCAGTTACCTGAACGGAGGAGAATATTTTCTAACTTCAGGTCATTATGGGTGACACAACAGGGTTTCCACTCATAGGCTAAATCCGCGATCGCAGACTCTAAGGTTTCGTGACGCTGATATAGTTTGTAGAATTGAAATGCTGCTTGGGGTACATTACCAAACATATCCGGTGCAAGCACTTCTATCCCCTGAGCAGGATTGTAGGATTGGTAGCGAATCATCCCTTGCGGTGCAGTTGCTAACATCGTCCGGTATTCACGACGGTTAAAGGTCGCTCGATGTAAAGCTGCTAAACTACTACCGATTTCTGTGGCAATCCGTTGATGAACTACACCACCTTGACGATAAAACTGTCCTAACTCTTGATACTGGGGGAAATACTCCCGCACTAAAATTGCATTCGCGCCATCATAATGAATTACCGATGACGCGATCGCTGGATTATTCCCTAAGACCGGAAACTTACGCAGTAACTCGTGAAACAACCACTCATTAAATAATTCGTGGAGCGCATTCTCAAATTGAGCCGATTCTTCCTGTTTCACGAGCAGTGTACGATTTCCAGACAAATTTACCCGAAAATTTCGATTCTTACTACTCTGAGGCAATTCAGAATCTGCCGATGCGCCATCTTCCGAGCTACACAGCCCTGCCTCTTGCAGGTACTGAATAACATTATGCGAAGATAGTGATGATAACATTTACTATTTCCTAGTTCCTTGAATTGCTGCAAAAATTTACTTATACCTAACCGTTGGCAAAACTCAGCAAAATCTGGTAGATAGTCTTTTTCGGTATGAATACTGTCAGTATCAGCATGACCTGTTGTTTTTGTGCTACTTCCTACTATTATCCGATTTCCCCGATAAAAAACTGCCAATTTGGCATTTTTCCCTTTACTTTTTCTTTAATTTATGCATGGACAGACGATTAAATCTTTAAAAACCCATCATCTCCATCATCTATGGATACATCTTTTCGCTGAGTGGCAACAAAGACATTCTCTCATATTCCGTACTGATCGAGTTTGAATTTTTGATCTAGATTAATTCATCTTCTTTATATCCTAGCTACCAACATCTACAAAGTACACGAAATTATATTAGTTCTCCGGAATAGTTTGATCCTTTTTCTGTCGGGTATCCATATTCACAGCCGCTAATAATAACACATACAAACTCAATACTCAATTTCCTTCTAGGTAAGGGATACAAATATTTAGCCCAGAAATAAAAATCATATCCAAGATTACCTTTGTCGTATTACGTATAGAAAATGGTATATATCGAAACAGCTTTTTACATTTAAGGAAAATTCCTCTCAACAAATCGCAAAATCCAGAATTTTTGCATCAATGCATCAGTAATTTAAGTTAGTATCATGAAAATTTTTCTCACTTCCAAAATCTGAATAAAATATTTTTGGGTTAGCTTCTCCACTCCACGGGTACAGCTATAAGTAGGTTTGTCACAGGCTATGTAGTAAAAGAGATGAGTATTTTGTGTACAGAGGATGTCAAGGTATGATTTCATTAATTTTGAAGGGTTAAAAAAGGCACGTAGTAGTGTTTTAGCGCCTTTATCATCAAGCTTTTTCGAGGCTAGAGCCACAACTACAAACCCATCAGAACTAATGACACAGACCACTGGGATATTCATCTGTCGCATTTTTGTTGAAAATTGTATCAGTAAGGTTTCTATTCCCTACTCCCTACTCCCTTGATTTTTCTGAATACAGGAATGAGAATATGGACAACCAGACAGTTACCCAGGTTCAGTTTCTACAACGTCAAGCAGCTTCTTTGTTGCTGTATCAATCGGTATTGCAATCAGAGGTAGGGATAGCCTTTGGGGAACTGTTAGAAGTGATTCGATACGGGGATGGGGATGGTCGGGGATGTTTGCAAGCTTATGGCAAATATTTTTATTGTTTAGCAACTCAGCAGCAAAATTGGGAAGATTTTTTAATTACCCAAATTTTGCACGCAGATAATCCCTTTTCTCGTCAAGTGCAAGTGTGCAAGTTTGCAGAGTTGTCACCAGCTTTAATGAATGCAGTGCGTCATGATTTACAAGCTTTGCAAAGTTTGTATGAATGTAGCTGCGCAATTTTGAGTCATTGGGTGCAATCAGTGGTGCATTTACCAGTGTCTCCGGTGTTGTGGTATCAAGAAACTTCCTCCTATCCCCACAAATCAGCAGAAGTGAAAACACTGATGGAAAAATTTCATGCAGAGGAGGATTGGGGGGAACTGGTGGAGGATTTAGCCAAACACTATCAGAAATGGGGAATGGGTATATTCTCCCAGTATGGCGCTTTTCGCTGGGAAAACCATCAATTGGTGGGGATATCGCATCCCGACCCAATTACCCTGGGTGATTTAGCGGGATATGAACACCAGCAAGCAACTTTAGTGAAAAATACCCAAGCTTTACTTGCTGGATTTCCAGCTTTGCATGTTTTATTGTATGGTAGTCGGGGTTCGGGGAAATCATCCCTAGTCAAAGCATTATTAAACGAATACGCTGATTCCGGTCTCAGGATGATTGAGGTGGGGAAACAAGAGTTAGCAGCGTTACCAGAAATCATCGAAAAAATACGTAACCTGAGTTTAAAATTTATTATTTTCGTCGATGACTTATCCTTTGAAGATGACGACGATGCCTTTAAATCCTTGAAAGTAGTCCTAGAAGGGAATTTAACAGCCCGTGCTAACAACGTAGTCGTTTATGCCACTTCCAACCGGCGGCATTTAGTGCGAGAATATTTGAGTGAACGACCCAAGCCCAGCGAGGCAGAAGAAATCCATGCTTGGGACAGCAACGAAGAAAAATTATCCTTTAGCGATCGCTTTGGTTTAACTCTGACTTTTACGCCAGCCGATCAAAGCACCTACCTCACAATTGTCGAGCATCTGGCGAAAAAGGCCAACATTAACATTAAACCAGAAGAATTGAAATTCCAGGCACTACAGTGGGCTACCCGTCACAATGGACGCTCCGGACGTTCCGCACGTCAATTTATTGATTTTCTGCGAGCAGAAGTTGCGACGAAAAGAAATCGGGTTTCTAAAAGAAACCCGACTTCTAACACCAAGTCGTGATTTGCCGTTCTTGGCAGACTTGTCGATAAACAGTTTCAGTTTGCAGTGCTAATTTACCCCAGTTAAAGCGGTGTTTGAGGTCTTCGTAGGCATTGTCGATTAGCCATTGGCGATAACCAGGGTTTTTTAAAACTTCCAAAATTCCCCACGCAAGGGAGTCCGGGTTATTGGTTTGGGTGACAATACCAGTGCGGGTGTGTTGAACAACTTCCGGAAAACCACCCGTATCGGAGACAACTACAGGCACACGGGAAGCAAAACTTTCAAGGGCAACAATACCGAAGGGTTCGTATAAACTGGGAAAGACTGCACAATCAGCAATAGTTTGAAATTTATCTAAGTATTCATCCGATAGGAATCCGGTGAAGTAGCATTTGTGCCAAATACCCAGATTCCAGGCTTGTTGTTTGAGGTGGTCGGTATTACCACCACCAATAATTACAAATTTGACATAACCACCCATCTCCGTGAGGACACGGGGAGCAGCACTCAACAGGAGGGGTACACCCTTTTCGTAGGTCATGCGACCGACATAGTAAACAATTTTTTCCCCATCTTCAGCATAGAAGCGACGAAAATCCTGGGCATGAAAATTGAGGTGGTGACGTTTTTTTTCGGGACGGATACCGTTGTAAATCACATCCATTTTTTCCCAGGGTGTATCAAAGGCACGTTGTAATTCGTGACGCATGTAATTAGTACAGACAATAACTCGCCACGCTTCATAGACCAGGTTATACTCCTTCAGGTGGATATAGCGTTGTGTGTCGTTATGAATACCATTATAACGACCGTATTCAGTGGCGTGGATTGTGGCAATTAGGGGAATTTTGAACAGATGTTTGAGAGCGATCGCCGCATCTCCAACTAACCAATCATGGGCATGGATTAGATCAAAACCGCCAAGTTCTGAAATTATTTTACCTCCCAGTTTTCCCATACTTTCATTCATATTGACGACCCAATGGAAAAAATCATTTCCGGGAGCAACAGGCACTCGGTAAACATGGATACCTTCCACAGTTTCCTGAGTTGGTGCAGAGGCAAATTCGGGGGTGATGAGATGTATGTGGTGTCCCAGTTTGACCAGTTCTGGGTATAATTCGCTGACATGACGAGCAATTCCCCCGACAATGCGCGGTGGAAATTCCCAACTCAGTACAAGTATTTTCATGGGTGTTGACATAGGGAAGCGACAAAAAGAGGCAAAACAGCAAATAACTGACTGTTGGGAAAGGATGAGGATTATAGGAATACGCAATTACTGCATGTAAGTACAATTAAAAAGAATAAGTTTAATATATAGGTAATATATAGGAAAAAATGTCACCCAAAAAGAAATCTACTAATGAAGGTGTAGTTTGGCAGGAATTCGGTCATGAGAATTCAGCCGCGACAGAAAGACCAACCCCCGAATTGCCACCTTCCCAGCAAAATGTCCGGGTACAAGCCACCCGTGCAGGTCGTAAAGGCAAAACGGTCACGGTAATTACTGGTTTCCAAGCTCAACCGGAAACCTTGCAAGCTTTGTTAAAAAAACTCAAATCCCAGTGTGGAAGCGGAGGAACCCTCAAGGATAATGAAATCGAAATCCAAGGCGACCATAAGCAAAAAATTTTAGATATCCTGCTGCAAATGGGATATAACGCTAAGATTAGTGGAGGTTAGGAGAGAACAACAACAGGTGATGGAACTCCTGCTCATCCCCCGCTCCGCATGGGGACGTATGAGAATTAGGGAATACAGTTCCCTGGGAAAGTATTTTCAGTCGTCAAAAGTGCAAAAAATAGGTATACACTTAGGGATTGCGGAAAAATAGTCAAGACGCGATATATCGCGTCTCTATTGGTTTTACTGATTCCGGCGGTATTCGCTACCAGATGCACGAAAGCCTTTTTCTCGATATGTGATTACCCCATCGTTAATACCAGCAATTATTAATTCCGTCTCTCCAAAGGGGATAAATCGGGCATAGTAGCTAACCTGGTCTTTGATGGCGACGTAGGTAATAAATTTACTGCTGGTGGTACTGGTTTCAAACTTAGGAACCTTAGCGGTAACTACACCTGTAATTTCTGTTTGCTCACGACGGTTGTCATAAACATTCATTAAACTTTTGCCTGCTTCCGTATATATCCGCAGGGTTTTGCCCTCGGTGACAAAATAAAGTAAGGTGGCAGCATCACTGGGGTTGGTCTCACCACGCAATTCAATCACATCTTCCCGTACCCAACCCACTTGATTACTGGCGTTACCATACTGGACTTTGTACCAGGTATATCTGTCACCTGCGGGTTTGAGTTTTTCCAGGATTTTTACCTCGTCTCCAGCATTACCTGTGTGAACAATATTATGATTAACTGAAGCACCAGCACGGATATTTACCTTGTTCGTAGTACTACTATTGCTTTTTAAGACAGCATTGCTCCCTGTTACGGTTTGTGTTGGCATAAGCCCCCCTGGGATGTATTTTAAAAAGTTTTTTCCTACCCTAAATATAATTGGTAACTTAAATTACGGTTCAAATTTACCGAAAACTTCCATATTCTCAGGTAATTCAAATTCATTGACTAATTTGGCTTGGGTATAAATTCGCTCTAGATTTTCTGTCACTCCAGCACGATATTCATCCCGTAATTTTAAATCTATTAATCGGGACATTTGTTCTACAAAAGTATTGAAGTCCAATTCCAATTTCTTTTCAGACATAGTTTTATCAGCCCAAAGTATCCCCACATCATCACATAATTATGACTAAAGACACCTAGTAATATTTAGGAAAATCTAGATAATAAACACATAGCAAGTACATTATTAACCCCCCCCATAATAATACCAATTTGAAAAATGAAGACGACAGACGGAAAGATGAAACCCTTGTATAACAAGAGCTTTCCCATGAAAAATCCCTAGACCCGCAGCGTCTAGTCTGGGACAACGCTGCGCCTATCCCCTTTCTGAATCCAAAATCCAAAATCGCATAACCTCACCATGAGTATCAGCAATCTATCTATCCGTCGTCACATTGGTACATTGATGCTAACTCTGGCGGTAATTATCGTCGGTTTATTTTTCATTATTCAACTGCCTGTTGATTTACTTCCTTCTATTACCTATCCCCGTATTAGTGTGCGGGTGGGAGCTCCCGGTGTTTCCCCAGAAGTGGCGGTGGATGAGATTACAAGACCCCTGGAGGAGGCTTTTGCCGCAACAGAAGGGGTGGTGCAGGTCTACTCGGAAACACGGGAAGGTGTGGTGAACCTGCAATTATTTTTTGAAGTCGGTGGCAATATTGATCAAGCCTTAAATGATGCGACAGCTGCCTTTAATAGAGCGCGTGCGACTTTGCCAGACATTATTCAGGAACCCCGGATTGTCAAAATTGACCCATCCCAGTTACCAGTATACGAATTAGCCTTGACTTCCCCCCAACTATCGGGGGTGGATTTGCGGGTATTTGCCGAGGAAGAATTAGCCAGGGAGTTGACGGTAGTACCGGGAGTTGCAGCCGTTGATATTTCCGGTGGGGTTGGGGAAGAAGTTCGTGTAAATATAGATTTGCAGCGCTTGCAGGCTTTAGGGGTAGGGTTAACAAACGTTTTAAATGAATTACGCGATCGCAATCAGGATATTTCTGGTGGGAGAATTCTCGGTGATAGTTCGGAACCCTTGACCCGTACTGTGGGTAGGTTTGCGAATGCAGAGGAAATCAAAAATTTATCTTTTATGATCGCTGGAGGCAATAGTACTAATTCGGAAAATCCAGTTTCTTTACCAGCGAAACGGGTATATTTACGGGATTTTGCAGAAGTGATTGATGGTACAGAAAATCAACGGATTTTTGTTTCCCTCAACCAGCAACCAGCAGTGAAAGTGAGTATTCGCAAACAACCGGATGCCAACACAATTACGGTGGTAGATGGGGTCAAAAGTCGGTTAGAAGTCTTGAAAAAAACCGGTGTTATCCCCCCCAATACATTATTAATTCCTACCTTAGATGAATCCAGATTTATCCGCAGTTCCATCGCTAATGTCACCACCTCCGGATTACTCGGTGCAGGTTTAGCAGCATTGGCTGTAATTTTATTTTTAGGTTCTCTCCGCCAGACTTTTATTATAATCGTTTCCATTCCCCTAGCTACCCTTGCAGCAATTATTTTGATGGGATTATTTAATCTTTCCCTAAATATTTTTAGTTTGGGTGGATTAGCCTTTGGGGTAGGGATTGTAGTCGATAATTCCATTGTCATGTTGGAAACCATTGCCGATGGAATCAATCACAAAAAACAACTCGCTGCGGCAGAAAATCCCCATCCCACTAGCTTAATTTCCGTTGTTGATGTTGCAGCAGAATCCAGTCAAAAAGTTGAATCAGCCCTCATTGCTTCCACTGCAACTAACCTGGTTGCAGTCATCCCTTTTTTACTCATCGGTGGATTTATTTCCTTAATTTTTAGCGAATTAATCCTCACTATTAGTTTCGCTGTCGCTGCTTCCATTTTAATTGCAGTCACCGTTGTACCCATGTTGACATCACGGATGTTGGCATGGAAAATATCCAGTGGTCTGCATCGCTTTTTCCTACTTAGAGAATTTAACCTCCGCTTTCTTGGCTTTACCAACCTCTACAGCAAACTTCTGGCACAAATTCTCAAAATCCGTATTCTGGTATTAGCACTTACCATCACCATCTTTGCAGCTAGCACCTGGTGGATGTTACCCCAAATCCCCCAGGAAATCCTACCCCGGATCAACACCGGACAAGCGAGTTTATTTGCGAGTTTTCCCCCAGGGACACCCATTGAAACCAACCGTCAAGTGATGACGAAGGTAGATGAAATCCTGCAAAACCAAGCGGAAACCGAATACGTATTTACCAGCGTCGGTGGTACTCTATTTGGTACCTCCACCTTTGCCAATCCCCTCCGCAGTTCCAGCACCATCACCCTCAAACCCGGTAGTGATATCAACGCCTATATTGAAAAAGTGACAAAAGAATTTAATCAACTAAATCTGGTTGATATTCGCTTGCGACTTGCACCCGGACAAGTACGGGGTCTAATCCTGAATAATTCCCCTACCCGTGGTGCAGATTTAGATATTGTTCTCCAAAGTGAAGATAGTGATGCTTTACAAGCTGCTGGTAGACAAGTATTAGCCGCACTCGACCAAAATGTCACCCTTGCGAGATTTCGTCCCGACGCAGACGACCGTCAACCGGAAATCCAAATCCGTCCCGACTGGGAAAGAACCGCCGAATTAGGTTTAACAGCACGGGATATCGGTGATACAATTCAAACCGCCATTGAAGGAACCATTCCCACCCGTTTACAACGGGGAAATCGATTGGTGGATGTGCGGGTGCAATTAAATGAACAATCAATTCAAAACACTTCCCAACTTCAGAGTTTACCCCTATTTACCCAAGGAAATCGCCAAATTCGTATCAGTGATGTGGCAACCATCCGGGAGGACTTTGCACCCGGTGAAATTAAACGTATCAACCAACGACAAGTATATATTATTGCAGGTAACTTAAGTGAAGGTGCAAGCCTCAGTCAAGCCGCAAATCAAGTTGAACAAGTCCTCGATGAATTGGAATTACCGGAGGGTGTCACGGTTCTCCCCAGTACTGCGGCAGATTCCAACAACCAACTGCAAAACTCCTTGAAAATTCTTGGGGGATTGGCTATATTCCTAGTGTTTGTGGTGATGGCGGTACAATACAACTCCCTCGTAGACCCTTTCGTAATTATTTTGACGGTTCCCCTAGCAATTACCGGGGGCATTTTAGGATTGTACATGACCCAAACCGCCATTGGTGCAACGGTGATAGTCGGTGCAATCCTACTGGTGGGGATTGTGGTCAACAATGCAATTATCATGGTGGAACTAGCCAATCAAATCCGTGCAGAAGCCCAAATTACCCGTCAAGAAGCAATCGTCCAAGCTGCTCCCAAAAGATTACGTCCCATCTTGATGACCACCCTCACCACTGTTTTGGGGATGTTTCCTCTAGCACTGGGAATTGGCGAAGGTGCGGAATTTCTCCAGCCAATGGGAGTGGTTGTATTTTCCGGATTATCCCTAGCTACCCTCCTTACCCTAGTAATTATCCCTTGTTTTTACGTCTTGTTGCACGATATCTTTGCATCCCGATGGTTAAAAGTATTTCGCGGGTAATCCAATTTGGGATTGGGGATTAAAACCAAAATAATTGTAGAGACGTAGCATCCCTACCTCTCTACGCAACGTCAAATTTTCAATTCATCTTTGTATCCAGCAACGCCAATAACCAGACATGATATGATACATTTTCACAATTGGTATCACGAAATTGGGGATTGATTTTGAGGTTGAGAAATTTCACCTAGTATATTTGGTAGTAGCAATCCTGAATGATTTTTATATCCAGCAAATTCTGGATAACGGGATAGTGATTTATCTTTTTTCCGCATGTTGGGAATAAAAATCACAATAATCAAGCCAGCAAAAATGACAAAGGGAAGCCAATGTTGAGTTAGCATGGCAAAGGAAGAGTAAATAAAAATCTCTCCTAAATAATTAGTATTGCGACTACGAGCAAAAAAACCCTCCGTAATTAGACCGGGACGATATTTCAGGGTGTAATATTTTTGTGCGTCACTGGTAAAGTGGAGAAAAACACCAATAATATTCAAAGAAATTGCCGCAGCAACCAGGGGGAGAGGAGGAACGCTACCCCTACTGATGAGAATATAGGGTGCAACCCAGTATAGGCAAACCACTACAAAAGCTAGGATAGCTTGTATTAAAGACACCTCCTGCTCCCATTGCTTATCCGGATAAATGCGGTCTTTCAGCAACCATAAAAATCCATAGGTTCCATGTAGTGCTAGATACACCCAAGCACCAAGAGTAAAATTATCAAAGAAAAACATCATTCCCAGAATCACCAAACCAGTCAAGGCTTTGCTGAGATTTATGGGGTATTTAACCTTAATCATCATTGACTAATTAGATTTACGAACTTAGATTTACAAACATTTTCCATTGTAGGGAAATTTTTTTTATAAAAAAAAGACGGGCAAAACCCGTCTGCAAATAATTGATTATGTGGTATTATTTGGGACAAAGACTAAGCAATAAAATTGTGAAGAAAAGTCACGGTGCTGAAAAACGCTATTTTTCAGTGCCTTTTATTTTAGAAACGATAGCCAACACCTACTTTCACAGGGAACTCACCGGAAGAAGTTAAATAAGTCACATCACCATACACAACTACATTTTTCGCGATCGCAGTTTCCGCACCAGCTTGTAAAGCAAGGGAAGAGTAGTCATTATTGCGAGCAACTCCAGGACCAACGTAAATATTAGCATTTTTCGCAATTCCAGCATCATAGGTAACTGTACCAATAAAAGCTGTATCATTGCCGTCGGGGAAGTAGAGTAGGGAAGGACGGAGGGAAACGGGTAATGTTCCTAGTTGTACACGTCCATTAATACTAAGGGTACCATAGCTACCTTGACCGGAAACAACACCAGCACCGACTCCAACATAGCTTCCATCTAAACCTTTTTTTTCTGCTAATGCGGGTTTGCTTGCAACTGCAAATACTAACGCGGATAATGCGGAGAGGAAAACTACGAAGTTTAATTGCTTGCGCATAATATTTGACCTTGTGAACTTGATGTTTGAGTTTGAATGGGGAACCGAAGTTCTAATATATACATCAAGCATCAAGTTAGTGATTTCGGAATTTTGCCAATGAATATTATGCTTTTCTCAAATTATAAATAAAGGCAAAAATCGACCTATTTAAGGGTAATAACATCTCACAAATGATTCGTGGTTGTTATTTTTTAAAATTTCAAATGGTTCATTCATATATAATTCATATTTAATTTACAAAAAACTCCAGATAAGGGAAAAGTGTTTTCCCTATTCCCTACTCCCTACCTATACAAATAATTTCAAAAATCAAAACAGATTTATCTAGATATTAAAAAAAAAGACGGATTTAACCGCCTCAAAATGAAAATTGATTTTGATTCAACAAGACAAATAACCGGAACAAAATTATCGATGAAAAAACTACTGGGATTTTAAAAACGATAACCAACACCTGATTTCCAAGGAAACTCACCCCGTGCAGGTAAATAAGTCACATCACCAAATAGAACTAAGTTCTTCGTGATCGCAGTTTCCAGACCAGCTTGCATAATAAGGGACAAATCAACATCTAGATGCTTAATACCAATACCAGGACCAACATAAAGATTGGTATTTCTAGCAATGGGAGCATCATAGGTTAAAGTTCCAAACCAGGCTAAATCATGGTCATCGGGGGCATACATCAGCGAAGAACGCGCAGATAAAGGTACATCTTCTCCCAATCGCGCTCTACCATGAATTGTGACGTGTCCACCCTTTCCTAAGGTTCCATCACCTGCACTGATTCCGATATAATGGGAGTTCATCTCTTTAGATTGAGCAAATGCTGGATTCGTTACGTTTCCTAATACCAAAACAGACAATACCGAAATTAGCGTCACTGATTGTGAAAGTTTACGCATTATTATTCCCTTCGTTTGTTTGGTTCAGACTTTTTGTCAATCTATTTTCTAATATAATTGGTAAAATTTATGATATTTGAAGTCTGATTAACATTTCTAATTTTTGTGATAAAATCTTAGATATTTTTTCAACTTTCAATAGATATTTTTCAATTGTTTATTTTTAGAAAAAATCTTAAAAGCAAGAAAGGAAAAATATACTGATATTCCTCCATAAATAAACTATTATGTGGGAATCATATTTGATTTATGCAAATCATAAAGTAGGTGGGTGGTGAAAATTGTCGTTAAGATCAGGGAGAGACGCGATATATCGCGTCTGTCAGGTAGCAATGCTGGGTCTTTTCACGCATTATCTAAACGAAAAGCTTACTGATTGACCAGGTAAAGTATAAATTTGCTGGAGGAAGTGGGAATAATAAACCCAGAGTTGAGGTGGGAATATAGATGGATGCTCGCGCATATTGGTTGGCTTGGTCACGCATACCTGGAATTGGCGCGATCGCATTACAACGAATATACAATCATTTTGGTTGTTTGGCTGTTGCGTGGGAAGCGAGTGGGGAAGAATTAGCAGCAGTATCCGGATTGGGTGGTCGGACTTTGGAGAAAGTGATGTCTGTGCGATCGCAAATTAATCCTCACCAACTTTTGCTGGATCACCTCCAGGATAATCCCCGATTTTGGACTCCGGTTGATCAGGAGTATCCCCGGTTACTGTGGGAAATAGCTGCTCCACCAGCAACTCTCTACTATCGTGGTCAGTTATGTCAGAAGGAAAATTCTGGAGAAGTACCACTGGTCGCAATTGTTGGTACTCGTCAACCTACCTCCTACGGAATTCGCTGGACACGACAAATCACTCAAACCTTGGTGAAGCACGGTTTTACTATTGTTTCGGGATTAGCTGAGGGAATTGATACGGAAGCTCATACTGCAACCCTGGAAGCGGGGGGAAGGACGATTGCAGTGCTGGGAACAGGGGTAGATGTGATTTATCCAGCCAAAAATCGTACTCTATACCAGAATATTCTCCAACAGGGTTTAGTTATGAGCGAATACCCAGCTAAAACCCCACCGAATCGGGTGAATTTTCCCCGTCGCAATCGGATTATTGCGGGTTTGTGTCGAGCTGTAATTGTGATTGAAGCTCCCAGTAAATCAGGTGCGTTAATTACAGCTAAGGACGCAAATGAGTCGGGACGGGATGTATATGTACTACCAGGTCGGGTTGATGATTATGCATCCCAAGGTTGTTTGCGTTTATTAGCCAATGGTGCAACACCGATTTTGTCGGAATTGGATGAATTAATTAAAATGTTGGGAGCAATACCGACTCTAGATGTCCCCATTTCCTCAAATTCAAGCAGTTCAAAGGTGGTTTCACCTCCCCCCCAACCCCATCTTCCCCCGGATTTAGCAACTATTTTTGCCGTTGTCCCCGTCCAACCCCAATCCTTTGACCTAATTGTCCAGCAAACTGGATTATCCCCAGGGATGGTATCCAGCAGTTTATTACAACTCGAATTAATGGGACTGATCACCCAATTACCGGGTATGCAATATCAACGCTGTTAACCCAAATTTGGAGTAAACTCCTAAAACTTTCAGTGAGTAGGGAGTAGTCGGAAAATCAACCCATTCCAGTACAGACAATTTTTGCTCCCACGTGATCAATTGCTAGGGTATGCACCGATGTTTTAATCCCCTGTTGTTGCCAAGATGTTGCCATTGCTACTGCTACTTCTTGGGCATGGGGAGGATCTGTTAATGCCAATAAAGTTGGACCAGCACCGCTAATAACCATTCCATAGCCACCTGCCCCTTTCACTGCCTGCTCTACTTCTTCATAACCTTGTATCAGTGATTTTCGATAGGGTTGATGTAATTTATCATCAAGGGCTGTACTTATCCAAGCAGGGTTTGCAGTATCAAGTCCCCGTATTAATAATCCTAGATGGGCGATGTTAAAAATTGCATCTGCACGGCTAATATTTGTTGGAAGTACTTGTCTTGCTGCGGAGGTGGACAGTTCAAAATCGGGAATTGCAACGACGGGGATAATCGCATCTGACCAGGGAATATCACAAATTTCCCAACCAAAGACAGAAGTCGCTGCAAGACGACAACCTCCAATCAATGCAGGGACAACATTATCCGGATGTCCTTCCATTGCGATCGCAAAATTCATAATTTCTGTTTGGCTAAAAGGTTTCCCTAGTAGTACGTTTGCACCTAATAAACCAGCGACGATTGCAGTTGCAGAGCTACCTAAACCTCTAGCAAGGGGGATACCCAGTTTAATCTGTATTTCTACGGGTGGAGGTGTTTGCTGAAGTTGTTGGTACAGGTAGGAAAACCCTTGATACAGCAGATTACTTTTGTCTGTCGCGACCCGTTCTGCTTCCCCACCTGTAACGTAAATTTCGGTTTCGCTGTCGCTGAAACTAAAGGTAAATTCATTGTACAAGCTCAAAGCAGCACCGATACAATCAAAACCAGCTCCAAGATTAGCAGTTGTTGCGGGGACGGTGACGGTGACAGAAAGATGTTCAGACATGTGTCGGCGGATTTTTGATATTGGATGACCCTGGGGGTGAGTATACTCAATTGATTTACCAGCATCCCACGGAATTGACCCTTTTGATCGGTGATTTTTAATTTAAACTTAATTGACTTTATATTAAAGTCAAAATATTAAAGTCAAAAAA
>CALJJQ010000054.1 GCA_937973965.1 uncultured Calothrix sp. | reverse complement strand
GCTCCCAATACCAGCAGTATCAGTACCAGCCATAATTCGTACCTCCTTCCTCGGATATGGTCCTAGTCCTCTATCTGTTGTAGCTGTTCTAGTAGATTCATTTCTTCCCTAGCTGTAGATGTCTATATACACTCAACAGGTATTATCATTATTTCTCTGGGCGTATGAAACCACCCTGGGGGAGGGGGTTAAGGAGAGGGGTCAATTTTAGTTATTTACCCAATTTTCAATCCCGCAATCTTCTCTTCCCCATCAAACTCCTTCTTCCCGTAATAACCCTTCGCATAATAATAACCTCCGTAACCACTCTTCTCATCTACCCCATTCACAACCATCCCCAATACGGGAACTTTGGCTTGTTCCAACAAATTTTTAGAAGCCTGCAACGCAGCTGATTCCACCACACCCGGACGCACCACTAACAACAACCCATCCACCAGTTTACCAACCACTAAGGCATCCGTAACTGCTGTCAGGGGAGGAGTATCAATAATAATGCAATCGTAAATACTACTGGCTTCCTTAATTAAATTCGCCATCCGCTTCGACTCCAACAATGTCACCGGATTGGGGGGAGTTGTCCCGGTTGTCACCAAATCCAATGTCACCAGAGCCTCATGGGTCACTTGGGGGAGGGCTGCTTGACCAACGAGAAAATTACTCAAGCCAGTGATATTTGCCAACTGCCAAAGCTTATGTTGACGGGGACGACGCATATCTGCATCGATGAGTAATACCCGCTTTCCTAACTGGGACATGGCTACCGCCAAATTCGCGGAAACAAAGGATTTTCCTTCCCCTGGAACGGAACTAGTCACCAACATCACCCGCAATTCGTTGTCAGAGACGGTAAAACTCAAATTAGTTTGCAACATCTCAAAGGCGACACTGGCTGGTGAATAGGGGTTGTTTAATACTGGTAACTCCTCCTCGCCAACTTTTTTCCCTTTCTTGTCTGCTAATTGGGGAATGGTTCCCAACACGGGTAAATCCAGGATACGCTTGGCTTCGTCGATATTTCGGAGGGTTTTGTCTAGAGCCTCTAGCAATAAGGCACTTCCAGCTCCCAGGAGGACACCCAGGAATCCACCTAACGCCAAATTCAACATAATTTTGGGGGAAACGGGTTTATCGGGGACTAGGGCTGGAGAGACAATTCTAACATTTCCGACCTTCTGTTGTTCGGCAACTTCCACTTCTTGCAACTGCTTGAGAACCTGT
Source organism: uncultured Calothrix sp. (assembly GCA_937973965.1). Lineage (GTDB taxonomy): Bacteria > Cyanobacteriota > Cyanobacteriia > Cyanobacteriales > Nostocaceae > NIES-3974. The sequence continues at coordinate 33,252 of CALJJQ010000054.1, read as the reverse complement.
TGGTAGGTAGACTGGGCTATCTGAAGTTTACGTTCGAGGGCACGCTGACGCTGTTGCAATTTAGGTAGGGCTGCTAAACGGTTTTGGTAGTCTGTCAAGGCACGGGAGATAACTTGTACTTGTTGCTCTGCTGCTAAACGGTCAGCTTCTGCTCGGACTAAATCAGCAGTTAAACTCTGTTTCAACTGCCCAATTTGTAAATCTCGTTCGGGAACTGCGACTCCGGCACCAAGTACCTTACCCACCCGTTGTTCCAACTGGCTGCGGAGGGCATTGACCTTTTCTGTTAAATTAATCACCGTAGGATGGTCGTTTGTCAAGCGGGTTTTAGCTACTGCTAACTCATCTTGGGTTTTTTGATACTCAGCTAAAACCTGCTGTACACCCTGGGATTGGTTGAGGTTGGAAAGTTCTACTGCTTGCTGGCGGTTTAATTCCAACTGATTTTGTAAAGTTTGAACACGGGTATTTTTTTCTGCTAAGGCAGCTTGGGCCCTCGTTAATTCTGCGGATAAATCCTTAATTGCCTCCACCCCAACCTTAGCTTCCTCCGTCAGTTCCACCACCCGATTTTCATCCTTAAACCGGCGTAAATCCGCTTCAGCCACCACCACTCGCCGTTCCAACTGGGGAACCTGCTTCGAGAGAAATTCCTTAGCAGCCGTCGCTTCTGCCCGATTGTTGATGATATTCCCCTCCAAATAGGACTTCATCAGGAAATTAATCACATTCGCCGCTTCCTGGGGAGCGGTGCTGCGGTAGGACAATTCCATCACATCCGTTCCCCGAACACTTTTAACCTTGAGATTTTTCAAAAAATCCTCCACGCTCAGGGGTTCCCCTTTGGGAGTGCGGAGTTGAAACTTCTCAATTACCTTCTGGACAGAGGGAGTGGAGCGAATCACCTCCGCTTCTGTTTCCAGGGGATTACTAGTATTGGTTAACCCACTCAGCTCACCAAGCTTATCACTTAGCCCTGTCAGCGAAGAGGAGCTATTTTGTTTCAACATCAACTTACCACCGGCTTCATAGACAGGCTTACGGGTGAAAGTATAAAAAGCGGCCAAACCAAATACGGAACCGAGGACTAGTAGAATAACTAGCCACCTTCGTTGGAGAATCAGCCAATATTGTTGAATATCGATATAATCCTGTTCTTCGTATTCAGATGCCATAGTTGATCTTGTTTGTGTATTTGGAATTAGATTTAAGTATGGGAGAGGATGGGGGCAAAGTCCTTGAAAAATTCGCCAGCAGTATCCGCTTGCAGGGAGGATACTCTGGGATTGATCTGCTCCGCTTCTATATATATCTCTTCAATCTTAAAGTCTTCATATTAAGTCTGTATTAAGTCTATTCAGTAAGTTAAATTTATTTAAACTTATTTAATATAGACCACAAATGAAAAAATATTGAAACCTAAATTTCGCGTGGGGTCAGAAGTCAGGTTTTTAGGTATAGATATCTTCAATACTAGACAACTATTAAAAAACCCTACTTCTAGGCATATCTACCGTAGTTTACTTACCCAATTATTACTTTACCAGCCTTGCTGCGATCGCACCATTGGCTGTTGTAGGTGTTTGGGTTGGCGTTGTTGCAGGGAAGCAAGGAATTGCTGAGCTTCGATTGTAATTGCGTTGATTAGGTGTTGATCACCAGACGCGATCGCGGCTCGTAATCGTGCAGCAATTTCATTACCTCTGGCTACTATCTGGGCATTGTACCCAGTTTTGCCCTGTTGGTTAGTGTTATTACCTCCAGTGTTGTTGGAAGTGTTACCTCCAGTGTTATTGGAGGTATTTGTTCCGGTGTTGTTGGAGGTATTTGTCCCGGTGTTATTAGAGGTATTTGTCCCGGTGTTGTTAGATGCATTATATCGACCTGCTAGGGCAGGTGTATTCATCAGGGGTAATGACACTAGGACCATTCCCAAGATAGTAGCGGAGATTGAAAATTTGTTTACAGCCATTTGCTTTTGAATTGAGAATGTAAAGAATACAGAATACAGAAGGGGAAGGAGAAATTTCATTACCTAGTAGACCCGACGGGTCGTCTCTACCTTCACCCCCCATCACCCTGATCGAAAAATCTAGAGGTCAAAATCGAATCCCTACCCCTGCTCCCATGATAAATCTAGCACCGTCCCCCGCACCAGTAATATCACGGATTGCTGGTGTCATTACTAGGGGTATGTTTTTGAAGGGGACGATGGATAAACCCACACCGAGGTCTTGCCCTGTCCACTCGACAATGGCACTGACTGGACGGAGTACACGGAAACTGAGGGAGCCAAATATACCAAGTCCGGTTGGTGCTTCGTCTCTGGCAACTGCTGCTTGGATTTTGTCAAAGGGTAGGAACTGACCGCTCCCAACTCCAAGAGTGACAGCCACCCGACTAAAGGGTTGGCTGATGTAGGGTCGGGTTTTGAATACCTTGGTAGCTACGACGTAGTAGGAGTTTTTGGGGTAATCAAAAGGTACTTTGGGATTAATTAAAATACTGGCAAATTGGTTCCATCCCGCAGCTACAGCAAAATCCTCGGAAATCCGACGGTGGACTTTAATGCTAAATGCACCACTGCCAAAATCTTGACTAGTACCAAAGGTATTTAAGGTATAGGCTAACTCAACACCCACGGATTTGACTGCATTCCCAACACCAATTCCTAAACCCAATTCCCCGTCATTGGTTTTTGTAAAGCGGGTGCGTCGCTGGTAGCTAGCGGAGGCAAATAGGGTTCTACCATCCGCTCCGTAACCATTGGGGTTGGCAATGGTTAAAGCGGGGGATAGTAAATAACCCCTTTCGATGGGGATGGTGAATTCTTGCTTAGGTAATTCCTCCAGCTGATTTAAAATTTCATCGATATCTTGATTATTTGTACTAGTTTCATTGCTAGTTGCAACTGAATTTGAGGGAGTAGATGGTTGGGTTGATGGGGGGTTGAATCGATTTAATCGATTTAACTTTGATTCATTGATTACACCTCGTCTATAATCAAAACTGGAGTTTTCGTCATTGCGACGCAAGGAAGCAATCTCATCATCGCCACTAAATACTACAGTTGTCCAATTGGATGGGGTTAAATTTATATTTCCTTCCTCTGGGATATTTTCAGTATTATTCGCTGATGAAGAATAAACAGGGACTGTAAGAGAATTGTCTAGTGAAGATTCTAAACTAACTACACCCAAGGCTTCAGCCCCTGGGGGAGACTTGGGAATGGCGTGAATAGGGGTGGAAAACTCCACATTGCCATGATTTTGTGGTTGCGCTATTTTCCTATCGCTGGGGAAAAATTGGGGTATGGTGACAGATGACCCTGATAGTTCGGCTAGAGGAGTAGATGTCAATGCTTCAGTCACTTGCTTGTGATGCTTTTGAGATTTATTGAGGGTTGGATGTATTTGGTTTTCTCCAGCAATGGATGGATAATTGAAGACGGAAAGCAATATCAAGCAACTTGCTCCTGCAGTACTCACGCGAGATTGAATACTAGACCAGTTCAGAATTACTGAATAAGTGAGATCGGGGAAGATTTTAGATGAGTGAAAACCTCCTATTATCCGGTATGAGTGTGTCAAATAAATTCTATTTCCATAATTCGACTGGAGCGGACGAACGTTGCTTTTTAACTTGCGTTTCATATCTTACCGGCAGAAGTTTGTAGCGGGAGCGTCTCGCTCCTTTTTTGCTCTCAACAGGACGTATGTCCTTACGGACACGCAACGAAGGCCAGACTACCACTGCCCCTATGAAAAAAGTTGCACTAAGCACATATACATAGCATACGCGGTAGAGTACAGAGTACTAGGTACATACCTTAGCTTAAAATTTAAAGTATACACGTAGAAGGATTATCACTTTGCAATATCTTCATAATTGAATTGATAATTGCGGCTTGATAAGTTTTTATAATTACTCGGTAAAGAATCTCCTGTTTTTACCTAAAATTAATGGTAATATATATTACTCACAGTTGTGTGTGTTAAAAATTATGAGTCCAATTGTTTGCGATCGCAGACGAAATGGGGAATGTACTACATACAAGATGAGCGTAACGGTTTTTCCTTTGGAAAATATCAGTAAATATCAGGATACAGGTATCTAAAATGTTTACGAAAATCCATTATTTTTATTGATTTGGTGTTATGATCAGCTATCCATCAATGCGTATAGAATGTCACTTAGTATCATGAATGACTTACTGTTTAGATGAAATATCTGACAAGTTCTGTAAAAATACTCACTTTTTGATTGGCAGTAGAATAAATATTTCATGAAGTTTTTTCGGAGAATATGCTGTTTTTGTTACATTACTCTAGAATAAACCCTTAGTGAACAGGAGATTTTTGTATCTCAGTAGCATGTATCCTAGAAAAGTTTCGCTTGGCAGAGCAAGGGTGTGAGGTGCTAAGGGACTGAGGGGGTTGATTAGAGTTAGTCCTTAAATCTGGGAATCGTTGTAAACATTTTTGAGCGGGAATCTAATCGGAAAGTCCTTTTCTAAAGGACTGAATTTGCACCTTCAGGAATGACATTTAGATGATTTGCATATATCTTGTGGAATGTTTATTCTGACGGTTCTATTTTCAATAGCAGTAGAAACCTCGGCTTCTTATTGAGTCGGGTTGTCTCTACTGAATTTAAGGGATATGGAAAATCTCGCGAATTAACTTCCCAGGGAGAGTGAGAAAAGAGAGGGGAACTATTCTCTATTCACTAATTGGGCTATTTGAGTATTGATTAACCAAGGTTTTAGGAAGTATTCAATGGATATCAGATTTTCTGTCGGTCAAGGAACAGCCCAGGTTCAGTTACATCGAGTTTCCCGGACTTTGCCAGTATTGCTGCTGCTAACTGATATTTTGGGTCTGTTAGTTTGCTTTGGAGTAATTCAGTGGTTGGCTTTTAAAACCTGGGATGGTGTTTTTGACCCGTCTATTAGTGGATTATTTGTAATAGTGTTGGCGGGGTTGTATTTGGCGAATACATACCATCCGGATAGTCAAATTGTCGGTTTGCGATCGCCTGCACGGGTAATTGTCGCCAATATAGTCGTCACCGTTATATTTGCAGGACTAATTTATTTAGCTGGTGCTTGGCAACAAAATGAATTGTTGTGGCGCAAAACTCTGATTCCTTCCTTGGGAATATTTACCCTGTGGGCTATGACTTCCAGGTTGTGGGGTGCAAATTGGGTTCGTTCCCATGCGGAACAAAGTCGGTGGTTAATCCTAGGTGGAAATGATCAGTCGATGACTTTTTGCCGCAAATTCTTGGAAAAACACCCTCTAGCTAAATTGATGGTGTTACGGGAATCAGCTTCTGAATTGGTGAAACCCTATAATTTGATGAAAATCGATGGTGAAAATTCCTGGGATGGAAGAGTTTTATTCTCTGGAAGCAGAAAAACTGAAGAGATAATCAAAGGTGAATCGGAAAGTATTGACGCTGGTGGGGTTGGGGTTGCACAAAAGCAGGAACAGGAACTGAGTGAGAGGGTATTGCAAGAACATACCAATATTAATCTCAGGGGAACGATGGCAGATTTACCTAACTTAACGGAATTAAAATGGTCAGGGGTCGTGGTAGCAACTGAAAATGAATTATCCGATGAACAGGTGCGCCAATTGATGCCGTTACGTTTGCGAGGTATTCCAATTTATCGTTTACCGGAAGCTTACGAAAATTTTTGGTACAAGTTACCATCTTCTTTGTTAGAAGATACTTGGTTTGCCTTCAGTAGTGGTTTTAATCTCTTTCCTGGTAGCTTTAATTTGAAACTGAAGCGGATTGTCGATGGTGTTATGACAATACTTTTACTGGTTGGATTATCACCACTAATGTTAATTGTGGCGATCGCAATTAAGTTAGATAGTCCAGGTGAAGTGTTTTATAGTCAGTTACGTACAGGAATTAATGGTAAACCATTCCGGGTTTATAAATTCCGTTCCATGTACAAGGACGCAGAAAAAAGCGGTGCAAAATGGGCTAGTACAAAGGATAATCGGATTACCAGGGTAGGTAAAATCATCCGTTTAACGCGTATTGATGAGTTACCCCAAATTTGGAATGTGGTACGGGGAGAAATGAGTTTGATTGGTCCGCGTCCAGAACGTCCAGAGTTTGATCAACAATTGAGAGAAGAGATAAGCTACTACGATTTACGTTATTTAGTGAAACCCGGAATTACAGGATGGGCGCAGGTGATGTATCCTTATGGTGCTTCCATTGAAGATGCCTATGAAAAGCTTTCCTATGATTTGTATTACATTAAAAATTATTCATTTTGGTTAGATTTAGCGATTGTATTTAAAACGATTCGGGTTGTATTGTTGGGGAAAGGGCGATAGATTTTGGATTGGGTGATTATCTGGTGATATGTAGAGACGCGATATATGTAGAGACGCGATATATCGCGTCTCTACGTGTTGCCCATTTCCATTTTTACATCTGGTGTTTAAAATTCACGGTTGGCAAAAATCGCGATCGCCAGGGCTAATAATATGCCTGCGTATAAAATGCTGTAGCCAGCGTCGGCTAGTAGGGAGGGTCTAATGACTGCGCTCATGCCATAAACGGCATCGTTTTTGAGGTCGAGACGGGAGAGGTCTGGTAAAATTAGGTACAAAATCTGGGTGAGGCGTTCGATTCCTGGGTTTTTGGTGATGCTACCGAGTTTGAGAATATCTTGGGTGATGTTGCCGATTAAATACACCCCAAAGGTTAAAGCTGTCGCCAATAGGGAACTGGTAAAAACTCCAAAAGCGATCGCAATTCCGGCAATTAAGGATATTTGTAGTTGGATAAATAGGGCTGCGAGTAAAATGCTGGGTAGGGAATAGGGAATACCTTGTAAGTATAGAAAACCCAGATAAATTCCGGTCATCCCTGCTACCAGTATGGCGAGTACGGCTGATAGTCCTAGGTATTTAGCGAGGATAAATTCACTGCGACCTACGGGTTTAGCAATCAACATGAGGATGGTACGTTTATCTATTTCCTTGTTGACCATACCCACCCCAACAAATACAGCAACAATTAAACCCAGTAAATTAATTGCTGCTAAACCCACATCTAAAAACATTTTATCTTCAGTGGAAGCAGCAAATTCCGGTAAAATCCGAGATGCGATCGCCAGAATAATTCCATAAAAAACAATTACAAACAAAATGCGATCGCGGATTGTTTCCAATACCACATTTTTTGATAGTACAAGGGTTCGGTTAAGATCGATCATCGGTCAATTTTGGATTTTAGATTTTAGATTTTAGATTGGGAATATCATGGGACATTTGGCGTTCCTGAGTTTGGGCATGAATTATACATGAATTATATTTATTGACATTTCGTATTAAAACCAAAATTATCGTAATTATTGTAGAGACGTAGCATTGCTACGTCTCTCTAGTATTCCCAAAATGCAAGACAAAAAATCAAGAACGAGGGGGGAGGGAACTGACAAAGAAACCGGGTCTGCGACCGCATTTGACTTCAGCTACTGTGAGTTTTTCTTCGGGACGGGGGTTGACCGTACCTTCTCCACTAATTTGAGATACGGGATCTATTTGACAGGTAATCTTGAAGAAAAATCTTTTATCTCGATCTTCTTCGTCTTTACCCAGGGATTGGGGTCCTTGCCAAACATTTAATAAATCAAGTTCATATCTTTTATCGATATTGAAGTCTCTCACTCGTGGTTCTACCTTCCACAGTTTTTCTTCTTGTGTACCTTTTAGAGTTTGCTTGGCTACCCGTTCCGATAGCATTTCTAATTCGGTGGGTTGGGTTGGTTGACCGTTTTTTTGTGGGATTTGGTTATCTTTTAACCACCTTTCCACTTCTTCTTGCCATAGTTTACCATTGAGTCGCTCTTCGATTACTGGTGCAAGATTAATCAGGATTTCTGCGCCTTTACGAGGGATGCGATCGCGACGGGTTCCGATGACGAATGTACTTTGAGCAAAATTATCGGCTAATAGACTAGGATATTGTTTCGCCCATCCTTCGACAACAAAATATAACTGTAGCCAGCAACTGAGTACCATACAACAGGCTAGTAGTACTACCACCTGTTCCCGTTTTTCTATTTTGGGTAGTTGGGTTTTAACATCGGTTCCACTACCTTCAAAAAATTCGGGAATGGATGTGATGATAGCGGAAATACTTGGCCACAAAACTATTTGCTGGGGAGCAAATATTTCATTTGGAGCAAGACCCAGAGAACTCGCAAAAAATGTACTGACAAGAAAACCAGTAATCACTGCACCGATTGACATATTTGTACCGGGAATTAATATGGCTGAATCTGTTGTATACCAAGAAGTGCCAGCAACTAAGAAAATCCAGCCAAGTAGAGCAATTACTTCTCGAAAAAATCCTCCTGCAAATAAGGACATCAACCAAGAAAATAAACTTAAATAAATCAAAACTTGCCAAGAAAAGGCTTTTTTGGGAATCAGCAGAAATTTGATTCGTTCATAGATTGTGTCAATAATTTTGCCAATACCTAAAAAGTCTCTAATGATATTCATATGATTTCTTCCTGGAAATGGTTTAATAATTCGTAATAGCCTGCGGCAACGCTTCGCGTACGTAATAGCCTACGGCAAGCCACTTCGCGTCTACGTAATACCCGCTACGCGGGAAGCAAGCTACATAGCCGTTGGGTAAGGCTTGCGCCTATGTAATTCGTGATTGGGTGACTGGGAAGAAATATCCCTAAAATTAACTTTGATACTGTACTGAATTTGTAAGTGATTAGGGATTAGAGAAAACCACTTTCATTTTTTTTGATGATGTCAGTAGTACATCTAGGGTACTATCTCCTGTTTACTTTATTCTCAAAATTACTAATTCATGGGAAATAATCCACGAAATAGTAGTATTCCGAGAATTCCGGCATAACTCAAAGCATTAGCAAATAATGTGGTGGTGAGTACGGAAGTTCTTTGTAAGCGCAAGCGGGGGTTACGTCTCTTGCTGCGTCTTTGGGTGTAGGGTAGGGGTTCTGGTTTCGATTCACTGGGTTCACGTAGGGAAAAAATGGCTACTTGAAGTAATCCATATTTGAGTAAAAAAGTAGCAAAAAATATAATCAACGCTATGATAAAAACAAATGTAAGTACGGTGTTTTGCTGGGTAAATCGATTAAAAAATACGTAATTAATTAGTTCGGAACGCTGCTCTGTTGAAAGACGGGGTTCTATCATAAAAAAGGCTATCCAACCGATAACTCCAGAGAATAAATTAATAAATATGGAGTAAAATATACTGGTTCTTTTGTCAAATCTCAGACGATAATTAAGTATATAAGCTTCGATGGGAATAGCAACGGTAAAAAATAAAAAGTTAAATAGTATCGCACCAAGGGGAAAAATTGAAGGCAGTTGAATAAAGTCAGGCATAGTGTTTCTGATTGTCTAGAATTTGGGTTTGAGAATTTGCTAGTACGTCAAGGCAAAAGTGAAAATTTCAGCTATTTACACCTTGTACTAGTTTAAATTAATACAGGTAATTAGTAATAGAGCAAAATCAATCATAATTTCATTCCCAAAATATGCAACCCCTCCTAATGTGATTGTGATAGCATGTTCATCTGCATCTTGCTTGATTCAGAAAAACCGATCTGATGTAATACATATGTATGTACTGTTTACAGAAGAGGTATTAGGGAAGATGAGATATGGTGATAGAAATATGGTTGAATCTAAAGACTATAGAAGATTGGGTCGGAAATACAGGATTTAATATACATATGCTACGCGGGAAATTATCGCATTGTTTGAGGGATTTGGGGAGATGGTGAATACAGAATTAGGTAGACGATTGGTAAACGTTATACTTTGCACGCTGATACGAGTTAGTCTCTGAGACAAAACAAAACCATGTAAAGAAAAGTGGAGCTCTTGTATTTGGCTTGTAGTTGAGTGTATGGCGCTAAAACGTAACGAATAAAGCGCTAAAGTGCAACTACAAAAAAGTAAGTGATAATTTTTGAGAGGGTGTTAGTGGAAATGACAAGGAATGGTATTGGGATTCGGACTGCGCAGCGCCAACAAAGGGCTATAGGTCAGATTCATGTGTATGATGGGGCTGGAAAAGGAAAATCGCAAGCGGCTTTGGGTGTAGTTTTACGGTCGATTGGTTTGGGTATCCATGCTGGTCATGGTTTTAATCGGGTGTTGTTGTTACGTTTTTTAAAGGGACCAGAACGAGATTACGATGAGGATGGAGCGATCGCGGCTTTACAAAGTGGTTTTCCCCATTTGATCGATCAGGTGCGGACGGGACGAGCTGAGTTTTTTGGTCCCGATGAAATCACCAAGTTTGACCGGAGCGAAGCTGAAAGGGGTTGGGATGTGGCCAAAGGTGCGATCGCATCTGGGTTGTATTCGGTGGTGGTTTTAGATGAGATTAACCCGGTATTAGATTTAGGTTTATTGGATGTGGGGGAGGTGGTTCGTACCCTCAAATCGAAACCCAGTGATTTAGAAATTATTGCCACTGGACGCAGTACACCCCAGGAGTTACTGGAAATTGCTGATCTACATTCGGAAATGAAACCCCATCACCATGAAGTTGCCCAACAGCAGGGGTTAAAGGGTATTGAAATTTACACTGGTGCGGGTAAGGGAAAATCGACTAGTGCCTTGGGTAAAGCATTACAGGCTATTGGTCGAGGTATCAATCATCCTGGTTCCACACGGGTATTAATTATGCAGTGGCTCAAGGGGGGAAGCGGCTATACGGAAGACGCAGCGATCGCAGCTCTTCAGCAATCCTATCCGGAAGTAGTCGATCATCAACGCTGTGGACGGGACGCGATTGTGTGGCGAAATTCCCGTCAAGAACTGGATTATGTGGAAGCAGAACGGGGTTGGGAAATTGCCAAAACTGCGATCGCCTCTGGTTTGTATAAAACGATTATTCTCGATGAGTTAAATCCCACGGTGGATTTAGAGTTATTACCCGTTGAACCGATAGTTCAAGCTTTATTGCGCAAACCCCGCGACACCGAGATCATCATTACGGGACGTTGCCAAAATCAACCAGCCTATTTCGATTTGGCGAATATCCACTCGGAGGTCTTTTGTCATAAACATTATGCTAACCACGGAGTGGAGTTGAAGCGGGGAGTGGATTTTTAAATCGGGTCCGCGAAAAAAGTCTGAAGCGTGAGGGTAGGGAACAGGGGGGGGAGTACAGACGACCTGTCGGGTTGTCTGTACAGGGAATAGTTTTAATCCAATGTTATTCAAGGTTTCCCCTACTAAATATTTTATACCGCAACTCGAAGAAGTAATTTGGATTTGCCATAGCTCATAGTCAGCGAAAACCTAATTACTGGAAGCAAAGAAATCCTGAAAGCGAATATCGATCACCTAACCTCAAATTATGATATTTTCTGATGCAAAATCATCAAAATTCTGACACAATGGCAATTTGTCGCGGGTTTTGACGTTTGCGAGTTAGTTTTTCCCCCAATTCCCTTGGATTCAAACTGAATGCAGGTTGGTTCACATCCATAATTATAGCTTCATAGGCAACAACGCCAGAATCTTCAGCATCAATACAACGAGCTGCAACCCTGGATAAATCAAGACTGCGGGGAGGTATGTAGGGACCTCGGTCATTCACCCGTACAATCACCGATTGACCATTTTTCCGATTGCGAACATGTAAAAACGTGTTGAAAGGTAAACTTTTATGGGCAACCGTTAAGTCATTTTCATTAAAAGTTTCACCATTAGCCGTTGTCCGACCGTGAAAGTAGGGACCATACCAGGAAGCTAATCCAGATAGTTTCGAGTGTGAAGGAGTAAGTCCATACATTTGCGTTTGAGCTTGTACTAGAGGTAATCTTGGTAGTCCAAATGCGACACGCAGATTGTTTAGCCATTCAACCGCTAATAAGTCAGCACTGATAGTTATCTGCTGTTTAACCTCTGGTGTAATTTGCAATAAAACCCGATTTCCCACCATCAGAGTAGGAATACCATCAACGATTCTGGCATTGAATTGGGAAGCTTGAAAATCCTTAGTTTCGAGCAGTCGATTCAGTCTGGTTTTGAGAACTTGAGCATCAGCAAGAGTTGACAATTTGGCGATGAAGTGATGTTTTAACCAGACCTCATAGTTTTGATGTTGGTGATTATTTTGGCGATGAATCACCACTGCAGAGGTTGATGTCGGTGCGATTTTTTGTTCTAATCGATGGGAAAGTCGAAACAGAGTTTGTAGCGATCGCAGAATTTGTCGGGAAATCCAGCTAATATCTACCACTTGGGATTTGACTAATTTCGCGCTTGTTGATGAGTTTGCTTTGGAAATGTTTACAGTATCAGGATTTTGATTGGCGATCGCTCGGCAAAATTGACTGGGAACAATTTTCTCCTGCTGCTGATTTTGCTCCTGTCCACGAAAATCATCAGCATTTTCATCTACCGATGGCAATGAATGATTTTGGCTATCATCATTATCATTTTCCGGTAACAAATTCGATGGAATTAGGGTTGCACTCCAAAGAGAATACTTCCATCCCTGAGCAACAAATATGGGAACGGATTTACCCATCATCCGCACCTGACTGACTGGTAATCCCATTGTCGATGAAGTTGTGGCATTAATTATTCTTGCTGATGGCATCAACCCCAAGGATGATGTCATAAATAAAATTCCAATCGATAACATAAGTCAAATTTACTTTCAAGGACTAGCACTCTCAATCAAGTGATTATTTACTCGTTACTCTTCAGGATCACAATCATCATTTTTGCTGCATCAAAAAAAATTTCCATTCACAAAAACTGATCGAGCAAACGAATAAACAAACCGATGGATAGATGACCATTACCAAGCCTAGCCTGCCAATAACTGAGGGAAACACACAAATTTCAATCACAAAATTGCCGAACTAAATCAATTAAATAATTGATCCCTCGCAGGGATAATCATAACTTGTTCGTGACGGGAAACATATAAAACTTTTGGATGATGTTCCCGGCAAATAGCCCAAATTATATTTAATTTTTTTATGTTTTTTGTCACAATAAGCGATATGATTTTGGCAAAATCGTATGCTTTGTCACAGCTAATTTCAATCCGGGTGTCAAGATGGAAAGTCTCATTTTTTACATTGTTGATGTCTTTGCGGAAACCAAATACACAGGAAACCAACTAGCTGTAATTCTCAATGCTGGAACCTTAACAAGTCGGCAAATGCAAGCCATTGCCAGGGAAATTAACTATTCAGAAACGACTTTTATTTTATCAAATCAACCCCATGACTCTGGCTATCCAGTACGTATATTCACGCCGAAAACAGAACTACCTTTTGCTGGTCATCCTACCCTAGGAACTGCGTATATCATTCAACAAAAAATAATCCAAAAACGTGCCACAGAAATCATATTAAATTTACCTATCGGTCAAATCCCTGTAAATTTTGATTATGATCAACCCCATCTCCCCCTCCTCTGGATGGAACAACAACCCCCAAAATTCAAACAAATAATATCCGTCGATTCCATTACTAACGTTCTCAATCTTGATATTGACAGTATTGACACCCGTTTCCCGATTCAAGAAGTATCGACCGGAATTCCCTTTATAATTATTCCCCTGAAAAATCAAGCAGCATTAAAAAGCATTAAAGTCAACCGAGATAAGTATTTTGAATTAATCACAACAACCGAAGCCAAATGCATTTTGGCTTTTTGTCCCCAAACCCAGCATCCGGAGAATCAACTGCAAGTCCGAGTATTTTGTGATTACCTGGGAATTCCCGAAGACCCAGCCACCGGTAGCGCCAACGGTTGTTTAGCTGCCTACCTGTTGCATAATTCCTATTTTGGCAGCGACACTGTAGATATCAGCGTTGAGCAAGGCTACGAAATCGGCAGACCTTCCCGATTACACCTCAAAGCCTTTTATCGACAGAAAATAATCCAGGTGCAAGTTGGGGGAAAGGTAATCCCTATCGCTCAGGGAGAATTTTTATGAAGAGTGGGGAGCAGGGGAAATAGTTATACATCAAACAGCTTGATACTATACTTAAACTCTTTGACCTCCTGTATTCTGTATTCTGTATCTTCTATTTCCCCAATTTAGGCGCTAAAGGGTAAATTTTGGATCTGTTTGTGGTTTAACTGCCAAATGTAACGGATTGCAAAGTATAATGAAAAACGACAAAACCATTAAGAAATAAAGTTACACCATGCAGCAATATTTGAGCAGTGTGGAAGGTACTGTACTTTCTGGTAAACTGACAGCGCAGGCGATCAACGCCCAAGCAACTCAAGAGGCTAGATCCTCGACCAAGCAACTGCAAACCCTCCAGCCTTCAACGAATGCTGCAACTGTCTGATTCCCCCCCACGCATGAAAACCTCCGTCTCTGCGGAAGAGTCCTACAATCTGTGTCGCCAGTTGACCGCGAAATATGCCAAGACGTTCTATTTCGGGACGATGTTAATGCGTCCAGCCAAACGTCGTGCGATCTGGGCAATTTATGCATGGTGTCGCCGTACCGATGAATTGGTCGATGGTCCAGGAGCGGCGATGACTACCCAAGAAACTTTAAATGCCTGGGAAAGGCATTTAGAATCGATTTTCGCTGGTCATCCCCAAGATGCGTTTGATGTGGCTTTAATAGACACTCTCGAACGCTTCCCGATGGATATCCAGCCGTTTCGCGATATGATTGCTGGACAACGGATGGACTTGTATCGCAGCCGATACAACTCTTTTGATGATTTATATATTTACTGCTACCGCGTTGCTGGTACTGTTGGCTTAATGTCAACAACGGTGATGGGTGTAGATAATTCTAAGTTAACTGCTCCTTGGCAGCGCCATGATTCGACCTATGTGCCGACTGAAGAAGCGATCGCTCTCGGTATTGCCAACCAGTTAACAAATATTCTCCGTGATGTGGGTGAGGATGCGCGACGGGGACGGATTTATCTGCCCCTGGAAGACTTGCGTCGGTTTGATTATACCGAAGCGGATTTACTGAATGGAGTCAATGACGAGCGCTGGCGAAACCTGATGCGGTTTCAAATTGAGCGAGCGCGGGAATTTTATCTCAAAGCCGAACGTGGTATCGGTTTTCTCGCTCCTGACGCTCGCTTCCCCGTTTGGGCTGCCCTAATCCATTACAGTCGCATTCTCGATCGGATTGAGCGCAATAATTATGACGTTTTTAGTCAACGTGCTTACGTCCCCCAATGGCAAAAACTACGCAGCCTGCCTACCGCTTGGTTGCGATCGCAAGTTTTATAATTTTCAGGTAGTTCCACGTCTAGCAACCCCTTGGACGTGGGTATTCTACCTTTTTTGTTTCTATTGGTTGACTAGGATTTTTTTTTTGATATAATAGAAATCTGTTACCCCTGGAGAGGTGGCTGAGTGGTTGAAAGCGGCAGATTGCTAATCTGTTGTACGGCAGGTAACTCCGTACCGAGGGTTCGAATCCCTCCTTCTCCGTTCCTAGCTTAAATTTGAAAAGAGACGTTTCCGAAAAACGTCTCTTTATTACATCCAGAAATTCAGTAGAAATTAGCGGAAATTATAGCCAACCCCCAAAAGTAAACCAATATCCGTTTCATCAAAAAAGCCAACATTTAAGCCTGCTGTAGCTGTGAATTTCTCGGTTAAAGGTAAATCCACACCTCCAGAAAGCAAGAATCCTACCTTCGAGTTGTCTCCCGTTGTCACCGCAGCTCCAGCACCGACGTAAGGTGCAATCGGTAAGGGTTCGCGAAATGGATCATCACTACTAGCAATGGGAAAATCGTAGGTGACAGGAATGAGTATGGAAGTATTATCACCAAATATGGCTGCGGGTCGAACAGACAGGGTACGACTTAATCCCACCTTACTGATTACCGCAAAGTTTCCGTCACCCAAAGAGGATTGACCACCATTGAGACCGATGTTACCCGCTATCCCGATATAGCTAGAACCACCTCTGGTCGCACCACCGATATCAATATCAGCTTGAGCGATTTGAGTTGGAGATTGAATGTTTTGGTTAACTTTGTTACCAGTATTTTCTGAGTTCAGTATATCTACGGGATTAGTTAAGGCCGTAGCTGCGGTGATTACGGAACCTGGTACGGGGATATCTTCTGTTTCTGCTGATAACTGAGTACTTTTTGTAGCTATTTGTGCATTAGGGAATTGGGACTGAGCAGTAGCAATGTTAGGAAAAGCCAAGGAACCTAAAACTACTGTCCCTAGGACTAATAGAAGCCGATCAAAAATCGAAATCTTATTCACATTCACTCCTTGTCAAGACGACGACACCAACAATATTATTGAAGCTACCCAAGGATTATCTTCCGTGATGGGATGTAAGTCAAAAAATGACTGATTCCGATCAGCGTGCTTTTTTAAGTACACTGACGAATAAACAACACCTCCCTATTTAACACCAAAAATCCATAGTTTTCTAGGTGAATAGGAAATTTACTAGGTAGTCGTCATCTACTGCTAACACCGGAACTTATGAAACCCGCATTTGGAGTAAATCCCTAAAACTTGCTTTTTGATTGGGAATTGGGAGTTGAGAGTAGAAAGGAAATTAATACCAATCCCCGAAATTTTGAGGAGATATTAGTGAGTTATACTTTGAAACTCAGCTTGTGACAGTCTTTGTTTCGAGTTGAGCAAGATGTGTAATTTGTTCGCGTACTGAATTAGCAGCAGCAACAGCTATTTTTTTCTTGCTCGGAATCGCTTAAAATTATCAACTTCTCCTGATTCCAGTACAGACGTGACATGTCGTGTCTCGTCCTACTCCCAAAAAACGAGCTTTAAGTATTAAAATCGACTTTTAAGAGATTGTTTAAGAGGTTGTTTGTCAAGTATTAAATCACTTTTTGACTATCGTCCTGACTCTGGACATGGGGTTATAAAGCTGATTTTTCCTTCGAGAGTACAGATACGACATGTCGCATCTCTTCCTGCTCCCAAAAACGATAATTCAAGTATTAAAATCGATTTTGAAAATATCCTCTAAAACATCCTCTTAGGAATGGATTGAATTTGCTAGATTTCGCAGATAATTAATACGCGTTTGCATGGCTGAATTAATGCTTACATCAAAGAAATCAAGAATTTTTTGCCAACGATAAACCCAATCATGACGTAATAGGGAATTAATCACATTTTCTCGACGAATTCTTTCTAGGCGTTGGGGTTGAGCATCTAATTCCGCTAATATTTCCACAATATTATCTGTGTCTGGGGAAATAGGAATCACTGCATCTTCCCAATCAAAATTTTGCTGGAATACCTGACATTGGGGGGGAATGCCAATCATGACGCTACCACCTGCTGCTCCTTCAAAAAAGCGGGAACCAATTTCTTCTTGTCCACCAGTTTGTTGCGGTTGGTCAAATTTAGCTTTGTTGGCTATATAATAGCGAGACCTTTTAATTAGGTTACTATATAATTCACGATGTTCTTGATAGTTATACATTTGCAAGGCTTTGAGGGAGTCATAGATATATAAAATATCTTTTTGGTGGGATAGTTCGAGTAAATGTTGATGAATTTGAGGTGAGCGTCTACCAATGCTATAAACGTAGATTGAACGTTCTAATTTATGGGGATAGGGTGAAAATTTGAGTGCATCGACTCCATAGGGAAGAAAAATACAGGGACGGTTAATGAGTTTGGCGATCGCGTCGGTACTAGCGGATTGGGTGGTGAAGACATAATCAAAGTTTTTTAGTAGTTCAATGCACAGTTTTGTTTTAGAATTCAGTAATTCACATGCCCAAATTTCATCAATCCAAGCCACTGCATAACGACTATTTTCCCGCCAGTTTTGAATCGAGTTTAAAGTTGTTAAATCCCAAAAATGTTGACAAACAAAGAAGAAAATATCATGTTTTTTTTGAATCTGGATAGGTTGACAACCTGCATTCAAAAAATGATTTTTCTTGAAGGTTAAACCCAAATAGTTGGCAAATTTCTTTTGAAAATGATTACCTAATGTAGAAGCAGCAGCTTCGAGAGTAGTGATATTAGCATTCTCAAGATGACTGATGATATCTTCAAATTCATATTCTGCTGAACGAAAAACTTCCTGATGGAATCCACGCATTGATGTAATTAAAGTACGTGGTTCAATTTTATTCGTATTTTCTAATGAGAAAATACCTGTTTCTATTTGGGATATTGAATCTGACAAGGATGGGAAAGGATTGGTATCGAACAGCATAAAAGTATTCCTTTATTTTTAAGAAATCAGAAGATAAATTATGTGGAATGACTTAAATTAATAATTATCTTTTTATCAGCAATAAAAGAACAAATATATTATAAATTATTGCTATAGATTTTCTCCATTTAGAAACGTTGAGTCAGCGATATAAGTACGGTAAAAATAGTAATTATACTCACTACTTTCCCAACTTAAACCGATGGATGCAATTATCACAGAGTATTTCTATCTACTTTGCAATTAAGCATGAATTGCTTGATAAATGTTTTTCTCAAAGTCTTTTTGGCGATGGAAAGACCAAGCTAATCTTGCTTGAAGAAGTTGATTAGTGGTATGAATATCAAAGTCAGAATTGAGGGCTAAAGTTTGACTAAGACTATGGGCAAATTCTTGCGGACTGTCAGCAATTTCGACACCAGCAGGGTATTCAGAAATACCACGAAATGCAACGGTTGTTCCCACAATCGGAACAACCGTTGCGATCGCATCTAGGGTTTTGATCTGTACACCTCCCCCAGCAATTGCAGGAATCGCGATCACCTTCGCTTCCAGCATAAATTGCTGTGCATCCGCAACAAAGCCACGATAGGTAACGTTGGGGTATTTTTTGCAGAGTGTTTCTCCACCCTTTCCTGCAATGTGTATGGATATATCGGAGGGAAGGTGGGGATAAACGCTTTGGAAAAACCAAACTAGTCCTTCCATATTCGCTTTCCATGTCCAGGTTCCGATAATTCCAATATCGTAGTTTTTCTGTGTCGGTTGACTAGAAACAGGGTTGAGTCTTGACGGTAAATTGAATACTTGTGTTTGGGGATTCAAGTTACAAAAATACCGATGATCATTTTCGGTTAAGACCCAAACCTGGTTAGCTAGAGTCGCTAGTTTATCTTCACAGGTTTTGATTAATTCCGTCTCCCGTTTGTATATATATCGTGATAAGTAACTTGCTGCATTTGCTGATTGGTCTTGATATATTTGATGTTCAATATTATGGGCTATAAATATAACTTTTGTTGATTTGGGTATACAACTTTTAATATCATCTGCTAACCACCCCATTTGCGCATGGTCAAAAATAATTATTTGAAAGTCAGTTTGACTTAAAATCTTTTTCACCTGCTGGATATAGGTTTGAGAATAGTATTTAGCACAGGAGAAAGAAAGGTTTTTGAAGCAACTTGTACCCATCCAGAACAAAGGGTGTAATCCAGCTTTTTTAGTTTCAATATATCGCTTGGCGATCGCTAACTCATTTTTCGCTGTTTTCCAGGTATCACACTGTCGCTGGTAGCCTAATACTTGCACTTGATAACCCTGTTTTTCCAAGGTATCAATAAAATATTGGGAGGCAATTTCTCCACCTGTTCTCCTTGCGCTCGGAAGGACTGTAGTTAAAAAGAGGATTTTCATTATCTGGGATATAAATAAATTAGTTATGTTAAGGCTTGCAAATCAGATAATAGACTTTCGATGCGGCTAGTACCAAACTGGGAATTAAGTAAGTTAATATCAATTTTTGGCGGTTGATAATTATTAATTAATAGGTCGATGATTTGGTTGGCAAATGATTCTGCCTCTTCTGCAATATAAAAATATTTTTTGATTTCTGGGGATAAGCCATGAATTCCTTGAGGTGTGGAAACAATAGACTTGTGGGCGCTTAACATTTCTAAGGATTTAATGCAAACACCACTACCAGCAAGAACTGGATTCACAAGAATACGGCCAGAATCGTAAACCTGTTGGGTTGATTCTGGATTCATATACAGTTCAACACCAGTTGTCTCTGCACATAGTTTTTGAATACTGCTGACGGGATTGGCTCCTGCAATCAAAACCTTTAGATTTGGTAGCTGTTGGCGCACTTTGGGAATTACTTGTTGAATTAGCCAATTCACACCAGCAACATTATTACTAGAGAATAAATTACCGAGAAAGACAATATCATATTTGACCTCTTGCTTCTCTGCTGAACTGCTAGTTTCATAGAAGTTATTTATATCGATAAATGGTGGTAAATATCGACCGTTTGCAAATCCTTGCTCTTGCCAAAACTCTAAGTCATCGTTAGAAATATCGTAAAACAAAGCACTTCGCTTCAATATGTCTTTTTCATAGGTTTCTAAATGGTTGGCAGATAGAGTTTTTTTAATTTTCGTCAATCCGGTGGCGGATGATTTTAAGCGTTGTAGATATAAATGCTCGATATTATGGGAACGGGTGATGAGGGGAAGATTAAATTTCTGGCTCAAATATTTAGCAATCTCTCCACCATGAATTCCATCTAACCAAATCAAATCGGGATGAAACTCTTGAACTTGATTTGCGAGGGAACTTAATTCTTGACCTCGAACAATTCGTGAACCTACTTCTAAGGGATAATGAATTAAGTTTAATAAACGGTAAACCAGGGTTACTAAATCCCGTTTATATCTGATTAAATAAAAATTAGATACATGCTCTTGAATTTTCTGCAAATGTTCAGATGTCGGTTCTTCACTTGTCCAGCAAATTAGTTGCAGATCAATGCCATATTTCGCAAAAGCTTGAATTCTTCGCCACATATCAACTCGACCACCATGTCGGGGTGGAAATGGTATATCGTGGCAAACTAGAGTGATTTTCATGGATGGTAATTTGCTGTGCCGAGATTTGGATAATTGATGGTGTTGACTGGGATAATCCCGAATTCATGCCAAAATTAATTCAGCAACCAGTCTTGATCTTCTTCACGACTGTAGGCTGACTGTAAATAACTCTTTTCTAAAAATTGGCGATCGCATATAGTCGTAAAGACGGTACTACTGTAAATAATCCAAAAAATACTATTGGTGGCTAACAGGGTACTTTCACTAACGTTGTAAATCAGCAAAAACGTTAGGTACATTAATGCCCATATCCCCTCAATACTGCGGGTTAACCGTAAAAGACGAATTCCTTCCCAAATGGCTGTCAAGTAGCTCATCCCAAAGGCAAATACACCCATAATCCCTAATTCAGCTAGTAAGTCCATAAATCCGTTATGACCGTAGGGACATTCCCAAGCTAAGTATCGCCACATGTATGCGGTTGCTTCGTTATCCCAGTCTCGCCAAAATGCATTAAATCCAAACCCGATCCACGGACGTTCGGATATTTTTTCCAGCATTCCACTCCAAATATCTGTACGTCCTGTAAAGGTTAAATCCCTTCCTAACGCTCCTGCAATCGCTGATAGATTATCAAATATCAATATGGCACTACCACCGACTACAAGAATGACTAAAATCACAATCGGTATGACTTGGTTGTAGTTTAGTCGCCAAGAACGATATAACGGTAGAATTAATAACAGCGAGACGAGGGCAATTAGGGCTGTTTTAGAAGTTGATAATAAAATCAGGACAATTGATAGGGCTAATCCAGTCCAAGCTAACCAACGATAGATGTTTTTGGCTGGTTTTCCCAAACCCACAAACAAAAACGTGATCGCACTTAATACCATTAATCGACCTAGTATGTTCTTATGGGTCATCACACCTCGCCAAGTCCCAGCGTGAACACCCCCTTCTTGAAAGCTCATCACCCCGTAATGGGGTAAGGCGATCGCAAATACAAAGCTTAAACCAATCACCAAGCCAAAAGCCCAAGCCATTAGCTGCAATTGCTCCCGTATTGTGTAGCGTGCAGCCATATATACCCCAAATCCACTCGTTCCTAAAATCAAAATCGCTCGTCTATTGGTTGTATCCGGATCGATTGTCCAAGCCATTGATGCTAGTGCGACTGCAACAACTAACCATAACCAAATACTTTTGGATGCTACCTGCATAAAGTTTTGCCACCGCGACAAAATTAGTATCACCGTCACCCCGTACACTCCCATAAATAGCAAGGGTGTATAGGGGTCAGGTGTAATTCCTGATGCACCTTCTGTTTCCAGTAAAACTGGTATTAAGGCTGCTGTTGACAAAAAAAGTGTCGCAATTACAAACACTTTTTCTAATAGCGTTGGCTGGTTGGACATAGGTTATTCGATTTTGGTTATTGGATTCAGTTCTCTGGCAAAGTAATGCAATCATGTAAATTTGACTGGGGCTGTCAAACTCAATAACCAGAGAAATTTTTATTTTTTCATAATTATTTTACATAAAACCTTCTAGCAAGTAAACCTATTTACAATCACAAAGTATTAACTTCATACATAACTTTACTGCTCCTTTTTTTTTGGGGGGATAGAATATGATTTTTATTTCCAAAAATAATAAATAATCATGGTTTGTAATCTGGGATAGATAGTAATATCCCAGCAAAGTTAGGCTGAAATTAAGTAACCATTAATTTGAGGGGAAAAGCTTAATATATTAATGTCTTGAGTTTTTTGCCTCCTGCCTTCTATCACTAATCATTCCATAGGCAGCAAACAATACCAGACACTTGCTTGATGATTTACTCCCCATGAACCCATCCATTGACTTCACCCAGCAGATATACCTCCTCCCATCAAGTTAATAGCACCTGAATAATACACTGTACGAATTTTTGATAAAGGGAAATATTAACACTCTAAATATATCCTGTATCAATACGAAATAACTTGAGAATGAAAGGCTGGAAAATTCGTATGGATATACAATGATTATATTGAACAACCAGACAAGCAAGCTAACTTTAATTAATCTTGATATTCACAATCATTATATAAAAAATAGGTAAAGAAAAACCGTCAATAAACTTGAATTTAATGAATGTAAGTGATTCAAGGGCTGATAATCCAATAACTGATGTTTTTGAGTCAGATATGACTCCGTTGTGCTGTGACTGAGGTAATTAGCAAGCCATGTTAATTTTTTCCCCTGAAGTGAAAAAGTAAAGTATCAAAAATATTCTCCCAAAATATTTGACTATTGGGGTAGAACTGTTATACTTTGGACTTTAATTATTTCAATAATCAAAATGTAAGTAAGGAGTATACAATCTCTGAATTGTTATCCTTGCCGAGATGGGTGCGCTTTACTGGTTATAAAATACCTAACTAGGTATGTTCGATACTAGTTGACGGTTGATTGAGGAACACCGAAGAGGTAGCTAGTTGTAATTCGATATGATGGGAATGCCGACTTAGCCGAACTTGGTGACGACACCTACTTTCTGAATTAACAAGTGTAGTGGGTTTCTAGGTGTAGCGATCGCTTCGCTGTTCAGACTTGTGTTAACACTAGTAATATTTTGAGGTGTGGTTTCGAATCGGTCGATTGGTAAATTAGTGAGAAGTTATATAGATAAAGCGATGCAAGCATGGTAAAACAAATGCCGACAAGAGAACAAAGTTTGCAAGTCATTAGACCTTCTCAGGAAGTTCCCCCTGAAGCAGCATGGGTGAGCAAGCGGTTTGAATTTGCGGAACAGAGCAACGCTTTCGCTCCGATTTTGGGGCTTTTACGTCGGCGATTATTTGTCATTGCGAGCGTTGCTATTTGTGCGACAACGGCCAGTTGGTTATGGAGTTCCACACGCACACCGAAGTATGAAGGGAGATTTCAGCTACTAGTAGAACCACTGAAAACTTCTGATAGTGAGTTGGTGAGATTGCTATCGAAGACTCTTCAGGAAAATGTCAATGAGTTATCTCGACAAACCCGGACAGAATTGGATTATCAAGCCTTAATGGAAGTGCTGAAAAGTCCGAAGGTAATTGACCCGGTAGTGCAGGATTTAAAAACCCTATATCCAGATATTACCTATGACCAGTTGGTGGGGAATACTAATGGTAAACCAGCCGCCATTGGATATAACATACTCATGATTTCTCGGATAACCCAGGGTAAAGATGAATCGCGGGTAATTGAGGTTCGCTATCGTCATGCCAATCCACGCAAAATCGAAGAAGTGTTAGGGCGGGTAGCAGATGCCTATCGTAAGTATAGCAGCGAACAACAGCAAAGCAATCTCCGTCAAGGGATTAAATTTGTCGATCAACAGATACCCCAGGTACGTTTGCGTGTAAATACCCTACAAGGTCAACTCCAGAGCTTCCAACAACGTTATGGAGTGTTTAACCCCGATTTACAGGGAGAACAGTTAATCAAACAACTCGATCAAGTCAAAACCCAACGCTTGGAAACCGAACGTAAATTTGCCGAAGCGCGATCGCTGTATGTATCACTCCAGCAGCAAATCGGAATGCAACAAAATGAAGCGATCGCTGCGTCTGCATTGAGCGAATCACCCCAATATCAACAATTGATGACCAGGGTACGGGAACTAGATGCCAAAATCGCCGAAATGGGAACCCGTTATACCGAAAATAGCCCGATGATGATGAACTTGCGGGAAGAAAGACAGAAATTAATGGGACTAATGCAGCAAGAAGCTCAATTAGCCCTGGGAACCAATCGTCTGACGGATTTACCTGCGCGGGTAGTCACCTATCAAAACTCGGTACGTCGCGATTTAACTCAACAATTGGCCAATACAGCCAACCAATTACAAGCTTTGCAAGCGAGCTTACAATCCCTGGTACAAACTGAAGCACAACTGGAGCAGCAAATCAAAGAATATCCCGCCGTATCCCGACAGTATATTAATTTACAACGTGATTTACAGGCAGCCACCGACACCCTCGACCAATTACTCAAGCGGAAAGAGGCTTTAGGGGTAGACGCAGCCCAACAGGATGTCCCCTGGGAGTTAATTATGCCACCTACCATACCCCGCAACCAACAGGGTAATTTAGTGCCCTATGCCCCCACTCCTTCCCGTGATATCATCTTGGGAGCCATCGGTGGTTTATTGTTGGGAACCTGCGCTGCGTTTGTAATGGATAATCTGCAAGACATCTTTCACGACAGCGAAGAAGTGCGACGTGCAACCCGATTACCCCTACTAGGAGCAGTTCCCTACTATCAAGAGATGAAAAAACCTGGGGGAAAAATGCCAGGAAGAACTTCTCCAGAAAGCGAAGAAGTTGTACTCGACCCGAAAGCAAGTCAATTTGCCCAAGCTTTTTGTTCCCTATACAACCGCATCCATGCCTATACTAGCGAAAGTGCAGCCCATACCCTAACGGTGACTTCCGTGGGGGTCAACGAAGGCAAATCAACTGTAGCGGCAAATTTAGCCCAAATAGCAGCCCAAGCTGGAAAACGGGTATTATTAGTGGATGCTAACCTACGCCGTCCCCAAGTCCATGAAATTGTCAACCTGGTCAATCTCAAAGGTTTAAGTGAATACCTGGAGGAGGGTGTAGATTTTAGTGATGTGGTTGGTTTAGCACCCCAGGAAGATAATTTATTTATTGTCACCGCCGGGAAAACGGTGAAAAATCCCACGAAAGTGTTATCTTCGGAACGGATGCAATCGTTCATTAATCAGGCGGAAAATGAGTTTGATTGGATTATTTTTGATACATCCCATCTCCTAGGTAAATTAGATACGACCGTACTCGCTCAACAAACCGATGGTATGGTATTGGTGGTCGGTCTGGGTAAAGTTACCCGTTCCCATCTCAAACAAGCTGTTGAGGAACTGCGGGTTTCCCAAGTACCTGTATGGGGGGTAATTACGAATAATTTGCGAGGATAATTAATTGGGATAGAACATAATTGGATTGATGATTTTTAGATTTTGGATTTAATTCAACGTGAAATTAACCCAGGGACTAACTAAACAAATTAAGCAAAAATTTTCTAACCAATTTCTGCGTAACCTGAGTTGGTTAGGAATGGCGGAAATTATTTATCGGGTGGTGCGTCTAGGACTAGTAGTCATTATTGCTCGCTATTTGAGCAAATATGATTATGGTTTAGGTGCAGTAGTTCTCACAGTCAAGGAATTTGCAGTTAGTTTCTCCAATGTGGGTATTGGTGCAAAAATCATCCAGGTCGAAGAAGAGAAATTAGCAGATTTATGTAATTCAGCCTATTGGTTAAATTGGTTAGTATTTACGGGTTTATTTGTAATTCAATGTATTGCTTCAATTCCCATTGCTTGGGTGCAAAAAACTCCGGAATTAATTTGGCCAATTTGTGTATCGGGAATCGCCTATTTGATTTGGCCTTTGGTGGGGATTCAAAAAACCCTGATTCAAAGAGAAAATCGGTTTAAAATTATTGCGATGACGGATAGTCTGCAATTTAGTATTTCTAGTATTTTCACCGCAATTTTGGCTGTTGCAGGGTTAGGTGTGTGGTCATTTGCCCTACCAAGTGTGATGATTGCGCCATTGGAGGTGGTAATTTATCACTATTTTCACCAGTGGCGACCTAGCCGCAAAATTGAGACTAAATATTGGTCAGAAATTTGGCACTTTGGGAAGAATATTCTTCTGATTGGATTATTAAATACACTGCGGAATAATTTAGATTATTTAATGTTATATACCTTCTTGGGTGTAGAATCTTTAGGTTTATATTTCTTTGGCTTTAATGCGGGTTTAGGAATTAGTTTGAGTATTATTAACGCGATTAAATCCGCTATCCTACCCCATTTATGTGCAGCGAGAAAGGACTCCGAATCCTTCCAGAAAACCTATCTACAAACAATGAAAATTATTGCTATGGTGATAATTCCCTTTGTCACCCTCCAAGCAACTTTAGCACCGATTTATGTACCAATCGTGTTTGGACAAAAATGGATACCAGCAATTCCGATTGTTGTGTTAATTTGTTTGTCAGCTATTCCCCGTCCCTTTGCCGATGCAGCATCCCAGTTACTAGTAGCTATCGGTAAACCCCACCTAGATTTACGCTGGAACTTGATATTTACTTTTGGGTTTGGGATCGCCCTACTGATTGGCGTAAATATTAGCATAATTGGTGTGGCATCGGCTGTATTAATTAGCCATGCTCTCATGTTACCTTTGTTTACATTTTGGGCTAGTCGATTTGTATTTCCCAAAATATTCGCCTGGAAGTAGAGATGCAACATCTCGCGTCTATTTGACTATTGTTCAGTAAGCCCAAAATTATAGGAATCATATTTAACTTCTGAAAATGCTAATTACCCCGAAGCTTGTCCTACAAAGCCTCAGTCTCGGTATATTCCCTATCCCTTTTAACGTGAGTTCGATGAGTTAGTTATAAAGCCTGAAAATCTTGTCCAGTGTCATTCTTAGGAAATAGAAGTTTTTAAAAACCTCCTAGGATGTTGAGAATAAAATCATTAAACCTGGAATCAGTCAGTTATTAACTTTGTTCTCAACTAATGGATGAGGTTACTTTAAACCTTAACCTTCAAAATCATTGATTCACAGAGATTATAGCGTTTACAATCCGTCGAATTCACGTCCTTTTTGCTATACTCACTACTCATACCGATTCAAAAGACGTAGCATTGCTACGTCTCTACAAGGTTCATTTGTGACATTATTTTTTCAAATTGGTATCACTATTCCCAACTCCCTACTCACCTTCATCGATCACCGATAATTCTCCATATTTAGGACTCCACCAACCTTTTTGTGTTTGAAAATAGGCGACATCTTTGTGGTTTTTGTCGTTTCTCGATTGGGGTTGGCTACAGCGTAACAGGGATTTTTGTTGTCCGTCTTTTTGATAGAAATATTCTTCTAAAGGCTTTTGACAGACTGGACAGGGATATTTGGTGGGGACTTGGGTGGACGGAGATTTAGTTGCTGTGGGGGAACTAGATGAGGGTTGTTGCCAAGTTTTTGCATGTTCGTTCCAAAACATGACGATATTGTCGCAACCACTGACACATTTGAGGAAATATTTCTTTTTCAGCTTTTTGCTGGGGATTTTCGCTAGCTGGTGGTTACAAGCTGGACAACGGGTACGAGATGTTTGGTAGTTGGAGGAACTGGAGGACGGGGTTTGAGTTTTGGGGTTACTAGTGGTAAAGTTAACGACAATGGTTTGGGCTTTAGCTAGGGCGATCGCAAAGTAGGTTTGGTGCCAATTGATGAGATAATCTTGCCAGGGCTGTTTACCGGAGGCAATTTCATCTAGAGCTGCTTCCATTTTGGCGGTGAATTCGCTTTCTAGGAGGTCTGGTAGGGCTTTTTGCAAAAAATCGTCCACTTCCATCCCCAAGGTTGTCGGTTGCAGGTTGGCTTTGGTGAGTTGGACATAACCGCGTTTTTTCAAGGTGGCAATGGTTGGGGAATAGGTACTCGGACGACCAATCCCTTTGCGTTCCATTAACTGAACTAATTTGGGTTCGCTGTAGCGGGGTGGGGGTTGGGTTTGTTTCTTTTCGTGTCCTGCATCGGTTAAGGTTAATTCCTGTCCTTGCTGGAGATGGGGTAGGAGGGTATCTTGACTTAAATTTGCCCAGTAGCGAGCGTAACCTAAAAATTCTACCACCTGTCCCCGTGCTTGCCAAAGAATGTCCCCCGATTGACTAATTACCTGGGTTTTACGGAGTATGGCTGGACGACATTGGGATGCAACTGCTCGCTTCCAAATTAGTACATATAAATTAAATTCCTCTTCACTAAGTTCGCTGCGTAACTGAGTGGAGGGACGGAATACATCGGTGGGACGGATGGCTTCGTGAGCTTCTTGAGCATTTTTACGACTGCGGTGTCGGGTTTTTTGGGGAGGGATATTTTCTGGGTCGTTGGTTTCTAACCATTGACGAACGCGATCGCAAAATTCGGGACTGAGGATGACCGAATCGGTACGCATGTAGGTAATTAAACCCGCTTCAAACAACTTTTGTGCTATCTGCATCGTGTGTTCGGGGGCAAATTTTAACCGCGAACCCGCAGCTTGTTGCAGGGTGGAAGTAATAAAAGGGGGAGGTGGTTGACGATTTTCTAATTTTCCGGTGTATTGAATGACTTGATGGGGGTGGGATTTGGCAATTTCCACTAAGCGATTGGCT
Organism: uncultured Calothrix sp.; assembly: GCA_937973965.1. Taxonomy (GTDB): domain Bacteria; phylum Cyanobacteriota; class Cyanobacteriia; order Cyanobacteriales; family Nostocaceae; genus NIES-3974. The sequence continues at coordinate 4,176 of CALJJQ010000054.1, read as the reverse complement.
TCCGCTTCCAATAGTACCCGGGTTGATTCCGGTGTGGTCTGGGGTTTTGTCACCGTATCATCATGATTTTCTGTAGGGGAGGAGTTATCCCTAGATGCATTCACATCACCATAATAAAAAGCTCGCAAACCCTCTCCATAGTCCACCCAAACACTCCAATAATCCTGGGAGACAAAGGCAATAATTTCCCGTTCCCGTTGACAAATCAAATGTAAAGTCGCACTTTGTACCCGACCGACACTTTTTGCACCATTGTTCAACTTCCAAACCAGGGGACTACCCTTATAACCCACCAACTTATCCAAACAATCCCGACACAAACCCGCACCAATCAAATTAAAATCCAGATTACGGGGATGAGCGATCGCCTGTTTGACTGCTGCATCGGTAATTTCTGTATATACTACCCGACGGGGATTTTTTAACCCTAAAGCCTGTTGCAAATGCCAAGCAATGGTTTCCCCTTCCCGGTCGGGGTCTGTCGCTAAAATTACTTCCTGTACCTGACGTGCGGCTGCTTTTAATTGTTGAATCGTTTCCCTGGCCCTTTGGTCACGGGGTATATAATCACACATTACCCGATTTTCCGTCATGGTAAAACCGAGTGCATCCTCCCCCTGATTACTCAATTCCCGAATATGACCGCAACTAGCCTTGACAATCCAATCATGACCCAGGATTTGACTCAGCTTTTTCACCTTTCCAGGAGATTCAACCACCAGCAGTCGTTTCATCAGATTAATTTGGGTTTGCTCTCAAAGTTTTTAGCCAGGAACAGAGCAGAAAAATTTTTCCCTATTCGTATATAATACATCTTTTCTACTGGAAATTTATCGATTAATAAGCCGAAAATCCAGATAAATCACAACTTGATTTGCTGTTAACGGTTGACGCTTATCTATTAAAAGTAGTGGATATACATCAGAAATATGCAAATACTTGATTTGCTGTTGAGGGTTGACGGTTAACAGTCATCCATTCAAAATATGACTGAAAATGTGCAATAGCTTACAATGACCTCTATCCTATCAGCAAATGTATTCGGGACTACTTTTCCCATGTCGATGAAAGCTAATCCGCAACACCATCAATCACTCACTATTGTGAAATCGAGGGAGAAAATTTACGATAGGCATACATCTGGTATTTTCGGAGATAATTAGCTTTGCCCGCAGATATTCGTCATGTTCAGCCTCCCCTGAAATATATCCCACCCCGATTTAATCGCGTGATTTTTGAGTTGGCAAAGCTGTTTATTCCCCTGCTGCTGCGAGTAAGATTACGTCCGTGGCTTCCTGCGGGTATTAGTCGGATAGAAATTCAGCAGATGGAAACTTTAGTGCAGCTTTATCGCCAATTTCAAGCAGGAAAAGTCCGGTTGCTGATAGCTTTTCGACATCCAGAGGTGGATGACCCTCTGTGTATGGCCCATTTAATTACCCAAATTCCCCGAACTGCGCGGAAAATGGGAATTAAGCTGAAAAATCCTGTCCATAGTCATTTTATGTATGATCGTGGTATGACTTTATGGGCTGGAAAATGGTTAGGATGGTTATTTGCTGGGTTAGGGGGAGTTCCGGTACGTCGGGGACGGAAAATCGATAAAAAGCCGATTCAAACCGTGCGTCAATTGCTTTTAGATGGTCAATTTCCCTTTGCGATCGCACCGGAAGGTGCTACAAATGGCCATAGTGGGATTGTTAGTCCTTTAGAACCGGGTGTTTCCCAATTAGCTGTTTGGTGTGTGGAGGATTTACACAAAGCTAATCGTCCGGAAATGGTGTTAATTGTTCCGATTACTGTGCAATATCATTATCCCCAACCTCCTTGGCAAAAACTGGATTGGTTATTGTCGAAGTTAGAACGGGATACCGGATTATCTCCCCAAGTAGTTGATTTAGCTAATCATGGAGAGTTGGAACCCATATTTTTTGCCAGAATTATGCGCTTGGCAGAACAATTAGTGGGGAAAATGGAAGGTTTTTATCATCAGTTTTATCACTGTGAATTTCCAGAAATTATTCTCCCAAACGGGTCGGATATAGACATACTAATGGAACGTATTCAACGTTTACTTGACCAAGCTTTACGTGTAGCAGAAGTTTATTTTGGTGTTGTATCCCAAGGCTCAAAAATTGACCGTTGTCGTCGCTTAGAAGAGGCTGGTTGGAGTTATATTTATCGTGACGATATTGAGGATATTCACAATTTATCAGCTTTGGATCGGGGATTAGCAGATTGGGTCGCCAGCGAAGCCTATTTACGTTTGCGTCACATGCGATTGGTAGAAAGTTTTGTCGCTGTTACTAGCAATTATCTACAGGAAAAACCCTGTATTGAAAGGTTTGCGGAAATGTCTTTATTGATGTTTGACCTGGTATCTCGTCTGCAAGACCGTAATGCTTTACCTGGAAGACCCAGATTGGGTTGGCGACAAGCAACAATTAAGATTGGTGAACCAATTTCTGTCACGGAAATATGTGCAGCTCATTTAAATAATCGCCAAGCTCTACGACAAATTCCCGCCGAAGTGACAAATATTTTGTTTGCCCAAATGCAGCAATTAGTAGCAGAATGAAAGAATAAGGGATGCAGGAGTAAAAGTGAAAATAGGTGATGAATTATTTGATTTGGGAGTAGGGAGTAGGAAATCGGGAGTAGTTTACTTAATCAATCTGTTTTTCGGAAAAATCCAGAAATAAAATGACGCTAGAAATAGTCAAACCTCCGCTGAGAAAAAAGATATTCAAAAAATTAGCTATTTCTGGGTTTGTGCCAATATAAAAAGGGCGGGTTTGAGAACACCAACCACAATTACCAAAGCCACCAGCTTCAGCTGCCCAATTTAGTAATCGCAGTGAGAAAAAAGTGGGAATCGAGGATATTACAATTACCATCGTTATCAGGGAAAGTTTAAGTTTTAGATATGCCATAACTAGTAAAAATGCTTGAAATTTCCGTTATTGACCAGCGATTGTCCTCAAATTGTTCCCTTTATCCGTGGTCAAATTTATTACCAGTCTTTGGAAACAGGACTTGTATCAAAATACCGTTCAGTTAGGGAGTAAACAGGGAAAAAAACACTTTCATGGGTTCCGGTTTAAGTAGTACATGTAGACTACCACTGAAAGTTTGTAGGAGGTTGTGAGACATCGGGTTTAATGCAATACAGTTCAGTTAGACTTAAAAGCCTGATTATTGGGTAGGTTGGGTTGAAGAGTGTAGAGGCAGAACCTCGTGGAATGCGTCCCCACGCGGAGCATAGGGACGAGATCATCACAAAAACTGTGTGAACTTATATCAAGTCCGGATGACTAATTATAACAGGTATAGAATCATTGCATTGCATCTACATATCATGCCAAAACGGATTACAATCGCCACACACTTAAGGGCAGAAGGGTTGTTTGTTCGTTATCGCCAAGCAAGGGAACCCAAGGAACGTAGTCGTCATCAAATAATTTGGTTATTAGCAACAGGGAAGACAGTAAAGGAAGTATCTGAAGTTACGGGATGATTTTTTCAAAGGTTTAACTTGCTATTACTGGTGGCCAAGAACGAGGGCTGCTTAATTATAAGTGTTCAACCGGACATGATATTATGAGTAGATTTCAACAAAATCAACAGTCTATGCAAAGCCTCAACCCAACCTACAGTTATCTTTAACACCAACCGTATTGGGGTTTAATGGTTAAAAGTCAGTCAACAGTCAACAGTCAACAAAACTAAAAGCGAAATACATCAGCGTGTGCAGTATATTATTTCCTAACCTGGTCGTAAATCATTGGAGATTTCCAGAATCCCGCGAGTTCCATCGAGATATACCTGTTGTCCATCCTGAAGAATCCAAGTTGCATTTTGCACATTCACAATGGTGGGTATGCCGTATTCCCGTAGTAGGATAGCAGCATGGGAGAGTCGTCCACCGGTTTCAATTACTACCCCTCCTGCTCTGGCAAAAACTGGTGTAAGACTGGCTTCGGCATTAGGTACAACTAAAATCGTCTGTTGGTCAATGCCTTCAGGAATAGCTTGCAGATTGCGTAGAACTTTGACTTTTCCTTCCAGATAGCCGGGCGAACTAGGTATTCCGGATAACACTTGGTCGGGGGAAAGGGAAGGCATTAAAGCCGCGAAAATGGGGGGATGATTACCGTAGATAATGCGGGGGACGGG
>CALJJQ010000053.1 GCA_937973965.1 uncultured Calothrix sp. | reverse complement strand
AATGTCTGATTCTAAACCCTTATTTGGCTACCATCGCACCATCTATGTGTGGGTTGGTGCAGTATTATTTGCCTTAGCTTCCTTTTTAGCTGTTCAGGGAATTTGGCAAATCGGTTTACGTTGGCAAACAGGGAATATTTCCTGGGATACCTGGTTGTGGATTGTCGCGGTTGGGGGTATTTTCGGTTTATACGGGATAGCGATTAGTTTGAGTTCTACACCCTTTGCAGCTTTACTGGTGGATATTTCCGACGAAGATAACCGCTCTCAGATAGTTGGGGTGGTATGGTCAATGTTGATGGTAGGAATTATTGCTGGGGCGATTCTTAGTAGTAGATTACTGCGGCAAATTGCTTTAGATGCACCCCTTACAGAAATAAAAGCCCAGGTTAATAATTTATTTTTGATTGTACCAACCCTGGCGATCACACTGTGTATAGTTGGAACCTACGGAATTGAAAAGAAATACTCCCGTTTTAATCTCAATCCCGATAACCATACCCAAAAACAAACACAGAGGGAAGACCAAATCACCTTTGGTAAAGCCATGAAGGTCTTAACAGCAAGTCGGCAAACCAGTATATTTTTCAGCTTTTTGTTTTTAATGAGTTTAAGCCTGTTTATGCAGGATGCGGTGATGGAACCCTACGGGGGAGAAGTATTTAAAATGACCATTGCCCAAACTACCCGTTTAAATGCCTTCTTCGGTACAGGAACTCTACTGGGATTAGGATTAACAGGATTTTTAATTGTCCCCCGTATCGGGAAAAAAAATACGACCAAATACGGATGTATCGCCGTTGCCCTATGTTTAATTTTATTCATCACTTCCGGACTGACAGCCAACCCCAAAGCATTACAGTTAGCTTTGACCCTATTTGGATTTGCATCCGGTGTCACCACCACAGGAGCCTTAAGTTTGATGCTAGATTTAACAGCCACAGAAACGGCTGGAACCTTCATTGGTGCATGGGGATTAGCCCAAACCATCGCTCGTGCATCTGCCACTGTTGCCGGCGGTGGAGTCCTAAATATTGGTAAAATTATTACCACCAACCCCATCATTGCCTACGGGTTCGTTTTTGGTAGTCAAGTAGTAATTATGGTGATTGCCTTGAGTTTCCTCACCCAAGTCAACATCGCCGAATTTCAGCGTCACGCCAAAGACGCGATCGCGGCTATCCTAGAAAATGAATTCGATTAATATCCAGATATATTCATACGTATGAGACGCAATATATCGCGTCTCTACAAATTTGGTATTAATCCCAAATCCAAAATTCCCAATCCCATGACTGACTTCTGGACAAAACTAGTTGAATTTGCCAGCACGACAACCCATGACATTGGCAAACAAATCCTCTCCGACTTTGGTAACGTATCAGCTATCGAAAAATCCGATGGAACCCTTGTCACCCAAGCTGATAAATGGGCTGATAAACAAATATGTGATGCGATCGCAACCACACTTCCGGAACATGGGATTTTAAGTGAGGAAGCGAATACAGTATTCCCTGATACAGATTGGTGCTGGGTAATTGACCCCATCGACGGTACAACTAACTTTACCCGTGGTATTCCCATTTGGTCGATTTCCCTGGGTCTACTTTACCAGGGTGTTCCTGTTTTCGGCTATGTCCACCTACCCCCCCTAAACTATTCCTTTTCCGGCTTTTGGTCAGGTAATTCCGGACTCCCCACCCCAGATGGTGCATTTCACAATGGTCAACCCATCCACACCAGCGAAGAAAATCCCAGTAGTAACCACTTTTTTAACCTTTGTTCCCGTAGTACTGGTTTGATTAAACCAGATTTTCCCTTTAAAATTCGGATGTTAGGTGTCGCGAGCTACAATTTCCTCACCGTGGCAATGGGTGCAGTTTTAGGAGGTGTGGAAGCAACCCCCAAAGTGTGGGATATTGCTGGTGTCTGGCCAATTATTCAAGCTGCTGGTGGCTGTTGGATATCTTTAAAATCAGAGCCTTTTCCCCTGCAACCTGGTGTGGATTATAGTCAAATTTCCTACCCCACCCTAATATTAAGCCGGAAGGAACTGCAACCTGTGGTTCAACCTTTTTTGGATGACTGGAAAATATAGGGAATGGAGAGTTTCAAGAATACAAAAATTTGCTTTGTGAAGTGATGCGATCGCCAGACAGAAGCAGCTCAATTTGGTTCGATCCAATTTACCTGCAAACGTCGAAAATCTCTATCGAATGAAACCCTGTACAAAAGACCCGACGGGTCGTCTCAAATCCCTGAAAGTTTTCGGGATTTGCGAGAAATCCGGCTATAGTTTTATTAATACATTCGCCCCGCATTATCTTTGTTCGATTTTTGAATCTATGAAATCCTATCTCGCAGCTGCGGTTCAAATGACTAGTGTGCCTGATTTACACAAAAATTTAGCTCAGGCAGAAGAATTAATTGATTTGGCTGTTCGTCAGGGTGCGGAGTTGGTGGGTTTGCCGGAAAATTTCGCCTTTATGGGAGAAGAAAGTGATAAACTTGCCCAAGCTGCCCATATTGCCCAGGAAACGGAAAAGTTCCTCTCCACGATGGCACAACGCTATCAGGTGACGCTTCTGGGGGGTGGTTTTCCAATTCCTACTGATTCCGGTAAAGTCTACAATACAGCTTTGCTGGTCAATCCTAGTGGTCAAGAACTCAGTCGCTACTACAAAGTACACCTATTTGATGTTAACGTACCCGATGGTAATACCTACCGCGAATCCGCTACTGTTATGGCAGGAACAAAATTACCGGATGTATGTGTAACTGAAAATTTGGGTAATATTGGTTTGTCTGTGTGTTATGATGTGCGCTTTCCAGAAGTTTATCGCCACATGTCTGACAAGGGTGCAGATGTTTTGTTTGTTCCAGCTGCTTTTACTGCTTTTACTGGTAAAGACCATTGGCAGATCCTTTTACAAGCTCGCGCCATTGAAAATACTTGCTATGTTATCGCTCCCGCCCAAACTGGTATTAATTATGACCGTCGCCAAACCCACGGCCATGCCATGATTATTGACCCTTGGGGGATGATTCTCGCTGATGCTGGCGATAAAATTGGTGTGGCGATCGCAGAAATTAATCCCCAACGTTTAGAACAAGTCCGTAGACAGATGCCTAGTCTCCAACATCGGATTTTTAATTAACTAGGGAGTAGGGAGTTGGGAGTTAGCAACAAAAGTAGAAAATTCGGTATTTGAGCATTTTTCAACTAGTTCCGTTTTACCTTATTGCTCCTATTCCCCCTTTACTCCCAACTCCCTTGGAAACTATGACCAACCTTTGGTAGCTGTTTCGTAAACGTAGGTGGCTACATCTTCGATTTGAGTTGCGTTTAAGCGACCTTTAAATGCTGGCATGGCGTTTTTACCATTTGTCACCTGACTCACAATCGCTTCCACTGAATACATGCCGTATTTTTCTAATGCATCTTTTTGTAAAGTCTTATTGGCTTGAACTAGGTTCTTACCACCAGCATGACAGGATGCACAATTTGCCGAGAATATTTTGGCTCCACTTGCAGCGTCTCCTGCTAAAGCTGGACTACTAAATGCAAGGGTAAAAATCGCGATCGCCGCAAATAATACGGAAATAAAACGTTTCATTTTGTGTTCTCTGTTTAACATTAAGGGCAAGGACGAAAATCCTTTAATATTCTCAACTTCAGACCTTTTTTCGTCAAACGACAAGCTGTCATAGTTCACATTTTGTATTGATTTTTAATTATTTTTGTAAAAAAATATTAATCAAGTTTAAATTAACCGGGTTTATGAATAGCTGTTACATGTTGAGTATGAATACGTATTTGTTGTTGTGTGTAGTAGTTTAAATGACATGATAAATTCCCTGATTATCCCGTGGAGTAGTAATGCTAAATCTCTGCGCAACGTTAAATTTTCAATTAGCGTGAGTTCGATGAATCATAAAGTCTGAAACTCTTGTCCCGCAATGTTGGTGTCAAATAAAATGTCAAATAAAAATTTTTCAAAACCTCCCGGTCTACTGAGAATAAAATTAATAAACTGGGAATAGGTAGGGCTTTGTTCTCAACGTTTACTCAAAGCTGAATGTGAAGCTTAACTGACAAAATCTTTGATTCACAAGGATTATAGAGCTTAAAGTCCGTCGATTTCACGCCAATTGAGGTTTGATAACGATTATCTATTTTGCCGGAAATTCATCTCGAAAATCCCTCAAGTCTCCTCAACTGTTACAGAGATAAAGTTTTTCAAACATTCATGGATGTTGCACGTATTTGTGCTAGTATTTGTAATTGATTAAGAAAACTTTAACAAATCAAATTCCAAATACGATGCAATTATTTAAACAAGTAATTTTTTCATCACTTTTGATTAATTCATTCGTTTTTATCACGTTATTTAATACCAGTATCCCCACCACAAATCGGGTATCAGCCCAAATTATTCCTGACCAAAGTTTACCTCAAAATTCGGATGTGACGAACTTAGGAAATACCCAGATTATCAATCGAGGAACACGAGTTGAAGGTAATTTATTTCATAGTTTTGAGCATTTTTCGGTTCCTAGCAATACCAGTGCCCATTTTAATAATGATTTTGACATCCAAAATATTATTACCCGTGTTACTGGCTCCTCATTTTCCCACATTGACGGTTTAATTCGCACCAATGGCACAGCCAATTTATTTCTCGTCAATCCCCAGGGAATTATCTTTGGTAAGAACGCTCGATTAGATATTGGTGGTTCCTTTGTTGCAAGTACCGCAGACAGTTTACAATTTGCCAATGGTAGCGAATTTTTAACCAATTCCCCAACAGGCTTTTCTGCACCTATACTGACAATTAATACACCCATTGGTTTACAAATCGGTAAAACTTCTACCCATCCGATTGTCAATCAAGGTAATTTAACGGTTAAACCTGGTAATAATATTAGCTTTACTGCTAGTACCGTGATTAATACAGGTAAATTGCAAGCACCGGGGGGAGAAATTAGTTTAGTATCTGTTCCGAATTTTGCGAATGTGCAGTTAGGTAATCACGGTCAAGTTCAAGCTGTCCAACTTCTGGAACAACAACCTGTAACAGAGATTACCTCCCTTCCTCAGTTTCTTTCTTATCTATCCGACCCCAAATTTGCCAGAGCAATTCCGAATACAACTGGAACTACGATTAGTAGGGGTGAAATAGATGTATCCGGTGTGACTGGGGGTCAAATTCACATTCTGGGTCATCAGGTGGGTGTATATACAGGTGCAAAGGTGAATGCGTCAGGAAATAATGGTGGTGGTCGGGTGTTGATTGGTGGTAATCCCCAGGGAGAGGGTGATTTACTCAATGCTCATGCAACCTTTATTGCACCGGATACGCGAATAGATGCGAGTGCGATCGCTCAAGGAAACGGGGGAGAAATTATTGTTTGGAGTGATAATTCTACCCGGAGCTACGGTGAATTTTTAGTACGGGGAGGTAGTTTTGGGGGAGATGGGGGGTTAATTGAAACTTCGGGACGGAATTTTTTGGATGTTGCAGGAATTAGGGTTAATGCTGGTGCAAATGGGGGTTTAGCAGGAACCTGGTTGTTAGACCCGCGTAATGTCAAGTTAGACTATGCACCATCGAGTAATGGTGATTTTAGTGGGGAAAATCCCAATGTATTTGTACCGTCCGGTGATGATGCAATTGTGAATATTGCCGACATTCAAGACCAATTGAGTGGGGGAACGAATGTGGTAATTACTACTGGGACAACGGGGGAACAGGAAGGGAATATTACCACCACCACCACGGGTTTTGGGATTAACCCCACAAATACCACACCTGTAACTTTAACATTGAGGGCAGCCAATAATATTATTTTGAGTTCCCAGGAGGGTTTTGGGATTAACGGTCAAAATGCACCTTTTAATTTGGTTTTAGAAGCAGATAGCGATCGCTCTGGGGGTGGCAATATTATTATTGGTGGTGCGAATGGTTGGGGTATGGATACCAAGGGTGGAAATTTGCTTGTTAGCGGAGGGGATATTACCATCGGTGGTGCAGGTGGTTGGGGTATTGAGACTCAGGGTGGGGAATTGCGGGTGAATGGAACTGGGTTATTTTCCATCTTTAATGTGGGGATTAAGAGTAATAATGATAGTAATATTGCTGCGGGGGGGATGAATATTTCTGCTAATCAAATTAATTTGGAACAAGCAGGAATTAGTGCTAATAGTACGGGTTTAAGTAAAGCCGCAGATATTAATGTGAATGCTCGTTTAGTGCAACTTTTAGGGGATGCGGGGATTAATAGCAATACTAAGGGTGCAGGGGAGGGAGGAAATGTCACTATCAATACGGGTAATCTATTAATTCAAAATCGTGGGGGGATTGGTAGCGATGAGCAGGAAAGTACGGGAACAGGTGACTTGGGAAATGTCCGGGTGACAGCAATAGAATCCATTAAATTACTGAATCAAGCTGGTATTGGTAGTGCGAATCGAGGTGACGGGAATACGGGAAATGTGACTGTCAATGCGCCGTTGATTATGATTGATAATAGCAGTATTCGCAGTCAAGCTAGAGGTCGGGGAAATGGGGGAGATGTCACCGTTAATGGGGATGATTTATTAGTTGAAAATAATAGTTTTATTGGCAATGAAAGTAGTGGTGGTGGGGGTAATCTGGGAAGGGTGAATGTGACGGCAAACAATAGTGTCACCTTGAGGAATTTTGCTGGGATTAGTAGTAATGTCAGGGGAGAAAGGGGTAACGCTGGGGTAATAAATCTGAAAACCTCTGCTTTGCGAATCGAAAACAGAAGTGGGTTAGGTAGTGATGTCGGTGCAGATACCAATGGTAATCTATTGGAAGGGGTGAATAGTACTGGGAATGCAGGGGTGATTAATATTGAGGCTGACTCGATCTTTATTACTGGAACCAGTGGTACAGGAACAAAAACCTTTGGGAGTGGGAGTTCTGGGATTACGAGCATTCGTAGCGGGACTTTGGTGTTGCGGGATGATTCAGGAATCAGTGCAGAAACCGGAGTAGACCGCAAAGCTGGAGCAGTGGCAACGAATAATACTGGTCAGGGTGGTAGTATTGATATTATTGCCCAACTAATCGATTTAGACGAAAAAAGTCGGATTAGTAGTCAGACCGGTGGTCAAGGTGATGCAGGGGAAATTACGGTTAGCACTGATAGATTAATTTTAAATAATCAAGGAAATATTACCACAAGTACCCTTGGGGGTATTGTGGGGGATGCAGGAGCAGCAGGGAGAATTAAAATCACAGCCAATTCCGCTCGTTTGAGTGATGCAGGAGCAATTATTAGCGAAACCTTGAGTAATGGGGTGGGTGGGAATATCGAATTAGACGTGAAGGGAGATTTAGAATTAAGCGATCGCGCTCGTATCTCTACTTCTTCTACAGGTAGCACACAATTGAGTCGAGCAGGAAATATTGCCATTACCGCTAATTCCTTGGAATTAAGCAACAACGCACAAATCCTTTCCCAAAGCGCGTCGGGAGATGGGGGTAATATTCAAATCCAACTTCCAGAAGCTTTAACCCTACGCAGTGGTGGTCAAATCTCGACCACTGCTGGTAGCAATCAAACAGGTGGTAACGGAGGCAATATTGACATCAACGCTAAATTTATTATCGCCTATCCTAACGCCAACAGCGACATTACAGCCAACGCCTTTGTTGGTCAGGGGGGAAATATAAATATTACCACCCAGGGGTTATTTAATATTCGACCAGCAAAAACCCAAACCCCCAACAACGACATCACCGCAAGTTCTCAACTCGGTGTCCAAGGACAAGTTGTCATTACCCAACCGGAAACCCAACCCAGTAAAGGAATTATCGACCTACCCAGTTACATTGTCGATGTCAGCGACCAAATCGGTCAAATCTGTCCCACCGGAATCAATGCTAAACCTTTAGCAGAATTCTTTGTCATCGGTAAAGGAGGTTTACCTCCCAGTCCGGTAGAACTGTTGACGGGTGATACCTTCATCACGGAATTAACAACTTGGAACGAGCAAGTTAATTCTCTACCCCAGCTGAATCAATCCCATTCCCATCACCCACAATCAACCATGATTGAAGCCCAAGGATGGGTGAAAACACGTAATGGAAAAATCATTTTAGTAGCTAAATTGCCCCAGATACCAGTGAGAAAAGCCAGTTGTCTGCGTTGAATTTAACCTGACGTGAGTTCGATGAATCACCAAGTCTGAAACTCTTGTCCAGTAATATTTGTGTCAAATAAAAGTTTTTAAAAACCTCTCGGTAGAATTTATCTGACGCTTACAATCCCTACACCCTGTCCACAGCGATAATTTTCTCCATCCACTTAGTGCAATTGTGAAATTTTCCCGTCATCATAGATGTAGTTCCATGTACAAAATCAGTCAAAAACCAACTTAAAAATATGCGTAATTCCATCACCTGGTTTCCCTATCCTCGCTCCTGGGTAAATGCGATCGCGCTGTTAGCAATTTTTTTCGGCCTACAGTACGCCATTAATCCCCTGTTACAAATAATGCAATGGATTTCCGTTTTTTGGCCGAATGTTTGGTCAATTTTTTATCTCATTATTTTGCTTACCCCTATCATTATCATTGCCTTTTTACACCACTGGTTCCATAAAATTCTCGATCAATTTGTTCCTGACACCCGTGTGGTTGAAGTAGATGGTCAATCAACAATTTTCCCCAATTTATTTAGTTGGTGGCAAGGTATATATGGTTTATTTGTCGGTGCATTTGCGTATATTTTCGCTCTTGCAGTTATCGGTTTAATCTTTTCCTTCGGGGATATTATGGCAGCAATTCAAAACCAAATAGCTAGACCCACACCAATCACCCTGAATCCAATTGAAATTACCCAGTTTATCATTCGGATTGTGTCTATTGCCTATTTATACCACATCGAATTTTCGGTACAGCAGCAATTAATAAACTCCAGCCGTCCCTAGGAGATATTTCCCGCAATTATCGGGTGGGTTAGGAAATACAGTTACTAACCCACCATTATTTATCGGTTCTTTTGCCTTTTTCCTTTTACCTTTTTACTTCCAAAACCTATACCTCGTAGATTGACAAAACGCGAATTTTTGATAATTCAACTCTACAGTAATTGGCAATTGAGTATGACACCAACTGAGTTTTATACAAAATGGGGTGTGAGTTACGAACAGATTGCGTTGATTTGTTCTCGTTCTGATTCAACCGTGAGAGGTTGGTTTAGAAGTGGTCAAAATCGACGTTATCCCAACCATAATGATTTACTACATTTGGGTTTGATGGATTTCTTTTTGGAGCACTTAGAAGAGATTCCCGAACAGATTTTAGAGTGGTTGCGGTTTCAGCAATAGTTTGTAAGTTTTCTCGATATTTCATTAGTGTGCTTATTTGTCAATAGCATCTTGCTCTGTCTTTGCTCATACCAATTAAGTAAAAAGATAAAAGTAAAAAGATAATTTTCATGACTGAATACTAAGGCTTTTAAGCTTTATTTATTCTTGATTCTTTCTTTTGACTTTTAACCTTTAACTTTTACCTTTTACCAATGAGCTACTTAAAGCAACTTCATCCTTGGTGTGTTATTCGCATTTTACCGAAACAACAACTATTAGATAGTGTTGGTAATGCTGGAAATTTACCAAATCAAAATCTAACGTTGTTGCGCGATTTCACCGTCGAGATGATGCTGTTGCCTATTTACAAGTGTTGCAAAAGCTTAGCAAAAATATCAAGTTTCTGATTATTTTCGATTTGAAAGGAGTGCATAATACCTCAGAAAATGATGCTTTGAACTAGATTGGCTTTATGTTGATTTGTTATGCTCACAAATAGTTTTAATCCCCCCACTTGGTGCCACCGAATTAGCGAAGCCTTTCCCCCTGTCGCGTCATTTTATTTTTTGCGATCGCTTGACTTTTAACACAGTCGCTACAGTTATCTTTAACTGAACCGTATTGCTGCATCAGGGTGACTAAAATATGACATACAAGGTGACTTTTCAAACAACCTGTCCAGTTGGATTCCTATCTTTTGCCAATTTGTTGCATCCTACACAGAAAATAATTGGGATTTCGATTTAATTTTGATTGACGTTAATAGATAAAAGAATTATTTTTTACCAGTAAATTAGCTGCAAAATCCAGATATTAAAAACATCTAAAATCAACATAATATTTGGTAAATATAGATATAATAATCCCATCCTCAACCATGATTCTCGCTTCGATATTTGCTGTAATCAGTAATCAAATATGCAGAAATCATTGAACCACCTGTGCTAGTTAAGTGATGTCTATTTGTTGTCTAAATCCTGATTGCTCTAATCCTTTAAATCCCGATACAGAAAAATTTTGTCAAGCCTGTGGTGCGACTTTGACACCAAAATTACGTAACCGTTTTCAAGTCATCCGGGTACTATCGGATGAGGGGGGATTTGGACGTACTTATTTAGCAAAGGATATCGATAAATTGAATGATTTGTGTGTGATTAAACAACTCGCACCGAAAGCAGAAGGTAGTTGGGCATTTAAAAAAGCTTTGGAATTGTTTCAAAAGGAAGCAAAAAGATTACAAGAACTAGGTGAACACCCTCAAATACCGACATTAATCGCCTATTTTGAACAGGATAGTTACCTGTATTTAGTGCAACAGTATATCGCTGGCGAGAATTTACTCAAAGAACTGGAAGCGCAAAAGCATCAACGGGGAGAAAAAGCACCCTATACGGAAGCTCAAGTTCGTCAAATTATGATTGACTTGTTGACTGTATTAAAGTTTATTCACCAACGTGGTGTAATTCATCGTGATATTAAACCTCAAAATTTAGTTCGACGACAAAGTGATGGATTATTATGTTTAATTGATTTTGGATCTTCCAAACAATTAAGTGCCCAAGTGCAATCTAAAGAAGGTACTTCCATCGGTTCTCATGGCTACTCACCGATTGAGCAAATCCGTGATGGTACGGCCCATCCAGCGAGTGATTTATTTAGTTTAGGAGCAACTTGTTTCCACCTATTAACAGGATTTTCCCCCTTTCGCTTGTGGACAGAACATGGCTACGGTTGGGTAAATTGTTGGCGGGAATATTTACCCGCACCTATC
Source organism: uncultured Calothrix sp. (assembly GCA_937973965.1). Taxonomy (GTDB): domain Bacteria; phylum Cyanobacteriota; class Cyanobacteriia; order Cyanobacteriales; family Nostocaceae; genus NIES-3974. Next base: position 1,650 of record CALJJQ010000053.1, on the reverse strand, counting down.
AATGATGATTTTGCCAAGGTTTTAGATAAATTACTCAAAAAAGAAATTGGTCAACGATTTCAATCAGCAGATGAAGTTTTACAGGCTATTTCCCCAGAACATCCCACCTCCCCTCTCAATAATGCTAAAATCTTTGTCAATGATGCCAGATTTCGGTTAATTATTGTCAGTATTACGGCGGTACTCTTGCTGGTGGTGGGAGATTTTTGGTTGCGACAATTGGGTATTTGGGATAGTAGTAAATTCGCCCTATTTAAAACAGAAAACTCCAAAACCCAACCAGAAAAATGGCACTACAGTAATGGCTATGCTACTAATTACCAATTAGCCCTCACCATTCGCGGATTTGCTAATCCCGTTATGACCACAGCCATGACCCCCGACCGTAGTACCATTGCCAGTAACAGCGATCGCGCGGTAAAGTTATGGAGTTTGGCCACGGGTCAAGAAATCGCTACCCTCTACGGTCACACTGGTGCGGTTAATACCCTAGCCATTACCCACAACGGTCAAACCTTAGCCAGTGGTAGCACCGACCAAACCATCAAGTTATGGAATATTGCCACAGGTAGGGAAATTGCCACCCTGAACAAACATCATTCAGCCGTCAGAATTGTGAAGTTTAGTCATGATGATAAAATTTTAGCTAGTGCTGGCGATGACAAAAACATCATTCTCTGGGACTTACAGCGACGTACACCTCTACAAATTATCCCAGCCCACACCGCAAGTATCCGTACCCTTGCCTTTAACCCGGATGCATCCCTCCTTGCTAGTGGTAGTGACGATAACATCATCAAAATCTGGCGAATCGGTCAACCCAAACCAATTTATACCCTGACCGGACACAACCAACCTGTCACCGCAGTCGCTTTTAATCGGGATGGTCAAATACTAGCTAGTGCTGGTCATGACAAAACCATTAAATTCTGGAATGTCAACACAGGTCAAGAAATACGTACACTCACAGCCCATCAAGATCAGGTGACAGCCATCACATTTAGTCCCGATGGGATGGTACTAGCCACAGCCAGTCGGGATCAAACCATCAAACTGTGGAATGTCGCGACTGGAGCGATGCTGAAGGAATTGTCCTCAGAGGGTGCCAGTGTGGAAACTGTCATGTTTAGTGCTGATGGTAGTATGTTGTTAAGCGGTGGTAATGATAAAATCCTACGGATTTGGGAATTAGGGAAGTAGGTAATTCTTATGGAGTAGGGAGAGACGCGATATATCGCGTCTGTACGAGCGAGAGACGTGATACATCGCGTCTGTACGGAAGTAAGGCTTGGAGATGAATGAACGGTTGCGTTGCGGTTTTATGTTTAATTGCACCTACCTACTTACCTGACAGGGATGCAAGAGGAGCAGGGGAAGAAAATGTGTCGAAATTTTAGTTATATGGTATGAGAAGTAAGTGAGTCGGCACACATAAACTGCTCCGGAAAGCTTCTCTAAATGCATCAACTCCAAGGTGACATACTCCTACAAGAAGCGCGATCGCATACAGTGTAGGCTTCTCACCAAATCCAGCTATCGCTTCGGATACTCGATGAGCTTTAAGAACCGGATGCCCCTCGGCTCTATTTTTTATGTTTATTGCCGCATTGTGGTCACGACCAAGACTACATCCACTTCGGCGGGCAATTG
>CALJJQ010000052.1 GCA_937973965.1 uncultured Calothrix sp. | reverse complement strand
TATATCGGAGCGTCTGATTTGTTCTGAGGTCATTTATCTACCGAGTCCCGATTCTCGAATCCGGTTTATCCATACAACACTATTAATAACAAAAACTCAAGCGCTTGTATTGCTTGATTGTAATTTTATCCCCAGTACTTGGGTATGAGCTCCCCGTGCTTGGGTGACACCGATTGTGCGTTCGGCTGATTCTATCATTGGACGACGGTGACTGACAACGATAAACTGGGCACTTGTTGATTGTTCTCTGACGACTTTTGCTAAACGCTCAACGTTAAATCCATCCAGGAAACTATCTACTTCGTCAAAGGCATAAAATGGTGAGGGACGATATTTTTGGAGGGCGAAAATAAAGCTTAAAGCAGTGAGGGATTTTTCTCCTCCGGACATAGAAGCTAGTCTTTGTACGGGTTTACCCTTGGGGTGTGCAACTAAGTTTAAACCACTGGTAAAGGGGTCTTCCGGGTTATCGAGGAGTAAATAACCATCACCATCGGAAAGTCCGGCAAATATACTTTTAAAGTTTTCGTTGACTGCATCGAATGCTTCTTTGAAAGCGCGTTGACGTAGGGTAGTAAAGTTTTCAATTCTTAATAATAGTTCGGTGCGTTCCCCTTCCAGGGTTTCGAGTTTTTGGCTAAGTTCCTGGAGACGGTTTTGGGTGCGTTCGTACTGTTCCAATGCCAGCATGTTGACGGGTTCCATTGCTTGCATTCTTCGGGTGAGGCTTTTGAGTTCTTTTTGGAGTTCATCTAAATCGACGTTTTCGGGTACTTCGGGTAGGGGTGAGGGTAGGTCTGCGGTAACGGTTTGTAGTTGGGTTTGGATGTGAGTTAATTCTTCTCGACGGTTAATTTGACTTTCTTGCAGTTTTTGGATTTCCCATTCTACCTGTTGTTGGCGTAATAATTCGGCGCGAATTTCGGCTTCTAGGGTGTCTCGTTTTTGTTTTTCTGCTCCTAAACTGGCTTCTAATTCTGTTAATTTGGTACGGGTTTGGTCAATTTGCTGGTTAAGGTTGGTTAATTGTTGGATAAGTTGCTCACTCAGGTTTTGTTGGCTAATTTGTAGTTGTTGATACTCCTGGATGCGCCGTTCGGCTTCCTGGATTCGCTCCTGTAAACGTACCTGTTGGGATTCTAAATTAATTAATCGGGTTTCTGCTTCCTGTAGAGCATTTTGTCGTTGTTGTAATTGTTGCTCATAATTTTTGATGCTGGCTTGGATTTGTTGCCATTCGCTGGGGGTTTGGGAAGCTTCTAATTCCGCTAACTCGCTTCTTAAGTGTTGTAATTGTTCTTCCTGAATAGGTAATTCCCCTTGAATAACCCCCAGACGGGATTGAACTTGGGTATATTTTTCTTGGTTCTGGGTTAACTGATTCTGGGTCGCTTCTACCTGTTTTGTTAAACCCTGCACATCTCGTTGTAGCTGTTCCCAGCGTAACTGGGATTCCCGTCGTTCTTGTCGAGACTCCGTTAACTCCGTCGAGATATCTTTTACCCGCACAGATAAATTAGCGATCGCATCGTTACATCTTGCCAATACCCGTTCTATTTCCTGTAGTCTTTGCTTTAAGGCTCGAACTTCCTCCGATTCGCCAACTTCCACATTTCCAAACCGCAATTGGGAACGATTGGCCATACTTCCCCCGGTCATAGCTCCACTGGGTTCGAGTAACTCCCCATCCAAAGTCACAATCCGATATTTACCTAATTGCGATCGCGCTGTTTGCAAATCCTCAAATACCACCGTACCCCCAAACACATAGGCAAACACATCCCGGTAACGGGGTTCGGTGTCAATCAAATTAATCGCTAAATCCACAAACCCATTCACATACCGCAATTCATTCGTTCCCGGAATCCGGGGTGGATTAATTTTATTCAAAGGCAGAAATGTCGCTCTACCCCCGCGACGTTGCTTCAACAATTCAATCCCCGCAGCTGCAATCCCATCATCTTCCACCACTATATTCGCTAACCTCGCTCCTGCAGCAATTTCCAAGGCAATTTGGTACTGGGGTTCCACCCGCCCCAAATCCACCACTAATCCGCAAATACCCGGTAATCCCGATTTCAAAATTATCGTACTCGCCTGCGTACCCTGGGCTTCCTGTTGCGCCTGTACTTGAGCCTCCAATTTATCTAATTGCCGTTGTTTTTCCCGTTGCTCATTTACCAACCGCTTTTGGGTTTCCTGTTGCAATTGTAACTCCTGCTCCGTCGCCGCCAGGGTTTCTGCCAATTCCTGAATCGGTGTAGTTGCACTCCTAAATTCCTCCTCCAACCCAACCAATTCTTCCCTTTTCGCTGTCAATTCCGGCTCCAACCTCCCTAACAAACCCCCCTGCTCCTGAATTTGCGATTCCAACTGGTGGTACCGTTCCTGCAACTGGGCTTGTTCTGTCCGTAACGGTTCTAATGTTTGTAGTAACGCCTCAATTTGTCGATTTAAAACCGTTTGCTGCTGCACCCATACTTCCGAAGCCGAAGCCACCTCCGCCGCCGCTTGTCGGGCATTTTCCAGGGTCTGCTGCATCATCTGCCGTTGTTGCTGACAAAAAGCGATAGATTCCCGCTCCAAAACCTGAGCTGCCACCATTTGCTGCAAATTCTGCTGCTGTTGCTGCAACTCCTGTTGAGTCAATTCTAACCTGTGTACTGTCTCCTGCTGGGTTTGCCTTAACTCCTCCTGTTGCCGTTGTAACTGCTTCCGCTCCGCTTCCTGATTCGCTAACTCGGCTTGGGTTGCCAATAACTGCTCATCCCCCAAAGCCCTAAGTTGAATATTTAACTTCTCTAACTCCGTATTTTTACTACTAATCAACCCATTAATTTCACCCAATTGGGTCGCCAACTCCGTCTGACGCTTTTCCCCCTCCCGAATTTGGTTTTGCAACCTTTCCTGCTGATTCTGCAAGGTTCTCCACAACAACACCCCTTCCCAGGACTGCTTCTCTAAAAATTCCGTACGTAACTTTTGATACTTCTCCGCCTTCGCCTTATCCTGAGCCAACCTTTCACACTGGGTTATCAACTCCGACTCAATAATTCGACAACTATCTTCCTTCTCCTTAACTTCCTCCAAGGTCGATTTTGCTTGATTAATCTTGCGGTCAAAGGCAGCTACCCCAGCCAATTCGTCAATAATCTCCCGTCTTTCCCGCCCATTCATGGAGATAATTCCCGTTACATCCCCCTGTAAAACAATATTATAACCCTCTGGATGTACTCGCAGACGTTCCAACTCCTCATGTAACTCCCCCAAGGTACAGGAAATGCCATTGATATAATAATTCGACGTGTAAGTTCCCTGCTGCGTCACCCGCAACCGTCGCGTCACCGACCAATCTTCCCCGGGTTTCGCGCGAATTTTCTCCTTTCGCGTCCGGTCATCCTCACTTAACTCTGGTTCTGGTTCCTCTTCCTCCACCTCATCAGCCAAAAAATCATCCGCGATTGTCGTGATTACCAAATCCTCTTCCGACACCTCCTGGGGTTGGTGGTCAGACAAATCAAAGGTGACGGTGACACTTGCTTCCACCGTCGAACGTCCTTTACTTGCTTGGGTATTAACTAAATCCGGTAATCGGTCTGCTCGCATTCCCTTAGAACCGGATAAACCCAGACAAAATAGTAGGGAATCCAAAATATTCGATTTACCCGAACCATTAGGACCAGTCACCACTGTAAAACCTGGTAACAACGGTACCGAAGTTGTCCCACCAAAGGATTTAAAGTTAGTTAATTCAACGCGCTTTATATGAACCATAGGCGTTGGCAAGAGAAGGGGTAAGAGTATAGGATACAGGATACAGGATATGGAAGGGAATGGGGATTTTTCGATTGGGGATTTTGGATTTTCCCAGACGTAGCATTGCAAACCCAAATCATTCTAGAGAGGTAGCAATGCTACATCTCTACATTAATTAATCGTTGGTCGTGATTTCCGTCGGTAGTCAACGGTCAACACATTTCACCTAAACTTTTATCACAAAAAATATATATTTAGCCACTTGACTCTCCACTTAACTGGAGGGTTGAGAATAGGGTTATTCATTCACAAACCCAAAGGCTGGAAAATGACATTGACGATAAAAGTCCCTGATATGGCTTGTGCTAGCTGTGGAGAAGCAATCAAAAAAGCAATTATGACGTTGGACTCGGATGCGGTGGTGCAAACGGATGTCAGTACTAAGTTAGTGAGTGTGGAAACTCAAGTTTCGGAAGCTGTGATTCGGGAAGCAATCATGAATGCTGGTTATTCGGTTGCGTAGAAAGTAGCTATCGGCTGAAATAGCCAAAAAAGACCAAATACAAAATATCTACCCTTGCAAGGAGGGGCTGAAAATCTTGAATTGGGTAGGTTGGGTGGAGATGCATAAATCAATATCCAGCGATATTATTCGTCCTCTACATCGTAAACCAACAATAAATTTTTTGTAGGACGATTATTTAGGATATTTTGATTAGTTTTTCGATTTATTGTTGTTAATAATTTATTTATTTTCCCTGTCAGTTTTGTTGAGTTGCACTGCGTTCCACCCCACTGAGGATTATCCGAAAAATAACCAGATTTATGTGTGATTGAAAGAGATTAAATAAATCAGGTAGTCAACCAATAAATAGGCAAAATAGCATGGTTAATAGCACATTAAAATTACGGGGAATGAGTTGTGCATCCTGCGCTAAAAATATAGAGACAGCTATTAGTTCTGTGCCTGGAGTTAGGGAATGTATAGTGAATTTTGGTGCAGAAATTGCCACGATTACCTATGACCCAGAAAAGACTGATATTGTGACGATTGAAAAGGCTGTAGATGCGGCTGGTTATTCTGCTTCTTTGCTGCAACCAGAAAATACTTTAATGGAGGAAGATGCAGCCGAAACCTATAGACAATCCAGGGAAACCTATGACTTGACTCGTAAGGTGGTGATATCGGGTATTCTCAGTGGGATTATCATTATTGGGTCAATTCCCATGATGACAGGTTTACATATTCCTGTGATTCCCATGTGGTTACATGACCCTTGGTTGCAATTAATCCTCACAATTCCCATTCAATTTTGGTGTGGTTTGTCCTTCTATACTAATGCGAGGAAAGCTTGGAAACACCGCACTGCAACGATGGATACCTTAGTTGTCTTAGGAACGAGCGTGGCTTTTATATATTCCCTATTCCCAACCTTTTTCCCCAACTTTTTCATCTCCCGTAGTCTTGCTCCCGATGTATATTATGAAGCTTCTGCTGTAATTATTACCTTAATTTTACTGGGAAGGGTGTTAGAAAGTCGGGCTAAAAAACAAACAGGAAAAGCAATTCGTCAGTTAATCGGTTTGCAACCAAAAACAGCACGTTTAATTCGGGATGGACAGGAAATTGATATCCCCATTTCTGAGGTGCAAATAGGTGATATTATCCTCGTTCGTCCTGGGGAAAAAATACCTGTAGATGGAGAAGTAATCGCAGGGACATCAACTGTTGATGAGTCGATGGTGACAGGGGAAAGTATACCCGTGGAAAAACATCCAGGGGATGAGGTGATTGGAGCAACTATTAATCAAACAGGTAGCTTTAAATTACGGACAACACGGGTGGGAAAGGATACGGTGTTAGCCCAAATTGTTCAACTCGTCCAACAAGCTCAGGGAAGCAAAGCCCCAATTCAAAGATTAGCAGACCAGGTGACAGGATTTTTTGTCCCGGTGGTGATAGCGATCGCAGTCCTCACGTTTATCATTTGGTTGAGTGTCGCGGGTAATGTCACCTTGGCCATAGTTACCACGGTTGGGGTGTTGATTATCGCTTGTCCCTGTGCTTTAGGTTTAGCGACCCCCACATCGGTGATTGTGGGGACTGGTAAGGGTGCAGAAAACGGAATTTTGATTAAGGATGCCCAAAGTTTGGAATTAGCCCATAAAATCCAAACTATAGTCCTGGATAAAACCGGAACCATCACCGCAGGAAAACCAACTGTCACTGATTTTGTGACGGTGAAGGGAACGGCAAACGGGAATGAAATGAAGTTATTACAATTAGCCGCATCCGTCGAGCAAAATTCGGAACACCCCCTAGCTACTGCTATCGTTGCATACGCTAAAACTAATCTGGAAAGGTTACATATAACACCTCCCCAGGTAGTCGATTTCCGAGCAATCCCCGGTAGTGGTGTTCAGGGGATGGTGAATTCCCATTTGGTACAAATTGGCACACAACGCTGGTTGACAGAATTAGGGATAAATACGCAATTGTTGGCAGGGGAAAAAGACCGTTTAGAATCAGAGGGGAAAACCGCCATTTTCCTAGCTGTAGACGGTCAAGTAGAAGGGTTAATGGGGATAGCTGATGCTGTGAAACCGACATCGAAATCAGCCATCCAAGCCCTGCAAAAACTTGGTTTAGAAGTAATCATGCTGACAGGAGATAACCACCGTACCGCCAGTAGTATTGCCCGTGAAGTTAGTATAAACAGAGTCATATCCCAAGTCCGTCCTGACCAAAAAGCCGCCACTATTCAAGAATTACAACGGGAAGGTAAAAAAGGTAAAATAGTGGCAATGGTGGGAGACGGAATTAACGATGCACCAGCCCTTACCCAAGCCGATGTCGGGATTGCCATTGGTACAGGAACGGATATTGCGATCGCATCTAGTGATATTACCTTAATTTCTGGCGATTTATATGGTGTGGTGACGGCAATTCAACTAAGTCATGCCACAATTTGTAATATTCGCCAAAATCTCTTTTTCGCCTTTATTTATAATATCGCTGGAATTCCCATCGCCGCAGGTGTTTTTTACCCGATTTTTGGTTGGTTGCTTAATCCCATTATTGCAGGTGCTGCAATGGCTTTTAGTTCGGTTTGTGTGGTGACAAATGCATTACGTTTACAGAATTTTCAACCCAAATTAGTGATATAGGAATCGTACTTTAATCTTGCTAAATATACTCAGAAACAAACCTTTTTATGGTAGGCTTATAGCTAATTTGGTTTTTCAGAAATCAAATATAAGTACTGTCTGGGGAATAGGGAGGAGTAAAATTAATTATGTTAGTCAAAAATCGTCAACAAATAGGTGCGATCGCCCAACAAAGTGGCGTACCAATTAAAACTATTCGTTATTATGAGGAATTAGGTTTATTAAAAGCATCAAGTCGAACCGAAGGGGGATTTCGGCTGTTTGACCAAGATGTTATATCCCGTTTACGTTTTATTAAACGCGCTCAAAGTTTAGGATTAAGCTTATCAGAAATCAAGGAGTTTTTAAAAATCCATGACCAAGGCAAATTACCATGCGATCGCATTAAAGTTAGTTTGCAAGAAAAGGTGCAAGATATTGAAGATAAAATTCAAGAGCTTATCCAGTTTAAGCAGGAGTTGGAATACATACTCTCAACCTGGAAAGTCGAAAATTCCCCCTCAAAACCCAAGATTTGTCCAATTATTGAAAAAGATGGAAATGTGTTTGATTCGCAAAGAGGTGAAAAGGTCGCAAATCCACTCAGATTTTGAAATCCTATTTTCCTGACTCCATCTCCTTACTTAAGGTTAACGTGAGTTCGATGAATCACAAAGTCGGAAACTCTTGTCCAGCAATATTCGTGTCAAATAAAAGTTTTTAAAAACCTCACAGTCTACTGAGAATACAATCAGTAAACTGGAAATCGGCAGTTATTGACTTTATTCTAAACGTTCACTGAAGAGGTGACTTTGAACCTGAACTGACAAAATCCTTGTCAATCAAAGATTTAAGTCCCAAATACATAATCTAAAATCTATTTGACTTTTCCTCGAAACCTGACAAATCCGTAGGAATCTGTCGGTGTACCTGGTGCTGTTGCATTCGGTAAATTTCCTAAGTTGACGATAATTGCACCGTTAGTATTTTCTCCACCACAATCTACTAACTTTTTACTGGGATTACTGGGGTCAAAGTAAACGGTTTGCGGTTCCACACCCGGTGGTAAATAACGCATTTTTCCGTTACTCTCGTAATTGGTCAAAGCTTGAATTTGACCATTATATAGCCAAAGTATACCCCTATCCCCACCGATACCCGGTGCTTTATCAGGATAATGATTAAACGCAGTCGGGATAAAAGTGACATGATTGGGAATGCGATCGCACAAATACACATTTTTTGCTGTATCGTCACCAGTTGAGAGATAATAAATTGTGTATTCCAATTCATCCCCGGAACGGACTAACCCACCATTAATTACCCCTGTTAACAGGTTAGCAGGCCATCCGGAATCATCTTCGTCGGGATTATTCCCATCTTTTACCAATTGCTGATACTGTTGTTGGTTGACTGCGGTAATTCTTTTAACTAAAATTACCTTCGGATTACTGCTGACAACAGGACTATTTTCCACAGTAAATAAAGTCGGATCATCATCCCCCGTATTTCCAGGGTCATTACCAATACTTACACCATTATCCCCAATTTGTACAAAGTCACTCCCAACACCAGGAGGATTAGCTGTCCCATTTCCGGAATCTGCATCCGTTAGCACCACACCAACCGTTGCAGGGTTATCGGGTGTATTGAAGGTTGCACTAGCTTGGTTACTAACCGGATTACCGTTATTGGTACTATTGATTTTGGCTCTAATTTTGATGGTAATTGTATCACCCACCCGCAATGTTCCCGAATTGGTAATCGCACCTGTACCGTTGTAATTAGTATTGTAAGTAATATTATTACCAGCAGTAACGGCAGTTATTTCCCCAGAGACAAAGGTTAATTGGGAAGGAAGGGAATCATTAATCACAAAGTTGATCGCATCACTGTTACCGGGAGATAGATTAGTGTAGGTAATTGTATATTCCACATCATCACCCACCGTCACCGTATTACTATTATCATTATCACTTAAAAACCGGACAGATTTTTTCCCCTGTACATTTGCGCGATTAGAAGTTGTAATCACCAAAGGAGTGAATACAGCTTGACTAGGAAAAAAAGCCCAAGTATCAATTCCCTTAAAATCACCATAGTTATTACTAAACTTATTTACACCTCCAGAACTATCTATCCCCATCGCTGCATTCCGAGGATTTGGTGGAGTTCCCGGATTACTCAAGTCAACAGAAGTACCATTTTTTGTCTGATAATTCTCAGCGTTGTAATAAACCGTATATGCATTCAAACCTGCGGGAAAAGCTGTGGGGGGATTTTCCATTTCAATCACCAACCCATTGGGATTGTTTTCTGCATCCAACATGGGAAAATGGTATTCTCCTGTTCTCAGGGTGACTTGAGCATTGTAAGCAGCATTCCCTGGTAGGGGTTGTAAGTTCACCCCATTACGGTCTTTTCCATCCCAAACAACCACATTTTTACCTACCAGGGCAACGTTTTGCAACACCCGATCCTGACTAGGATCAAACACACCATCGTTATTAGTATCAATGATGATGGAATAACTACCACTACTAGTGCTATCAAAACTAAATTTTCCCCCCACTCCCACAAAGGTTTGATTTCCACTTCCCCCACTTCCCCCTGTAAATTGGAAGTTGCTTGGTGTTGCAGGGATTGCAGGTATGGTCGGAATTCCTAAATGGATTAAAGTTTCCGGATCTGGGGGATTAAAAAACACCAAATGGGTAATATCTGTTATCGTATCCGGAACATCGGGACGCTGTACTTCCACATTCCCCTCAAAAGGACTAAGCAGATTATCATTTGCACGTGCAGAACGGTACAAAGTTGAATTATCAGTCCTATCAATAAACCCCCGACTATTACCAAAGAAAATAAATGCATAGGGGTCTAATCCATTCATTTCCGTCCGGTAACGGAATCCGTCCTTAGTTTGGATGTAAAACTTGGAATTTAAAGAACGATTATTACCCCCCAAATTCATCGCGACGTAATTTGTGAACACCCGACCAGTTTTGGAATTTCCTTGACCATCTCGAACCGTGATATCCCAAGCAGAAACAGCCATTCGTTGAGTGTTATCGATGGGAAAGGATGCATTTACATCTCTTACTGGGGGGTTTCCAGAAGTATTAGGTGCATGAAATTCCACCTCATAAACACCCGTTTCCGTTGCGGTGAATTGACAGGGTGTATATCCACCTGGATTGGGTAAGGGTCCAGCAGTTTCCTTTGCTAGCGTGTTGATAAATCCTTCATTGGTACCAGTGTTTTTGACATCACAAACACTTTCAACTCCCGACGGACTGCGTAAAACAATATCTTTGCCATCAAAACTAGTATGTACACTGGAACCCAAATTAATAACTTCACCCGACTTGACATAGACTTTGAGTCGGGTTTTTCTGGGAATATTTGCGGTTGTATCATTCGACCATTCCAAATAGGGTCGGGAACCACCTCGCGACACTAATTCTTTGGAACCCTCCGCAACAGCTGGTAGGGAAAGTAAACAAACCAGGGTGAAAGCACTGAGGGTGGAGTTTAATAGCTTTAATAGTAGGTTTTTAAAAACTAAATTATAGATATGTTTTGACATATCCTAAAAACAAAATATACAATTAAAACAAAAGTAGCATTGTATATTTTGTAGATAAAACAGTATTTTTACCACAAGTCAGGAATCAGGGAGAAGAGACGAACTGTCGGGTCTTCAGTACGTGTTTGTTTACGATGCAATGGGATTTTGAGGTTTTTCCCATTCACGAGTACAAAAACAAAAACCGTAAATATACTGTTTGTTTTGTTAGTTTTGATGGATATAAACTATATATACGAACCTTGAAAATTGAATATTTTAAGTAGGTTGAGTCAAAACACTTTGGGTTTTGGAGAGGGTTTTTATTTATTTTTCCAGTAAAGTTGGGAAGATAGTCCTATGGAAGATTTTCGTGGGGTAATCATTCAGGTTTTCACAAGGATTATCTTGTCCAAATACAGATAAAACAAAAAAGACATAGCATTGCTACGTCTACAAAAAAAACAAAATTTACATAATCCAAAATCCAAAATCCTGTGGAACAAAAAAAAGACGTAGCAGTGCTACGTCTCTACAACAAAACAAAATTGACATAATCCAAAATCTCAAATCCAAAATCCAAAATCACTTGACTCTTCCTCGAAATCTCACAAATCCGTAGGAATCTGTCGGTGTACCTGGTGCTGTTGCATTCGGTAAATTTCCTAAGTTGACGATAATTGCACCGTTAGTATTTTCTCCACCACAATCCACTAACTTTTTACTGGGATTACCGGGGTCAAAGTAAACGGTTTGCGGTTCCACTCCCGGTGGTAAATAACGCATTTTCCCGTTGAGATCATAATTAGTCAAAGCTTGCATTTGACCATTGTATTGCCAAAGTATACCCCGATCCCCACCTATTCCTGGTGCTTTGTCAGGATAATTATTAAACGTAGTCGGGATAAAAGTGACATGATTGGGAATGCGATCGCACAAATACACATTTTTTGCTTCATCGTCTCCTGCTGAGAGAAAATAAATCGTGTATTCCAGTTCATCACCAGGACGCACATTACCACCATTTGTACCACCAATGAGGAAGGTTGGAGGATTTGGCCATTTATCTGTATCTGCGGGTGTGGTGGGGGGATTGGGATTGGTGATGGTAATATTGTTATCGTCGTAAGGATTGCTATCTTCGTCTTTGTATACAGCGAGGTTATCACCGTTATTGGTGGTGGTTAAACCGTTGACTGCGGTAATCCGTTTGATGAGAAGTACGTTGGGATTATCTGGTCTGCTAAATGGCATAGTCACCGTTGCTGGAGTTGGGTCTTCTTTTCCAGCAGCATCGATGACAGCATAGGTAAAGACAACAGTAACCTCCCCATCATTCGGATCGATGGTCAACTTGGCTGGGTCGTAATTTGTAATTACTTGACCTGTAGCGATCGCATTACCACCATAATAGAGTATGCCGTTGCTCGGTAGGGTGACAATCCGAAAGCTGCTACCACTACCTAAAGCACCATCCTCTGGATCGGTTCCCGACAGTGGTGGAACTTGTACTGTGTTGCTTCCCCCTGGGTTAATTTGGGAAGGTGCTGTAATGTTATTGGTATTGGGAAGTTGCTCAATCCCGAAATCCCTATTAGTAACGTTAGTTGTACTGATGTTGAATGGGGGAGTGCTTAAAGGACTGGTATTTATCCATCCTCCGGGAAGTGAAGTTGTAGGAGCAGTAGATCCAACAGTTCCAGCTGTGGTACTTAAACGAATGGAAACGTTATTCTGATTGGCGTTAATTTCAGTGAAGGTATAGGTTCCGTCTGGGTTGATGGGTGTGGTCGCAATCACATTACCAGCATTATTGACCAAAATTGCATTGAGTCCACCTGCGTTAGTTCCTGTTTCTGTCCCCGTTTGAATGTTGCTGAAGGTGTTATTAGCACTGTTATCCGCGTCATTCCAAACTCGACCAGAAATAGTCATTGTAGAAGAACCAATTGTAATTACGGTTGCATCATTCGGTTCTGGTGTATTCGGATTATCCGTTGGTACACCCGTGGGATTACCGAGGTAAATTGTTGTCCCTTGGTTGGTGACACTTGTCGGTGGATTAGCAGTGTTGATTCGGACTCGATATTTGAGGGTGACTTGGTCAGAACTACCTGTTCCTACTACCCCTGGAAGTAAACCTGGTGAGCGAATCGGTGCAGAATTGGCAAAGGGAAATGTTCCTCCACTAGCATCAGCCACCGCCACACCATTCATGGTGGTACTATTAGCAACATAGGTAACTCCGACGGGAATCGGGTCTCTAAAGGTGGATTTCGTTGCTGGGACAGCACCTATGTTTGTAATTGTCACTGTATATTCAACTACGTCCCCCGGAAGAATTGTACTGTCTGGACTACCACTAAATTTTGTATAGGTTTTCTTAGATTCGAGGAGAGGTACAGGTGCAGCACAACTGGCAAAGTCTGTACCAACCGTACTCACAGTTGGATTAAACGCAACTACTCCCGTAGGAGTTAAAGCACCTGTATTCGTATTAACTTGGTATTTTGTGTTATTACTACCAGCATAAGTATACAATTTACCATCAGGTTTAAACCCCACGCTATTGAATGTTGTTCCAGAAGGTGCAGTTCCCAGAAGATTGGCTGGAGAAGATGCGGAAAAGTTGTCAATGTCAATTGTATATAGAAAATTGTCCGAGGCTAGAAACAAAACATTATTTCCATCAAAAGCCATATCCCCATTACCACCACCTGGAGCACTAACACCATGTAAAGTGGTACGTCTAATCTCTGCACCCGTCGTCGGGTTAAGTTCAAATAGAACTGTTTGGGTTGCTACAAATAATCGTCCGCTAGGAGAAAATGCTGAACGAACCGTTGTTCCGCCAGAGTTAAAACTTCCCGTCAGTTGGGTGTGAGTGTTGGTAACGGGATCCCAATAGGCTGTTTTGGTGTTGGAGGTATTACGGGATGTGTAGAACAATCGACCTGTACTAGGTTGTAGTGCTGCGGCTGCGCTTTGAAATAACATACTAGTAGAGGGTGTGCCATTGTTAGCAGTTGCCTGGTTATAGGTAGCAGTGTTTACATTGACTTCATAAATTCTACCGGGTGTCTGATTATCAATCGCATAAAGGATAGAGCAGTAAGCAGGTGGAGATGTTTGCGTTCTGGCTGGTTGGGGGAGAAGTTGGACTGTGAGAATTGCAATCAGGAATATAGCCAGGAATCTAATCCACTGAGGACGAAGAGTGTGGCTTTTTTTCCTTTTTGTTGGAGTAGAGACGCGATATATCGCGTATCTACTACATCCTTTTAATGTTTTAAATATAAAATTGTTCATACCTGTACATATATTTGGTTTGGGAAGGTAAATAGTCGTGTTTTCGTAGAGACGCGATATATCGCGTCTCTACATCCATAAATTGTGGGTATTATTTTTGTCCTGTTCCCATTTGACAGGATTATTGATGATGTATTTTCGTATCCTGTCTAATGAACCATCAGCACGAATAATATGTTCGTAAAATCGGGGTTGCCATGCAAAATTATCATGATTGTTTTGACGACACCATCGCGTTATAGCAGATTTGTAGGAATGAATAATTGCTTGTAAAGAACCTGATTTTAATGGCCCAAATTTATTTGATTTATCCATTGTTTTTTGTTGTTGTAGAGACGCGAAATTTCGCGTCTCTACATCTATTCCCGTCTCTATATGGTTGTCAGGGGATGGTTTATCGATAACGATAATTCCGTGGATGTGATTAGGCATAATTACATAGGCATCAATGTGAATATGTGCAAAATGATTAGGTATTTCTAGCCAAAATTTTTGAGCAATTTCTCCGATTTCCGTCAGTTCCATTTGACCTGATATCACCTGACCAAAATGATGAAGGCGATCTTTTGTACAAATTGTCAGGAAATACCAACCATTAGCGGTATAGTCGTGGTTTGGGAGACGTGTGGATTCGATGCGATATTTGCCTTTGAATTTTGGTGTGGTCATGGTTGGAATTTGTTGGTGTTGTATTGTCGCAATCTGTTGACTAACGACTCCTGTTGTTGGGGGGGAGCAATTTTTTGTCTCCCAAAACCGTTGAAGAGTTCGTCGATTTTCACGCTGAATCCCAGATAGGGACCACCCGCAGACCGAGTTCCGGAAAAGTCGCGGTCGTCTACTTTCCCAAATACATAACCCGCTGCTAAACGTAGGGTGGGTGTGAGGTAATAACCTGCTTCCACGACAAATCCGGTTTCCCTGAAACCTCCTTGGTTAATCCATCTCGCTTCACCGACAATATCGGTGCTGTACCCCAGACGGTAGGTTAATCTAGCTTGGGCTAAATTGGTATTAGTAGTCCCCGCTAAATCACTAGCAATGTAGGATGTGGTGTTACGGAGTGCGTATTTACCGTAGAGTTCCCATCGCCAATTGGGTGCGTAAATTGTTTCTAGTGCAAGGGTGTGGTCTTCAACTCCGGTTCCGCTTCCGACTAGGAGGGTTTCGGGGATAGAAGAGGGGTTTTTTCGGTATTCGTACCGGAATAGGGCGTTAAATTTGTCGTTGTGGGGGTCGCGGTAGGCTAATCCGAATTTTAAGTTAGCGGTGTCACTGAGTCCGGTTAATCGCTGGTTGGATGCACCTGCTTGTTGATACCGTAAAAGTGCGGTGATGGCTGGTGTGATTTTACCTACGGCTCCGGTGGTGATTACGGTGTTGGAACCGGCGGATGATGTGCGGGATTCGTAGCGAGCGCTGGCTTTAAAGTTGGGGTTATCCGTATATTCCAAGCCGATATTGTAGCTATCACCACCAT
Source organism: uncultured Calothrix sp. (assembly GCA_937973965.1). Classification (GTDB taxonomy): domain Bacteria; phylum Cyanobacteriota; class Cyanobacteriia; order Cyanobacteriales; family Nostocaceae; genus NIES-3974. Next base: position 21,622 of record CALJJQ010000052.1, on the reverse strand, counting down.
TAAACCCGATGGCGTAGGCGGATTGTCCGATGGCGAAGGGTTGGGCAAATTGGTTTCCGGCGGCGGTTTTACCAAAAAAGTCGCCAAAAACCCGTTCATAACCTAAATTGAGGCGTAATCCGGGGGCTATTTGCCAACGGTTGTTAATTCCTACTGCTCCTTGGGTGGTAAGTTCGTTGCTTCCCCCTAATATGGAGTAGCGTCCGGTAATGGTGGTGTCTCGACTAAGTTTGTGTTCGCCGCTAATTCCCAAACTGGTAATGGACTGACCCTCGAATTGTCCCCGTGTATAAAATTGTTGTGCCAGGGTGAGGTTGAGTCCGGGTGTGAGTAACCAATTTAAACCGAAAGCTGTGCGGTCGGAGTAGACTGCATCAACTTGGGAGGAAAGGGTGAATTCGTTTTGTGCAAGGAAGGTTAGTCGTTTGCTCAGGGGGAGACTTAAGCGCGATCGCAGTTGGTCGGAGTTACCAGAAAAGGTATTATTGATTCGGTCTTCGCGATCGCGGTGTATCCAATCGAATTCGAGGTTTCCTGGACCGATTTTTTGTTGGATTCCCGCAGAAATAGTAGTCAGGGAGTTATCAACGCGACCTCCTGGTATGGGTTGGCTACGGGGTGCGAATAATTCCTCAAAGGTGTCTAGGGGTTGGGGTGCAATCCCAAAGTTGTCTTCGTGGTCGTATTGGAAACGGAGATTGGTGGTGTTGGTAATTTTACCTGTGAGTTGCGCACCGTAGCGGGTTTGTCCGGGAATAAAGCTAATGGTAGTATTATTGGCAAAACCGGTGTCGGCAAAGCGGTAGTAAGCACGTGCTTGGATTCCGGGGGAGATTTGTGCATCCGCTTCGACTCGGACTGCTTCTCCATTGACTGTCCCCATGATATCGGAATCGTTGTGGGAACGGGCATATTCGGCGATGAAGCGACTGTTATTCCCGAAGGATATCATTGCATCTGCACCGTAAAGTTGAAAATCGCGGGTTCCCTGATTTTCTTGGAAGTAACTTGCTGCAATCCAACTATCTTGGTTTGTTCCCCTAGCCAGGTTATACTGTAAACGTCCGCCGTAGATATTGCCGTCGGAGTCTTCTAATTTTTGTTGATAGGTGACGATAATGCGTCTGACCAGAACTTCCCCATTTTCCCCGATATCGGTACGTTGTTGAGGTGCAGTAAAGAGTAAAGTTCCCCGGTCATAATCAATTTGGTAATCCTGACCGATATTTAAACGTTGACGCTGAATAATCGTTCCCGGTCGATTTAATTCCTCCGCTTCGATAAACACCACTTCACTTCCCGGTTGTACCAAACGACGGGAAAGGAAGTAAAATCCACTTGTCCCATCCGGTGCGATCGCATCTCTTTGGAAACCTTGGACGTTGTTACCATAGAACCCTGTGAACTGGAGATTACCCAAGTTGTAGTTGAGTTTGAAACCGTGTAATTGGCGGGTAAAGGAGGTAAACTGTTGGGATAGACGGGCAAATTCTTCGGTGTTGTAATCACCCCACATCATATAATCGGGAGATGCACCTTTGACTTTACTGGAGCGTTCAAATCGAGCATATACACTATCAATCGACGGTGTAATCACATCAATTCGGGAACTGTCACCATAAACTGGATAATTTTGCTCATCAAACTGGTAATTACGGAACAAGCGATTATCACAATTACAATCCTCATTCAAATTGCGATCGCTGTTATAAGCTCCTGTAAATAACCATTCTCCCACAGCACCGGTGGCAAATAGGGAGGAACGGACATCAAAACGGGTACTGCTATCTACTCGATTACTAGTTTCCGGACGGGGACGGAGAAAATCCCGCAAACTACCATAATAATCCGTACTTCGCGCTCCTAATCGGAAATCAATTACCCCTGTCACCAAACTCGGACGTAGTGCAGTTGCAAATTGGACCTGGGTAAAGGCTTCTAAATTATTCGCAGTCGCACGGATACGCACCGTCTGCGCATTTAAGCTAGACTGAAGTTGGGCAGTAAATTCCCCTTTTTTTGCTTGTACCTGAAATCCTGGAACTTCTGGTTGCAAGTCATTTCCCACAAATTCCCCCGCAGTTGCAGCAATGGTAACGACTGCATCCCGGTGGGAAATATTGCCGTTTTCATCCAGTAATTGTCCAGTAATATTTGCCAAAGAGCGACCATCTGCGGGAATAGTTGTTTCCCTGGTGGAGAGGGACATTTTTGTTGGTAAACCCCGTAAAACCACTTTCACACTGCTTTCAAGGGTATTTTCTCCCTTAATTCCCGCAGTAATTTGGTTTTCTCCTTCCTTGAGGGGGACACCATACCAAGTTTGCGTCACCACATCCCCATCAACTTCTGTCCGTCCTACTAAAGATGGGTCTACTAATTCACCATTAACTCGTAATTCAATCTCGCTTCCGGTTGTATACTGTAAAATTACGGTTGTTGCAGGGATATCAATAACGGCTTTTTCGCTGGGAGTGAGTATTTTTATGGTTTTGGTAGTGGTAGGGGAGTTAGGGAGGGAATCTGCTGTATCATGGGAAGGGGTATTTTGTTTAATTTTTTCAATTGCAGCAGGTAATTGGATAGCAGAATCTGGTTGGAAGGGTTTAATTGCTTCTGGGGAGGAAATCGGTGTGGGATGATTAAGGGGTAGAAGTTCCTGATGATTCTGGTCTTGATTATCAGTTTTTTTTAAATTAATTTCCAGATGATTAACTTCGTGATTATTAAAGTCTTGGCTATCAACTTCTAAATTATCAACTTCCTGACTGAGAATCAAAGAATTATCTTTGGATTTATCTATATAGGTTGGCAATTGAACACTTGCATCCGGTTGAAAAGGTTGAATTGAGCTATCAAAGTTTTTAAAAACCTCTTTCTCCTGCTCAACATCCTGAGCAACCTGCCGAGACTCCCGTAATTTACGCTTAAACGCCAGAATTTGCTCATCCCGCGATAAGTGGAGCTTAATACCTTCATTATATCGCACCACTATACCATCATCAATATTCTCCTGTATTTTCTCTCCCGTTTCCCCGTCAATTTCCTCCCCATAGGTTGCAATCGGAGTGAAAATACTACTGAAAATACCCGCAACTGTTCCCAGCAAAATTAAATTTGGACAGGAAAGGATCAGCTTGCGAGCAAAACTAGAAAATAGAGATTTTTGATAATTTCTGTGAAATTTATTATATATATCTAGATATCTATCAGAAGACCTGTAATTCATTTTTTCACATCCTCCAAGAAGCTAGGAGTCACCGCAAAATTCATCCGTGCAGTTCCACCCGGTGCAATACGAACAAGACGAGATTGACTATTACGCTCCTTGAAGCGACGATTAGGAGCAAGGGTATAACCCGGTAAACTACTTAAATCCAATACACCCGTATGATTTCCTGGTAAAACATTCGCAACCGAAAATAAACCATTCGGGTCAGTTGTGACGCGATTACCATTATTTAAATAAATTACCGCATTCGGGATACCCGGTTCATTTTCCTGCTGTTCCCCATCAAAATTCTTATCTACAAATACCCGACCAATAATAGTACCGCAATCGGAAATAATACCAGGACGTAATTGTAATTTATGAGTAGCAGGTCCATCTTGAGTACGGAAATTATTATCCACCCGTTGCGCAGTTACCACCGCACTATTTACACCACTACCTCGCATTGCATCGGGAGTAATTCGCGTTCCATAGACAATATTTAAAACCGACCGTGGTGGTAAAACAGTATTAGTACGGAAGATTACATTTCGTCCATTCACCTCAGTTGTAACTTCCACCTCCTCACCGTTAATTTCTCCTCGGACAGTTTCCGGTTGCAAACGAAAACCTAACGGTAAAGTATCAGTTGCAAACAAATTATTTAAACCAACTTCCACCAAGTTACGTAAAGACAAACGATAAATTGCTGTGTCCCCAGGTTCAGCAGTTGCTCTATCTCCCGATTTAATCACTTGTACTTGATTGGGTTGACAAAGATTAGTTGTAAACTCAAATGCTAATAAATCCAAACCCTGTAACTCTGCATCTGCAACTGCAACAACTGTCCCCTCAAATTCCGTTTCTCCACTTAAACGAATTGGTTGACCATCCAAGGAAGTCGCAACATACCTTAAAATCCGGTTTTGAGTATTTCCAATACCTGTTTCTCCTCCTGTGGACTCACCAATTCTAATGCGGATACGACGTTGTTGATAAATAGAATTTGCGGGAGGATTCACAACTAAAATATAGGTTTTACCCGGTTCTGTTTGTCCCTTACCGGGGTCAAGTAAAAAGTTATAGGTTCCCCGTAAATTTGGGTCAGCAGGATTATTTTGTAAAAAGTAAGGATTAAGGTTTTCGATGTTGGGTGTTTTGCCTCCAGAAACACCATTATTGGGAATATCCGGTAATTCTGTGCGAGTTAAATCTACTAATCGACCCAATTCTGTTCTCGTCGGGTCTCCAGGATTAGTTTCATATACACCAATAGAAAAACCCGTATAATCTGGTAAAAGTTCACCACCGCAACCTAAAATTCTCCCCAAAGGGTCAATTAATCCCCGTTCTGTATTTAAAACCTGGGAAAATCCATGAAAAATTCTTCCTGTACCATCACTATATTGATAACTAGCTTGGTTAACAATCGGGACGCGATTATTTTGATTATTAATTTGATTAGGATTTTGATTTCTGACAAATTGTGCTTGAGTTGGAAAAGACGATGACAATGAAGTTCCGATTAGGAATACCATTGTGCTAGTTTTTAGCCAATATCTTTTTTTTTTGCATTTAGCATGTATATGTAGCATTAGTTAGCATCTATTCAAGTAAATATTAAATAGGACTTGCGGAAAAAGTTTGGTTGTCAAAAACTCGTTCTCAGAAGTCGGTTTTTCAGCTTTCCTTGATGATTGGAATAGGTATCTTAAGGCGAACTTATCAATATGCTTACACTTAAAGATTGGGAATAACTACTCAAAGTATTAGTATATAAATAATCGATGATTATTCAGCAACCCCTAAATATCTAAATATATAGAAACTCGACTTAGTTTTTGAATTTATTAGGGTCAGGGAGTAGGAAATAGCATTCGTGAGAGTTTAAGGTCGGATACCTTTTGTCAATAAGTAATAGTACTGAAAATCGGGTCAGAAACACAATTTTTGAGCAGGCGATCGCCTAATCTGGATACCCATGATTCATTCTTGCCCCATGGTTTCAGTAAAACAACTAACTTTATACCTACTTTTACTCAAATTTTCAGCATAATTTCTTATTGACAAAAGTAAAATTATCTTAACCTCTCACCGATGAGGAAATAGGGAGTAGTGAGTAGAAACTGTATTGAGTTTTGTTCGGTATTCAAATATAACTCCTGTATAATTACTTAAATCTTGAATAGCTAGGGTTAAAGTGCAGAAAAATTTTTCCACACCTCCCCCAATTATCTATTTCCCCGTCTCTTATTCTGAGCGCAATACAGTTCAGTTAAGAATAAAATCAATTACTGCAAATAAAACAGATCGACTTTTTTGGAGGGGGTTTGGGAGAGAATCCCCCATGTCTTGGTTCTCAACAAATCGATTGACTGACAACCTTAACTGAACCGTATTGATTCTTACCGAACCCTTAACTGATAACTTCCCTTCACATCACTTTTAGCTGCGATCGCATTGGGAAAATTCCAGCGAATATGGGTATATACTTCTGCTGGTGCAGGTTTTTCCTCCACCTTCCCGTTCGCAAGTTTCACCTTCACCGTCGGGTTTTCCACAAATGACCGTCCCCCATCAATACTGTAGGTAATTTTGGCGTTAGTATTAGCATTCGCAGATTTAAGTACAAACACCATCCCCTTGGGAATAGGTTGATTAAACGTCAGATTTTTCACTGCGCGATCGCTCTGATTTGCACCTGTAATCGTGTATCGCAACATATCCCCCGGTTGAACAGTCACTCGACCTTGAAGAGGTTCCCAGGAGGTTTTCGTTTTACCTTGAACATCCTGAGTTAAAACTTGTTTCTCCGCAGTCAATTCCAACTTCAGCATTGATTGCTTTTGCACATTCTGCGCGATCGCATTTGTCTCACCTCCAAAGGGAACCCCACCAATCACACCAGAAAATGGCAATAATAATGCTGCTCCAGCAAACACCGCAATCGTCAATTTTTTCATAATTAAAACCTCAAAACTAAATAAGTCGAAACAACTCTATCTACCGTCATAGAATGGAAAGTCGAGTTATTTCCAAAAAATATCGGTAAAACCCGACTTCCATGATTTAGATTTTGTCAACTTCACCAATAGAATATAAATCGACTCCTAATCTAAAATCCAAAATCAATTAACCTTCCGTTGGAAAACAAACTGACGCTGTTCACCAGGAGCAACAGGATTAGTAACAGTATTCACATACTTACTCACATCAGTATCAGCAGTTGTTCCCGTTTGGTCAATCGAAAGATTAGCACCAGTAGCTCCACTGTAGAATTGAATCGTCGCAGCACCGGAATCCCTCGCGGAACCAACTACATTACTGGTATCAATTTGACCATTACCATCATTATCCTTAGCCCAGTTATTCTTACCATCACCGGGTGTTGTACTGAGGGTTCCATCCTCCGTAATTACCACCTTGTCAGCGCGGAGAATTCTGTTACCCGTACCCGATTCCGCCTCGGAAATATTAGTATAACGGATACGATACTCGATAATATTACCAGGTGCAGGTATTTTCGGATTGCTGCTAAATTCCCGGTCTTCAGCACGTACCGCAGGTCCTGTTCCAGGTAAGACACGGGATTCTTTCACCATTCGTAGGAAACCTGTATATACCCGGTTAATGGTAATATTATTCGGTTCATTGTTGAAACCAGGGGTACCATCGTCAATGAAAGTAGTGATGGGTACGGGGAAACCACCTACTAAATCATTTGGATCTGGTGTGTTTGTATCCAAGTCAGTGGAAAGTGGTGTTCCTGGTGGTAAATTCACCTCCACCCCGTAATTCACCTGCGCACCGGGAGCTAAATTCGGAATAGTGATGTAATCGGTGGGATTATTAAACGCTGTTCCATCCCAAGTATAGGTCTTGGATTGCTGACCATAAGTAATTGTCACCGTTGTTCCTGCTGGTAAATCTGCTGGGTTAGCAGGTGGTGTCGGTAACAAGGAAATATTATTGGGATTTGCACCACTATTTCTGACGGTATTAGTAAACGTTACTGGAGATGGGTCGAGGGTATCACCAGGTTTCTTATCTTCCGGAACTAGGGACGACTTATTCGTAAAATCATCATTGTTGTTGGTCGGTCCAATCGCATCTGGAGTCCGTTCGGGTCCATTCAAGACTGCATTATCCTGGGGAACCTCAATTACAAAGGAGTTTGCTTCACCACCAGGTCCCACACCAGTGTTATTGTTACCCGTATCAATTCCCGTATTGTTTAACTCAGTCGGATTATCAATAAACCCATCCGTTACAGTGGGTGTATTATCGGGGATTCCATCACCATTTGCATCCACAGCACCGGGAGGAAGATTATTACCGTCGTAATTGCTGGGATTTTGGTCACCAGATTCATCATAAACCTGATTATCGGGAATTCCATCACTATTGTTATCCACGGTCGGTACACCCGCAGTTTGACCAAATAACTGAGCAATATTATTCACAGTTAAAGGTGCTGTTTGACCAGTTCTCACCTTCACCTGTACATTAAACCCACTCACCGTTTGACCAGGTGCTACAGCAGTGACGACATTCGGGTCATTAACAAAACCAACACGGGTGACAGTTGCTAAATTTGCAGGAGGTGTGGTTGTCCAAGTTGCAGCATTGGCATTTACAGATACAGCGTCAGTTGTGTATACTACCTGCCAACCAGGGGGAGGTGTGGGAATTGCTGCTAATTCTGTGTCCTTGGGAATCGCATCGGAAACTAAAATTCTATTTCCAGTTAAACCCTTCACTGTCGTTCCCGCTAAGGGAGCAGGAGTAATCCCATTACCTGTCGGGTCATTCAATTCTACCCGCAAACTTAAGCCGTAGGTTAATTTATCATCATCAATAGCAGGTGTTCCGGCATTATCATAATTATTACGCACCTTGAGAACCGTTGCCAATGCATAGGTCTTCACTGCTTGGTCTACGGTAATTCTTTGGGTTGCGCTTGCTTCCCGAACTCCATTCACAGGTGAACCATTAACTTCACCAGGAGTACCATCCGGGTTATCCACCGTATACACGTCACCACCATTGGGGTCACGCAGTTGGTTTTGTGCATCCCCTGGAGTATCACCCAAGGTAACGTTAATAATATCGTTAGTTCGCGCTCCCGCAGCCACAGTAACCGGTACACGGACTAAAATCGAACCGTTGACGGGAATTGAATCAGAAATATATTCACTTCCAGATATTGGAGTCCAGGTAGCACCCCCATCCAAACTATATTCAGGTTTTCCTGCTTGACCTGGACCTGTCACCTTCACAGCTTCCGGAATCCGGATTCGAGTCGGGTCATTACCAACGTTAGTTACGGTGTAGTTGTAGTAAACAGTATCACCAACGTTAGCCTGACCGTTATTATTTAAATCTTCTCTGAAGGTTGTACCACTTCCGGTGACGGTAATACCAGCAACCTCTGCAACGGTGACAACAACCGTATTCGATGTCGCATTGATTTTCGTATTTGGGTCAAGGGGGTCTTCGTAGGTTGCAGTTGCAGTGTTACTAATGGATTCACCAGCACGGGTTCCTTCCGCAATTACCGGTGCAATAAACTGGAAAATACCATTTGTAATCAATGCTGTTGCTAGCAACGAGCGATATAATTCAGGGAAAAATTTGACAGATTGACGTGAGTGTGACATAATTGCGTTTAATTTTTAGTTTTCTTTGTAATTAATCTTGCGTTCGACGTAAGATTTTTTATTTTTTAACTCCTGATGGGGACATCAGTGAATTCTCTACATCAAGCTTTTACAGTCCTTGAACTTCATAATTAAACCTCACAATTGTTCGATTACCTCTATAATTGCAAGTTAGAATTATGGAAACCAAAAATCCTATTGACCGTCAATTATTGACAGTCAAATATTCATCCTAAGTTCTACTGATAGGGTATCTGCAACCTGATTCATTATTGGGCTATCTGCGAAGCTTGATACTATGTGTACATATAAAATTTAGGGGCGAAGTTACTGACATCAGCTAAAAATCATTGTGTCAATAATTACGGATTGTTAACAGTTAACTGTTGACAACAAATACATGACTTCAACCCGTAATAGCTTGTTTGAATTTTCTCTGTACACATATATCTCAGTAAGTGGCTTTGAACTGATTCGATTTGAGGTTTTTCTGACTCCCTCTGGTTTTGAATGTGTATTTGTGTTTGCTCTGTGGTTAGGGAATCACTTGCTTCAGTATCTTGCCTTCTGCAAGCACCAAAACATCTGGAAAGTTCAACAATGAATGTAACATTTACGATTTTGTTCCCCATCAGTAAAAGCACTGAAACACTGTATAAATTAACCATTACTGATATTAAAGATGCATTGAATTGTTGATTTTTCCCTATCTTTAATGTTGTTTCACCTATGTATAAATCTTCTTCATTCCAGCAGATTTTGATGATGTGGTAAATGTTTACGTAGGTATAGGTATACAACATATACAACTGTTCAACAGATGTTAAACTGACTCCGTTGAACGTGTATACTTCGCACGCTGATATATTTCCCTTGCGATTTGTTGATGGTTGACTGTTAACCAGTATTCAGCAGTTTGAAGTATTAAAACTGATTGCAGTACAGACGCGACATGTCACGTTTCTACTCCCTACTCCCCACTCCCTATTTTCAAATTAGTTTTGAGGTATACAAAAAATTTCACAGGTGGAAGTGCTAGATTAATGACGTTATACTTACGACTTTGTAATTTATACTTTCATGTATGATTTCTCCAGATTTAATCGGGGAATTACTGTCAACCTATGGTTCTCCACTATACGTTTATGACGGCGATCGCTTGCAAAAAACAATTAATCACATCACAACAGCGATTCCCTATCACCGTACCCAATTTCACTTTGCGGCTGTCACCAATGGCAATATTAATTTGTTGAAAATCTTCACAGATGCGGGTTGGGGTTTACACGCAAATACACCGGGAGACATTTATCTGGGTTTAAAAGCGGGTGTTGCACCGGAGGGGATAGTTTATTCCGGTAGCAATTTAAATCAACAGGAGATGGAACAGGTTTTAGATTGGGGGATAAAAACTCTGAACCTGGATAGTTTGAACCAGTTAGAGTTATGTTGTCAAACAATTCAAACCCGATATCCGTCTGCTGCTGGGACTTGGAATTTAGGTTTACGTTTAAATTTACCGGAAATTACGGGGGACAGTCGGATTGGTGTCCATCCCAGGGAATTTGAGGATGCAGTAGCCCTTGCAAAAGCCTATGGATGTGAAATTAGGGGTTTACATTTCTATCGCGGAACCGGGACAAATGCCACAACTGCATTTACTGAAGTGATCGATAAAGTAATTACCGCAGCCCAACTGTTACCCGATTGGCAATATTTAGATTTTGGGGGTGGATTTGGCTATCCTTACCACCACGACCAGGTTAGCTTTGATTGGCAAATCTTCGGCGGTCAAATTAGTCAAAAAATGGCCAACCTAACATACCCAGTAAATTTAATTATCGAGCCAGGACGAGCTGCGATCGCAGGATGTGCATATTTATTTACAAAAGTTGTGTCTGTTAAATGGCAGGGTGATAAACAGATTTTGGGGGTTGATACAACCGTTGCCAATCTGTCAGTTCCTTCCGTACATGGAGGTTACAGGGAGATTCGCGTCTGTCAAGAAGAGGATTCATCACCGCTTTACACCACAGATGTGTGTGGCAACACCACCTATTCGCGGGATTATTTGGGTAGAAACTGTCAACTGCCAAAACTCAAAATTGGTGATGCGATCGCAATTTTAGATGTGGGTGCTTACGGTTATGCCATGTCATCCCACTTTTTACACCGTCCCCGACCAGCAGAGGTATTACTCACAAATCAGCAACATCGTTTAATTCGTCAAAGAGAAGATTACAGTGTGTTATTAGCAAATCAAGTTATTTAAAAGGAGTAAAAAGGAGACAGGAGACAGAATCAATCAATTAATTATCTAATCCCGGATTTCTCATAAACCCCTAAAGTTTTTAGGGATTAGGGAACAGGGAGTAGGGAATAGAAAGAAAACTTCTATGCTGCTTCACAAATAATAAGTAGGGTCTGCTGTAAAAGTCTTTTAGTAGGGGTAGGGAAGAGGGAGAGACGCGACATCTTGCGTCTGTACAGGGAATATTTTTAAGCTTTCCCCTTGCACTTTTCAAAAGACCCAAAAAATTACAAATGCAAGGTTTGAAATTTTTATATATCCATGTATTTGCAATTTTTTTCAGCCCAAGTAGCCTCAACACCTTACAAGATGAAAGTCTGACTATTTTCCAGCTAGCCCTAAGTAATTCAAAATCCAAAATCCCATGAAATGCATCAACTGTGGAACGGACAATAATCTCCAGGATAGAACTGCTAATCAAGGTAGATGTAAAAACTGTAATCATCCCTTTGCCTTTGAACCTACCGCAATGGGAGAATTGAAAATAACCGACCCATTTTTTGCCAAAGTTTTAGCGGATATTTCCGTTAATAATAGCTTATTTTTTACGGAAAAACAATTATTTTACCTATTAGATAATCGTCTCAAATCCAAATCTTTTGATGGTAAAGCCTTTGGTTGTCTGTACCTGTTTTTCTTGATTTGGACACCCGGATTTGTTGGTGGTATTCTCTCAACTATTATCGGTGCAAGTGCCTTCTATATCGTGATTATTCTGTATAATATCTGGTGGATATTCAAATTATTTCAAAACACCCAATCTCCAAAATTAAACAAAAAAAGTCGTAAACAAAGTGCTGGTAACTTAAAAACACTCGGATTTATCATCCTCATCATTGGCGGATTCTTCAGCTTATTTGCATTTAAATCCTTCCCCCTCTTTGTGATTGCCGTCTGCTTAGGAATGCTATCCATCTATCTTGGCTACAGACCAATCAACCAAACCGAATTACCAGAAGAATTTATCATTAACCCCTCCCAACTGCAAACATGGTTAAATCGTTGGCAAGAAATTAACGGTACAAACCCAAAAATCCTCCCACCCCCAATCCAAACCCTAGCACCAGCCAATATCAACCCCGATGTCACCGCTTACAGTTTCGACCGATTAATAGTTTGCGATCGCGCAGATATCGCTCAATTTCTGATTGCCAATAATTTCCACTTTGAACATAACTGCGCCATCCTCAGTATAGATAGATATCCTCAAAATATTTTTGCTACCACCATGCAAATGCTGCGACGCAATCCCGACCTCAAAATCTACGCCTTACACGATTGCACCCCTTCCGGAATCACCCTTCCCCACCAACTTACCACCGACCCCGACTGGTTTGCCAATACTAACTTACTCATCACAGATATTGGTATTACACCCCGTCAAGTCCTGAACAAAAAACGGGGAATGGTCATTCAATCCTCATCTCATTACGCAGCAGCAGCAAAAACCCTACCCCTAGAAATACAGCAAAATCTCCTTCCCGAAGAGAAACAATGGTTGGAAGCGGGAAACTATGTGGAATTAGAATCCCTCAACCCCCGTCAACTGGTCCAAATTCTCCATCGTGGAATTACTAGTAATACCTTCAACATCGACAGCGAAGATAGTAACCTCATGCTGGTTGGTGATACCGGAAGTTTCATGTATACAAGTGATAGCTTCGGTTGAGGCATTGCTGAATTAGAGTGTAGAATTGTAAGACTCCCCGATAAATCAATAAGTTATGTCAGCGAAAGCTAAAAACGAGGAACAAACTGATTATCCGTCGGTATATTCTCATCCAAAGGTGTTTGCTTATTACTCGGTTCGGTTGGGACAACCGTACCATTGTTAAAGTCTGGTGGGGTATCAGGAGTGAGATTTGGGGTAGGTTTTGGCTTCACATCCGGTCGAAAGGGAGGTACATCCGTTGGTGGAATCACGGGGTTTTGATCTATGGGTGCTTCCGTGGGTTCAGGTTCAACGGGAGTGGGAGTATCCTGCATCGGTTTTTGCAAAGACAAGCTAAAACTATATGTCCCCTCTGTAAGCCCTGGGAGTAAATTCATTTGAATCGTATATCTACCAGTTAATGGTAAAATACCCTGGTAGGAGGTAACTTGGCGGGCAATACTATCAATTGGCTCTCCCCTCGGTGTTAGTACCGTAAAGGCAACTGTGCCAACTTGATCCAAGGTCGCAGTTAATCTTTCCCCCTCTGTCCCCTGAAAGGTAAATTCAATTGTCTCGTTAGCGCGAATTGTCCCTTGTTCGCGAGCTATTCCCGAACTATCGAATCTTAAACGCTTACTACTAGTAATTGGTTCCAATACAGTGGGTGTGGGTGTAGGTGTTTGTGGTTCGCTAATAACTGGAGAAGGAAAGCTTTGGGGAGAAGTTGGTATATTTTCTTGGGGAAATCGGGCATTATTACGGATAGAGCTAACTATCGCCCAAGAGCCAAAACCGGCTAAAATTACTACTGCCGCTCCAATCGCTCCCACCGCCAAGGGATTATCTAAAATTGATTTATCACTAGGATTAGGTATAACAGGATGGGGTTGTTGGAAGGAATTGGGATCTGGGGTTGGTAGTGGAATCGGGTCAGGACGTGCACCAACCGCGAGGGTTTGTAAATTAGAGAGATTGGGTTGACTTGGTGGTGTTGGGGGAGATACGGGTAATGTGGGCGTAGTTTGATTCAACTCTATCAATGCTTGGATGACCTGCGATGCGGTTTGATAGCGATCGCTGGGAATATAACTTAACATCCGATTCAAAATCTGGGCAAAATGGGGATTCACCCTCGCGTAACGCTGCCAATTCCAAGCAACTTGGGTTTCATCATACAACTCTTGGGGTTCCTTCCCTGTCAACAATACTATTGCCGTCACCGCTAAAGAGTATAAATCACTACTTGCATATGCGCGTCCAGTTTGCATCTGCTCGCTGGGAGCGTATCCGAGTTTACCAACAGCAGTCGCATTTACGGATTGGGTGGGAGCTTGTAATTTCGTCGCTAATTCTTTGACCACACCAAAATCGATTAATACAGGTAAATTATCCCGTTCCCTCAAAATAATATTTTCTGGAGATATATCTCGATGGATGATACCAAGACTGTGAATATGCTCTAAAATTGGTAGTAACAACCGCATTAGTTGTACTACTTCCATCTCGGTAAAAGTCTTTCCCTGCAATTTCCGCTCTTCCAGTAACGTCCGATAGGTTTGACCAGGAACATAATCTTGGACTAAAAATAAACGTTGATCTTCCTCAAACCGTTCTCGAAACTGGGGAACTTGGGGATGCTGAATCTGGTATAAAATCGCTGCTTCCCGTTGGAATAATTCCCTAGCCTTATCCCAAGCACCCGTTTCCGTCGTCACTGGAATTAGTTCCTTAATGGCACAAAGCTCATTGAAGCGACGTGTATCTTCCGCTAAATAAGTGCGTCCAAATCCTCCCTGACCAAGAATACGAAGGATTTTATAACGATTTTGTAATATATGACCAACAGAAATGGGTGCTTGCATGATGAATTGGTTAAGTTTACATTCCGTCGTTGATAAGTTCCGCAGTGCGGTTTGTCAGACAATTTTGGATTTTGGATTGACCCTGTGGATCAACCTCAGAAATTGAATTGAGGATTTTTGATTATTTGAGCCAGAAGTCACTATGGGTCTCATGGATTTGGTTCCACTCATATATTTGCTCTTTACCACTAAAGAACAATTAGTCAATCTACCCCATAGAGGATTATGGCATAAGCACCCCTAAATTGTTTTCGTCTCAAAAACCTATGGAAAACTTTTAATCAAGAACCACAAGTTTTGTCTAGTTTATCTGTATTGCGAACTATTTTCCCGATTTCCTGTATACCGTTAGATTGTGGATGGGAAAAAGTTCACCAGTAAAATAGTTCTTATCTACTATTTTTTTCTTTTTTGCTCCCTTGCTTGAAAATTAGGGAGTGGGGAGTAGGGAGTAGTAATACCGTTTTACTTTGGAGTTGATACCTGACGGGAAACTTTCGGGAGCAGGGGATACTGGGGAAGAAAATGTATCAAAATTTGAGCGGAACGGTATTAGGACACAGCTAAGTGTAAACAAGGCTTATGTCTAAACCTACTCCCTACTCCCTTTATTTTCATGTCAACAAAGCTTATATCTAAATCTATTCCCTACTCCCTTCATGTTCACGGAAACAAGGCTTATTTCTCAACCGATTCCCCACCCCCCACTCCCTACTCCCTACTCCCTTTATGTTCAAATAATAAATTACTATTGTAAGTATTTTTACTTATACATAAAAATCAAAATCTACATAAAATTCATAGGAATAATTCGTAGTTGGTTATAAATTAGATAGGGGGCAATGAAAATCTACCGATATTTCGACTTCAAAGACAAAAATATCACCGATTCAATCGGAGACTAAATTATTTTAGCGAACCTAGAGGCGATGGTCTGATAAATAATTCTGAGAACATGACAAAATGTCTGTTAAGCTGTCAAACGGTGGTGTTTGGCTAATAGTTCTGGAAAGTGCGGATTTTTGCTTTTCGCAAAGTGATTTTGTCAGCTTTTACAAAGAGTTGAAAAAAACTGTGACGTAATTTTTCAGATGATTTCACCACGAGAAAGCCTTATTTCTAATGATAAGATTGCCATGAATGCACATCGAGGGTCTACTGTGCTCAGTTCTGCAACTTTCAAATTGCAACCTCCCATCACAGGAGTGACGGAAAATAATCGCTTACGGCTATTTTCTGGCTCTGCGAATTTACCCCTGTCTCAAGAAGTTGCCCGGTATTTGGGAATGGATTTGGGACCGATGATCCGCAAACGTTTTGCGGATGGGGAATTATATATCCAGATTCAGGAATCGATCCGGGGTTGTGATGTATATCTCATCCAGCCAAGTTGTCATCCTGTTAACGATAATTTGATGGAACTGCTGATTATGATTGACGCGTGCCGTCGCGCGTCAGCACGGCAAGTTACCGCAGTCATACCTTACTATGGCTATGCACGTGCGGATCGTAAAACCGCAGGACGTGAATCAATCACAGCCAAGTTGGTTGCTAACTTGATTACCCAAGCGGGAGCCAGTCGCATTCTGGCAATGGATTTGCACTCGGCTCAAATTCAAGGTTATTTTGATATCCCCCTTGACCATGTATTTGGTTCTCCAGTCATTCTTGATTATCTTAAGAGCAAAGACCTTTCGGATATCGTCGTTGTATCTCCGGATACTGGTGGCGTGGCACGCGCACGGGCATTCGCGAAAAAGCTAAATGAGGCTCCCCTGGCAATTATAGATAAACGTCGTCAAGCCCATAACGTCGCCGAAGTCATGAATGTGATTGGTGATGTGAAGGGGAAAACGGCGGTGCTGGTGGACGACATGATTGACACCGGTGGAACGATTACCGAAGGTGCGAAAATGCTGCGGGAAGAGGGTGCGCGACAGGTTTATGCTTGTGCTACCCACGCGGTATTTTCTCCCCCCGCAATAGAGAGGTTATCTAGTGGCGTGTTTGAGGAGGTAATCGTCACCAACACAATTCCCGTTCGGGACAGCGATCGCTTCCCCCAATTAGTTGTTCTTTCAGTGGCTAACTTATTAGGGGAAACGATTTGGCGCATCCACGAGGATAATTCTGTTAGTAGTATGTTCCGTTAGTGGCTATTTTGTTGTTGTTTAGGCAACAATGTTGCAACAGTTAACAGTTAACGGCTAACTGTTAACTTTTTTTAATTAAATGGCTGATTCCCACTTCCGGAGTTGAAAGGGAGTAGGGAGTGGTAAGTAGGGCTTGCTGAAAATATAGTAAGATTCTGATTCTGTATCAGCGCTTATGTCGGCTAATCCCCGCTCGAATTGTATTAATTTATACTGTTTTTTTCGGGGAAGTTAATGCATTTAGGAAGCAAAGGGTAAATATAAGGCGCTATACCCGCAGGGTTGTGGTAGACTAGCGCTCTTACGTGCCTTTTTTTGCCCATAAAAATTAATAACATGGAGTACTATTCCCGACTCCCGACTCCCGATTTTCAAGCTAGGTAGTAGCCGCCGTTTAAAATGGTCTGGGAGGTACTATCGGTTCTTCGGTGGGTTGGGGTTGGGGGGGATTGAGGAAATTTTCCCATTCGCGGATTTGCTGTCTAGCTAAACCGTGAGCGGAGGTTCCCCGGGGAATTAAACGGGCTGTTTCAATTGCACGGGTAATACTTGATTGGGATTGTCCACGAGCAATATCGAGAATTTGCTGACTCCACTGATCTATTGCCGGATTCGCTTCGTTACGGAGGAAGTTGCGTCGGGGGATGCGTTGGGCAATACGAATTGCCTCTGCGAGGGCTTCTGGTGTACCTCTGAGGGCTGTATCTCTGGCGTTTTTCCAGTTTTGTTGTGCCGTGAGTTCCTCTTGCCAGGTCTCAATATCGTTACGAGCTTCCCCGGATAGGGAACGTCCCTGACTAATTGATCGGATTGTCTCGATGGCGGCTCCCAGGTTGCCATTTGCTGCTAGGGAACGAGCGCGTTCCAGGATTGGTTGATCTTGAATACGTTGAATGGTGGCTGTCCAGGCGGAGATTTTTTTACGTGCTTCTGGATACAATGCTCGTCCGCGTCTAATTTGACTAGCTTCCGCGATCGCCTGTTGCAGGGAGTTAATATCTTCTGCGAGGGCTAACTGTTCGGCTCGGTCGAGGAAAGGACGGTCTTCGATGGTTTGAATCTGGGCAGACCAGCGATTGATTTCTTGTCGAGCTTCCCGTCCCCGGGGATTACTGCTGGGGATTAATTGGGCTTCGGCGATCGCCGCACCTAAGTCACTAATTGTACCCTGACTGGCCAACATTCGTGCCCGATCTAACCTGGTGACATCACCGATTTCTATCTGCCATCGAGAAGCTAGTTCCTGAGCTTTTTGATACACTGGACGGGAAGGGTCGATGCGTTGAGCTTGGGCGATCGCGGCTTCTAATCCAGAAATTGTTCCTAACCAGGCGTTTCTTTGGGCTTCGGCAATAGCAATGAAATCTTCCGTTTCTGCTTGTAATTTAGCAGTTAAGGGTATCTGTTGGGCAATACTAATTGCCTCATCCGCATCCCGACTATCCAGTCGCCGTTGTGCCAAATCTAACATTCTACGCCCGAATTCGGGAATGGCTTCCTGGGCTTTGGGATACACATAGCTACTGCTGGTGATGGATTCAGCCAATTTGATCGCTTTGAGTAAACTATCTACAGAACCATTTCTCGCTAATCCTCTGGCTTGAGCCAGTTTTTCCCCGTCTTCCCGAGCTAGGGTAATTAACTTGGTTAACTCTTCGTATTTCGTAGTTTCCCAGAAGCTATTATTAATCCGTTGTAACCTAGCTGCGGTCATGAAAGCTTGATGCCAACGTTGCTCCCGCATGTGGTCTTCGGCTTCTTTGAATATCTCCTCACCCTTTGCCCAAATTGACTGCCAATTAGCAATTTTATCTTCCACCAACTTATAGGCAGAAACATCACTGGGAATTCGTTTCGCAATGGCGATCGCTTCTTCTAATTTTCCGGCTTGGAATGTGCCATCGGCAATCTCCAAAACCCTCTTTGACCATTCCTCAACATAACCATCAATTTGGCTGCGTAATGGATGATTTTCCGGTAAATCCTTAACTAGAGCGATCGCTTGTAATAAACTATCCACATTCTGCTTGGATGCAGCTAATTCCGCACAGTGCAACCGCACCGCAGCACTAGCTAACGGCCAAAAAACAGACGGACAATTGGGAGCGCTTGGCAGTTTCAACAGCATCGCCATCGCTAAAAAGGCAACTGTTCCCGGCACAAAGGCTAGTAACCCAGTCCACAATACCCAACTTTTTGTCCAGCCTGGTAATTTCCAACTACCCGCATCGGCAACATGCTCGGAAGAAGATGACTGGTCAATAGTCAAGTCTTCGGAAATCGGTTTGTTTTGCTGCTTCACAGATTTTGATTTTGAAGTCATACTTCGGGATTTTATCCCACCTTGATCGATCGGTTGTTGCTGTCGGGATAACTTAAACTGCTGATCTGAACGTAACTTCTTACCTGACGACCAATTTTCTGGAATATCCCGCTCTGTCATCTCTCACACCAAAATTATCAAAGATTATCGCTAATAATTTTCTGTTTTGAATCTCTATTCTGAACTCACACCCTTAGATTTGCCATCCTACACCCTTTTATCCGCAAAAATCTAGTTCACTCCCCTATTATGTCGTTAAATACCATGAAATACTCTGGAAATTACAGTGCCAATTTATACATTGCTGTTTTTCCGGAAAATCATGTTTGTAATTCCTCAATTAACTGTGTCAAATGTTCGCGACTAGCGTTGTAAACCTCGCCACAAAACTCACAGGTAGCTTCTGCACCGTTATCTTTGACAATCATATCTTGAAGCTCATCTGTACCCAGCAATTTTAATGCTCCTAACACCCGGTCAAAGGAACAACCGCAGTAAAAACGCAAAATTTGGGTTTCTGGGAAAATAAATAATCCCAGATCAGCCAGTAAATCCTGGAAAATATCGTTTAAAGTTTTGCCTGCTCGTAGCAGGGAGGTAAACCCTGACAGGGAAGCAATACGCGATTCTAACAGTTCAATCAGAGACTCATCCCTTGCAGCCTTTGGTAAAACCTGAACCAATAAACCACCCGCAGCTGTCACACCGGTTTTATCCACAAATACCCCCACCATCAAAGCCGAAGGAGTTTGCTCGGAAGTCACTAGATAATGGGCAATATCATCGCCTATTTCCCCCGATACTAGCTCCACAGTACTGGAATAGGGATAGCCGTAACCAATATCACGGACAACATATAAAAACCCATTACCAACCGCACCTCCCACATCTAACTTACCTTTGGCATTGGGAGGTAATTCCACCTGGGGGTTGCCAACATAACCTCGTACTGTCCCATCAAGCCCAGCATCGACTAAAATACCCCCTAATGGACCATCTCCGCGAATACGTAGATTAATCCTTGAACCAGCTCGCTTCATGCTGGAAGCCATTAACAAACCAGCCGTCATTGTTCGACCTAAAGCCGCAGTGGCTACATAGGACATTTGATGGCGCTGTCGTGCTTCTTCCGTCAACCTAGTGGTAATTGCTCCCACCACACGAATCCCACCGTCTACCGCAGTTGCGCGAATTAACTGATCCGCCATGAATCAACCTTACATTTTGTTACAATTTCCTTATATATTGTAAATTAAAATCTTTTTTATAGGAAAACGCGAGATTAGGGAGACAGGATACAATAGGACACAGTAGAGGGAAGCAAACTCAGCAATCAACAACCGCGATCGCATTTTCCCCCTCAGTAGCAAACCAAGTAATATCTACTGTGTTTCCAGTTTCCAATCAATTATTTCCCCTCATAAGAGGAGACCCTTTGATTTTAAACCCTGATACAGCAAGGTGTCCAGAGGCGGATTGCCAGGGGGTCTAAAAAATTGTCGTCGAAGCAGTAAAAATCCATGAGAAAAATCCTTCAAACCCTTACACAGCAAGGCGGCGAGGGGGTCAACGGAAAAAATAGTCTTTCAGCGATTTCCCGACCCCCTCGCATTATTGGTGTGATAAGCGGAAACAAGTATAGGGGTATAGACTACTTCTGCACCAAACAGACGGTCAGCTTTTTCCGCACTTATACAAAATACCCTATCTTAGCTCGACTTTATTAACATCATTAACATCCTCTAAGCTAATTTCCGGGGAAAAATCGATTTCAACTCCAATACTGGTGACGATTCTAAAGGTAACTCCACTGACTGATTAGGGAGAAAAATACGTTTGGCATGATAGCCAAAATTATTTTGCTCATCTTGGAAAGGTTCAGTATAAACTTCTAGCTGATTCAAAATCAAATTAAATATCCAATAGTGATTAATTTCTGCTTCCGCATATAAAGGTATCTTGACATCGCGGTCATAATTTAACGAAGAATCAGCAATTTCAATCACTAAGAAAATATCTTTTGGTGTCGGATGTGCTGATAAATAATTATCCGCAGGAGAACGAACAATCGCAAAATCAGGTTCCGGTTCGCTACCGAAAGGTAGTTGGATTGGGTCTTGACATTGTAGTTCAGCTTTACCGAAAACTAATCGACTGAGTTCTCGCAATAGGTTGCGACAACAAGTTGTATGTGCTGTTCCTTTCGCTACCATCGGTATTAACTCACCCCTAATCAGTTCAACACGCTCATTTTCCGGGAAAAAACCCAGTTCAATTAAACGATGGTATTCCTCTGGGGTAAAGCGTCGTGTTGTGACTTGACTCTGCATTGTCGTTACACTAGATATGCCTGGATTTTTCTATATTTTATAGTAGAGATAGTAGCTGTTATATCGATTATCTTGTACTTTGCAATAAATGAAACTAGAATAATCAACGGTTACAGCC
>CALJJQ010000051.1 GCA_937973965.1 uncultured Calothrix sp. | reverse complement strand
GAAATTCTCTGGCGATTTATTAAGTATCAATGGATTGAAATAGATGCTTATTCTAGCTGGCAAACTTTTGTTACATCTCTAGAAAAAATCCTGAGAGAATTTGGTCAAAACTATGTAATTAATTTTGACTAGCTACTTATTTAAGCTTCTTGCTGTCCAATCTGCTAAAACCTGGGCAGAAATGCGTTTTCCTCGTTCCTTGATTAATGTATCAGCCATTGCTATCACCTCTATCACTGTTTTGTGCTTGGTTTCTACCATCTCACCGAATAATCGCAGTGTTCTGATATAGGCAATGTTGTAAGCTTTACAAGTTTCAACAACTAGCCCGTCATCACTAGCACAAATAAGCAACTACGGTTATCGTCGTGGTGCTGTGGACAAACGCAGCCAAACTTACAACCCTGTGACTGAACAATAATGGGTAAAGCGTAATGCTGAAAACGGACAGTTTATGGACGTAAAGCAGAATAGTGAACCTTTTACCCTTCATTCTTCCTTAACAGAGCAGTATTACCAAGGATAGGGATATTTAATCAATAGCTCCTACAACAGTGACACTTTCCAGTAAAATTAGTGCTTGAGGTAGCGGAGGAAAAAAAGATGACGCGTGTGATTATAGTGCGTCACGGTGAAAGTACCTATAACATTGAGAAGAGAATTCAAGGACGTTCAGATGCGTCAGAATTAACTTCCAAGGGTCGTCAGCAAGCAGCGCAGGTGAAAAATGTCCTCGCGAATATATCTTTTGATGCGGTTTACCATAGTCCGTTACGTCGAGCTAGTCAAACAGCAGCAATTATTTGCGATCGCCAACCGGAACAGAATCAATTCCCCACCCAAAAATCGGATTTATTGAGGGAAATTGATCTGACCCTGTGGGAGGGAATGCTGTCAGAGGAGGCAAAAACAAAGTTTAGTGAAGATTATCGGGTTTGGAAGCGGACTCCCCATCGGTTTGTGATGATGGTTCCGGATGGGTCGGGGAATATGCGGGAACATTTCCCGGTTTTA
Organism: uncultured Calothrix sp.; assembly: GCA_937973965.1. Classification (GTDB taxonomy): domain Bacteria; phylum Cyanobacteriota; class Cyanobacteriia; order Cyanobacteriales; family Nostocaceae; genus NIES-3974. The sequence continues at coordinate 50,395 of CALJJQ010000051.1, read as the reverse complement.
GCTTTATATCAGCAAGCAGAAAGGTTTTGGCGAGAGTTACTAGCAAAACACCGAGGTCAAACGATTTTGATTGTTGCCCATAATGGGATTAATCGGGCTTTGATCAGTACTGCTTTAGGAATTGAACCAAGTCGCTACCATAGTTTACAGCAGTCAAATTGTGGAATTTCGGTGTTAAATTTTACGGGTGGTTTCGGGGAAACAGTACAACTAGAATCGATGAACCAAACCCAACATCTGGGAGAAACTTTACCAAGTTTACGTCCGAAACACCGAGGTATCCGGATTCTCTTGGTACGTCACGGGGAAACGGAATGGAATCGCAAAGGTCAATTTCAAGGACAAATTGACATCCCTTTAAATGACAATGGTCGCGCTCAAGCAGCAAAAGCTCAAAAGTTTCTCCAGGATACACCAATTGATTTTGCTGTCACCAGTCCTATGGCTCGCCCCCGGGAAACTGCTGAAATTATTTTACAATCCCATCCGGGTGTGGAGTTAGATTTCCATCCCGGTTTAAAGGAAATCAGTCACGGACTCTGGGAAGGCAAGTTTGAAGCAGAAATTGAACAGGAATTCCCCGGTGATTTAGAATTGTGGCGGACTGTTCCCGAACAGGTACAAATGCCAGAAGGGGAAAATTTACAACAGGTTTTCCAACGAGCAACTGCTGCTTGGCAAGATATTATTCATCAAGCGATCGCCCAGCAAAAACAAACCGGTTTGGTTGTTGCCCATGATGCCACAAATAAAACATTAATTTGTCATTTATTGGGGTTAACTGGCAAAAATTTCTGGAATTTCCGTCAGGGGAATGGAGCTGTGACTGTGATTGATTATCCCGCAGGATTAGATGGTTTACCTGTTTTACAAGCGATGAATATTACTTCCCACCTGACGGGAAGTATTTTCGACCGGACTGCTGCTGGTGCTTTATAGGGGTTTGTAGTTATGGCTTTAGCCTCGAAAAAGTTTTAAAATAAAGCGCTATATCCGCAGGGCTATCGTAGACTAGCGCTACTACGTGCCTGACTTCATCCATCAGAATTAATAGGACAGACCACTACTAGTCTGTCCCATAGGCTCTGAGGGGTTTGTAGTAGTGGCTCTAGTAGAGAAAAAGCTTGATTAGAAGGCGCGATGAGCGCTACTACGTGCCTTCCTTCACCCATCGAAATTAATGGGACAAAGCAATAGTATGGGTGTGAAAGTAAGCATTTATGGGTAAAGTGCGAAATTTCAGCGAAAAGTTTTACCCTATTCCCCATTCCCTACTCCCTACTCCCTACTCCCTGTGTTTCTTGAAAGCTAACCAACAATGTCCATTGCTACAGTGTATGGGACGTAAATTACTTCAACATGTACGCCTAATTGACCCAGTTGCCAAAGTTGATCAAATTTGTCATGTTTGGCTGGATAATGGTCAAATTAAAGATATTTTTCCAAAAACGGAAATCAACCTACCCACGGATGCTGATACCACTGTGATTGATGCGTCGGGAATGGTGCTAGGTACAGGTTTAATTGACCTGTACAGCCATTCGGGAGAACCGGGGAATGAATCACGGGAAACAATTGCTTCCTTGCTGCGTGCGGCTGCCGCTGGTGGCTTTACCCAGGTTTGTATTCTACCTGATACAGACCCAGCCATCGACCATCCAGCAGTACTAATGCAAATTTTACAAACCGCAGCCCAGGAACATCTACTTCATCCAGATATCATATTACCCCGTTTACGCATTTGGGGGGCAATTACTGCCAACACCGGTGGAGAAGTCATGACCGAGTTGGCTGATTTAGCGACCCACGTTGTTGGTTTTGCCGATGGAAAGCCTTTATCTAATTTGGGAATGGTGCGACAATTTTTAGAGTATGTCCAACCCTTCCACAAACCAGTTGGGATTTGGGCTTGTGATAAACATCTTTGCTCCAATGGAATTGTCCGGGAAGGGGTAGAAGCGGTCAAATTTGGTTTACCCCTGGTTCCCGTTAGTGCCGAATCCGCTGCGATCGCATCTTTATTAGAGGTTATCCAAAATACTCAAACCCCCATACATCTGATGCGAGTATCCACCGCTAGAGGGGTGGAATTAATTGCTGATGCGAAACGCAAAGGATTACCTATTACCGCCAGTACCACCTGGTTACATGTATTAAAATCTACTGATGATCTATCTACCTACAACCCCAATTTACGCCTAGAACCACCTTTAGGTAATAACCGTGATCGCGCTGCTTTACGAGATGCTGTACGGGAAGGAATTATCGATGCGATCGCTGTTGACCATTCCCCTTATACCTACGAAGAAAAGACCGTAGCCTTTGCCGAAGCTCCTCCCGGTGCTATCGGCTTGGAGTTGGCTTTACCTTTACTCTGGCAAAATCTAGTCGCAACCGGGGAATTTACCGCTTTGGAACTATGGCAAGCCCTTAGTTCCCGTCCAGCCCAATGTATTGGTAGTAATATCACGGAAATCGCTGTTGAAAATCATCCCGATTTAACCCTATTCAACCCTCAACACATCTGGCAAATTACAAACAAAAATTTACACTCTTTGTCGATGAACTCATCCTGGTACGGAGAAGAAATCACAGGTAAGGTAGTTGAAATTTTAAGTTGCTCAGGTTAATTTTTATTGATAAACATACAGCCTGGAAAACTTACATCTCTAAGGGATACACAATCCTGATAGATGAGGACGTACAGCAATCGAATTTCAGCCGTGAAAAATAACGTGCTGTTGACTGATGACTGGTGACTGTTAACCGTCAACTGTCAACCATTAACAACCCTACATGTAAGATTTCACAAATCCCCCTCGGACTGCTGTAAATGTTGATTAATTAGTGTATAGAAATCCGGTAAATTCTTTCTGTAAACAAATATTAACAAAAATTAAAAAATACTACGTTCATCCCTATTCTGATCCCGAACAATGTTAAATATTAATTAAATTCAATTTGTTAAGAAATAATTAAGTTCTGGCATCAAGTCAAGACAAAATTACAAGTATGTGCTGACGATTGTCGAAATATATACGGCTAATATCGTTGAAATCTGACGAACCGGAAAATATAGAACATACAAGTAGTCGTTGAAATCAACTATAAATTTAGGCAAGGGAACAGGGAACAATTAACTGGCAATAGATAAGGAATACAGCGATTTCATCTGTACAGGACTTACACAATCACGGGAGCAGTCACGTCATTGCACTTCTTCGCATAGCGGATCGACCGTAGGGTCGTCAAAAAGCAATCTCAAAGTCTTGTTTTATCTTAATCCGTGTGTAAGTCCTACTGCATTGAAAAATGTTTAAATATCTAGGGGTGGGCACTTGGAACTTAGTGTTTTCGTTGTACACCTGAATTTGTCAGAATCCTGCTGCATTTTGCCTACATCCACAAATAATTTTAGTAATCCAACCTGATTTCTACATCGTCATTTATCAACAGCTTCCCAATGTTCGAGTCAGCAATTAACAGTAGTCGCCGAAATCAGAATGAGGAAGTGTTGAGAATGAATGTACATGAATTTTTACAAGAATATAATCAAGGCAGAAGAGACTTTCATGCAGTCGATTTAGCAGCAGTAAATTTAACCGGACTTGATTTATCCGAAATTGATCTCACCGAGGCAAATTTAAGTAAAGCCGATTTAAGCGGTACAAATTTAAGAAAAGCCATATTGCAATCAACCAACCTCACCCAAGCAAAACTATTAAGCAGTGATTTAACCCAAGCCAATTTAAATGAAGCAAATTTGAATGATGCAAAACTCTCAAAAGCCTGTCTAAGGGGTGCTTGGATCAGAAACGCCTATCTGCTAGGAGCAAATTTCACCGAAGCGAGTTTAGTACAAGCAGACCTGAGTTACAGTAATCTTAGTTATGCAAATTTTCGCTATGCAGACTTGTATCTAGCCACCCTTTATGCCGTAAATTTAAGAGGAGCCATTTTTCAAGATGCAGTTATGCCTAACGGTGATGTGTTTCGAGGAGAAGGAAAGCGATGACACTCACCACTATCTCCCACCCGACAAAGCCTTTGCATGAGTACTCCTCACCTCCTACCTCCTGAAATTCCCCCTAGGCTTTAGGTCTAAATTCAGTTTTTTCGAGAAAATTTCTGCACGTATTGTATTTTTCCCCAAGAAATATGTTATGATTTGCTAGTTGGTTTTCAGAGTCTAACAGTATAGTTAGCCTAAAAAACCTGGAAATTCAAGTTTCCGGGGCGTAGCGCAGCTTGGTAGCGCGCCACTTTGGGGTAGTGGAGGTCGTGGGTTCAAATCCCGCCGCTCCGACTTTTAACAACCTATTATCACTTAAGGGTTTCAAGCCAGTAGTCCTATCGGAGATAACCCCTATCGCTTAATATTCGCTCAATCTCAATTGAAATTTCGTCATCACAAGGATTCAGAAACTCCTGCTTGAAATTTTGAGTTCATTTTTACCCATTCCTACAATATAGGGATTTAGGGATTGATGACAACAGTATCAATCAGTTCAGCACAAAAGTTAACAGTCAGAAGTCATGCCAATTGGAAACAAGAATACGACAGATAATTTTGTTTTGTAGAGACCTAGCATTGCTATGTCTCTGCTCCTAAAAGTGGAACTGGAATGGTTAAAACTATTCCCTGTACAGACCCGACATGTCGCGTCTCTCCCTGTTCCCTAACCTCACGACAAGACTTTTACAGCTAGCGCTGCGCGAACAGCAGACCCAATCTTAGTAAATTTGTTACCGCGATCCCACTGCCTTATCGCCTGATGAAAATCATCATCGGTATATTCCCGTTTATTTTGAGTTTGTCCCAGGTGCTTGGCAGAAAAACCCAAAAAACTGGGATTCAGATTCAGGTAAATCCCAGTAATCTCTTTACCGTATTAATACTTACGCATTGTGCCCAATGGTATTTTTAGTAACATCGATTATATATAGATAAGGAAACATCAAGGATTTAGAATTGGATATGGAAAATGCATCTGCATACGAAACCTGTATTGAGCGATTAGAATGGGCAATACAAAAACTCAATTTGCAAGTTAATTCCCACCAACTTGCAGAAATTGCGGAGTTAATCGTCCAACCGATGACAGGACCGTGGCGATTTTTCCATACTCCCCAGCATATTTTTGAGGTGGGTGGAAATACAGACCCCATCGAGGTTTTGGCCGCACTTTACCATGATTTGGTTTATGTGCAGGTTGACCGAAGTATTAATTTTAATGTTAGTTTCTATATTTCTCCGTTTACAAAGGAAGCCAATGGCCATTTAATGATCCGTAATCAAGCTGAATTACCCCAGGACGATATCTTTGCAATGGTGATGGCGGTATTTGGTTTTACACCAGGACAGCAACTGATTCCCACTGCGGGTCAAAATGAATTTTTGAGTGCCGTGGTAGCAGCAAAAACTCTCGAATCAATCCTTTCACCAGTGGAGTTAATTCAGGTGATTGCCTGTATTGAAGCGACGATTCCTTTCCGTTCCGTTGATGCTGGTGAGTTGCTCTATCAGCGTTTACAAGCTGCTAATCAAGATTTTAGTTTAGGAATGACAGATGGGGAAATTATTGCCACAGTGCATCGAGGTGTGAGAATTGCCAACCGTGACATCGGTAATTTTGCCCATCCTAGTGCAGCTCATTTTTTGGCTAATACCTGGAATTTGCTCCCCGAAACTAACCACAATTTAGCAGCACGGGATTCCTATACGGTATGTGATTATCGAGGTGCCTTGCAAAAAATGGAGGGTTTTTTGAACTTTTTACAACCCGAATTGATTTTTCGTTCCTTTCGTAGTGAACCAGATAGGGAAACTTGTGAGCAACTGGTAGCAAAGGCGCGACGTAATTTAGAGATTGCCCGGTTGTATTTAGGTAGTAAACTGGTAAGTATTGCTTTTGTGGAGGCAATTTCCTTTGCCATTGGTTTAGATGTGCCAATTACAATTATGATGGGCGAATTACCAGGAAGAGGGTATAATTTCGTCCAACTTGTATCTTTTTTGCCGGAAATCGAGAATCAGTTCCCACCCCAGAATGAGATTGAACGGGAGGTATTAAATTTACTAGAAAATGGAAGAGCGCAACGCAGCGATCGCGATTTAGATAATTCGCCTTTAGCAACCTTGATTGTGAAGACAATTGGTTTTGATGCAGTGCGGGAACAATGCGATCGCGCGAAGGCTTTTTTCCAAGGTCAATTAACTACGGAGGATTTTGTCGCCCATTTCCCCGCGTCGGTGAAGGAAATAGTTATTAATGCTGTATTGAAACTATTTGAAAGTCGCAGTGAGGCAGTGCGTAAATATTATTGCATTCATCCAGATGTTTTGAAGGTTTCCTGGCAATCCTAATTTCAACCTGAGTTCAATTGCGAATCGCATTTCCCCCTTAGGTTTAAGTTTGAGTTGGATAAGTCGGGTTTTTCGATTAATATGAAACAAGCTAGTACCACAAAGCAGAAGTAAACAGGTAGGAGACAAAATCCGGATCTCTCACACAACCGTACAACTTGCAGGGAGTAGGGAGTGGAGAATAGAAAGAAAATTAAGCCTTGACTCAATCCTTGCTATTTATTCGCGAGAAATACAGGAGAAGACCATTCGTGACATGTCAAAAGTGAGGTGAAGGAGAAGTATTAAATTCACCTTTGCACTGAGTTTTCCGCGCCAGAATCAATTATGCATTGAAAATTTAGCGATCGCATCCTTCAAAATCATGTTTATTCATCCTGATTTTGACAAGATTTTAAGCATTATTACTTATTGACAACAGCCCAATGGGCTTAAGAGGTTGTTTGTCAATTGTCAATAAATACTTTAAATACTTGATCAACCACTGATTGAAGAGAGTAAATAGGCTCAAACGGTATATTTGTTGCCTACTCTCAAAAAACGAACTTGTTAAGTATTAAAATCGACTTTTAAAACATCCTCTAATTTCGCTTACGCTCAATACCAGAGGACTGTCGTCAACTCCCGTGCAATTCATGAGGACACTTGCACAGGAAGGCTCTGCCGACTTGAGCAAAGTGTCCTATGCTCCCCTTTACGGGTGGGACGTGAGGCTTCTTGCTGTTCAAGCTAAATATCTAACCGTGCATACACCTCATTCAGATGACTTAAATGCTGCTGGGGGTCAAAACAAGCATCTAGTTCTGCTGGTGACAGCAACTCTTGCACACGAACGTCATTACGAATCAATTCCCGAAAATTACCATTCTCTTGATTCCAAGCAGTATGGGCATGTTGTTGGACAATTGCATAGGCATCTTCGCGACGTAAACCCTTCTCAACTAAAGCCAACATCACCTTCTGACTAAATACCACCCCACCATAACAATTCATATTCCGTGCCATATTCTCTGGATATACCAGCAAATTCTTGATTAAATCAGTAATTTCCACCAGCATAAAATGGGTGAGAATACAAGCATCCGGTAACATTACCCGTTCCACCGAACTATGGGAAATATCCCGCTCATGCCATAAAGCCACATTTTCGACAGCCGCCACCGCATAACTACGTACCATCCGTGCCATTCCCGTTAACCGCTCCGAACGAATTGGATTGCGTTTGTGGGGCATTGCCGAAGAACCCTTTTGTCCCTTGGAGAAAAACTCTTCCACTTCTAACACATCGGTTTTTTGTAAGTTGCGAATTTCCACCGCAAATCGTTCGATGGATGCAGCCAACAAAGCTAATTGTTGCACATACTCCGCATGAATATCACGGGAAATGACTTGAGTCGAAGCCACATCCGGTTTTAAACCCAACTTTTGACAAGCCAAAGCTTCTACACGGGGTTCAATATTGGCATAGGTTCCCACCGCACCAGAAATCTGACCTACCGCAACCGTTTCCCGTAACGCCTGTAAACGCTTTTGTCCCCGCAAGACCTCCGCTAACCAACCAGCTAACTTAAAACCAAAGGTAATTGGTTCGGCGTGGATACCATGCGATCGCCCAATCATGATTGTATTTTTATGTTCGCGAGCTTTGGCACGAATTACCTCAATTAAATCTCCCACCCGTTGCAAAATTAAATCCAAACTCGCCACCATTTGCAGCGCCAAAGCTGTATCCAAGACATCAGAACTAGTCATCCCTAAATGGATATACCTTCCCGCATCCCCCACATACTCGTTGACATTCGTGAGAAACGCAATCACATCATGACGAACTTCCGCTTCAATCTCCAAAATCCGTTGCGGATCAAAATTCGCCTTCGCCTTAATCTCCGCTACTGCTTCTGGGGGAATATAACCCAATTCTGCCTGAGCTTCACAGACTGCGATCTCAACTTGCAGCCAGGTTTTAAACTTATAGGCATCAGTCCACAAATTGCCCATTTCCGGCAAAGTATAACGCTCAATCACGGTTCGTCATCGATCACAACTGTCATATTTTACAGTTATTAGTTCTACTGTTAAGACAAAGTTAAGTAAAGTTGCCAATTCGGGAGTAGGGTTGAGATTCAGCGTTGAATTTTGTCAGGGAATTGAGGCACTAGTTAAAGATTGCTCTAACTCACCTTGTTGATTATAAAATTTCATCTCACCCTGTTCATTGCATAACCAGACTTCTATTGCTTGAGCTTCTAAATATAATTCTCGTTGAAAATCCATTTCTTCTAAACTATTGCCACTAGATTTAAATTCGATACAAATTTCTGGGGCAATCGATGCAGATACTTCATTTTCAATTTGAGTAAATCGTTCCTGGGAACAAAAACTCCAGTTTTGATTATGGAAGAGGTTTAGTTATTAATCAGCAATAGAAATCACCGTGGTCAAGTAATACCTCACCGTAATTCGGCACCCAAGCAATCCAGGTCGTAGGTGACTCCTGACAAAGTAATTTAGCTTCATCAAATGCATATTCACTAGGTGGTTGGAGCAACTTTACCCAGGTATCTCGGTTGTAAGGGGTATGGCAAACTGGGTACAAAGCTGCCGCAATCGCTCTCTCTAGGGCGGATGCGGTTGAATACACTGGAGTTATTTGCATAGACATAGGCTTCTTTCGTTTCACATCCTTCAAGAATGATTGGCAAGCACTTCCCTTCCAGCGAAACTGGGGGAAGTAAGTCAAATAATTTCTGTATTCATTTTTACAAAATTCTGACTTTAATGCTCAATCATCCGCCATAAATCCATAAATCTTGACAAATTATTTTTCAGTAAACCCCAAATATACTAAAAACGGTGAGAAACTGGACTCAAAAATACTTTGGGTTAGGGCACTATCCCTAATTGCTACCACTATAGTTCCCATGCTTGAGTGATAAGTTATTTAAATATAGAAAAATCCGAAAATTGTTCATCTCTTCGGGTTTTCGACTTATTGACAAAATAACCGACCATATTCTCAATATTAATGATTCTATTCTCACCTTTTTGAGGTAATCATAAGCTTTTCAGGACTGATGATTGACATCTTGACAAATTCCAAATAAACTAATGTATATTGCCGCCGGTGCTATGAACTCAAAACTTAACTCTTTCGACTTTAAATTGTATCGAGTGTAGTTGGTTGAATTTTCCACAGAAAAGACAAAGGATTACTCATAATTTTCAGCAAAGCCGAGAATTCCGCGATCGCGATGTTGATAAATTAGGTTTCCGGATTGGTCAAACAAAAAAGTGGCTCCCCTCTGGGTTAAATAGGAGGAATCAGAAACATAGGTATGCCAATTACTCAACACCTCAGTCATATTTCGTAGGCGTAGGGTTGCCAATTCAAAGGGACGTTGCCAGCCTTTGCCGCCAGCTAAATTGAAGAAAGAGCCTTTAATTGGGGGTAAAGGAGTACCTCGGATTACCTCCTCATCTTCGATTAATTGGGGTGCTTGTTTATCACCTGTGTAGCCGCGAAATACCTCAGCGAGGGTTCGAGGACTGCCGATTCCAGCACACATGAGGATTAAATTCAGCCAAGCATTTTGTGATTTCGAGAGGAAAGGTAATCGTAGGGATAAACCGGGATCAAGTCCGAGGGAGGTATGGATAGCAGCTTGAGAATCGACAAATAGCCATTCTTCCGGAAATCCCGTATATTGACAGAACCTTTTCCCCGAATTGCGATCGCCGATGCCAATTGCTCGAATCGTGATTCCTTGGGCTGTAATTTTTTCTTGTTCTTTTCGGAGCCACCAAGCATATTCCAGGTTATCAAAATCCCCTAACTGAGACCAGATGAGAAATAGTAAGGATGTGTTGCTACAACCAGTTAAAACAGGTTGAATTTCGCCATCACTGATGCGTAAGCATTGGGTTTGACGCAAAATCGAGTATATATTTTCCGAGTGAGTCAGGGTATTCATCAGCTAATTAGGATTTTGGATTACTCTACGGTCGATCCGCTTCGCGTCTATGGATTTGAGATTTTTGATTATCCCGTGATAATCCTTGGTGGATAAACTTTGGCAGCGAGATTGTCACTTACCCAGTTCCTGTCTCCTGTATTCTCAATTCCTTTTTTTCCGTCGCCATACTCCCCGAACTAAGAGAATCTCATCATAACTATAATCATCTCCCAAATACTCCTTGATGGGAGTTAAAGCCACATCACCTAATATATCTAAAACTTGCCAAATTTTCTGCTGCTTGCTCTCGGTGACAATGCGGTTAATATTTAGCTCTTGATTTTTTTCAATTAAACTTGCCAAATGATTGACAATAGTCCTCCCTGTCAAATTCCGCTTAATGGCGATATCTTGAATGCTCAAGCCCTGTTGATATAAATTCAACGTTATTAATTCTGTTCCACTGGGGATTTTACCACGACTGGATGTACTAGATGTGGTGGAAGGCATATCTACACTGGGTAAATTATGCTCCTGACAAAAAGCCGTAATTTCCTTGATAAACACATCCCCATACTCCGTTAACTTGTGCGTACCCACCCCAGAGATTTTGGCAAAACTTTCTCTTGTTTGGGGACGGTATTGGGACATGGCTTTCAGGGTTGTGTCAGCGAAAATCACGAAGGGAGCAACTCCCTGTAAATCAGCCAATTGTTTACGGAGAGTGCGTAAACGTTGAAATAACATTTCTGCTGCGGCTGATTTTTCCTGGGGATTAATATTACTCACCCTCTCAACTGTAGGAACTGCAATCAAAACTTGACGCTGACGACGCATCACTTCCCAACTTTGAGGATTTAACTTTAATACTCCATAACCATCCGTCGATTGCTCCAGCAAACCTTGATGTAACAGTGAACGTCCTAACAACCGCCAATCATCTACCTTCCGGTCCTTACCAATTCCATAGGTGGAAAGTTGGTCATGTTTGTGTTGCTTAATTTTCTCCGTTTTCGCACCACGGAGAATATCAATAATATGTCCCATGCCAAACCTTTCTTGACTTCGAGCGACACAGGAAAGAAATTTCATTGCTTCCGTTGTCCAATCCTGAACTGGTTTCGGATAGCGACAGTTATCACAGTTGCCGCAATTTCCCGGAAACCTTTCTCCAAAGTAGCCTAATTGAATTGTTCGCCGACAGCTTGTTCCTTCAGCATAATCTAGAACCTGACGCAATTGCTGTCGAGCTACCATTTGTTCTTGGGGGTCTGTTTTTTGACTAATGCTCCATTCAATGGTTTTGATATCACCCAAACCAAAAAAGAGGGTACAGCGAGAAGGTTCGTGATCGCGTCCTGCTCGACCAGATTCCTGATAGTAACTTTCCAGGTTGCGGGGTAAGTTAAAATGGATCACATGACGAACATCGGGTTTATCAATACCCATACCAAAGGCAATTGTTGCGACCATTACCCGAACATCATCACGGATAAAACTAGTTTGATTTTGACTACGTTCTGTATCGCTTAAGCCTGCGTGGTAGGGTAAAACGGAGATTTTGTCATGTTTGAGTTTCAGGGTTAATTCATCAACCTGTTTACGGGTCAGACAATAAACAATGCAAGCTCCATCTGTACTGCGTAATAATTCCAGGAGTTCAGTGTAGGCATATTGGGTTTTCGGACGTACCTCATAGTAGAGATTGGGTCGGTTAAAACTAGCAATATGAATACTGGGTTGACGCAATTGTAATTGCTGAATAATATCGGTGCGCACCCGTTCCGTTGCCGTTGCCGTTAAAGCCCAGGTGGGAACCTGGGGATATTTTCCCCGTAGCTTACTCAATTGTCGATATTCGGGACGAAAATCATGGCCCCATTCCGATACACAATGGGCTTCATCAATGGCAAAGGCAGATATTCCCCCATGATGATGGACTAAATCCAGAAACGGTAAAAACCGTTCACTCATCAACCTTTCGGGAGCAACATACAATAGCTTGACCTTACCAGCTAAAACCGCTTGTTCACGCGATCGCACTTTTTCGCTACTTAAACTACTATTCAAAAAAGTGGCAGCAATTCCGTTGCGACCTAAGGCATCTACCTGGTCTTGCATTAACGCAATTAGGGGGGAAACAACAATTGTCACCCCTGATTTCATTAAAGCTGGTAACTGAAAACATAATGATTTACCACCCCCCGTCGGCATGACGACCAACAAGTCCTGGTTTTGCAAAGCTGCTGTGATTACTTCCCGTTGTCCAGGACGAAAGGTATCGTAACCAAAATGATGCTTGAGCGAGCTTTCTAACTGGGGATACAAGGACATGCCAACGGTCGATGCTTGCAAAACTAACGGTAAATTACATGGTAACGTACTTATTTACCACCCATGACCTATCTTAGAATAATTTATCATCAGACTGGAACAAAATCATCGCCATCATAATCCGGCAATATTTCCTGACAATCAATAATTTGCGTTCCTAAATAAATCTCAAAAACATCCCTAATTAAGCCAGATATCGAAATTGTCGGTGGGAATTTCGATACTTATAGGGTAATAGTAGAGAAACTTGGGCTGGTAAATTAACTTGAGTACACCTAGTGTTATCCTAGACTAACCACTAGTTTAATGGCATCACCTTCGCCACTACTGCCTACCCCAAAATGGAATAGACATCTCCAGAAATAAAATATTAACCCTGACTACACAAGAATTTGAGTTCCTTTGTGAGAAATGTCTAATGCTAGGAATTAGCGATCGCGGGTTGGGTTTGCATCATGCACATCAAATCCTGAATCCCTTTTTGTAAGTAACGTGTCACCGTCATCGGACTAGTACCAATGGTTTTAGCTGCATCCTTACGGGAAAGCTCCTTCAGGAATACTAACTCTACAGCCATGCGGGGTTTTTCTTCCAACTCGCTAATTGCACCTTGCAACTGCTGACGTTCTTCCTCTTCATGCTGTAAAACTGCTGAACGAGGACAGGGAAGAGCTTCACCCAAAGTAATTTGACAATCTACATAATGCACCACCGTTGCATCCAAACTTAAAGGCATCCGGTTTTGTGCAGCTAACTTGGTCTCTTGCCATTCATGCAAAGACACATCCAAAACCTGGGCAATTTCCGCATCCTTGGGAGGACGACCTAAAGACTCCGATAATTCCTTACGGACTTTTTGCCCCTCATTATAAAGCTCTTGCCAACGCCGGGGGATTTTTAATAGCGTACTGCGATCGCGCAAAAAGTGTAACATTTCCCCGCGAATATAGGGAACAGCAAAGGAACTAAAGGCGTAACCTTGACTGGGGTCAAACCGCTCAATTGCCCGAATCAAACCGAAGTAGCCAATTTGTTCCAAATCTTCATAGGGTTCGTTACATTGATGGCTAAATTTGTGCGCCATTTTCCGCACTAGCCCAGTATGCAACTGCACAAGTTCATTCCGAAGTTTTATTGAGGGATTTCGATGATAAGAACGCAACAATTCCATACTATCAGCAGGCAATACACCACGAGAATTACCTGCACTATAGCTGCTGCTATACCGCAAACATGACTGACTCGCTACCATAAGATATCCTTCTCAATTACCCCTTTTCCTTGCGGAAAATGGCAATACGTAATTTTTTATCTAAGCTGTAATTATTTTGCTTAGGAAATCTTTTTTACACCATTCGTTGTTCTACGGAACTTATGGGGGGTCTCACCCAATATTTACGTATTTGTACGGGTAATTTTTTCGGTAATATCTGATTTATTGCTATATTAACAATACTAATTGCTGGATATTTGCAACTCTTGTGATATCAACCTTAAATCGATACCCTCAATTGGATTTTAGATTCTGGATTGATTTGTAGAGACTACCCAATTCGATGAGAAGTCGCGCTACGTGTGTCTACGGATTGTCTCTCACAATTACAATTGCTAGTTACAAATCGCTGAGGGAATGAGGAAAACTTCTGAAACTGGGATGCAACAATTATTTTTAGCCAGTCTGTTATCACAAGATAAACTTCATTTTCCGCCTTGGTTGATTCTATAACTAATTAGCTTCGAGTACAAGCTTGATTTTTCCCTGGAACTTAGTTGGAAATATAATTTAGGATTGATTTTTGACTGAGGGGGTGACAAGGTGGATGTAACCTAGGTAGGGTAAGTCTTTCGTCTTAACGGCTGCTGAAAAGATGAAAATTAATTTTAGCGATCGCTCAACGGGAGAATGGGAGTTTTAAGCACTGGTGGATAGAAAAATATTAGTGTTGGCTTTTTATCTTTTCAATATCTATCGTCTGAAAAGCTTGCCTTACAAAGAGTTGATGACGCTTGTCACCCTCTCAGGATTTTTGATTTCCGTTGGCGTAGCCTAGACTTGTGCATCAAAACTCTTGACACTGGAAAAGTGTTTTTCCGACTCTCCACCCGCACAGATAATTGGAAAAATCAAAGCTGATTCCGATTTTATCTTGAGGGCAATACTCCAGAGAAGTTGCAACGCGATAAGCGAAGCTTAACACCAAAGGTGTATCGCTACTCAATAATTCTTGCTGTATATCACTCCCCATGTAAAATTATGTTTGTGTTCATGTTGACGCAGATTCTAAGAGGTTTGTTTAACAAGTCATTTTTCATACTTGAATTATCGTTTTTGGGAATGGGGAGTAGGCAATAGGGAGTAGTCTCGAAGGAAAAATCAGCTTTATAACCCCATGTCCAGGGTCATGACGGTAGTCAAAATAGTGATAATTAATACTTGACAAACATCCTCTGAGGGTGGTGAACAATTTATTAACACCCAGTAATCAACATTTAGGAATGATGGGTAATTGACAGATTGGAATATCCCAGCCATCAACTACCCATTACCGATTACCCATTACCCATTACCACCTTTAGGTTAGCAAATCCCATATCTTTAGTTAAGCCCTAACTTTGGAAGTTTTAATTAAGTTTTTCCGATGAATTGAGGTGAGTAGGACTTATATTATAAATTCAACATATTTCCATATATATATTTCCATGATTATGTAGACAGATTGCAGTTGCTAGCAGACTTCCAATTCCCAAAAATTATTATCTGGTTACGATTGCCTAAATTTTAATTATTTTTGTGCGCATAAATCTTAAATTAGGCTAAAGTTTTCTGAGGAGACTATTCATAAAACATCAGGATCGGCAATCATCCACATCAAAGGTGATAAAAACCGAATCACCTGGCTTGTAAGTTCACCTAAGATAAAAGTGTCAGCAAAAGATGAATGCTGAGTTTCTTAAATCGACCCTTACCAATACTTAAACTGACATTAAACAGATTGCTAGATTTGGAGGGATAGTTATGACATTAGTTCGTTGGAATCCTTGGCGCGAAATGAGTGCATTGCAACGACAAATGAACCAACTTTTTGAAGATACAATCACTCCTGCAAAACTGTTTGACAGTAGTTTCGCACACATCCCTGCAGTTGAAATCCAAGAAACGGATGATGCAATTCTTCTGAAAATGGAAGTCCCAGGAATGGATAGCAAGGACTTAGATATCCAAGTTTCGGAAACTACTGTTCATATCAGTGGTGAACGTAAGCATGAAGCTAACCAAGAAGAAGATGGCTTCAGAAAAAGCGAGTTCTATTACGGTAAATTTGAACGGACAATTCCTTTAGGTATCAGAATTCAAAATACCGACGTTAAAGCTGAATATAAAGATGGTATTTTGAGTTTGACCTTACCTAAAGCTGAAGCGGAAAAAAATAAAGTTGTCAAAGTGAGCTTGTAATTTCACTGTAGTGCCAAAATCAAACTAAGTTAACAGTTGAAGTGAATAGTGAGGAATCTTCCTAGACATTCAGATGAACCAAACATAAGCAAAAGACCCAGTTAAAACCTAACTGGGTCTTTTTCTACCTTTGAAATAGGGAGGAGTCATAGGAGCGCTTTAGACGGTTTACGTCAAGCTCAAGCTACATGTTTGGGTTTCACAAATAGTTGATCAAATTCTCAATTGTTGAACATGGTTTGGTTGTTTAATCGCTGAAATAGTCAAAAAATGACCAAATTTCTGGCTTTTACCTTTTTTATTGTTATTTTTAGGGACACATGAGAGTATCGCGGGTGCTGCGTCCGGTTGTTGGATTTACTCCCTTAGCTACTTGACACAGTTTTTCCTGTTCATCTTCACGCATTAAGACATCGGTAAAATCTGCTCCGTCAATAATTGCTCCGGCAAATTTGGTATTAGCAGCAAATGCTCCTTCTAAAATGGCATTTGTCAGATTTGCTTTGACTAATCTGGCTGAATCAAGGGTTGCAAAGGTTAAATCTGCGCCTGTAAAATCCACTGATTCTAAGTTCGCGGCAAAAAAACTCACCCCTCGCAAATTAGATTTACTAAAGTTGCTTTGCTTGAGATTGGCTTTAGTAAAACTGGAATCCGTTAAATCCCTCCCGGAAAAATCCGATTCAATCAAAATTTCCTTGTTGTAATCTAGGGCTAATGCGGTTGTTCCCCATCCGCATATACTAGTAATACAAATTACTGCAAACAGCACTATATTGAGGACCGCTAGATAAATTTTGTGCCTGTGTGGATTTTGTAATTGATTAGAATTCATGGTAATTTTGACTTGATGGCAAAGCATTCTCCTTCTAATTATCTCGATATTGGTAACTTAGGTGAAGACCTTACGGTGCAATGGCTAGTATCTCAAGGTTGGATTATTTTACATCGACAATGGCATTCCCGTTGGGGGGAAATTGACATTATCGCTGAATATACTAATCCAGGGAATGGTACATATCCACCTCAATTGCCAATATTAGCTTTTGTCGAAGTGAAAACCCGTAGTCAAGGCAGTTGGGACCGGGGTGGAAGGGATGCGATCGCCAACACCAAACAAATGAAAATATACCGTACTGCCCAAGCCTTTATCAGTAAATACCCAGAAAAAGCTGAATATACATGTCGGTTCGATGTTGCCCTTGTTAACTATGCCTTACTTACTGATGCCACTAAAAATGATAATAATTCTCAAAAACTAACGTCTCAATATAACAATAACTACTATTTATGTTTGCAAGAATATATTCCTCATGCCTTTGACTCACCGACGGAGTAATATCTTGATTTAAGTCATGGGAACTAACAGGAGATAGGTCAAATTAAAAAATACCTGATTGGTAACGGGTGATAGCCACAGTACAATCAACAATAACATATTCAGCGATCGCCTGTTACCAAATAATATTATCCATGACTATAGTTATGAGTCTACTTTCTTTGTTGCTGTTTTTTTTGAGCCAAACAAAACTAGGCCAACGTTTCCGGACAATAACCTAAACCGCGAACAAACTGTTGGCGAAAAGCTTCTATTTCCTCCCTTTCTGGATTACCGTGGGAAACAATAGCAACCTGGTAACGACGCATCACATCTACTGGATATTGGCCAGCTTCCAAACTCCACAATGCCATTTGTAGACGCATCGGTGGTTCATAACTAATACCGAGTTCATTTAAAAAAGCGCGAAAATCTCCATCGACCTGAGGTGAAATTTCCCCATCCAGTTTAATCCTTACTACCCAGCCATCGATTTGATGAATTACCGTGACAAATAAAACAGGTAGTTCAGGTCTAGCGTGCAGGTGCTGGACAACCCGCAGCGTTAAACTGGCATTTGCCAAATAATACAAGTATTCCATCTTTAGTGCAAAGGGCCAAAGCCAATCCTACATTTACATTATTGAGATATTTACCTTGCCCCCGGTAGGGTAAAAGCCCCCGTTTTT
Source organism: uncultured Calothrix sp. (assembly GCA_937973965.1). Lineage (GTDB taxonomy): Bacteria > Cyanobacteriota > Cyanobacteriia > Cyanobacteriales > Nostocaceae > NIES-3974. Next base: position 32,280 of record CALJJQ010000051.1, on the reverse strand, counting down.
TGATGGGTAGGTTTACCCAAATTTCATAATTGCCTATCCGTGTTACTTAATAGTAACCATCATAAACGGAAAACTGCAAATAGCCCGTATATAGTTTACAGTTTTCTTATTCTACCGATATATTCTGTAATTTAGGTGTTTTCCAGAAGCCAATGCAGCCACAATCTTCCCCATCCGAATTTGCTAGTGACTCTAACCAACAAGCAACCGACCTGGATCTAGACTACAACCTCATGGGATACGATTACGAACTACCGAGTCAGATGATAGCGCAAAATCCGGTTGTTCCTCGCGATCGCTCCCGGTTATTAGTCGTAAATTCACCCTTGACAGGGGTGACAACACCGCCGATACACACGATTTTCCGTAATCTACCTGAGTTTTTGCAACCCGGGGATTTGTTAGTCATGAACAAAACAAAAGTGATTCCTGCGCGATTATACGGATATAAAAACACCGGTGCAATCATTGAGGTTTTGTTATTAGAGGAACGCAGTCGTGATACCTGGTTAGCCTTAGTCAAACCCGGTCGTCGGTTTAAAATTGGTTCACAAATCATGTTTGTACCCCCAGGGGTAATTAATCAAAGTGAGGCGGAAATAGGTGAGGTGGAAACAGAGGAAAACCATTTATCTTGGTTCGACCCTAACCAATCCTACCTGAAGGCAACGGTCATCGATAGCGATGCAGACACCGGTGGCAGAATTTTAGAATTTGACCTACCAGAGGGGGTATCATCCCTGATTGAAATTCTGCACCAGTATGGCGAAATACCCCTTCCCCCCTACATCAAAAATAGTACCGCCAGGGACGAGCAATATCAAACCGTCTATGCAGACACTCCCGGTTCCGTCGCCGCACCCACAGCCGGGTTACACTTTACACCCGAATTGCTCGAAAATTTACAGAAAATGGGAATTAGGCAAGCTTATGTGACATTGCATGTGGGGGTTGGGACATTTCGTCCGGTGGAGGTAGAAGATGTAACCACCCATGTCATGCATGAGGAATGGATTGAAGTCACCCAGGAAACTGTTGAACAGGTGCGTTCGACCCTTGCTCAGGGAGGAAGGATAATTGCCGTGGGGACAACTGCGGTTCGGAGTTTAGAGGGTGCAGCTAGTATATCGGGAGAATTGCAAGCTTACTGTGGGAAAACCAATTTATTTATTTATCCTGGTTATCAATGGCGAGTTGTGGACGGTTTGATTACCAATTTTCATTTACCTCGTTCCAGTTTAATGATGTTAGTTAGTGCTTTAATTGGACGCGAGCGGTTATTGAATTTGTATCAAGAAGCAATTCGCCAGGAATATCGATTTTATTCCTTTGGAGATGCGATGTTAATATTACCAGAAGGAAGAGAGTACAAGAAATTAGTTTGTAATTCGTAAGGCTATTATGTAGCTTGCTTCCCGCGTAGCGGGTATTACGTACGCGAAGCGTTGCCGCAGGCTATTACGAATTAGTACTAATAATTTCCCCTTGACGATTGAAAAGGATAGTATTGACTTTGAGGGGTTTATTGGCGTATTTTTGGGCATATTTACTGGCTTTAAGGGAAATTTTCGCTGCTAAATACCGAAAGGTCTTTGATGCTAATCCTGCTTGTAGCAAGATTTTATAGGCTGCATCCGCAGTTTCGGCATCCAATACTTGATGAATTATTTCTAAGTCACCACCTGTCTTCGCAACAGCTGCGGCGATAATTTCTAATTTGCCATCGGCTAAATGGCTAGATGTGTTAAATATCCCCCCAGCTAATTTAATTAATTTCCCCTGGTATCCCAACAATAGGACTTCATCTACGTCGTAAATGGCGGCTTCTACTAATAATGGACCAATCCAGTTACCCGTTTGTACAATCCGGTCATTGGCAATTCCCAAACCTTTAGCAACTTGCATTCCATTCTGACCGATACAGAAAACCAGCTGACGATGCTGTTGTGCTACTGCTTGCAATTTTTGCCGTAATTCTTGCAAATGTGCAGCAGCAGATAAAGGCTGGGAAATACCACTAGTCCCCAACAGAGAAAGTCCTTCTAAAATTCCAAAGGCTGCATTAGAAGTACGCTGGGCTAGTTGGCGACCCTCTGGTAATATAATGGAGACTGTAACTGTTTCGCTATCGTCAATTAAGGGTAGCAAATTCTCCGCAAATAAGCGGCGGGCATAGCTATAAATTGCTCCTTCACCACTGGCTGTTTTTCCCACACCTTCCCCCGCTTCTAGGACTAAAGCCTGGGATTGTCTGGTTGATATTTTCACGTATGCCCAAATCGGTGTGTTCCTGGTTATGTCTAAGTTGTCTCCGGGGTCGCTGATTGTCACCGCCAAGCTGCTATCTTGGGTTAACAAAGCTACTTGATTCACTGGTATGATTACGTTGTCTGGTAGGATATTAATTTCCACTTGGTCAATCGGTTGGTGGTTTTTGAGGTACACTAGGGCAGCTTTTGCGGCTGTAACGGCGAATACTGGTAGTGTATATCCGGTGCGTGTCATTTGAACCTACTCCCTCTAAATACAGAATGCTACATAAAGAGACGTAGCAATGCTACGTCTCTACACAACCCGACGATAATTTTGGTTTTCAGACAAAATGTAAATAATTATAATTCATGACCAAATTCAGCAAATACTTGCTAAATAAGGGCATTATCTATAAATCGATAGATAACACCCTTACATACATGTAGTACTTTTTCAAACAATGGGTTTTGACTTTATTCAAAACAGATTTTAGTTATCTTTTTGTCCACCTTCACGGCTTGCGGTCAGCGTGTAAAGGATGATTAAAAAAACTGAGGGAACTAGTACGAATAAAAGACTCGCAACAAACCCCAAGTCATTCACTTGCATAGCAAGAACGCCTCTCTTTTAGATGTAGTTTCAATTTAACACCTTTAGGATACCATTATTGGAATCCGAGTGTATTGGCGATCGCAAGATATTTTGTTTGCTTTCTATGGTTTGGTGATTACACTCACTGGTCCATGTACCAAGGTTTGACAAGCAAGACGATAGTTGTCTGGTTTCCTCTTCAAGAGACGGTTTTCTGCGTCTGTACGGGGAGAGAGATTTTCCATTCCCTCGGTGATTTCGACTATGCATGTCCCACACTGACCGTAACCACCGCAGTTCATCATTTTACCCCAAACTTTATATATATCTATATTATTTTGCATGGCTGCTAAACGTAAGTTTGCTCCATTTGCAGCCACAATTTCCTTGTTCTCTTTGATGAAGTTGATATTACCCATTGCCTACCACCTCGACTTTACCCTTTTAATAACTATAGATGTTGATTTTTCCCACCTCTATGTTACTGCTTTTTTGTCACAAAATATAAAGAATTATTACGGAATTAGTCGAAATGAAAGCCAAAAAATCAGACAGGTACTCAGACCTGTCTGGGGAAAAACAAATCGAAACCAGTGAAATTATCTGAAACCGACAGCCGCTTGCCAAACGAATGCCAAAAGGAGGAAAAATACGGGGATAATGGGAAGCACATCAACTAGGGGGTCAAAAATTTGGTATGCTTCCGGTAATTTTGCGAGTAGGATTGCTGCTTCCATGTTTGTTTTATCTACCTAACTAAATTCCAACACAGCTTTTCATAATTGATAGGTATCTTAACATAGACAGTGGACAAAGTTACGTAAAGAAAAGTTGCTAAATATTTGGCGGTTGATTACCATGCAATACATTTATCTACATGGATTTGCTTCTAGTCCTAATTCGACGAAAGCTCAACAAATTAAGTCCCATCTGGCTGATTTGGGAATTGAATTACAAATTCCCGATTTAAACCAAGGGGACTTCTCCCATTTAACTATGACTCGGCAAATCCAACAAGTTAGCCAGTTATTTAATCATGATGGGGTTGGTATCACTTTGATTGGTTCGAGTTTAGGTGGATTAACGGCTGCACATTTAGCTCAAATGTATACCCAGGTTAAGGGTTTGATATTGCTTGCACCTGCTTTTGGTTTTTTATCCCATTGGTTAAGCAAGCTAGGTGAAGAGAAGATCAGCGATTGGAAAGGGAAAAAATATCTACCAGTTTATCATTATGGGGAAAAGCGCGAATTACCCCTACACATTGAATTTCTTGAGGACGCTAAATTCTACTCGGAAGAAAAATTACAGCGACCTGTGCCGACTTTGATTTGGCATGGTATCAATGACGAGGTGATTCCCGTGACCGCAAGTCGAGAATATGGGCGATCGCGTCCTTGGGTAAAATTGATGGAAGTCACCAGTGATCACAGTTTAGTGGATGTGATGCCAGAAATTTGTGGGGATATGATCAAGCATATCAATCTTTTGAGAAATTCCGATTTATTCTGACGTATAGAGAAGATTTATTGCGGAAAATTGCGAAAAATTTAGAGACGCTCACCATGAACGTCCCTATTTAACCAACAAAGGAGAATATTCTTGATATTTAAGTTTGACTTTTAACATAAATTTAGTGTTTCGGTATTTTTATTGCCCCTTATCATGTCTAATTGATTAATTCCCCCAGTCCTACCAGCTATTTCATAGTTTTTCCATTCTGCGGACAATGCCAACAGTTTGGGGTAAAACCCCGACTAATTGCGCAAACGCTTCATCGGGAAGGGATGCAACAACTTCCTTGGGGAAGTATTGCTCAAATTGCTCCAATATCTTTTGGACTCTTACTTTTGCTAATTGACTTTCGGTGATTTGTCTAATCAACCGAATCCATTGCCGTCTAATCAAATATGCTTTTTGGCAATCTTCATGCGATTCGGGAGTCAGCAGTGACAAATTCCCTATGGGAATAACTGCAACACAATCGCGATCGCAATTACCTCCTACCGCAGCACCAGGTCCAGCAAACTCCGCATGGAACTGCTTGAATAACAATAAACCATTTCTTCGCCGACTATTGACGACGAACACTTTGCCACTGTGAAGCATTTTTATCAGGTTTGAGCTAGAGTCTTGCTCAACACCATCGTTGGTAACTAGATATTCAAGAAAGTTGGTGTCTGGGTAATAAGTAGATACCATAGCATTTTGATAGCGTTGACATTCTCCGCTATCCATGTTTTTCAAATTTTCAAGGTATTTAGACTAATGAGAAACAACATGACAAAATTATATGCACCTAATATCTGATTTATTCCAAAATGTTAATAATGGTAAACAACTACTACGTCATACATGTCTTAAATCTAAATGATTTAAGTAATCATAATTTTATGGGATTTGTCGATTTTTGTCTTCCTATATCAGTGATTTTCGTTAAAGTTTCTATAAAGTTGATGATTTTAAATACAAAGTTAGGATGATGAATTCTGGTAAAATTTTCACGTATTTTCACGGATGTCAGAATTTGCATACATACGCTAAAAGAAAGGACTGACGAGGAAAAGGGGGAAATCCATTCTCATCTGTTTATCTTGATATATCTCCTGCTTTTCCCAGGTAAGGATTCTGGGTTAAATTCGAGGTGATAGGAGTAGCAGTTTTGGGTAGTAAGCGAAAGCTCGCATAAATCACATAACTACTTGATTTGCTGTTGACGGTTAACGGTTGACAGTTAACAGTCACCCATTAAAAGTAGTGAATATACAACTTAAATGTGCAACAGCTTATTCGCAGAAACTTCACTCCCTTGATGCAGAGGAAGTGGGGATTGAGAATGAGCTATTTTCTTGTTTGGTTGTGTCTAGAGGAGATGGGAGACTGATTTCAATGTGTAGACGTGTAGGGTTCCCGACGGCTATGGGAAAAAACCACTTTCATACCTTCTAGTCTGAACAGTACATGTAGACTACTCGCTTTCAGTAAAATTCTCTCAAAATATTTTAATCTCAGTTTGGTAGATATTTGTGCAAAAATATTTGCTGAGAGCGTTGCCAAATACAAAAAATCGATCGAGCTTCCATTTCCTGGTGAACCCGATATCCTTGTTTAAAATAGAGATGACGAGCTTGTTGATTTTTCTCTAGAACGTGTAAATATATATCTTGAAAACCCCATTCTCTGACTAATTCCTCACTACGTTGCAGGAGACTAGATGCAACTCCACGTCGGCGATATTGGGGATGGACAGCTAAATTCGATAGATAGGGATAGCTGCGACCTAACTGTGTCCAGCGATCACTGTAACGTAGTCCTAGTTCTACCGTTCCAATGGGTATATCTTGGGAGTACTTTGTGTCAATTGCGACCAAGCAAGCTTGATGCGGCTTTGTAGATGTGACTCTATGCTTTAAATCTTCCGAGATACCCAAACGTAGGAGGGGAAAAGTCCAACCCCAGAAACCTTGGGAGGAGTGGAAACTTTCAGCAATTATTTGGGCGATCGCGTCCAAATCCTCATACTGAGCGAAACGAACCTGGAATTGACATTTTGGTTCGCTAATCAGCGCGGGGGGAGGTTCCTGTTGTGATTGATGATAAAACGAGGATGTCAAGGTAAATATCAAAAAAATAGAATAGATTTGAGACTGGAATCAATTGATGATTTCCACAGATTTTAAACAACATTTCGCCGCTTGGCATCAGTTATTTGCTGGGAATTTCCCAATCTAACTAAAACCATTGGTGATAGTGTATATACTGGCTTATTCTACACTGGTAGTCTACCCTAGACTAGTGGTTTGTCAATCCATAAACATCGCACTAGGGAGTAGTAGAAGAATCAACCCGTTATATCGTTTTACTTGAGATGGTTGATACATGAAGGGAAGCTTTTAGGTGTCGGGGAAGAAAATATCGCAAAATTTGGGTGAAATCCTGGATTTCTCGCGATTAATATCGATTCTCTTGTACTTTGAAATAAATGAAACTAGAATAACCAACGGTTACAGCCCTTAATATGTAGCAAGCATTATCGTAGATATATGTTGTCAGCCTTGAGTAACGGATTGATTTTCCTTCTACTCTCTGTACAGACGAACCGACAGGTCGTTTGTACTCCCTCTTCCCTGTAAGTTTTACGGTTTTGTGAGAAATGCGGGTACAGTAAGTAGGTAGGCAAAATTAAACTGAACTATGTAAAATTTTGTAAAATGCTCGAAATCCTTGTACAATAGGGCTTTTAAGTTATTTACATTTTTAAATTTAGTGGTGTTTTTTAGCGTCCACCTACTTATCGACCCTTTTATGGTTGGCTTATTTGCTGTAATGGGTTTTGCTTCACTTGCTTTTGCTGGATTAACATTGACTCAATTGGGACAAATAAATCCATCGAGTGACTAAAAACAGGGAGTAGGGAATGGGTGTGCTAAAAATCAACTTTGATTAAGTTCTAGTGTGTGTAGGATATGACGGCTATTTCCTGTTTACTTGAAAGCGATATCTATATCCTCGCTGAAAAAATCACTCTAGAAAATAACTTGAAAAAAAACAATTAAATTCCATTTATCAGAGGTGTAAATCAATGATTTGGCGTTATATTTTGGCATGGTTACCAATGGTATTAATTGCAATTATTAATGCCGGAATACGTGAATATACCTACGCCAAATTTCTCGGAGAACTTCGCGCTCATCAATTATCAACCCTGACGGGAATATTCGCATTAGGTTTATATATTTGGTTAATTACAAGTATTTGGCCAATCCACTCCACCTCACAAGCTTTTATAATTGGCTTCATCTGGTTAGGATTAACCCTGGCATTTGAATTCCTTTTTGGTCATTATGTGATGCATAATCCCTGGAGCAAACTACTTGCAGATTATAATATCCTCGCGGGAAGGGTGTGGATTTTTGTCCTGATTTGGACTGCGATCGCTCCTGTGATTTTTTTCTCGATGCGACGCACAATTTGATATATAGGTGTATCGATTTAGGGAAACATTAACAGCATTACCAAATTTGCCGTAGAGACGTAACAGTGTTACGTCTCTACTGTTATTTTTCCAGATATTTTCAATGTATCCTGTATCCTGTCTCCTGCATTTTTCTAATCTGGAACCGTCGTGACAAATTCCCTTTGATCCTCATGACAAATCTGTTGAATAATATTGCGTCCCGACATCGCAACCACAGGTACACTTCCACCCGGTTCTAACCACTGTCCAATCATATAAAAATTATCCAAACCCGGCAATTTTTTCTCAATTCCAGCGATCATCAAACCCATTGTTTCCTTGGTCAATAACCAACCACAACTAGAACCTTGCCAATTACCTGTGTAGCGTTCGTAACTTAGGGGTGTGGCAACATCAACATATTCAATATCAGCTTTAATCCCCGGATAAAACTCTGCTAATTGGTCGATGAGGATTTGCGATTCCTGAATTTGTTCAGCATTGTAAATTGAACGTCCGTAAATTCGCTGCCAGTAATCATAGGGGGTATTTAACATTACCATCATTACCGATTTACCTGGTGGAGCGAGGGAAGGGTCAAAACAGTAGTGTTTGACACCAATTTCGTAGCGGTTTTCCCCAGCAATCAGAATTGGTTTTTCTAGTAAATGCGTCACCCAGTGGGGTTCCTGAGACAAATCCCGGTTAACACCCAGGGAAACTTGCAATTGGGAATGGACAGGGAGATGACCATCATATAATTTTTTGAGTTTCTGGTTTAAGTATTTTCCCCCCAACAGATTAAAAATTGTCCCCCGTCCATCACAAGCAGAGATGACACGGTGAGCAAAATACTCGCGGTTATCATAAAGTCGCACCCCCACAGCTTGGTTATTTTCCACAAGCACCCGTTCCACCTGAGCAGAATAGTGGACTTTACCACCTAATTGTAAATAACGTTGCTCCAGCGATCGCGCAAACTCCAAAGATGCACCGATGGGGAAACCAGCATTTTTGTTATACATATAAGCAAGCAAAGACATCCCCACCATCATGGGAATACTTGGCCAAGCAAACATGTGAGGAATTGCTGACCGTAAAAAAGGGTCTTGGAAGCGTTGAGCAAATTCCTGCGCAGAAATATGACCCCATTGATTTAATAATCCCATAAATGGCAGCATTTTCCGCGTTAATTGCCACCAATCACCCCAATTCATCAGATTTTTCGGCTTTTGTTGCAGCAGAGATAAATCAAATTCAGTAAAATCCCAGATACCTGTACAAAATTGTTTAATTAGTTTGCTATCCTGTGGTGAAATATCAACTAAATGATGTTCGAGTCGGTCGGGGTCGGTGTAAACAATCAGGGTTTGTCCAGATGGTGCAATCACCCGCATAAATTCATCGTGATTGACAAATTTGCGTCCTTGAACTGCTCCCAGTTCCTCCCACATCCGATGGAAGGGTTGGTTTTCACCCGAACCAAATAGATAATGAATGCAACCATCAAAGGTATATCCCTGACGTTTCCACGCAGTACACAAACCACCAGGGAGATTGTGCATTTCCATAATTTCGCTGCGATAGCCGTTCATCTGTGCATAGCAACCAGCACTGAGTCCAGCTATCCCTGCACCAATGATGATAATATCGCCAGAAGAATTAATCATGGGGTTTATCGTGGTTAATGTCCAACCATGATTTGAATATAGGGAAAGATTATGAGGATATTGTGAGTAGCCTACATGTGCTGGTTATACCAGAACCGATAAAAGTTGTTTTTCCCTGCTTGTTGCTAGATTGTTCATGATACAGAATAGCAGTTAAGGAAACACTGTACTACTTGTTTTTATGCTTTTGAAACATTTGAGTTAAAGTTAAATAAGTTTGAATATCAAATATCTGATTCAATTTTTCATTTTCTTCTATTTCTAGCAAAATACTTTTAAAGATTTGTTGATGTAAACCATTTTCTTTATCCCTCAGCGCTGCTCGATAAATACAAACAGGACAGTCTTTCTCTACTTCTAAACACAATTGCTCTAGATATTGTCTTGTTTCTTCTATCGATTGATGGCTGGATAAAGATATTTGCTTCAATATCTCTGAAAAATTATTTTCTGACTTTTTCTGATGGACTTGTTTCAGCTTTTTTTCTAATCCCTTGATGTAAATTTCGAGATTCTTAATATCTCGATTATTTTCTGGCGGCTTATAAACTTTTGACCCGCGATACTGAACAAAGGTAGACCTTTGAATTAATTCATGACGACATTTTTCAGCTATATTCTTTCTGACAGCATAAAAACACTTCTCTAATGTCATCACCAAATCTTGGCTTAATTGTTGATTATTTTGACTTTCCTCAATTAAAGTGTGAATGACTTGCCCACTTTTTTGCATTGAGCTATAGATTCTATCGCCTAACAGCTCGTGCCAAAAAACTTGAAAAACGATAAATAAAAAAGGTTCTACCCTATACGCATCCATTTATCTACTATTAATTATAAAACATACCTTTAATTTATACTATAATCAAGCTATCAGGTTGCGTGTGATGACGGATAATTAAACAATTACTAATGCAATGGCACTTCCCCATTTTTACGGAAGTAGGTGATTCTGTATTCACGATTACAATTTGCCGTAAAATTGATACTATACCCACTAATCCTGCGTTTTGAGCAAGAGAGTGATAAGCCTTGAGTAATGGGTTGGTTTTCCAACTACTCCCTACTCCCCACTCCCTGAAAGTTTTAGGAGTTTGCTCCAAATTCGGGTAATACTAACTTTAACTTTACTTAACCAGAAGATAATATGCTGATCAAACTAAAATGGAAAGGAAGTACATTCTTTTTGTTGGGTTCACTTACCATATTGTTCCTAACTCTCTGGTATTGGCTTGTTCCCACCCAAATAAAATTTGCAGCCGGAAGAAAAGATGGTGAAAGTTATAAATTTGCGTTGATTTTCAAGGAATTAGTAGAGCAAAATACCTTTCCGAGGATTAATGTTGAGGTGATTGAAACCGATGGAACACAAAGTAATTTACAAAAGTTAAGTAACCAAAAAGCAGATTTAGGTGTAGCTCAAGCTGATTTATTATCAATGCCAAATTCTGTTCGTAAGCAACTCAATTTACAATCAGTCGATATCTCTGCAACGAGATTAATTGCGAGTTTATTTCCAGATGCATATCAACTAATTGTCCGTCAAGATTCAGGCATCAAAACAGTAACTGATTTGCAAGGTAAGCGGATTATTATGCCTCCTGAAAAGGGTGGACAAATTCAATCTTTTTATTTTCTAACTGAACATTATGGTTTATCTAAACAAGATTATCAATTTGTAACTTTAACCTCTGATTATGAAATTACAGCCTTTTGTCGGGGAGACGCACAAGCCGTATTTCATGTCAGAGCAATCGGTCACGAACAAACCCGTCGTTTACTAACAGAATGTCCCCAAGCAAATCCTAAATTAATCGCTATTGATCAAGCGGGTGCATTAAAAATCAAAAATCCTTATGTAGAAGAATCTGTAATTCCTAAAGGTGCATATCGAGGGGAAAATCCGATTCCTGAAAATAATGAGATGGAGCCAAATAAACAGCTGACCACAGTACAAGTACAACGTTTATTACTGGCCCATAAAAACGTGAATCCAGATGTAATTCGTCGGTTAACAGAAGTTTTGTACGAGCATCGTCAAGATTTGATCCAAAAGATGGAATTACCCCTTGCTGCCTATATTACCCCTCCTCAGGAAACGAAGGTAGATATTGTTGCTACCCATCTAGGAGCGCAATGGTACTACAATCGGGAGCAACCTTCTTGGTTAGAGCAAAATTCTGGTTCTTTGGAAGTTTTGTTAGGGGTGATGATACCCCTTGCAGGGTGGTTTTGGTGGTTGTTGCAACAACTGGAACAAGCACGTAAAGACAAAGCCGATGATTATATTCGCGAAGTCACTGCGCTGATGGATGCGCAGGATTTTCTGTATCGGTTGGTGGAATTGGAAACAAATCCCTTCCTGAGGAAGGAAACCGATGCATTGAATGGGAATCCCCAGGTGAATTTAGCCATCGATAAAATAGCTAAAATTTTAGTCGAAAAATACGATACGGAAACAGCAAGAGAAAAGGGAATAGTTTCTCAAGAGTCGGTAATTTCCTTTAGTAGAACCTTGCGGAAAGTGGTTAAAGCGCTAGAACAGAGTCAAACTGAACTTGCTCACTATATTTTTGACCAAACACCTCACCGGGCTGTTATAGTAGGGAGCGATCGCCAAAAACGTCAAAGTCGTAAAAATTTCCTCCCAGCGCTGATTGGTTTTAATCCAAATTTACCTCTTTTAGGTGACAACAAACCCCCAGTCATCGATCACCTGGTTTATCAAGCTGTTTTAGATAAAGCCAGAACTCCAGAAAGTTCCCCTCCCACACAAATTTTTGCATTAGATCAACAGTTCTTGGCAAAAGAAGCTAAATTAATTAGACAAGATTTAGAAGCTATTTTTAAACGAGCTGTGGATGCAATGGTAGAAGAAAGAATTTCCCAGGATTCTTTCCAAGCATTTCGCGCTATTTGGCAAATTGCCATTGATGACGTAGATCGGGTGATTCGCGAACAACCAGATGTAAAAGTAATGTAAATTTATTAATAGTTTTTAATCAATAACTCTTGTCCTTGAGCAGCCGATTCCTGTTTGTAGTTATTCATACCATATTGAAGCGCCCATGTAGTAATATTGGCAAAACTAAACATTTCCCTAATTTCTGGGGAATCATCATAGGTGATTAGCCACCTATGTGGACACTGACGCATATTTCTAGCAAATCTTTTATGATCAAAGGCGGTATGCAAATTACCTTTCCTGCCATAAAGTTTTGATTTTGTCGCACTTAAATAGGGCGGATCAAGAAAAATAAAAACATTTTTTCCCCCTTGAAAGAGTAAGTTCTCGTAATCGCCGCAAGTAATACGAACAGATGACAAATAAACAGAGACATCCCGTAGTCGGTCAATCGATGAGTTTGTAAACCTGCGTTCAAAAGCTTGTTGGGAGTATCCACCGGAATCTACAGTACCAGAGAAAGTGATGCGGTTGAGAATAAAAAAACGTACTGCTCTTTCAAAATCATTCAACTTCAGGTCGTCACCAGTCAAATCATTAAATAAATCTCTGCCATTTGTATATTTTTTCTTAATTCTGCTGACTTCATCTGCAAGGGCTTCATTTTCAGTTTTAGCATATAACCAAAAACAACAGAGGTCGAAATTTAAATCATTAATCCAGTACTGCTTGATGCGATAGCCAAATAGTTGTTTTATTGCCAGAAAAACAGAACCACCACCGATAAAAGGTTCTCTGTATTCATCAATATTTAATGGGACATGAGGAAGTATTTGATCAAGTGCTTTAGATTTGCCACCAGGATAACGAAGAGGGCTTTTCGCTTTAGGCATGATTTATTAGTGATTTGCTCTCAGAGGTTGTTTGAAAAGTCGATTTTAATGCTTAAGAAGAGACGCGACATGTGGCGTCTGTACGGGAATCAAACTCCATCGACCTGAGATTGACATCAGGAAACCCTACACAGAGATTGGAGATGCTGACACCTTTTCCGGCAGAACTTGCGATGAGCGCTATATTACAAATTTTATGAATGAACACAATTTACCATGCAATAGCACAACTGCTTTCCTCACACCTGCACTACGAAATCGCAATATAGTGTAAAGCCGACCATTCAGTATAGTATATATGTATGAGTATGGGAAAATAACGGCGGGAGTCACCCCATGTTTTCTGCTCGTAAATAGGCTAAATTGAACAAATACCATACCTGATTTATATTTTTCTCCCCTATTCTTTTGATTCTACCATGACTGCCGATATCCCCGATTGGATACGCTTGGAAAAAGCGCTAGAAATTGAAGCCCAACAAGGGTTTTCTGACCTGATGGGTCGGCAGTATCGGTTTAGTGAGTTTTTGAGTCTGACTTTTGGTCAGTTTCCACCGGGAATTGCTGCTATTGAACGTCGGCGTTGGCAGGAGTTAGCTGCTAGATTTGCTAACTATCCCAGTTTATCCCCGGATGAGCGTCAACATCTTGTGAATCATACGCGACGCTACATTGAATATCTGCAAAAACCACCCAGTCCCCATCCTTCCCCAACTTCTCCAGGGAATAAACCCCAATATCAAAAAAAGCTACATCCGACTACACCCGTTGTTGAGGAAGTTAGCCGTCGTCTGGCTCCTAAGCTTGATGATAAACTGAGTCAGTTAGTAGAAATAGGTCCGCGTCAAGCCGATAAACTTGCGCGTCTCGGCTTATTTACAGTCCGGGATTTACTGTTTTACTATCCCCGCGACCACATTGATTATGCCCGACAAGTTTGCATTCGCGAACTGCAACCAGGGGAAACTGTGACGATTATTGCTACGGTCAAAAGTTGTAATTGTTTTACCAGTCCCAGAAATAAAAAATTAACAATTCTCGAGTTGCAACTACGGGATAGCACCGGAAGAATTAAAATCAACCGCTTTTTCGCCGGGTCAAGGTATACTAGTCGTGCTTGGCAAGAAAGCTTAAAGCGTCGCTATTCCCCTGGAACTACCTTGGCGGCTTGCGGGTTGGTGAAACAAACTAAGTATAATATGATGACCCTGGAGGAACCGGAACTGGAGGTTTTAGCTGGTCCGGGTGATGCGATTGAATCCCTAACTATTGGTCGGGTTGTACCCATTTATTCCCTTACGGAAGGGGTTGTGGCTAATGTGGTGCGCAATGCGGTAATTGCCTGTTTACCAGCGACAATTAATTTAAAAGACCCTTTACCCCACGGTTTGCGGGAAAAATATCGTTTGATGGAGCTCAAGGATGCAATTCAAAACATCCATTTTCCCAAGGATAATGAGCATCTCCAAGCAGCTCGTCGTCGTCTAGTTTTCGATGAATTTTTCTATTTACAACTGGGTTTACTGCAAAGACAACAAAAAGCCAAACAAATCCAAACCAGCGCCATCCTTGCACCCAAAGGCGAACTTATCGACCGATTTTACGAAATTCTCCCCTTCCAACTCACCGGTGCGCAACAAAGGGTGGTGAATGAGATTCTTAACGACCTACAAAAACCGACCCCCATGAATCGTTTAGTTCAGGGAGATGTGGGTTCTGGGAAAACGGTTGTAGCGGTGATTGCTACTTTAGCAGCGATTCAATCCGGTTATCAAGCTGCTCTCATGGCTCCCACGGAAGTCCTCGCAGAACAACATTACCGCAAATTGGTCAGTTGGTTTAATTTATTGTATCTTCCCGTAGAACTCCTGACAGGTTCCACCCGCGCAGCTAAACGTCGGGAAATTCACGCTCAACTGGAAACCGGGCAATTACCCTTACTGGTGGGAACCCACGCTTTAATTCAAGACCCGGTAAACTTTCAACAACTGGGATTAGTCGTCATTGACGAACAACACCGCTTTGGGGTAGAACAAAGGGCTAAATTGCAACAAAAGGGTATCCAACCCCATGTATTAACTATGACCGCCACGCCTATTCCCCGCACCTTGGCTTTAACTATCCACGGTGACTTGGATGTGAGTCAAATCGATGAATTACCACCAGGACGACAAGCAATTACCACCACCGTTCTGACTAACAGTCAACGTCCCGAAGCCTATGATTTGATACGTCGAGAAATTGCCCAAGGTCGTCAAGTATACGTGGTTTTACCCTTGGTGGAGGAATCGGAAAAACTCGATTTGCGTTCGGCAACAGAAGAACACCGCAAATTACAGGAAAGTATTTTCCCTGAATACAAGGTCGGTTTACTACACGGACGGATGAGTTCCGCCGAAAAGGATGCAGCCATCAGCCAATTTCGTCAGCAGGAAACACAAATTTTGGTATCAACCACCGTGGTAGAGGTGGGTGTGGATGTGCCGAATGCGACAGTAATGTTGATTGAACATGCGGAGAGATTTGGTTTATCCCAGCTACACCAGTTACGGGGAAGGGTAGGACGGGGAGCAGCAAAATCCTATTGTTTGCTGATGAATAGTTCCCGCAGTCCCGAAGCCCAACAACGTTTAAAGGTATTGGAACAATCCCAGGATGGGTTTTTGATCTCGGAAATGGATATGCGCTTCCGTGGACCAGGGGAAGTACTGGGGACGCGACAATCAGGTGTGCCTGATTTTACCCTAGCCAGTTTGGTGGAAGATGAGGAAATATTAACTTTAGCTCGACAAGCGGCGGAAAAAATTATTGAACTTGACGCAAGTTTGGAACGGTGGTTTTTGATGAAGGAGGAATTAAAACTGCGGTATACACGGTTGATGGGGGGTGCGATTTTGACCTAGGGGTTATGTGATTTATTTGGGGTGGTTCATAACCTGGATTGCTCACAAATCCCTCAAACTCTCAAGGAATAGTCTGTGACGGGAGTAGGGAATAGAAATAAAATTATAGCAATCCGATTTAAGTAGTGAAAAATAGCGTGCCGTTGACTGATGACTGGTGACTGTCAACCTTAGCAATCCTACATGCAAGATTTCACAAATTATTTTAGGACTGCGGTCAGCTATTGCTTAATGCTTAGTGTTCACTTGTCAGAAATTTGTGAGAAATGCAGGATAAATACTCGCCCATTGTTTTGATTATGGTTAGATTACTGGACATGGTATCAGTCTAATTGGATGGGAATTTTCTGGGAACTTGGCTCAATTAAAGGAGTGGCTTGACGTTGAGATGTCGGACTGTTATGACTCATGCTGAAAAATGCAATGACGAAGCCAAAAAGAATACCGACAGCAAAAGTCCAAGCATGGGAAGGGTAGAGAGAACAGATTAGCCGGCGATCGCTCCCATAAACTTGAATTGACCAACCCTCGTCATGACTAATAGGATTTTGTAGCTTCTGCATTGATAGCTCTCCCGATGTAGATACTTTCACTGGGTTGATCAGCTAAAAAACAAAGCGCTCGAAATCGCAATTCCATCAATTCATCATAGAGGGGATTGATTTTACACAAAGGTGGAATGACGATTAATTTCCGTTGCTTCCAAGAAATGGTACGAGCAAAGGGACATTGGGCTGGAATTAAACGACAAATCAAACGAGCGATCGCAATATTGTTAATTTCAATTTGCTTCAACCAGCAACGCATCGGATAAAGTACATCGATGGAATGATGACCTTGACCTGCTGTCCCTGTCGATTGCTGATTTCTGAGAATTCCACTGATAATCATTAGAACTTTGTATCCTCACATCTGGAATTGATGTTTCTAGTTTAAATATAAGCTGCAAAAATGAAAATACCTAAATAATATAAATATAATTTATTGAGTATAAGTATGGCTTAATTCTCAACTTCAACGTGGGTGTTAGCTGATATCTTGCACCTGGGGAGAGCTAAAAATAAATTAAACCCACTCAGTTGCAACTCCCATAAATACTTGATCTACTATTGACGGTTAACTGTCATCAGTATCCTGTATCTTGTATCCTGTATTCTGTATTCTTTGGAGACCTGTAGTGCAACCGAAATTAATAATTCATGGTGGAGCTGGTAGTTCCCTTAAAGGTAAAGATGGTGTGGAAGCGGTACGTCAAGCACTTTCAGCAATTGTGGATGAGGTTTATCACAAGTTAAATGCTGGGGTAAATGCGGTAGATGCGGTTGTTCTCGGTTGTCGGTTACTGGAAGATCATCCCCGTTTTAATGCTGGTACGGGTTCGGTTTTGCAGTCGGATGGACAAATTCGCATGAGTGCATCCCTAATGGACGGTAGTCGTCAAAGTTTTAGCGGTGTGATTAATGTGTCCCGTGTCCAAAATCCGATTAACATGGCACAATTTTTACAACAATTTCCTGACCGGGTGCTATCGGACTATGGTGCTGCTGAACTTGCTAGGGAATTACAAATTCCTTGTTTTAATCCCCTTACGGATTTACGCTTAAATGAATGGTTACAAGAAAGACAAGAAAACTTCCAAAAATCGATGGCTGGAGTGGTTGCCGAAGCGGAGTTATCTACACCTGATGCTCGTCGGGGGACGATTGGTGTAGTAGCCCTTGACCAGGAGGGGAAATTAGCGGTTGGGACATCCACCGGTGGTAAGGGTTTTGAACGGGTGGGACGGGTGAGTGACTCGGCAATGCCAGCCGGTAATTATGCTAATACCGATGCTGCCGTGAGTTGTACTGGTATCGGTGAAGACATTATCGATGAATGTTTAGCTCCACGGATTGTGATTCGGGTGACGGATGGTACATCTTTGTTGGCTGCGATGGAACGTTCATTTACAGAAGCGATGGTAAACAAACGGGATTTCGGCGCGATCGCTCTCGACAGTCAAGGTAATATTGGCTGGGGGAAAACCAGTGAGGTATTATTAGCGGCTTACCATAATGGGGAAAAATACGGTGATACCCTGGAATTGCCGGATGGAATGCAAGTGGGAGTGATTTAGGTAGAGCAGTGGGGAGGAGGAAGGGTTGGGGTGATGGGTTGGTTGGATGTTGTGATTTTGATTCACTTTTCCAGTAATTTGGTTCAAGATAGTGGTACTTGGTTACAGAAATTTCCCAAGCTTCACAAGTTCCTCAATATTTTCTTCTACACTTAAGACTAGAGCTTAATTTGTAACTATTTTTTATACTTGTTAATTTTACTTACACCTATTCTCTATTTCCCACGAGTCGGTGGTAAGCATTGAGTAACGGGTTGATTTTCCTACTACTTCCTGACTTGAAAGGGTGTAGGGAGTTTTGAATAGTGAGTAGGGGAAAAACTGCTTTCATCGCTTCTGGTGTCAGCATGTAGGCTACTCCTGTATTTCTCACAAGGGAGTAATAAGCCTTGAGTAATGGGTTGATTTTCCTACTACTCCCTACCCACTGAAAGTTTTGGGAGTTTGTGAGAAATCCGGGTACTTCCTACTCCCTACAAGTTTGAGGAGTTTGGGACAAATCCGGGTTACGTATAAATTCGGATGGAAAGTGAAAAGAAGTCATAAAAACGGTTCAAAATAACTCAAAATTTCCAATTGTGACATAGAAGGGGGGTATATGGCATCTTCCCATTCATCAGATCGAAATACTCATAATTACCAACCTCCAATTGCAGGTTTTATCTTCACGGCAATTTTGGGTGGAACTTTAGCATTAGCAGCAATTAGACTATTCCCCAATCAATTTATCCCCCAGGATATTGATATCAATCCACGCACCGTAACATCAATTAACAAGAGTCAGCAGCCAGTTCGTGTGATAAATGCAACACGAGAACAAAGTAATTTTGTGACTACTGCCATCAAAAAAGTTGCTCCAGCAATTGTGAAAATAGAAAGCGATCGCACTCTGAAAATACCGATTCCACCGATTTTTAATGACCCTAGTTTCGAGCGCTTTTTTGGCAGAGATAATCAGCAAAGAACCCAGGAGATTCCTTATTTACACAGTAGTAATCAAGGTTCGGGTGTGATTATCAGAGAAGACGGGATGATTTTAACCAATGCTCATATTGTCAATGGAGCGGATCATATTCAAGTGACATTAAGTGATGGGCGTAAGCTTGTTGGTACACTTTTAGGAATTGATCAAGAGTTAGATTTAGCAATTGTGAATGTGAATGCGGATAATCTATCTACTGTATCCCTAGGGAAATCACGAGATTTAAAATTGGGGGATTGGGTAATTAGTATTGGCAATCCCTTCGGTCGTGACCAAATGGTTTCTTTAGGAATTGTTAGCACCTTGAAGCATTCACATGGAGACACAAACCGCAATTTGGAATGGATTCAAACCGATGCGGTAATTAATAGAGCAAATTCGGGAGGTGCTTTACTCAACCAAAAAGGTGAAGTGATTGGGATTAATACAGCAGTACGTCCAGATACGACAGGGATTGGTTTTGTCATTCCGATTGAAAAGTTTATCAGCGTAAGAGATAGGTTATTAAGCAGTTGAGGAGAGACGCGACATGTCGCGTCTGTACAGGTTCAAATATATCGTTTTAGCCAATTTCCTTTCTTCAAAAAGTGATTGATAAAGTATTTCTGGATATTTGACCAAAATTATTTAAATTTTAGGTTTCATTTCTTCAAGGATTTTATCTTTGGAAAAGCAAGATTTAACATTGAATAACATTGAATAAAAATCTTAATTATTTGATGAGATAAGATTGAAATTGAGACAGATTTATTCCCAAAGCTTGCAATTTTTGTAAAGTAAAGCAGGTAAAAAATATGTTGATCACCCTACTAATCGTTACATTCCTTATTTCTCTGATTGTCTCCGGAATTATTGTCCGCATGTTCGAGCGACCAATTGAGAAAATATTGCGGCGAATTACTGCGGATGATATTAGTCAAGGCTGGCTCAAATACCTCAAATTTGCAATTTATGTTGTGGGTATATCCAGTGGTGTGAGAATTTGGTCGTTAGAGAAATATATTACTCCGTTACAAGTAGAAGGCTCCCAGGTAATTCAACTCACAAGTGAACGTTGGGTTTTGGAAGTCTATGGAACTGTTATTGGAACACTGCAAGGGATTGCTTGGTTGTTGTTAGTCTTTTTTATCTTTGCCTTAATTGCGTTTGTAATTATCCGGGCATTTGAAATCAGAAGACCACAAATACAAGAAACACAAGAACAGTCTTATATGTCTTAAAAATTTATTTTTTCCGCATTTCTCACAAAACCCTAAAAATCACAGGGAGTAGGGAGTAGGGAGTAGTGAGTATAAGACAATACGGTTGGTGTTAAAGATAGCTGTAGGTTGGGTTGAGGCTTTGCGTAGACTGTTGATTTTGTGGAAATTTACCCATAAGTTGACACAGTTTTTATGATGATCTCGTCCCGATGCTCAACGTGGGGACGCATTCTACGAGGGTTACTGCCTCAAATCAGGAAGTAGAGCTTCCCTATATGTATCAACAGCCGGAGATTGGAACAAGTTTGTTGTCACGGTTTGTGCATGAATTTGCGACCCCAAAAAAGGTAAAAAGTACATAGCCTAGGCTCTACCTCTACATTCTTCAACCTAACCTACCCAATAATCAGGCTTTTAAGTCTAACTGAACTATATTGGAGTAGAAGGGACATCAATCCGTTATTCAAGGCTTACAACTTACTCGTGAGAAATCCAGGTTTTGCATAACTATAACAATACTTTAATAATACTTTTGAAAAAGTCCTGGACTTAATCGCAAATTTGCCTTGGTAAACCGAGGGATTCTCGCATTTGCTCGTCATATTTGGCATCTTGCCAGTTGCGTGTACTGTGGATTTGGGTAATAGATAAATTTTGGGCTTGGCGTAAGTTGGCTCTAGCAATATTAGCACCAGTTAAATTCGCACCTGCAAAATTAACATTGATTAATTGAGCTTTTCTTAAATCCGTATTGGTGAGATTGGCATAACTCAAATTACCCCAATATAGATTAGCGCCATTTAAATGGGCTTGTTGTAAATTCCCTTGACTTAAATTGGCTCGATAGAAATTAACATTGATTAATTCGGCAGCGTACAAATTAGCTAAAGTTAAATCAGCCATTCCCAAATTTGCACCAATCAAATTCCCGTAACTAAGGTTAGCTCGACACAATTTTGCACTATCTAAATCCCCTTCCCGCAGGTCAACATAGCTTAAATTTGTGCCAATCAAATTTGCATTTACTAACACAGCTTGACGCAGCATCCCATTTTGTAAATCCGCACCAATTAAATTGGCATCACTCAAATTAGCTTGCTCTAGCCTCACACCACACAAATGGGCTAAACTCAAATTTGCACCCACCAAACAAGCAGAATTTAAATTCGCACCATTGAAATTGGCACAACTTAAATCCGCTCCCCGAAAATTCACATCGGCTAACTGGGCAAAATCAAAATTAACATAACTTAAATTCATCCCCTCCCAACTTTTACCATTATCCATACCAGTTAACTGCAAACCCTGCAAATTAACCGCACGTAAATCTGGTTGTACATGGGGATATTGCTTGCGCCAATCGACCCAAGTTAAGCCACCAGTCGTTAATAATGCCAAATGTTCCCGATTTGCCATATTCAAATTTTACTCCTGACGACCACCCACAGGATGCACACGACCCTTAATATTCTCAATGGCCGCGATCGCACCCCTAGCTCCAGCGAGAATATCTCTTTCGGCTCCCCCTAAATAAACTCGTCCAAAACTGCCAATGGGCATCACTTCTAAAATATTAATAGCTGCGGCTTTTTCGGCTTCATTGGCAGCTAAAGCCGCATAGGCAGCAGGTTCTACCTCCAATACATACAAGGTTTGTCCTGCCAATAATAATTGTCCCCGTCGTCCACGGTTAATCAATTGGGTTTGATAGGGGTCCATATTGCGAATAATCTGGCTAGATACAATCCGTGGTTTAATACACTCATCCCTGGTCACACCTAAAGCTGCTAAAATCGCTTGTCCAGCAGCTCGTGTTTCCCCCTGGGAACCGGAATGGATTTCCAATAAACCATATAAACGTTCTACCGCCTGCAAACCCGGACGCACCGAAGCCGACTTGAGAGCAATATCTGTAATCCGATTAATTTCAATCCCCGGCGAAATCTCAATCCACAACGAAGCTTCCCCCTGTAGTGGTAAGAATCCTTGGGCAACTGTCCCCAGATAGGCTGCATACTGCGGTTGCAAGCTATCTATATAGACATAACTACGTAACTCTACTCCCAAGGCAACTCTCCGGCATTGTAAACAAAAATGAACTTAAACCTAAATTACCATAACCGGGGACAGCAAGGCTCACAAGGGTGGGTTATCATTCCGATTGACTTCTGAATTGGCCAAAGTACGTAAACGATTAAACTGGGTTAGGGCATAACGGGCGGTTGCTTGCACATTTGTATCCGGGTCTTCCACTGCATGACATAGCATTTGGCTCAGTTGCGCCATCAAATCGTAAACACGAGTCAGGTCACGAATGGCATTTTGTCTGACTTCCGGACTTTCGTCTTGCAGGGAAATTGCGAGAGCGCGATTCATCGGTTTGAGGGTGCGCACACCAATTTCTGATAATGCCCCTAAAATCAAGCTACGTTGTTGAGAATCGGCATCCACCAATAAATCTACTAAGGGCTGAATTGCCCGTGAATCTCCCTGTTGTCCTAAATCCCAAATGGCTTTACGCCGTTTGTTGGGGTCGGGACTACGTAAATCCTTCACCATTTCGTCAATAATATTTACCTTGGCGATGGGTCCACTGATTTCCGGTGGCAGAAGTTTTTGTTCATGAGCGTGGCGTTCCCAGGGTTCTACTTCGATATTTGTTTGAATTAGGGTTTGCTCAGGGTCTGGAACCAAGCTGTAGTGTTGATTTGTTTGAATTAGGGTTTGTTCGTGGCCAGTAACTGGGCTGTAATGTCCATTGGTTTGAATGAAAGTTTGCCCATAATTCCCCACAGGAGTGTAATCGGTGCGTGTATTTTCAGAACCATGATGATTTTGCTGATGAGATGACTGATTTTCCTTCTCTACTTCCGATGCAATATTAATAATATCCGTAGTCCCGTCAATTGCGATCGCTTCATCTGGAGTTATGACTGTTGGGTCAGATTCAGGTTTCTTGGGAATAAATTTACGAGTTGCAAAAACGACAGCTCCACCACACCCAACTATTCCCATCCCCGCAAACACCCACCATAACATTCCCCTTCCCCGTGATTGATTTTGTTTTGGGGTTTCCGGTTCGGGTGTAGTCCCAACAACAGCAGCACGAGCTTGTATTTCTGCTTCGATTTGCATTCGCGTCGTCGCACCAACAACCCCATCGGAGCTTAATCCCTTGACTGCTTGAAACCTTGCTACAGCTAATCGGGTACTAACTCCGTATTCCCCGTCAATTTTTCCCCCATAGTATCCCAATTGCTGTAATTGGGTTTGCAATCGTTTGACTGCTTCTCCCCTATCTCCTAAACCTAGGATTCTTTCTTTACTGCTAGGAGTTGGTGTCGCAGTCGGTACAATTTGTGACTCACCCACTTCCCCCTGAGCCAACTCAATGCTGGGGTTGGTAGGAAAAAAGACAAGGGCAGCCAGGCGACTGGGAAAAGCCCAATGCCACAAAAGAGCAGTCAATACGAGTAAAAAGGAGGGACATCGCTGCATATGCGAAGTGTTAGCCAGATGTGCTAGAAGTTACCGATACCAAGATAACTTCGATCTGTCAAAATGTTAACTTTTATCTTGACAATTTTTTTTCTGATACACTGCTCTGTACAGAATTAGCCTGTTTTCTTCAGTTTTCCAGTCAATATTGGTGTAGTAAGGTATAGTACAGCAAGCCCATCGCCAAGAGTTACGAATTATTCCTTGGTTTGAATATGGTTTGATGATACCCAAAAATCATGCGATCACCAAACAACATCCCGATTGGTTGAGTCAAACCCAGCAGGGAAAGATTCATCTTCCCCAAGGAAAGTTTGACCAGAGTGAAAATATGGCTTGGTTAAATCCAGCACATCCAGAAGTCCAGAAATTTATCACCAAATTTTCTGTAAACCCAATACGTTTATCCACAAACTGGATTTAGGCTCCCCGTCTACTCAATATCCCCAGGTAAATGCTAACGTAAAGTATCTAATATCACATCTAACTGGATTTTATCAGTCATGAAAAAAAGATTATTAATGGGTGTTTTCTGTGGGTTGTTGGTGATGGGGATGCCAGGTAATCAAACTGCTCAAGCGAATCGGGTGGGAACCTGTGCTTCCCAATGCGGTGCGAGACCTTTGCAATTCACACCAGGACAGTACGTCCGGATTGAAGTGATTAATCGCACGCCAAGAGTGTTGCAATTACAGAAAATGAACGTCACCAACTTGGTGAGCATTGCACCGGGAAAAGCGATCCAATTTCCCCAAATGCAGGTGACAGAACCAAATGCATCTATAATATTTTGGGATGAAACCGGACGAGCCTTAAAAGCCGTGGTTAGTCAACCCCATGCGCAGATTTTGCGGGTAGAGTTGCATCCTGACTGGTATCCACCCGGCGATCGCTCGATTTATATCCGTGATGATGGAAGGGTAAATGTATTATAAAATCTAGCTTTGAGGTGGATGATTTCATTATGTTATGGGTAGAAAGTCCATAAATATCATCACCACCATTCAATTGTAAACTGTTGTCGAATTCGGAAAGTCCTCGCTGATGAGGACTTTATTGAAATTTTGCACCCGTCACACTGTACTAGTTAATCAGTTGAAAATCCTCGTGAGAAGTCGGGTTCTTTGTGCATATATCTGTAAAATCAGAAAACCACCATAGAAACACGATTTCTAGTTAGCAACTCACCCCTAGCTATCTCCTGCATTGATCCACATGTCCTTACCTAATCAACGTTGGTATATTCATCCTCCCCAACCCGAACTAGCTCATCAATTTGCAGCTAGGTTTGAGATTTCGCCAATTATTGGTCAGTTGTTGGTGAATCGTGGTATCACCACCGTGGAGGAAGCGGGGATGTTTTTAGAACCAGAGTCCCTATCTTTACCATCCCCGTTGACAGAATTTGCCGATTTAGCTGTGAGTGTGGAATTACTGCAAGATGCGATCGCAACACAAGCAAAAATTGCAATTTGTGGTGATTATGATGCGGATGGGATGACGAGTACGGCTCTATTATTACGGGGTTTGCGTTATTTAGGTGCCCAAGTAGATTATGCTATCCCTAGTCGAATGCAGGAAGGTTACGGCATAAATAACCGCATTATTGAGGATTTTCACCGAGATGGGGTAAGTATCGTTTTAACGGTGGATAACGGTATTTCTGCCTATGAACCCATTGCTTTAGCTCGTACCCTGGGTTTAAAGGTAATTATTACTGACCACCACGATATTCCCCAGCAATTACCCCCAGCCAATGCCATTTTAAACCCGAAATTACTACCAGAAACTTCTTTATATCGCGGTGTCGCGGGTGTGGGTGTAGCCTATATTTTAGCAGTCACCCTTGCCCAAGCACTAGGACAGACTAATAGTGGTATCCGACAGTCGATGTTAGAATTGTTTACCTTGGGAACCATTGCCGATTTAGCACCCCTTACAGGTGTCAATCGTCGCTGGTTAAAACGAGGTTTGCGGCAATTACCTAAATCCCAAATCCCCGGTATTCAGGCTTTGATCCAAATTTCTGGGTTGCAGGTGAGGGAACAGGGAGCTAATAGCAACTCTTCTGTCAACCCTGTTTCCCCTCTCTCTTCTGGTAAAACCATGCGTCCTGATGATATCGGATTTAAACTTGGTCCCCGAATTAATGCGGTGGGTCGAATTGGTGATCCCCAAGTGGTAATTGAGTTACTGACCACCGATGATATGGGTGTGGCTTTAGAGCGAGCCATGCAGTGTGAGGGAACTAACCGTGAACGTCAGTTGATGTGTGAGCAAATTGAGCAGGAAGCGGTGGAAATTGTCGAAACTCAGTTTGTGGATGCGATCGCTGAAGAACGGGTGTTAGTTGTGGTGAAAACGGGATGGCATCATGGGGTAATTGGGATTGTGGCTTCTCGATTGGTGGAGCGTTATGGTGTGCCTGTATTTATTGGTACCTATGAGGAGGATGGTCAAATTCGCGGTTCGGCTCGTAGTATTCCCGAATTTCATGTATTTGAGGCTTTAGAATTTTGCCAGGATTTACTGGGTAAATACGGAGGACACCGAGCGGCTGGCGGATTTTCCTTACCTGGGGAAAATTTAATGGCATTGCGATCGCGTTTGAGTGAATTTGCTCACCAATGTTTGCAACTAGAACACCTCAAACCCCTAGTGAAAATTGACGCACAAGCCGACATTCACCAACTTACTTCCCAACTTTATCAACAACTCAGCCTATTAGAACCCTGTGGAATCGATAATCCCAATCCCGTATTTTGGACACCCAATGTCCGGGTAGTAGATCAGCAAATAGTTGGTAAAGGCCACATTAAAATGACCCTAGCCCAACAGGTGAATAATACAGATTATCGCATCAAAGGAATTATGTGGCGATCGCGCGATTATTTTCCCCTCCCTGGACGGGTAGATATCGCCTACAAGCTGCGAGAAAATGAATTCAACGGCAATATCTCCCTGGAAATGGAAATTGTCGGTTTTCGCACTTCCCCAACCCCTCAAATTACCGAAAAACAAACCTCCCTCACCTTTGAATACCAAGGTCGTCAATACATCTGTGGACTTTATCAAAATGGTACAAGCAAAGAACTACGCATCAAAAACCTCGATGGCAACATCCTCGCAGTCCAACTCGAACAACAAACTGGACTCCTAGGAACAAATCGTGAAAATGCCAAACAAGTCGATATATCCCAACCCCACCTACAAAACTTGATTCAAACAGCTTTGTCAGTCCTTAAAAGTTTCCAACAAATAAATAATTGATCCAAAACCCGTCCGAAACGAGTTAGACACAACCAAAAAGGAAAATAGTTCAGTTCATTCCTATTCCCTATTCCCCACTCCCTAATTTTCTAGGGAGGGAACAGAAAGATTTTGGCGGCAAAACAGGAAAATTTTCTCAAATTAAGGGTAAACACTTGTTTACCCCTTCATATAATCTTTATTCTGTATCCTGCATCTGTATTCTTTCAAAAACCGCTTGCAAGCCAAGACGGCAAAAGCAAATTATAAATCACCCTTGCGGACTGCTAACAGAAAAATCACAATGGGACCAGACAACATAATTAATGCAACTGCCGTAAGTTGGAAAATTACTTCCCATTTAATACTTGCTAACGCCTCAAACATTTTTCCTCCGAGTTGACCTAAATTAATTGAAGACGGTAAAGAATAAATTAGGACTTACGCCAAAACAACCTATTTTTGTCATTGCGACCGTAGGGAAGCAACCACAAAAGCTTGATTTTCGTTTTGAGTGCGTAAGTTCTGTAAACTACCAAAGAAGTCTTAAGATTAGATTTTATCTGGCTAAGGAGCGCTGTTTTTAATTTACTTAACAAAATTATAGGAAACAACATAATCAAACTCAGGGAGTCGGAAGTAGGGAGGAGGGATTAGAATACATCTAATGCTGACACCAGAACGGTAGATACGCTGAGTGCAGTTCCCTGTACAGATGCGACATATTAAACGCGATATATCAGATGCGATATATCGCGTCTCTACTCACAACGATAATTTTCCCCACCTCGTGAAACAAAATGGCTACTTGGAAATGTGTCAAAAACTGCGGTGCTTGCTGCCATCTAGACCCCCGCGAACGACCCGATTTAGATGAATACCTCTCCCCGGAAGAACTGGAATTGTATTTCAGTATGGTTGGGGTGGATGGATGGTGTATTAATTTTGACCATGACCGTCGTGAATGTCGGATTTATGAAAAACGTCCTCGCTTTTGTCGAGTGCAAGCGGATATTTTTGAGGACATGTACGGAATAGAACCAGAGGAATTAAACGATTTTGCCATTGACTGCTGTCGTCAACAAATTGAAGGAGTGTATGGCGATCGCAGTTTGGAAATGTTACGCTTCGATCAACAGGTGGGATTTTAACATGAGGGTAATCCAATTTAATAATTATCTAATTTTAGATTGTGGAAAAGGCATCCCAACCTGTTTTTTGGGTTAGATACCCTTTTACCACAGGATATTTTATTTTCTGGAAATCCCTTATAAGAAAAATGCCGAAAACCCCCAAAGAAAGCAACACAGTTGCGTCTTTCGTGCTTCAGACAGGGGATGTACGCGCTTCGCGTTGCCGTAGGCTAGGCTAATAGCATGATTTATCATGCATTGACATTAATTCTTTTGTTGCTCAATATAGCGTGATTCCCTTTCCTCTTGAAGATACTTGTCTACTTCTTCAGGTGTTTTAAAAAGCTCCCTCCCAGGTAAATCGTTCAGAATATCTACCGCAGAACGGCGTTTTCGTTCGGCTTTTTCTGGCAAAATCACAAATACATCAACACTATCCCCAATCTCAGCTTCGGGAATTTCAATTTCTATTTTCTTTCCTGGTAAAACCTTGGTTGTGATACGTAAAGCTGATTGCATAATTTATTCCACCTTAGATATTGATGACATCTTCGTAAATTTCTGCCATTCTCAAGTTTAAGCCAATCGAATCTAAACGTAATTCGTCATCTTGACCTAAAATTGTCAGTGACCAATTTCCTTGCGAATCTCGACGATAAACTTCT
This sequence comes from uncultured Calothrix sp., assembly GCA_937973965.1. Classification (GTDB taxonomy): domain Bacteria; phylum Cyanobacteriota; class Cyanobacteriia; order Cyanobacteriales; family Nostocaceae; genus NIES-3974. Next base: position 3,263 of record CALJJQ010000051.1, on the reverse strand, counting down.
ACTTTGATTTCCTCTTGGGAAACCAATACATATTCTTGTAAGCTTTCTAAATTTCGGTAGTTAACAGGCTTTTCTCGTCTATCTGTTAGTTCTGTACTAGATGATAGTACTTCGATAATTAAACAAGGATAATTTAAAAAAAAGCGTTCTTTGTCTTGAGAGTCACAGGTAACGACGACATCAGGATAGTAAAAAATTCTCTGATTTTGATTAGCTAATTCTATCCTCACCTTCATATCAGCCATAAACACACTACAGGAACCACCCCGTAAATGCGATCGCACTCTGCTGGCAATATTTAGGGTAATTATATTATGCTCCTTACTGCCTCCAGACATGGCAAACACTTGACCACCGAGATATTCGTGACGAATTTCGCTAGTTTGTTCTAATTGGAGGTATTCTTCCCAAGAAAACAAGTTTACAGGAGATTGCATAATTTTCCCTCAATATTTTTGAATATAGACCTGCTGCGGAATCAAATTTGAAATGGCTGAAACGCTTACCATATAAAGCTTATGTCCCATCTCAATTGGACATCTCTGAACGTTTTGATTGACAATGGTTTGAACCTATTTTTAAGCTTTATTCGCAAAAACTCTATTACATATAATTGTACTACCCATCCCTTGAGGCAAAAACAGCGATCGCCTCAAAGTTGAAGAAGCAGTAAGTTATGAATTAACATTGACTGCATGAGTGAAGATACTAAAACTATATAACCCGTTAATCCACAAATCCTAATGGAGCTAAGCGGTCTCGAACCGCTGACCTCTGCAATGCCATTGCAGCGCTCTACCAACTGAGCTATAACCCCGTAAACTCTTTGTCAGTGTATTTTTGATATTCGCTCAAGTACGAATTAATTGTCAACCCTTGATGGGGAAAATCTTTTAGCTTGAATGCATTGCTTTATAGTTATTTTGATTTATACCCCACTATCACCTTGAGAATCAAACTTTCTTTTAAATTATATTAACTAATGTAATAAGTAACTCATACAGTGACCCATGAGGAAGTAAACTACTAACATTGCTGCCGCCGCTAGGGCAACTAAAGAACCCGCCAACATTAAAGAAAATTCCTTGAGTTCAACGGCTTTTTCCATTAAATGTAGCGACCAGGCAACTAGGGCTACGTCAAATACTAAAATTGGGATTAACATAGGGATTTTGTGGGGTAATTTTTTTATATATTCTTAATTAAGCTTAACATTTTTCTCATTATGTGTCGAACCCGAAGAAAATTTGGGGTGCGACACAAAAGATTCCAAGTTTACAGATTCGGGACTTCCAAAAAATAAAATATCCTGTAGTTTTGGCTTCTTACCGAAATTTGGATAATTATTAAATTGGATCACCCTTAACTGAAAACCAACCTATGGTGATAGGCGGACAGGGACATGGCGATCTCGCAAATAGGATTTGATTTGGGAAACGCTAAGTTGTCCGTAATGTAAGAGGGAGGCTAACAAAGCTGCTTCCGCTTTCCCCTCGGTGACGGCAGCATGAATATGTTCGCAGTTACCCGCACCTCCGGAGGCAATAACAGGGATTTGGACAGCTTGGGCGATCGCACGGGTTAGTTCCAAGTCATATCCGGCTTGTGTGCCATCTGCATCCATGCTTGTCACTAATAATTCACCTGCACCACGCTTTTCCACTTCACGGGCCCATGCTATAGCATCTAACCCAGTATTTTCGCGTCCTCCTCTGACGTACACATCCCAACCGGGATTTTCTGGGTTTTGCCTTCGTCGTGCGTCAATAGCCACAACAATGCATTGATTGCCAAAGCGATCGCTAGCCCGGTTAATAAAATCAGGGTCACGAACAGCTGACGAATTAATACTAACCTTATCTGCGCCAGAACGTAACAGATTTTTAACATTTTCTAAGGATTGGATGCCACCGCCAACGGTAAGGGGAATGAATACCTGTTCTGCGGTTCGGTAAACAACGTCCAGAATCGTGTCTCGGTCTTCATAAGTGGCTGTAATATCTAGAAACACTAACTCATCTGCTCCGGCTTCATTGTAAACCTTTGCTAACTCAACGGGATCTCCCGCATCCCGGAGATTAACAAAATTAATTCCCTTGACAACCCGTCCTGCCTTGACATCCAAACAAGGTAAGATTCTTTTCGCCAACATGCGTTCCTCTTTGTGTTGCTGATTAGATTACCCGGACTTAAATTTTAGACTGGTAGGGGTATTCCTTGAGGAAGATTTTTTTGTAATTAGGAAAAGATTTTACCAGTTAATTGTGAACAAGTTGCCAGTCAATGCCACCCGGTGGGTCGTCTCCAGGGAAGTAGGAGGATCAACCCGTAATATTGGTGCTGGATTTCCATAGCCAATAGGCAGCAATCCAAAGTGTAAAATTACCAACAACCGTCATGGAAGCTTGGAGAGTCACTAGCCATTCTAAACTGGGGGAATTATCGAAAAAATGCCAAGTGCAAGCACACATGGCACTAATTAGGGCTGGTAACATCGCCAAAGACAAACCCCACCAAGTGCGATCGCCTGTGACTTCACCATACCTCCAAATTAGCCAAATTGCTGCAATCCATTCAATGACGCTGGAAACGTGAATTATCCAAGTGGGTATCGATAATGCGTGCATATTTCTGGTGATTTTTGCTGATTGATAATTTGAAAATACAGGGAGTAGCGCTTCATGTCATTACCTGCATTACTCACAAGACCCTAAAACCCACAGGGAGTAGGGACAGACGCGATATATCGCGTCTGTACAGGGTTTAGGAAGAAAATCAATCCCTTATACTGTTTTACTTTGAAGTTGATACATTTAGGTAGGAGAGCAGGAGATGCAGAGGGAGCTTTCGGGAGCAGGGAGAGAAAATATATCAAAATTTGAGGCAAATTTTATTACTCAAAACTTAAAACTTACTCGCGAGAAATCCAGGTTATGGTTATGTGGTCGGGTACTAGTAGTTGGTCAAGTTGATTTTGATGTTGTCGTGTACTTCCCCACGGCTTGCGCATTGCAGTCGGGTACTAGTAGTTGATCAAGTTGATTTTGATGGATTTTGGTAGTGTGCCCACCTGAGCGCTTTTGAGCTATACAGAAATATATCCATCATTTCCATTTTGACGGACTAGTAGTGTTTTGTCCTAACTTTTCGCCAATATTCCGTCGCACTATGGGTGTTTTTTCGCCAGTTGTATTTTTTTCGTCTGAAACTCTAGCTCTGTCCGGATTTGAGGCGATCGCCCAAGCCAACACCGGCGACGGAAA
>CALJJQ010000050.1 GCA_937973965.1 uncultured Calothrix sp. | reverse complement strand
GAAATTCTCTGGCGATTTATTAAGTATCAATGGATTGAAATAGATGCTTATTCTAGCTGGCAAACTTTTGTTACATCTCTAGAAAAAATCCTGAGAGAATTTGGTCAAAACTATGTAATTAATTTTGACTAGCTACTTATTACCGAACCCATGCAAATTTAGATTTAAAGTCAATTTAAAGCAGAACAGAGAAGAACCTCTCACACCACTAATCTTCTCAATTATTTGTCAATTAACCGAAATTAAGCAAAACTATTCCAAGCTTGAGCAACAATCTGACTTAACCAGCGTCGCTGCTGCTTGTCTAACATCGGGTCTTCAGCTAAAAGTTGGGCTGTTAACTCCTCTAAACTTTGTCCCTGCGATCGCACAATCCGAATCACTCCGGCGATCGCTGCTGCTACCAATTCCTCGTTGATTGGCTTTCCGCGCAGGTTCGATATATCTTGAGGATTGTCAGGAATGGGATAATTCATCGTATGTGTGTTAAGAAGCTAGATTTATGTGAAAGAATTTGACAAAGGTTTAATATTTCTTTACAGGTCATTCATAAACCTGATAGGGCGGAGTTTACCGTACTTTTCCTGGTTATTAAATCTGTCTTAATGAGTAGATTTAGCGGAGATTTTGGAGAAAATGAGAGAATTGCTTTACCTGGAGATACCGACCCCTGATACAGACACAGTTTGTACCTGGTTGCAGACAGATTTAGTTGTGGAGAGTGGGGAAAAAATGTTAACAACCGATGGCATTAGGTTGAGATGGGGGACTACAAAGCCATCGACAACGATTTCGGAAACCTGCGGGAATGAGTTATCAATTTTTATCTGGTCGGTACAGAGGACTACATATTTGAAGGTATTTCGCTGGGGGGAAAAGGCGATTCCGGGGGAGAAGGGGATTTTGGAACAATTGGAGAGACAAATTCGGCAACGTTTTCCCTACCGTTATCCGGAACCACCTCAAATTAATTTAACCCAGGAATCGATTTTTACAGCCTTAGCTCCCTATTACCCCCTGACGGTAAAATATTTTCAAAGGATACCGAATGGGGAGTATGATTTAACCCGTGCCTATTGGTGGGAACAGAGATGGCGGCAGGGGGTACGTAATCCGCAGCAGCCCAAGCAAGTAGTTATTAATCACGCTTACACACGTGTAGATACGGAAGCGGAATATGACTTGATATATGTTGGCGGTGCTTTGGGAGTAATTCATGCCGCCGTCATGGCCAGGTTGGGGTATAAGGTGTTACTGATAGAAAGATTACCCTTTGGACGGATGAATCGGGAGTGGAATATTTCTCGCGATGAAGTTCAAACTTTGATTGATATCGGGTTAGTTACCCCTGGGGAAATGGAATCGGTAATTGCTCGTGAATACAAGGATGGATTTAATAAGTTTTTTGATGCCAATAATCCTCCCCATTTAAAAGCACCTATATTACATACACCCACAGTCCTCAATGTAGCCTTGGATTCAGAAAAATGGCTGCAATTATGCGGAGAAAAACTAATCGCAGCTGGAGGGGAAATTCGGGGTGAAACGGAGTTTTTGCAGGCAGATATTTACACTAACCAGGTGACAGTCACGGTTAAAAATTTACAGGATAACAACCAATATCAGGTGAGGGGAAGGGTATTAGTAGATGCAATGGGTACAGCTTCAGCGATCGCTTGGCAACTTAATGGTAAAAGAGCTTTTGACAGCGTTTGTCCCACCGTTGGTGCAGTAATTGAAAGCGGATTTCCACCGGGAGTATGGGATTCCGACTACGGTGACGTGCTATACAGTCATGGGGATATATCCCGTGGTAGACAATTGATTTGGGAATTATTTCCCGGAGCCAATCAAGAATTAACAATTTATCTATTTCACTACCACCAAGTTCACCCAGACAATCCCGGTTCCCTGTTAGAAATGTACGAAGACTTTTTTGCCATCCTCCCCGAATATAAACGCTGCGACATGGAAAAATTGGTATGGAAAAAAGCCACCTTCGGTTACATACCCGGGCATTTTAGTACAAGTGGGCGCGATCGCACAGTGGCATTTGACCGATTAGTAGCCATTGGTGATGCAGCTTCCTTGCAATCTCCCCTGGTATTTACCGGGTTTGGTTCCTTAGTAAGGAACTTGGAACGATTAACCACCCTCCTCGATACAGCTTTAAAACACGACCTAGTTCAAGGCAAACATCTCAACCGTATCCGTGCATTCCAAAATAATATCGCTGTCACCTGGATGTTTTCCAAAGGAATGATGGTTCCCACAGGAAAACACCTACCACCCCAGCGTATCAACTCCATGTTAAACAACTTTTTCCGATTACTAGCCGATTCCCCTCCACCCATAGCCGAAAACTTCATCAAAGACCGATTTGACTGGTTGACCTTTAACCGATTAGCATTACAAGCAGCCCAGAAAAATCCCGCACTCCTACTCTGGATTTGGCAACTTGCAGGAACCAAAGACATGGTACGCTGGCTAGGTAACTATTTTAACTTTACCCGCCATGCCATCATCTCTGCATTCTTCGGAAATTGGTATCCCGAGCTACTAGCAAAAATCCAACCCTGGTTAGAACCTCGTTTTCCAGGAATATGGTTGCAGTTACTGGCAATTAAATATGCAACCCGCATCGGTCGTCCCCCCAAAAACCCAGTAGTCAGTAATTATCCAGTGGCGGTGGTTACAGGAGAAGGGAAAGTAATTAATTAGGCTGATTTCAACAGTGCGGGCAAATTTTTGTCCGCCTCCAGGATAAATATGATACCATTCTTCTATCTATCCGGTATTCAAAATATACTAGCTCATACTGTAGTCATATGACTAACAATCCTGTTGACTGGACTAAAATAATCTTCGGTGGTGGCAGTATCGTTACACTACTCGGTGGTTTCGGAGCTTTTATCTTCAAAAAATATGATGAGGTGTTGAAGGAAAAGTAAGTCTTGAAAATTGTTCGACATGGCTCACTATAAAGTTGGGTTTTCGGCTCTAACACCAAGCGTATTGCCACATAGATAGAAAGAGTTAGCCTTGAGTAACTTGAAGGAAAAGGTTATCGAATAGACTTAGGAGTAGTCAACAAAAATCATCCGAGAGAGTTTTTACTGGGTATCGAATGTGACGGAGCATCCTATCATCGCTCCCCCACAGCAAGAGACCGCGATCGCTTAAGACAACAAGTACTCGAAAGACTGGGTTGGAAAATTCAGTTTATGGGTTATGGTGATTGTACAATAGTATATTGGACATCAAAGAGATGAAATCAGAGAGTCCTAAAGGACTGAGACCGTTTACATCCTTTGCCTAAAGGCGAAGGAAGGGTTGAAAACGAGTATTTTTATAATCAATCCGAAATCTCAAATCCATAGACGCGTAGCAGTGAGGGAGTAGCAGTCTGAACGCTTCCCGATCCAGTTTCAACGCACAACACCAACCAAGGAAAATCCAAAATCCAAAATCCAAAATCGAATGACCGTACCAGGAACTCTACCATTGACTAAAAAAACGAAATCAGCACCATTCCAAACCCTCATAGCCGATTGTTTGACAATCTTTTGGGGGGATTGGTTAGATTTGCGTGTCCGCATTGCTCAGGTAGCTGCATCTGGGCTAATTTCTCCATTGATATATATCATTGCATTTGGATTGGGTTTAGGAAGTTCCATCCGTCCCGGTGGAGCGATTAGTAGTGATTATAAAAGTTATCTCGAATTTATTTTACCGGGGATGGTGGCTTTGTCTTCGATGACGATTAGTTTTGGGGGAACCACCTTTTCGATTTGTGGCGATCGCTTATTTACTAAAAGTTTTGAGGAGTTGCTGTTAGTACCAATTCACCCGTTAGCGCTGCATATCGGCAAAATGTTAGCGGGAATTGTCCGGGGGTTGATGACTTCCGGAGCGGTGATTCTGGTGGCTTTGCTATTTACTGGTAATTGGAAGTTTCTCCACCCTTTATTTTTACTGGTTTTAGTTTTAAATTGTGCGGTTTTTGCGGGTTTAGGTGTAATTGTGGGTTTAACGGTCAAATCCCTAGAAACCGTGGGGTTGTATAATAATTTTGTGATTATCCCCATGTCATTTTTAGGGGCTACTTTTTTTGACCCTAGCACCCTACCCCCTTACTTAAAGGTGATTGTCTACTGTTTACCGTTGACCTATGCAAGTACAGCTTTGCGAGCGATCGCTTTACAAGATTTAGGGAATTTTCCCTGGTATAGTATTCCTGTTTTGCTAGGAGTGGCGATTATTCTCACCCTGTTAGGAGCAAGACAGTTTACCCTGGTGAGGGATTAGGCTTATATATCAGCTATACCTATTTAGGGTCTGCTAGATGGGTCTTTGCTTGTTGCCAAAGGGCTTCCAATTCATTCAGGGTATAATCACCTAAAGGACGGTCAGCAAATGTTTCCATTTTCGCCAAACGCTGGATAAAACGTTGATTTGTTCCCCGGAGTGCAGCTGTAGGATCAAGATTTTGCCACCGTGCTAATTGGATTATGGAAAATAATAAATCCCCCAATTCCTCCTCTTGACGTTCAGGAGATTCATGGTTAATTGCATGTTGAAATTCACCTAATTCTTCGTGGAACTTTTGCCAAACTCCGTCAATATTTTCCCATTCAAAACCGACATCAGCAGCTTTTTGGGATATTTTCATCGTTGCCATGAGGGGTGGCAATTTCCGTGCATATTCAGATAGTTTATCACTTAATTGTTGCTGTTTTTGGGGAGATTCACCCTTTTCTGCGGCTTTAATGGCTTCCCAAGTTTGCAGAACGTCATCCACACTTTCAACTTTGACACTACCCTTTGGTAAACCAGAAGCACCAAAAACATGGGGATGACGACGGATGAGTTTACTCGTAATACCCTCCGCAACCTGCTGTAAACTAAATTGCTGGTATTCTTGGGCAATTTGAGCTTGTAAAATCACCTGTAGAAGTAAATCCCCCAACTCTTCGGCAATATGCTGAGTATCACCACTGGCGATCGCATCCACAGTTTCGTAGGCTTCTTCAATAATGTAGGGTGTTAAGCTTTGGGGTGTTTGGGCTAAATCCCACGGACATCCGTCGTCAGGGTGACGCAGTTGAGCAACAACCTCAATCAAAGCTTGAATAGCAGCAAGAGTTTCTGGATGGCAATTCATTCAATTTTGGATTTTAGATTTTGGATTTTGGATTGTTCGATTTTAGATTTTGGATTATTTAAAGTAAAATAAAACGTTAACTGTTGACAGTTAACAGTTAAAGGTCTCTCCTATCTCCTGTCTGCTAATTGTTGAATTTGTAACAATGTACATTCCCAGACTAAACGGGGTTGAGCAAAAGCCAGCAGATATTTACGGGTTTTTTCTAGTTGTTGAATAATTGCCCCTTGATGGGTATTTTGCCAATAAATTTGCTGTAAGTAATCAACTAACCATAATTGAGCTTCCATATCTAGGGTTTTGTCAATGGTTTTTGCTAGTTCCAACATACCACGGACTGTGGTTGGTATATTGGCTAGAGAATAGAGTAAATCTTCCGGTATACTCTGTAACTGTGTATAGGAGGCGATCGCATTTCCGGGACTACCTTGGGCTAAATTGAGAATCGCTGGATGATGCAGGATTTCTTCATCGCCAGTTTGAACTAAAACTTGGGCGATCGCATCCGGTGATAAGCGGTAAAAAGGAATGCGTTGACACCGAGATACTAAGGTAGGCAAAATTGCATCAGGAGATGGGGCTATTAAAATTAATGTGGCATTACCTGGTTCTTCTAGGGTTTTGAGTAAGGCATTTGCAGCTGCTTCAGCCATCGTTTCCGCTTGCTCAATCACAATTATATTCCTCGGTGCATGTAGGGGTGGACGAGCTAAAAAATGGGTAATTTCCCGCACTTGCTCTAATCTGATACTTGGAGGTGTTTTCCGTTTCAAACCCTTTTCAATGGCTTCCTGTGCTGTTAATCTCTGTCCCTGATGTAAATAGGTCGGTTTTACCCACAATACATCGGGATGGTTTCCTGTCCGCAATTTGTTAACAGCAGTTTCATCCTCAGCGAACAACAATTCGATAAAATAACGCGCAGCTAAACTTTTACCAATCCCATCTGCACCGACAAACAAGTATGCTGGTGCAACCCGATTTTTGTTTACAGCTTGCATCAGTAATTCAACTGCTTGCTCTTGTCCGATGAGTGATTGGAAGGGTTTCAATTTTCTTCCTAGAATTCAAGAATATTACCCGGATTTCTCGCAAACTCCTAAAGTTTTTAGGAAGTAGGAAACAGGAAATAGGGAATAGAATCAAAACTAAGCCACTACTCAACGCTTACCGTTAACTCGCTCCAAATGCAGGATTAGGATATTTAGTCAGAATGAAGGTGATAAACTGTTTTTAGTATACTTAATATCCTCAGTTTCCTGTGTCCTGTATCCGATTCAAATTCAACCCTTAACATGAATCAGTTGATTCAAATCATTTTTATCCACATCATAGGCTGCACCAAATCCAACGACAAATCTACCACCAATTGGTGTGAATTGGTAAATCCGGAAATCTGGTAAATCACGAAAAATTTGAATGATGTTGCCGAACTTTTCGCCGAATTTCAAGTCTATTTCTACCCATTTTGGGGTATCAGGGGTAAATAAACTAGCTGTACAGTCATAGGTTAAGCGACGACGAGCGAATATCTGTTGAGTTTTGGATTCGTCCTCAATAAATAATAAACTAGCTTGTGGATTCGTTTGGAGATTTTGGGTGTGGGTGGAGAGTCCACTGACATAAGTATAGATTTTTTTATCGGTATCAACAATACATGGTGCATAACTAGCATTAGGTACGCCATCTGCACTCACGGTACAAATTACAACACTGGCAAATAAACTGGGGAATTCCTGATAGGCTGCTTGGATGGCGCTAAAATCTGATGACATAGTATGTTAAGTTTGGCTGATACTAATTTGCTATCAATGATAGTACTATCTGTGATTACGACTAAAGGGAAGTAATCCCATCATCATCAAACTACCACGACAGAAGTCAACTTAGTATGAGTAAGTTTATAAGTTTGTTAGGGCATGTTTAGTTTACTATGGGAATCAGATTTGATTATTGACAAGATTCTGGCGATCGCAATTTGGAGATGTTTCTCTAGTACTCCTAGTCCCCGCAATTGAGGATTTGTTCTGGGACAATACCGTTTTTATACTGATTGACATCTTATTTACAGGAATTTAGATCACTGCATATCGAGAAAAGATTTCAGCGATCGCCATGAGAATAGAAGTCTTGAAAAAGTATATTATTCTCCCCCTCACAGCAGGATTCGGAGGGTTATTCTTTGCATGGATTGGGTCAATCCTGTTGATAGACTCATTTGCCTATTTGACGATATACTCGTTTTTTATTTTCACAAAAGACTTATTTAAGTATTTGCGACAATACGGGATCAACTATCCTCCCAACGATGACGAGTTCTTCAATTATCGCCAGATTAGTTCTGGTTTGAATTGGTCTGAGGGTCTAATTTCCTACACTCTTTACCTTCTCGGTATTTATGTCATCGCCTTCATTTACCAACAGCGATCGCAAAATCGTTTAACCATCGAACCCTCATTCCTCTCCCTACTCCCCACTCCCAACTCCCTACTTACAAGCGAGGCAAATAGTTTTACTTAACCCTATAATAGTTTTTTTAATATTTATTTACATTTCATCTGTGTCACAATATAACCAGAGGTAATAAATACTTAATAATAAGCTCCAGGAGGCGAGTCATGGTTACAGTTACCCAGACACCCCAGAAACGCCTAACAATGCAGATAGAGGAAATTGCAACCGACACAACGACCATGCGATCGCTCGATTGGGACCGCGATCGCTTTGATATCGAGTATGGTTTGCAGAATGGTACTACCTACAATTCGTTTTTAATTTGTGGGGAAAAGGTGGCATTAGTTGATACTTCCCATGAAAAGTTTCGCCAGCTTTACTTTGATACCCTCACAGGTTTAATAGACATAGCAAGTATCGATTATTTAATCATCAGCCATACCGAACCTGACCACAGTGGTTTAGTTAGGGATGTGTTGCAGATGGCACCTGAGATTACCGTAGTTGGTTCCAAGGTGGCAATTCAATTTTTAGAAAATTTGGTACACACCCCCTTTAAAAGACAAATTGTCAAAAATGGCGATAGATTGGATTTAGGTAATGGTCACGAACTAGAATTTGTCATCGCTCCAAATCTACATTGGCCAGACACAATTTTTACCTTTGACCATAAAACTCAAATTTTATATACCTGCGACGCATTCGGTCTACACTACTGTTCTGATGACACCTTTGACACAGATTTAGAAGCTATTTCCCCGGATTTTCAATATTATTACGAGTGCTTAATGGCACCCAATGCCCGTTCCGTCCTATCTGCCCTCAAACGGATGGATGAATTGACCCATATAGATATGATTGCCACTGGACATGGGCCATTATTACGGAACCATGTGCAGGAATTAACAGGTCGTTATCGTCGCTGGAGTCAAAGCCAAACCAAAGCGGAGACAACGGTAGGGATTTTCTACGTTTCTGAATATGGATACAGTGATAATTTAGCCCATGCCCTAGCTACTGGTATCAATAAAACAGGGGTAGCTACGGAGATGATTGACCTAAAAACAGTTGATTTGCAAGAGCTTCAGGAATTAGTCGGGCGTTGTGCAGGTATAATTATTGGGATGCCACCTGCAAGTAATCAAGCTGCTCAAACGGCTCTTGGTACTGTTTTAGGTGCAGTCAAAGAAAAGCAAGCAGTAGGTATATTTGAAACCGGTGGGGGAGACGACGAACCGACCTATCCATTGCTCAATAAATTCCGTTCCCTGGGTTTACATGTCGCGTTCCCGGTGATTGAAATACGTGACACACCTACAGATAATTTGTATAAACGCTGTGAGGAGTCCGGAACCGACCTAGCTCAGTGGGTGACACGGGATAAAAGCATTAAGCAAATGAAATCCCTGGGTGCAGATGTAGATAAAGCCCTAGGACGGATTAGCGGTGGGTTATATATTATTACCGCTAAAAAAGGTGATGTCACAAGTGCAATGCTTGCATCGTGGGTGACACAAGCTAGTTTTAAACCATTAGGTGTTAGCATTGCTGTTGCTAAGGATAGGGCAATTGAATCCCTGATGCAAGTCGGTGATAAGTTTGTATTGAATGTCTTAGAAGAAGGCAATTATCAGGGGTTAATGAAACATTTTCTCAAGCGATTTGCTCCCGGTGCAGATCGTTTTGAAGGTGTACGTACCCAACCAGCTGAAAATGGCGCACCAATTTTAGCCGATGCTCTAGCTTACATGGAGTGTGAAGTTGCTAGTCGCTTGGATGCGGGAGACCACTGGATAGTTTATTGTACCGTTTATGCAGGACGGGTATCGAAACCAGAGGGTGTGACTGCGGTTCACCATCGTAAGGTGGGTAATCACTATTAGAATACGGTCGTCAGGAGGGATTGGTTAAGACTTATATTCGTTGGTTGACTGTTGAATGTTGACTGTGAACGGGGATAGGATGGCGATGGTTATCCCTTGAAGTCGGTTTTTCATGATAACTAAGCAAGTTGGTGAATTATCACTTGTTTGTTTGTAGTTGCGCTCATAGCGCTATAATCGCAGTGTTGTAGAAGAGTAGTGCAACTACGAGCCAAATATGGAGACCCTACTTTTCTTTGCATAGTTTTGCATAGTAAGGTTTGTGATCACCGACTTACTTGACTGATAATACATCTATTTTAATAGGACTTACGCAAGCGTCACAAAATAAGGTCAACTGGCACATACCTTTGAATATGAGTTTAATGTGTGTAATCCTTAATTTATAAACCTTACGTCTGAATTCAGCCAATGTGATAGTTTGACTGAAAATGTGCCAGTT
>CALJJQ010000049.1 GCA_937973965.1 uncultured Calothrix sp. | reverse complement strand
GGCTAATTATAAATAGGCTAATTATAAACACTAGATGTCGCAATGATTTCGTAGATTCCATCTGTTGCCTAATTTTAGGGAATCGGTATTACCGATATAGAAAATGGAAATCTAAATGGAGGTGAGATTTATGGAATCCTTAATGCAAAACTTAATCGAACGTTTAACGCAAAATTTATTAATACCAGAAACCTGGATATATCTCATCGTCAAGGTTGGCGCATTATTGCTAGTATTATTTTTCTGGATGCTACTTCAGTCACGCCCAGCCTATTAAATGTTCGCAATGGTTAAAGAATCTTCAAAATAATCAATATTTACCCCATTCACCCTGATTGATGATCTGGGTAATTTTGGCGATCGCGATCGCAACTCCAATTTCCCCGGTTGACGACAACTGTTCTCCCAATTGAAAATTTTCTCCTGGAACTGTCACTAATAAAGCGGGGGGACAATAACCATAAATTACTTGGGTCAAAGTTAATAGGGATTGGGGATTGACTGTATGTCCTGCGAGGGGGGTATTGCTATCGGGTTCTAGGATACGAACGCGAACATCAGGGTTTGATGTGAACGGGATGAGGCTTTTGTCTGAACTTTGCCAATGGAAACAAGCATCAACAAAAATAACTAAATCTGCTTTGACAATCTTCTGGGTGAGTTCGGGAGTAAGCTGATGAACTGCAAGGGATGTGAGGTTGCTGAAACGGGAATTTCGGTTGAACTCGTTGGCTACCCTTTGTCCAATACCATCATCACTACGTAGGTCGTTACCATAACCAATCACTAATACATTATTCCTTTCGACCATTTGAGATTTAGATCACGGTGGATCATCCTCAAAGTCTATTTTTCTCTTGACCACATCCGATGCTTTGGGAACAACAACACATCCTGTTGTGGATAGATGGATGGATAGGAAGCGATCGCGTTTAGTTTGGCATTCTCTGCTAATGCGCTACTAGGTTGAACACCCATAATCTGTCGGGGTATCTCTACCCGAAATGTGGAACCCTTACCGGGTTCGCTACTAACGATTATTCGACCCTGCATCATATACACTAAAGCATTGACAATGGCTAAACCCATCCCCACTCCACCGTATTTGCGGGATAAACTACTATCAAGTTGGCGAAAGACATCAAAAATATTTTCGACCTGTGATGTGTCAATGCCAATGCCTGTATCATGGACGATAATGGCTAAACCTTCGGCTGGCAAATCCTCCAATTCGATACAAACTTGACCCGCTTCAGTAAATTTAATGGCATTCGACAGTAAATTAATTACTATCTGCCGTATCCGCATCTGGTCATTATAAATGATGCCGTTTTGTAAATGATTTTGAAAATTTAATGAGAGATTTTTACTATGAGCCTGAGCTTTCATTTCCTCAACTGTACAAGCAACCGCAACGGCAATATCAAAAAATTGCGGTTGTAAATCCAGGGTTCCCGCTTCCAGTTTCCCAAAATCGAGAATATCATTCAGTAGCTGGAGTAGTTGTTGACTATTATTGTAAATTCGCTCGACCATATCCCGTTGTTGGGGAGAAATTTGATCGTTGCGCATTTTTAACAAAACCTGGGAAAAACCCTGAATTGCGTGCATCGGAGTACGTAATTCGTGGGAAATTGTCGATAAAAACTGGGATTTGAGTTGGGATGCGGTAATTAGCTCGATATTTTTCTGGTTGATCTGTAATCTTTGGGTGGCAATTACTTGAGCTTGATGGTTAATTTGCTCTTGGCGATCGCGCAGTTCCTGACGTAGGTGTTCCGCATTACTTTCACTTTTGTAAATCCGGATACTATTACGAACTATTCGGGCAATACTGAGGGGATTTATTTCCCTTTCTTCCACTACATCGATAATACCAAAATTCTGCCAATTATCTATTAATAATAAATCTGTATTTTCGGTCAATAGCACAATTGGTGCATTCAGTCCCGAAGTTTGCAAATTTGTTACATATCCTTCCCCTACAATCCCATCGGTCAAAAATACACAATCAAATTGATGGAGACGAGAAATTGCGATCGCGCTATCAATATTGTCAACCTGCTCAACCTGAAGATTCAGCTGACAACATTCGAGAGCATGACTAAGGGTTTGTCGTTCTGCCACACGATTATCAATTAGCAGAATTTTGAGTTTTTTGTTCATCGCATTTGGTGCAGATATTCGCATATATCTACTGAAGGCTAGATTATTTGCAGTGATCAAAATATCCTTAAAAATATCTTAAATTATAGAGTCAGCGCCTGATTCCAATAAAGCACCCATGTCAGTAGCAGATACTAAAGACTTGCTTTACCATGCTTGCTTTTATTTTACGGTCTCATTTTAAAATATTACCGTTTCCTTTGTCGTCAACCAATAGTTATACTCTGTGCCCAATAACACTATCTTCACACAAACTAAATGGTTTTTTTATATTACTTACTCTCTACGTCTTAAGTCTTACAACTAGTTAATATTACTCATAAATTTATTACATTATTTAACCTACAGGAACTAGCTTGGAGAAAATTGCTATAAAATGCATCCGTAAAAATGCTGAAGTATTGAGATATGCCGTTGCTGGTCTGCGTATTTTAACAGGAGAACATATTTTTTCCAGGGTTTTATGTGGAGATGTAACAATGCTACGTCTCCACATAAAATGTCACATTTTCAATTCACATCTGTGTGCAGCAACGCCAAATAAACCTGAATTTGACAGATTCAAAGAATCCCTCTCCAAACCTCTCTTTTTTGGAAACAGAGGTTTTGAAAGAATTGATTCTTGATTGAAAACTACGAATTTTCTGTCCCTCTGGGAAGTAGGAGAGGGGTTGGGGTGAGGTTCATCAACCCACTAGCTCACCGTAATTTGCACCGCAGCACTTTCATTCACAAAGCGATCCACCGCACAGACAGCATATGTACCCGGTTGCACCGTTGCAAAATGGGTTCCTCGACTGAGAATACGTTGCAATTCCCATGTACTACCATTACGTCGATACAGTGTCCAGGAACGAATATCGGGGGTATTTGCTGGATTCCACTCTAAACGGCGATTTTTCACATCTAAACCCGATGGGGGAGTGGGAGGTCTGTCACTATGCCATGACAATTGGGGTGGTAAGGCGGGACGGTTGTATAGTTTACTACCCAAAGTATTGGCGATACCTTGGCGATTTTCGTTAATCGCGCTGACACTAAAGAAAATATTACCGAGGGATAATTCGGCTGCAAGACTACGGCTAATTTGAACCTGTTTTTCGATTTCTGTATCTTTCCAGTCCTTATCGTCCAGTTTACCCAAGTTATTCCCCGCGAAGATATATCGTCTGCGCGTATTGATTTGCGTCCACCATTTCAGGAGGGTGGGATAACTTTGTTGGGTTTGGTCAATTCGCCAGTACAATTGGGGTGCGAGGTAATCGACCCAACCTTCTTCCAACCATTTTTTGGCATCGGCATACAAGACATTATAGGCATCTAAACCGACAATTCCCGGTGGTTGACCAGGACGATAGATACCAAAAGGACTAACACCAAAGGAAACATGGGGTTTTACGGCTTTAATTCCCTCGTACAGACGTTTAACCAATTGATCGACATTTTGCCGTCGCCAATCAGCCAAATCTAATCTACCACCACTAGCGCGGTAGGCTGCATAGGTTTGATCATCGGGGAAATTTTGACCAGAAATCGGATAGGGATAGAAATAATCATCCAGATGGATACCGTCAACATCGTAGCGTCTGACCACATCCATAACCACTTGATAAACCCGGTCTTGAACTAATTTAATTCCAGGGTCCATCCAGAGGGTACTTCCCCAGCGATAAACACATTCTGGATTGGTGACCGCAAGATGATTGGTCGCTAAATTACCCTGATTAGTGGTGACTTTTGCACGGTAAGGATTAAACCAAGCATGGACTTGAATATTACGTTTACGACATTCAGCGATCGCAAATTCTAGGGGATCATAGAAGGGGGTAGGAACTTGTCCTTGGGTTCCCGTTAACCAGCGACTCCAAGGTTCGATGGAGGATGCATACACCGCATCTCCTTCGGGACGTACTTGTAAAATTAAGGCATTAAAGTTCAAGCGTTGTAGAGTATTGGCAATTTTAATAAATTCTGCTTTTTGCTCCTCCACTGGTAAATTTGATTTAGAGGGAAAATCAATATTCCAAACCGTACTTACCCAAGCACCGCGAAATTCCCGATTATGGCTGACACTGATGGGACTTGGTGGTGGGGGGGTGATGGGACTGGATTCTCCGGGGGGCAAAATAATATAAGGCGAAGAAACTTTCTGTATTTGATTTAAATAGGCTAAAGCTTGATGGACAAAAGTTACCACATCTGCCCTTGTAGCTGCTAAATTAGGATTTAATAACTTGGTATTGGGAAAACTAGTAATTAATTTGGCTCTAGTAGCGACAGCAACCTGGGTACGTCCATAACCAGGTATTTGGGATGCATCTTCAAATATCTGCGGTAATAAAGTTAGTAAATCAGCTTGCACCTGACCAGCCAAATTTAATCCCGACACCAACGCAACTAAAGCCTCAATTCTGGTGAGTCGGTTATCAGGACGAAAACGGTTATCAGGGTAGCCAATCATAAACCCCTGTTCGTAAACCAACTGAATCGCCCTTGCACCCCAAAAACTTCCGGGTACATCTAGAAAACTTCGATACTCCCTCCGTTTCGGTACATCCCGAAAGGAACCCGCCAACATGGTTGCAAATTCAGCCCGAGTAATGGAATTATCGGGACGAAATGTACCATTAGGGAAACCAACGATAATTACCCTAGCCGCCAAAGCATGTATAAAATCCCGTGCCCAATGATTCTGAGTATCAGGGAAAGATGTAGTCATAGATTACGATGTGCTATTCCAACTCGTTGCATCGATTTTAGAATTGATTGTCAACTTTGGTACAGGATAGTATGATTTGGATTTTCTCCCTCTTTAATAATTCGTAATAGCCTACGGCAAGCCGCTTCGCGTCTATGTAATACCCGCTACGCGGGAAGCAAGCTACGTAATAGCCTACGGCAAGCTGCTTCGCGTCTACGTAATTCGTAACTTATGCCTAGGCTGTTAGTTTTGTGGGAATTTACCCCTATTTAGTTCGCACAGTTTTTGTGATGGTCTCGTCCCTATGCTCCGCGTGGGGACGCATTGCACGAGGCTTTATTTGAGAGAATTTGGTATAATCGAAACTCGACCTATGAACCCATCCACCCTTTCCCCAGATATAGCATCAGTCCTAGACGACTTTGCCAACTCCACTATACCCGGAGTTTGGAAGAGTGTGGAGAAAACCCAACTAATTGCTCAAATGCGCGATCGCATTGTTAACCCTTTCCAGATTAATCAAGGTGGACAACCTTTTTGTGGTCCAGCTTCCATTATTTTTGAACTTGTCCGCAAACAACCCTGGAAATATATCGAACTGTGTCGCAGTCTATTTGAAACTGGTAGCTACAAAACTGGCAATATCCACATTCAAACATCACCCCTACTACGTCGCAGTCAAGGTAAACTCCGCACCCAACCTACCGATTGGATGGTATTATCGGCATTACGAGAAGCTGAAAATTCGATTTTCAATATCGAAGCTAATCTACCCGATTTTGTGCGCAACCTCGCAGGAATTACCAAACCCTGGGAAATGGAAACCTGGACAAAAGAACTACTCGGCTACCAAAAAGTCACCTATCACCGCACCTATTTCTCTGGTGAATTTCAAGCTTTACAAGCTGCAACCAAAGCGCTGCAAAACCAAGGAGTCGTCTTTCCCCTAGTCACCGCGGATGGATTTTTACGCGCTAAAACCCCATTTATTGCACTTCCCAACCATTGGATTGTTCTCCTGGGTAATATTTCCGTTCAAGGAGGAGAATGGCTGGACACCGAACCGGGAAAAATCAACTTAGATGTCTATTCCTGGGGAAAACAATATCGTATTCACCTCTCAGAGGCAGACTTTGGTAATTATTTTTGGGGAGTGGTTATTGGGGAATAGCGTTGTTTTTTCCGAAACAATTCGGCTACATCCTGACCACTACATAACTAACATTAACGTGAGTTCGATGAATCACAAACTCTGAAACTCTTATCCAGCAATAGTCGCGTCAAATAAAAGTTTTTCAAAACCTCCCTGGTCTGGTGAGAATAAAATCAGTAAACTTGAAATTTGTCTTTCTCATTTTGAGTGCATTTGCTCTGGTTTTTATATTCACCACAGAAGCAGCTTTTGGACAAGAATCGACACAAAATGTTTCCGGATTTAATCCCCAAGTCTGGTTAAAAGATGTTTTACTGTGGATTGATGGTCTGGGTACTGTGGGAGCATTGGCATTTATATTTCTTTATATTGTGGCTACTGTTGCATTTCTACCAGGATCAATCCTCACTCTCGGTGCAGGTGTTGTCTTTGGTGTGGTGATGGGTTCGCTGTATGTCTTCATTGGTGCAACTATCGGTGCTACGGCTGCTTTCTTGGTTGGACGTTATTTGGCGAGGGGATGGGTTGCTAAGAAAATTGCTGGAAATCAGAAATTTAAAGCGATTGATGAAGCTGTGGGCAGGGAAAGACTGAAAATTGTTTTGTTAACTCGGCTTTCTCCGATTTTTCCTTTTAATTTATTGAACTATGCCTATGGTGTCACAGGAGTTTCCCTCAAGGACTACGTGATGGCTTCCATTGGTATGATTACCGGTACAATTATGTATGTTTATATCGGTTCCTTAGCTGGTAATATTGCCACAATTGGTACTGAATCTCAACCTGGTAATCCCGGTATTCAGTGGGCGATTCGGATTATCGGTTTTATTGCTACAGTTGCTGTGACAATTTATGTGACTAAAGTGGCTCGTAAGGCTTTAGAAAATGAGGTTTTATAGTCTAAGAATAATGATGAGAATGAACAATTCGATGTCAATTAATTGATAGAGGAAATTTATTTGATGAAACCTAAAACCGCATTGATTGCTAGTTTGACGGGAACCATGATTGTGGCTTTGTGTTGCTTCACACCTATTTTAGTTATTTTATTAGGAGCAGTCGGATTAAGTTCGATTGTAGGTTATCTCGATTATGTTCTCTTACCAGCATTAGGAATATTAGTTGCACTAACCGTACTTTCATATTTTCGCTATCGCAAGTCACATCGTAAAAATTGTTGTAAATAGGAGAAAAATATGTCTGAAGAATGTTGCTCCATAACTCAAAATTCCTCGAAAAGAAACTGTCCAGTGAATGGAATCAAAGGAAAATCTGTCAAAACAATTACACTCAAAAGTTTGTTAAAACCGAAAGCATTAGAAACCCTGAATTCTCAAACTAATTACTTTTTCTGTGACTCCATTGATTGTCCCGTAGTTTATTTTAACGAGCAGGGTCAAACTTTTATAGTAGACGAGGTAAAAGTCCCAGTGTTCCCCAAAGCTCAGGGGGGACAAGTTCCTGTATGTTATTGTTTTAATTGGACAAGGGATAGAATTAGACAAGAAATTCAACAGACTAACCATAGCACAGCCGAATCTTCAATTCGTACCCATATTCAAGCTGGACGTTGTGGTTGTGAAGTGAATAATCCCCAGGGTAGTTGTTGTTTAGCAAATGTTCGTCAACAGGCAAAAAGTTATCTCGGAAGGCGTGTTTATCAATAAAAAATAAAATACTTCAGGGCAAACGCATCTAAATTTTAAAATTTAAAGGTGCAGGTGCGGCGAAGCCGCACCTGCACGTGTGCGATGTTAGATATTGCTGGTTGTATTGTCACAATTGACGCAATTGGATGTCAAAAAGAAATAGTCAATCTTATATCTCAGAAAGATGGAGATTATATAATCGCACTAAAAAAGAATCAAAAGAACTTGTATGAAAGTGTAGAATTACTATTTAAAGAACCAATATCAAAACGTAATAACGGTTTTAATGCAAGTGATTACAGCACTCGTGAGTTGGGTCATGGACGCTATATATACGTAATTATCTAATGCTTTCCGATGTCTCCAATAAAATTGAACCAGATAATAAATGGAGCAAATTAAACAGTATAGGTATGATTGAATCAGTAAGAACCGAGAATGGTAAAACAACTGTTGAAACTCGTTATTATATTAGCAGTCTAAATTTAGATGCCAAAAAATTTGGAGAATCTATTCGCAGCCATTGGGGTATTGAAAATTCATTGCATTGGATATTAGATGTAGCATTAAATGAAGATGATTGTAGAATTAGAAAAGAGAATGCACCACAAAATTTTGCTGTTCTCCGTCACATCGCAGTTAATCTCTTAGGTAAAGAAAAAAGTAAAAATTTTGGAATTAAAAATAAACAATTTTTAGCCGCTATGGATGACAATTATCTGGCGAAAGTTTGAGGATTCAGTTGTTAATCAATTTCTTTTAATTAAGATTATATTTCCAATTATTTCAGATGATTGCATCTACTGGTATTTACTGCCTATTGTTCAGATATAATAGTAATATTTAACACTTATTTTTGTTTAGGCTAAATTGTGGGTTATGGGCTAATTTTTACCATCGCTTGTCCGCGCTGGTGCGGCTACGCCGCACCTAGCTTAATTTTAGATGCGTTTGCACTGTAAAATACTTGTAGTATGTGTTAGATACACGACTATGTTTTGCTAAAATATATTTAGTTAATGTAACGTGAATTCAACGGACTTTAAGCTCTTCCTTGTTAGAGGATGTTTGAAAAGTTTCTCAAAGTCAAAAACTATGCTAAACGCCTCAGCATAATAGGGATCATGGCAAGATAAATAAAAGTCTCTGATGTTTCAGGTAATAACTCATAGTCGCGAACTAATCGCCGACATCCCATCA